>JAEUSB010000104.1 GCA_016788865.1 Leptospirales bacterium
GTGCCCTTGCTATTTGAAGCAGGGCTCGAAGGCGACTTTGACCTGACCGTTTGCATTTCAACCGATCCTGCCATTCGCCATGAACGCCTGCGAAAGCGTGGGTTGAGCGATTCGGACATAAAAAGAAGAGAAGAGCTACAGTTAAGTTCGGCCGAAAAAGAAAGAAGGGCGGACCTTGTGATTTCAAACAATGAAACCCAGGCCAGCCTCACGCCGAAGATTAAGTCTTTAATAGAAGAAATCAGAAGCCGGAGAGTCAAATGAAGAAGCGTGTATTCTATGTTATCAATCTCGATCGCGGTAGAATCCTGATGATGAGCGTACTCATTGTTGGATTCCTGCTGATTTCCTTTGCTACCGGCTATCGGTTTGGTAGCGGCGGATCGCCCGAAATCCCCGTTAGTCGCGACACGCATAACGAGGCGTTTATGGACCCGGCGCGTCAGGGACTCGATCGTTCGCTTGGAACAGGCGAGACGGATCAACCCAAACTGGCTTCGCCAGCCGATCTTACAACCTTACCTGAAGCCGAAAAGCCTCAGACCAAACCGGAAACACGCCTGGTTGAACACAGGGAAAAGCCTGCAGCTAGAGAACGCGAAACGACACGCGAAGAGAAGCGATCCGCAAACCTGAATGACAAACGTCAGGCGAAAGTAGAAAAAACCCAGAAACCCTCAAAGCCAGCCCGATCAGAGAAAGCGGATCGCAATGAAAAGAACAACCGCCATGAAACAATCGTGGCCAAGCCGGAGAAACCGCGCGCGAGCGAGAAGCCGCGGATCGAAAAACCTCAGGCAACTCGCCCCGCAAAAAATGAAAGTAAGCCGAACAAGCTCCAGACATCAGAAAAAAATCGCAAACCATTGCCAGGCGAATCGGCTCGGTTGGAGCCAAAGGGAACCATGCGCCTGGCCAACGTCCCGGCATCCAAATCATCTTCACTTCAGCTCGGGACGTTTTCGTCGCGCGATGCTGCAAACAGAATGAGCGATCAGCTCAAGAAGCAGGGATTTGACGCAGGACTTGTGCAGGCAAACGGGAAGTTTTCCGTGCGCGTGGGTAAAAGCACGGATGATGCGGAACTGAAACAACTCGAAGCAAAACTACGCCAAAAGAACTACTCCCCGATTCGCGTGCACATACCCTGAATCGGGTTTTAGACTTGTCACCATAAGGCCTTTCAAGCCCCTTTACCAGGTGACCGATTCCTTGAATGATCAAGAGAACAGCGTCCGCCTCCTCGTCGTGAACCGGACGATTGATCGTCTGGCTGTCATGTATTCGGACTGGATCAGCCAGAAGGGCTACGAAGGGATTCCTGACTTCTTCAGGCATCACCTCTACGCTCCGGCAAACAAGGCAGCCCGCGACGCGGCGCTCGATAGCCTTTATAACAAATTGAAGTCAGTGACGGGGCCGGAAATGACGGCCAATATCCACATGCTCATTGAGCTCAATAAGCTGACTGATGACCTGGATTTAGATACGGCCCGGGTCTTGCTGGCCGGCACCCTGAAGCGCAAGAAGCCGGAAGAGATCGATTTTGAAGACCTCACCTCTGCCATCCGCGAGGCAGGACGCAAAGAAGACCGCAAGCGCCAGGTCCAGATGGTCGCTGACTCCCTTACGTTTTTCTTTTCCCTTTCCAAACTGCCCCTGATCAAGCTGGTTATGGCACCTATCAAGGTTGCGGCTTCTCTCGTGGGTGCAATGGACCTGATCTCCACCATGGAAGCCGGCTATAACCTTTCGCGCACAATCAAAGATATGGGTCCTTTCGTGGATTCCTTCTGCAAACGCGAAATCGAGTTCATTGAAGCCGACTTTGTAGCACCACAACTCATCAAATTGTAATCGCCTCGCCTCCGGGCCGGGGCAGAATGAGCCCGAATGCAGAATCAGTATCCTTTTTTCAATCGCGAGATCTCCTGGATCCACTTCAACTTTCGTGTGCTTGAGGAAGCGTCACGCGCAGACAACCCACTCCTGGAAAGACTGAAGTTTCTGGCAATCTCTGAATCCAATCTTAATGAATTCTTCATGGTTCGCGTGGCCGGTCTCAAGCAGGTCGTGGCTTCGTCGGTGAATGAAATTCAGCTCGATGGCAAGACAGCGCAGGAAACACTACAAGAAATTCATAAGCAAGTCGGCGTCATGGTCGAACTGCAGTACAGATATATGCGCGAAATCTTTGCCGGCCTGCGCGAGAAAGGAATCATCCTCATTGAGGACTTTGCACAGCTCGGGCCGCAGGATCGCGAATTTGCCCGGCAGTTTTTTGAACACAATGTGTTCCGCATTCTGACACCACTTGCAATCGATCCTTCGCATCCGTTTCCCCTGATTGGAAATGGAAAGCTCAACATGGCCGTGTGCCTGAAACGCCCGGGCAGCGACAACGATTTCTATGCAATCATCGAGGTTCCAACGGTCATCAAACGATTCCCTGAACTGCCACCGGGCCCCAATGGCGAACGCAGATTCATTCCGCTTGAAGAGATCATCAAGCTGCACTCAGCTGATCTCTTCTCCGGCACACAGGTAACAAGTATCCAGGGCTTTACAATCACAAGAAATTCAGACATCTCAATCGATGAGGTTGCATCTGATAATCTGCTTTCTACAATCGAAGATGAACTCAAGCAACGCCGCTGGGGCGAGGCTGTGCGACTGTCCACGCGAATCACAATGCCGGCAAATGTTCGCGACTTCCTGCGAATGAAGTTGGACCTGGAAGAGGAAGAGTGCTTTGAACGACCGGGGTTACTCAACCTTCAAGATTTGCACGAGATTGCAAACGCGCTGCAAGATCGCGCAGATCTGGCCAACAACCCCTTTATACCGCGCAACGCAGTGCCCATCAAGAAAATGAGCCTCATCTTTCAGACAATCCGCAAGAAAGACATCCTGCTTCATCACCCGTACGATTCATTTCAAACAGTGATTGATGTGCTGGCTTATGCTTCGCGCGACCCCAAGACAATGGCAATCAAGCAAACAATGTATCGGACCGGTGGAGATAGTCCGCTAATTGAATCGCTCATTGAAGCTGCAGAAAACGGGAAGCAGGTAACAGTTCTAATGGAGCTGAAAGCTCGATTCGACGAAGAGCGGAACATTGTGCGCGCCCGCGAGATGGAACAGCATGGAGTCCACGTAGTGTACGGCCTTGTGGGTCTAAAGATCCACGGCAAGATGTTGCAGATCATCCGTCGCGAAGACGATGGCGTGAAAGGCTACTGCCACCTGTCCACGGGGAACTATAATCCCAACACTGCACGGATGTACACAGACCTTGCATTGATCACCGCAGATCCTCAGATCAACAACGACGTAACCAACCTGTTCCACGCATTGACCGGCTATTCGTCGCTTCCAAAGCTGGAGCGCATCGCAGCCGCGCCCATCAATCTCCGCGAAGTATTGTCGTCGCTTGTGATGACAGAAATTCAGAACGCAGAGCAAGGCAAGCCGGCCCGCATTCGACTCAAAATGAATGCACTTGTGGATCCAGACATGATCCAATTGCTTTATAAAGCGGCGCGAGCCGGAGTCAAAATTGAGCTGAACATTCGCGGAATTTGCTGTCTGGTTCCGGAGGCAGAGGGGGTTGAGGGTCGCATTCGTGTCATCTCAATTGTGGGTAGATTTCTTGAGCACTCACGGATCTTTCATTTCGAGAATGGCGGCAATCCGAAAGTATTCCTGGCTTCCGCAGACTGGATGCCCCGGAATCTGAACCGGCGCGTAGAAGTAATGTTCCCCATACAAGATGAGGATCACAAACTCACAATTCTAGAAGTCCTGGATACAATCTTCCGCGACGATCACAATGCGCGACTGCTTCTGCCAAATGGAACCTGGCGCAGACTTGAGCCACCTGCGGATCGGGAGAGTTTCTCGTCGCAACGGTTCTTTCGCGATGAGGCAAGACGTCAGTTTGAACTCAAAGAGAAAGACCGCGGTGGCAACTTGATGTTCCAGCCTGCTGGAAGTCCAAACGGTCCCGTCTTTTCCAGGTTATTTCCAGAAGACATGGAAGCCCGGGACGCGCGCGAGGGAGTTGAGAACGATTCAGGAAACTAATGGTACTCTGAGCAGGGCCCACATAGCACGAGCGTGCAAGGATCGCCGTGCTAACACCTGGTGCTGGATATTCGCCTTAGCTTGTTCTTGTGGAAACGGCGGAAAGAAGGGCCAGGCAAGACCACTGTTTGATCTGGCTCTGGCCTCCCGCTCGGTCTGTCTAGAGAGCTTTAAGGTCCGCTGATAAATGCAGTGTAGCCATCTGAAGACAATCGTGTCTTCAGTTGATCTGCAGCAAATCGATCCGAAAATTCCCCAACCTTGACAACATAGCTGGAACCGCGTTGAAAGATATGGACTGGATGGCCGTAACTCGTCAGGTACTTACCCATCTTGTCTGCGTTGTCATAGTCAGCATAGAGACCCACCTGGACTGCATACTTCTGGAATGACTTTTCATCGGGAACGTTAGCCGGAGCCTGAACTTTTGCGCGTTGTGGAACAACTGGCTTGACCTGCTCGGGTCCATTTCCTTGTGCCTGGGATGGCTCAACTGAATCCGAAAATACTCCCGCCGTAGCACCTGGTCCCTTGTCTTTTGCAGCAGCTCCAAGACGCACCACCTTGATGGAAACAGTCGTCAGTCCCTTCTCTTTGTAACCCAGTACTTCCGCTCCGTATTCGCTCAAATCCAGAACGCGGCCGCGAACAAATGGCCCACGATCGTTTACAGTTACGATGGTCTCACGATTGTTCTCGGTGTTTTTCACGAGAATTGTTGTTCCAAGCGGCAACGTTTTATGCGCGGCACTGAGCTTGCGTGAATTAAAGACTTCACCGCTGGCAGTGGGCTTGCCGTCAAAATCGCGCCCATACCAGGACGCTGTTCCGGTTTCTTCTCCGTTGGGATCAACCGGTTTAGTGACGGCCTCTGTATTTTCAAAATAGTTCGATTCCTCTTCCTTTGGCTCATAGCCTGGAGCAGCGCGATCGGCTGGTTTGGTCTCTTTAGAGGAGACCGTTGTATTTGGATCAGCCTGAACCACAGGCGGCTCCTGTTTGCATGGGCATTGCTCGTTCTTCAGGGCTGCATCGCGCGCGCTGAGCGGCTCGAAATATGCTGCCTCTTCCTGGCGTCCATCCTTGTTGTACAGGTGCCCTGTCCCTGTGTGAATTGTGGTAGTAGCGCAATTCCAGAAGAATGCAATACCCACAACAATCAAAAATCCCCGAATCAAAGCTCGATCCATCTCACTTCTCCGACCTGGCCGTGCCTGGTCATTTCCAGTATCGACAGGGCTGGATTTTTTGCTCAGGCATTTCCTGGCAGGTTTTTATGGCCTTTCGGGGAAAACCGAGCAGGCGCAGCGTGACTGCCCGCGCGAGCCATGTTAATCCTTGCCGCTACGGACCCCGGGCCGCAGCTAGCCAGGTGACTCGCTGCAAACGGTGCTGGCTTCTTGAGGCCGATTGTCTCTGCGATAAGATACACTCCGTGAAGACGCGGACACGTGTTCGCATCATCCTCCATTCGCTCGAAGCGCGTCGATCCACCAATACAGGCAGAATCGCCCATTTACTCCTTGAGAACTCAAGCGTAGACTTCCACGGCAGACAGGACGCCCCGATTACAAATTCGTTTGCTTTAACTCCGGGCTACCTGCCGCTCCTGCTCTATCCGGATGGAGCGCACGAAGTTCATACTGTCGCAGAGAAAAGCGAGCTACCAATTGAGCTCATCGTCCCGGATGGGAACTGGAATCAAGCAGCGCGCATTGGACGACGGATCAACGCGCTCAAAGATGTAGAGCACGTGAGGCTACCAGCCATGCAGCCGATTCATGTACTTCGCCGCGGCGGCCCAGAACGCCTGGGAACCTGCGAGGCAATCTTTCGGACAATTGGACTACTGGAAGGCCAGGACATTGAAACCGAACTCCTGGAGCAACTGGAACTGTTTGCCAGATCGATGCTCGGTGAACGTGGGCGTCGCACGGGACGAGAGCCGTCGAAGCGTCGCAGTCTCCCAACTACCGATTAGTTACGAAAGCCAGTTTGCAACGACGCGCGCCCATTCCGCATCTGAATTCAAGCAGGGCACATAGTGAAACGACTCGCCGCCAGCGCGGAGGAAGTCCTCGCGTGCGCGAATATCAATTTCTTCAAGGGTCTCAAGACAGTCGGCAGTAAACGAAGGGCAAATAACGACCAGATTCTTAACCCCTTCTCCCGGTAATGCTCTGAAGCGCTCATCGGAATACGGACGAATCCATGGAGTTCTGCCCAAACGTGATTGGAATGCAACCTCGTACCCGCCCGCTTCAATTCCCGCCGCTTTTGCAACTGCATGAGCGGTTGCAAAAGATTGAGCTCGGTAACAGGCTCGCAGACGATCTCCCGGATGTTCGCAACAGTCAGGCTTTGAGAAGCAGGCATCCACAGAAAGATTCTGTGTAGATCGCAGGATTTGTCTTTCTGGCAAACCATGGAAACTAAACAACACGTGCGGTTTCTTCAGCTTGCCCAGGGCGAGCTTCAAGTCCCTGGCGGTGAGCCGAACAAAGTCCGGGTCTACAAAAAATGGTGGGAGAATGTCGAACTCGAACGGATCGTTTTTCTTTGCAGCGCATTCATACAGCTCTGTGATAGAGGAAGCAGTGGATGCTGCCGCGTACTGGGGATAGAGAGGAATTACACGAATCCGCCTGATCCCGGCCCGCTCGAATGCGTCGAGGGCACTGGCGATCGAAGGGTTTCCGTAGCGCATTGCGTAGTGAACCGTGATGTTAGGAATGCGGCGGGCTACCTCGTTTGCTAGCTCTCTGGTATGAATGAGGAGAGGGCTACCTGCAGCGGTCCAGATTTTGCCATAGGCCTCGGCGGATTTTTTGGGACGAAATGGCAGGATAACCAGGTTCAGTAAAAGGAAGCGCAGCGGTGCCGGTAGATCAATGACCCGCGGATCTGAAAGAAATTGTCGCAGGTAGCGGCGAACGTGAGAAACGCGCGGAGAATCAGGTGTTCCTAGATTCAACAGGAGCGCTCCCCGTGATTTGTCCGCTAACTTAGTGGCAACCATTCCACCGTTATTTTGTTGGCCTCATAAATTCAAATCAAAAAGTGGATGTATGGCAGACGAATTACTCAATCAAATCAAAAGCAAAACAACTGATATATTGAAGCAAATCACGGAGAACCTGGCAAAGCGCGCAGAGGTGGGCGGCAAACTTTCCGTTGATAAAATGGATGAGAACCAGGTAGTACACTACAATCTTTCCTACTCAACCGCAGAGAAAAGAATATCTGACCACTTCATCGACTACGCATTCGATTCTGCTAATGGCACCGGTGAGATGGAACAAGAAATGTCCCGCCTCTTTGCCGGTGAAGCTGCGCATCGCCTAAGAAGCGAACTGGCCTCTCGCAAGGATGAATACGGCGTAAACGATGCCTTCCTCAACGATCTGTTCAGCGCAGACATGAATGCAAAGATTCAGTCACTCACGGCTTCCGCTCGCTACAACAAAGTGGGCGACATGGCTCTTGCCGGTCAATTTGGCGCACTGGCCACGGAAGATCATAAGGAAATCCGCGACACCTACAAGAAGATATCGGATCAAATTGTGGCACCACGTGCAGAACACATCCATCGCCACGATGAATTCATCCCGGATGAAATCTTAAACGCCCTCCTGGAGAACGGTGCATTTGGCCTCTCTATCCCGGAAGAATACGGCGGATTCCTCGACATGCTCGGCAACGTAGGCATGATGATCGTAACGGAAGAACTGTCACGGGGCGGCCTGGCGTTTGCGGGAAGTCTGATCACTCGGCCAGAAATTTTGAGTAAAGCAATCCTCAAAGGCGGGACACCAGAGCAGAAGACAGCCTGGCTTGGAGCCCTGGCAACAGGTGAGAAAATGTGCGCCGTTGCGGTTACGGAACCGGACTACGGAAGCGATGTTGCCGGCATGAAAGTGACGGCTGACAAGGTGGACAAAGGCTGGGTTCTAAACGGTGTGAAAACCTGGTGTACATTTGCAGGCTATGCAGACTCCATCATGGTTCTTGCTCGCACTGAAAAAGACCCCGGTCTCAAGCACAAAGGGCTCTCCATTCTGATCGCAGAGAAGCCGCGCGACAAAGGTCATAAGTTCGATTTTACTCAGCCCTCAGGTGGTCGTGTAAACGGATCCGCAATTCCAACCATCGGATATCGCGGTATGCACAGCTTTGAAGTAAGCTTTGACAATTACTTTGTTCCTGATGCCAACCTGATTGGCGGTGAAGAAGGCCGCGGCAAAGGCTTCTACCTCCAGATGGAAGGATTCGCAGGTGGACGCGTTCAAACGGCTGCTCGCGCAAACGGTGTCATGCAAGCCTCACTGGAAGCTGCAGTGCGCTACGCAAACGACCGCAAAGTCTTCGCACGCCCAATTGGCGAGTATCAAATGACAAAGTGGAAGATTGCGCGGATGGCAATGATTGTTCAAGCATCACGTCAGTACGCCTACCATGTAGCGCGTCTGATGGACGACCACAAAGGCGCAATGGAAGCAACGCTCGTTAAGTTCTACGCCTCGCGGATTGCAGAATGGGTTGCCCGCGAAGCAATGCAGATTCACGGCGGGATGGGTTACGCGGAAGAATACGCCGTATCTCGCTACTTCGTGGACGCACGTGTGTTTTCAATCTTTGAAGGTGCGGAAGAAGTCATGGCCTTGCGCGTATGCGCCCGCGATCTCCTTCAAGCGGCTCTCGGGAAATAACCGAAGCATCCGGCCTCTGGCCTTTTCCAGGTGAACTGCGGGGAACTCCGGTCGAGAGTCCCCGTGGTTAACTCTCCTGCCCTCCCCGCTCTATTTGAGCCGGCATTCGCAAACGTGGGCTAAAAAAATAGCTGGATGAATCAGACGCAGCGAGTATCCTTGGGGATATTCGGAGGCGAACATGGACGTTCGGTCAAGAAGTGAAGTTGGTCTCAAGAACGTGGATATCATCCGCGATATGCGCCCCAAACCTGCGGACAATCCAGCAGGTCTTCCCGGCACAGCTGACACAGATCGTCAGGCAAGGGACTTTCAAAAGGGTTCCCAATCCGTCATGGCAAGCCAGGCCAAAGATTCGTTCAAAGTCGTGGGCAGCCAGGTTGATATGATCGGCTAACGCCGATCGTGTTGCGTTGTAGGTTTTAAGGCTTGCGGGCGGCGGGCGCCGCCCTGTCCGTTCTATTCGTTGTAGAAGAGTTCGATTAGATGCCCGTCCGGATCAGAAATCAGGATGGCTTCACCACCCTCAATCATTACGGGTCCTTTGAGGATCTCCACTTTCTTCTGCTCAAGTTCCTTAAGGGCGTCTGTAAAATCGTCTACGTCCAGGATGAAGGAAAGTGAGGTTTCTCCTGGATTCTGGACGCCAGATTTGAAGTTCTCAATGTGATTGAGCCGGAGTGTGACAGGGTCCAGACGAACCAGGGCATAGCGAGGGGATTCTTCCAGGACTTCAAAATCCAGGATATCCCGGTAGAAAGCCACAGACCGTTTCAGGTCCGAACAGCCCAGTGAAATATGGTGTAAGCCCTCTAGGAGGATCATGCCTTGCCCTGCATAGAAGTCAGCATTTCCGAAACGAGTTTGTATGCAATGATTTTCCATATTCTGGCTATCAAGAATTTCTCCAATGCGTCGATCTGGTAGGAAATGCGAAGCATTGCCGTCTTCCTGCTTCTTTCCGCGGGCGTCCTGCATGCCCAAAAGGTTCAGTACCGCTTCAAGTTCGAAAAAAATGACGTTATCATTGTAGATAAGTACCAGGACATCCGGGTCACGCAGGGTGGTGACGTAAAGAGTCGTGAGGAGAAAAACCGCATTGTGCTCACGGTCAGCGAAACCGGCGCGAATGGTGCACTCATGCAGGGCGTATTTAACACGTATTCCCGCTCACCCAAACTCGTAGGGCAATTTCGCCGTGACCGTGATTTCGTTTCAAAGTTCGTCTTCCAGACTGACGGCCAGAACATTGTCAGTGACGAATATATCATGCCCAACCTGCGTGGCCTTCCGACTTTCCCGGATGCGGAACTTGCGCCAGGAGACAAATGGAAACTCCCAGCACTTGAGACCATGGACTTTGATTCCGGAAAAATCAAGATTCCACTGGAAGTAAACTACCAGCTGGTTGGCGAAACAGAACTGCCCGAAGAATCCCAGATCAAAAGGAAAGCAGACGAAATCGACTACAAGTATGCGTTTCGCAAGGTCGTATCAGATCCGCGCTCCCCGTTCCATACCATCGTTGGTGTTTCTAGCGATCGGCTCTGGTTTGATCGGGAACAGGGAATTCCGTTGTTCGACACAAATCGGCTGATTTATACATTCTATCTGCGGGATGGCAATATTCTCAGAATGGCCTACCGAATTGACTCATGGTGGAAAAAGACAAAACGCGCCACCGATGAAGAGAGAAAGCAAATCGTAACGGATACAGGGAAGGACATAGCTTCTAATCCAAACGTTGCCGTTCGCGAAACAAATGAGGGAGTCGTGCTCGACTTAAATTCAATCCTGTTCGATACGGATTCAGCGCGGCTAACACCACAGGCAAGCAGAGACCTCGACGTAATCGCGCAGATTCTAAAAAAGTATCCGGATCGCGAAATCCGGATTTCGGGCCACACTGATTCAACTGGCCGCCCGGCACACAATCAGACACTTTCAGAGCAGCGCGCAAAGAGCGTAGTACAAGAGCTGACCGGAGCCAAGGGGCTCGACAGCAAGCGGTTTTCATATCGAGGATACGGGGAAACGCGACCCGTGGCACCGAATACGTCCGCGGAAGGCAGGGCAAAGAATCGACGCGTTGAAGTCTTGATTGTGACTGAATGAGTCGCTCCGGCGAACGAACGCGCCTGCCGACAAGCGAAAGCGGCCTGTCCCTCGGCGCGGTGTTCCGAGCCTCGGGTCGTTCATATCCAATTCACTGCACGGCTCGCTTTCGCTTTCCGGATAGATCTTGTCGCGACCGGGTAGAACACACTTTTTCTGAATAGATCTATGTTGATCTTGTCACGACCGGGGCAAAGATGAAATCCGGTATGTCCCTGAGGCAACTAACAAACTAACAAAGCTAGCATGACCGCTGCACGAACCACTCTTGTAATTCTGCTGTTCCTAATTGCAATTTCCGGTCAGAAGTGCAGTACAATCGGTGATCTATTCTTTGATATCCATTTTGACTCCAGCTATGTGCTGCAGGGAGAAACTAAGATTGATTGGAACCTACCGGATACTGATCCATCCGGAAACCAATCGTTCACAGGCACCACTTCTGATCTTGACATTGCACACAGTGGATTTCACGTAAAGATGCAGCCGTCAAGTGTACAGACAAAACAGATACCTCGCACAGTAGAACTGGACATTCTGTTTGAAGATGAGAGAGTTCTCAAAGAGGGAAAGAATACGCAGGGATTCTTCTGTCGTGCATTTGGCATGTATTGTGACTTCATCTTCAGATATCGGGTAAGAGAAGGCGGAAACGAGGCCAGGATCATTCAGGCAGGACAGACATACGACGGAGAGATCACCCTTACGCGCTGGTCCGTTGCAATGGGCGGGCGTATCGCGGGGAATTTTCATGTTACGGGACGCGAACGAGATGGCAGACCCTGGGTTATCAATGGCATGTTTGACGGAATAACAAAAGCAAAGGATCCTCTACCTTGTTTTTTTTGCACGCACTGAGGCGGACGGTCCTCCAACGTTAAGGGACTGGCTTGATGGCGAACGTTCCGGATGACTCAAGCATGGAAATTGCCTGCTCTGCGAGCAGGTTTGGAAAGAGCCTAACCCGCCCTGTTGAATTGAAATAAGCCACGTCAATTTGCTTGAGGTCAAAGCGTTCGCAGAACTGCTCAAAGTCTTCAATCGAAAAGTAATGCAGGTTTGGACTTGTGTACCATTTATGGGGAAGTGCACGCGTAATTGGAGATCTCCCCAACATCATGATCTGTAGGCGGCTCCCAATGTGGGCAAAATTGGTGTACGCAATGATGACGCGTTTTCCTACACGGAAAGCTTCACGCAACAGCTCCAGTGGTGTTCCGATTTCCTGAAAGGTTCCAAGCAATAGGACGTAGTCAAAGGACGCCACGCCGTACTGGTCCAGGCCGTCCATGATATCACCCTGGTGAACAACCAGGCCTTTTTCAATGCAGCTGGCCACAAGGCCCGGTTCACGCTCCACGCCCACGCCATTGACGCGTTTCTCACGCACAAGGCGGGCCAGGAATTTACCATCCCCGGTTCCAAGATCAAGGACACGTGAGCGCGCGGGTATCCAGGTGACTACCTGATCGTAAACATTCATGGGCAGATGTCAGAATTTCAGATGTCCGCGGCCTGGAAAACCGGTTCATGCTCCGCATTTAGAAAATTTTGCAAGATGCGGGTGAAGTCTGCGTTCTGAATCAGGAAAGAGTCATGCCCGTATTGCGTATCAAGATTGGTGTAAGTAACGGTTGCATTGGATCGATTCAGCATCCGCACAAGCTCTCGGGACTGGACGGGCGGATAGAGCCAATCAGATTCAAATGAAATCACTAAGAATCTGGCCTTGACGTTTCGAAATGCCTCATCGGGAGGCCTGCCCTCCAGTAAATCAAACATGTCCAGCGCTTTGGTGATGTAGAGATAAGTGTTTGGGTCGAAGCGGCGGACAAAACTCTCGCCCTGATGTTGGAGATAGCTCTCAACGGAATACAGGGGAAACAGGTCTTCTGGATTGGATGGCTTCTGGAGCTTGCGCCCAAACTTCTGATGCATGGAAAACTCGCTCAGGTACGTTACATGTCCCACCATCCGGGCAACGGCCAGACCGTGCTCAGGGGCCGTCCCAGTGTAGTATTCCCCGCCCCTCCAGTTTGGATCAGAAATGATCGCCTGCCGGCCAACTTCATTAAAGGCAATCTGCATGGCTGAATGCGCCATACAACTTGCAATGGGCACACAGCAGCGAATGCGACCTGGATGTTCCAGGGCCCACACAAGGGCCTGCATACCACCCATGGATCCACCTACCGCGGCGAACAGCGTCTGAATTCCCAGGTGGTCGAGCAGCCTCGTCTGGGCTGTAACCATGTCGCGGATGGTGACTGGTGGAAAGCTCATGCCATACGGCTTACCCGTGTCCGGACGAATGCTGGCTGGACCTGTTGATCCATTGCAACCGCCAATTACGTTTGAGCAAATAACAAAGAAACGATTCGTATCGATGGTCTTGCCCGGTCCTACATGGTAGTCCCACCATCCGGGCTTTCCATTTTCGCCAATCCCTGCCACCTGGGCGTTGCCAGAAAGCGCATGGCAAACCAGCACAGCATTGTCACGCATGGGAGAAAGCTCTCCGAGCGTGAGATAGCAAATATCAATCTCTTGAAATGTGAATCCGGATTGCGTAGTGAAACCAGGAAGCCTGGCTATAACTGGATCTATGCGGCCCAGAGAAGAAGTGTAACTCTTCTTTTTTGAATCCTGAAGGTCTTCGCTTTCCAAAATCGTTTGTCGCATCAATGCCTCCAGTTCTGACGCTGTCAACCATGGTTTGGTTTAGCAATGTGGTGCAAAATTCTCTCCGACAGTTCCGCCTGACCCCGTTCAAGAATTTCGCGACGCCACTCGCCCGGCAATGTCCATGATTCGATGGGACGCATGGTCTCGCGCAAAAAAATATCCGAGCAGAAGTCAGCCAGCTCCGGCGAGAAGACGGGAAACTTGCTTCCGGATACGATCTCATGATTTCTGCCTTTCGAAAGTGAATGCCAGAATTCATTCTGTCCAAACACCGACGGACCAACGAGCAAACGCACCGGCACGCCCGGACCCGTTGAAATCTGCGATATTCTGCCCGTCGAAACCAGGCATTGTATCCGGGGCCAGGGGCGATTGGCTTGCTGATTGTGAGCCTCCGTCTTCCGCGCGAAAGCCAGCGCATCGAACGAACTTGAAACTATGCGGGCAAGATTCCCCGGAGTCTGATTCGTGGCAAAGAGTCGAAGCACCGATCCATCCCATTGCCATTGAAGGCCGGCCGAGAAGAGCTTTGTTAGACGACCAGCAAACTGTTCCCATTCGCGATCAAAAGTGGGCCCAAAAACCTGGATTTCCATTCCTTCCAGGTAGAAAGAACTGAGTACTCCGTCGAACGTGGTAGAGGGAACCAGTCCGCCGCGCAGGAAGAGATTTCCTTCCTCACGCTTGAAGCTAAACCCAAGAATATTCAACGCTGCGTTCCGGCTCACCGAGAGGTCACGCTTGCTCCGTTCGAGAAGGATCTGTCCGCGCGATTTCAGTTTGTGGCTGCTGATCCACCGTTGCACACCGAACGCTGCGCAGAGCGAAACGACCCATGCCGGGTAAACCTGAAATACTGCGGCAAGATTGAAGGGCGAATCTCGAAAGAACAGGAAAGCGAGATGTCCGGCCGCCATGAGCACGTAGAAAACGATCAGCCTTTTTGTTCCGAGAATTCCAACGGAAACAGTTGAGAAGAAGGTGCGCAGAATGGCCAGGTTCACAAGGGAAGCACCCGAAGAGAATGCGACTATAGTAAGGGGCAAACCAAGTATGCGGATCAAGAATTCAGCAAGATCCTTCTGACCCGTGCCAATCTGCTCACGTTCGTGCAAGATCCAGAGACCCAACGAAAGCAGGAACTCCACGGCAGACGCGAACAAAAGAAAAGAGGTCAGCGGATATAAGGGAAAGAGATACCAGATTGGCCCTGCGAAACAAAGGACGGAACCAATCAGCCCGAGCCTTTCGATCTTAAGTTGCAACTACTTCCTCACGGTGCCTATATACACATTGTTTCCGCCGGCTGTGCGCAACAAATCAAGGAGTTCCACAACCTCACCGTGCCTGGCTCCAATGTCCGCATTCAAGAGAATCTCGGCGCCATTTTCTTTGATCATCGCCTTGATCTTTGCTTCCACGTCTTTGCGCTCAACCTGCGCGTTATTGATATAGATCTTACCCGAAGCATCGAGTCCCACATTAATCTGCGTGTCCTGACGCTGCTTTCCCTGAGTTGCACCGGGCAGGCGAATATTCAAAGCGGTGTTCAACAGGCCCGGAGCAGAAACCATGAACACAATTAATAGAACCAGGACAACGTCCGTGAACGGAACAATGTTGATCCCGGAGAATAGCTCGCCCTTGTTCTTACGATAGGAAACCACGCTTAGCCTCGACCCATGGTCTTTAACCGACTTGCTGCAATTTCAATTTGCGTGAGAAGAGCATCGCTGCGGCGTCGGAAGTAGTTGAAGAAGATTGTGGCAGGGATTGCAACAAAAAGCCCGGCCGCGGTTGCGGCCAATGATTCCGCAATTCCGGCGTTCAAGCCCGACATGGCTGTATCTCCGGCACCTCCACCAAGGCTCATGAATGCGCGAATAATTCCAAAGACCGTTCCAAGCAGCCCAATGTACGGGCTCACGGTTCCAAGCGTTGCAAGGACATTTAAATATCGATCCAGCTCCGGGATTTTTTCTGCAATTGCCCGACTCTTCACCTCTTCAAACATATCCCCTTTTACGTGGGGATAGCATTCGTTAAGAACGTAGCTGACTGGCGAGTCCATCAGCTGGTATGCTTCCCGCGGAGGGAATGAACGCGACGCTTCCTGCGTTGCCAGTTGTGCCAGCACAGCTTTGACTTCGCGGGAGCGCGCGCGATAATAGGCGAAACGTTCAATGATGAGGATTGCGGCCACCAGAAAGCAAATAAGTAAGATAAATAGAGTTACACCGCCCGACTTGAGCAGCTCTGACCATTGAAGCGAAAGCATACGGTCGGCTTAACGGGGGGCAAACAGGTGAAAACTAGATTTCAGTACACGCTCAGGTTGGACTTAGCTTTTTTTCGATGATGGCGCGCACGGCACTCTCGCAAGTTCCGCAGCCTGTTGAGCATCCTGTCTCATTCTGCACGTCTTCAAACGATCGAGCCCCACGTTCCAGGGAGTCCAGAATCATGTTCTCCGTAACGGAACGGCAGACACAAACCTTACGCGGCCGCATCAGGGCGTAAATATCGGTCATTGACGGATCACTCATCTTGCTGCTAGTAGAATCATTGGAACCGTTGGGGGGAAACAAAAAAAGCGCCCCGAGGGGCGCTTCTTCGAAAGATCGATGCGAATCGAATCTTAGAACAGAGGCTCTTGATAGTCCAGATCTGCTCTCTGGATCTTCTTAACACCTTCTGGTGAGTGAACTACGATTGAGTTTCCGGTTTGTGCAATAACAGCACCGCGGAGTTTCTCACCGTTTTTCAGAACGATCAGCTCAAGCTTGTTGTAGTGTTGCTGAATTTCTTTTTCAGAGTTCAGTTTAGCTTTAGTAGCATCGTCCATGATCTGACCCAGGACTTGTTCGCTAGCTGCTTCGCGTTTTGCAGCGATGTCTTTAGCAAGGCTTTCGTCTTGCTTGGTTGACACAGCTTTTTCCATCAAGGTCGGATCAACAGTTACAAGCGTTTTAGCGTCGATCAGCTCACGTGTGCTGACTTCAATCTTCTGGCTTTCAACTGGTTTTGCAACCGCTGTCTCAGTAACTACCGCTGCGAGTTTCGCAGGGGCTGGCTGAGAAGATTCCAGAGCTGCGTTAGCAGCAATCAGTTGAGTTTCAACTTTCTGATCAATCTGGCCCTGAGTTTTTTCAGTCAGGATCACTTCTTTCTGTGAAAGCTGAGACAGTTTTTGCAGATTTGGATCCGCTTGAATCTGTGCTTCAGTGAATTTGTCGAGTGCTGCAACGCGAGGTGCCATCATTACGGAACCGTCGATCACACGCACAGACGAACGCTGGTCTTCACCCACGTCTACGGAGAACGTTGTTCCACGAACACCCGCAATCGCAGTTGGAGTAGTAACGCTGAAGTTCTCTCCTTGACCTGCTTTCTTCACAGAAGCAAGGATGCCACCGTGATTCATGCTAAGCTTTGTGTCACCTTTGCCATTTAGCGTGGCAATAGTCACACGAGTCATTTCGCGAACGCGCACTGCGCTTCCGCTTCTTGTTTGCAGGTCAATAGTTCCTGATTCAGTGCGAATAACGTCTTTTTCACGGACGACCATTCCCACTTTAGCAGGCGCTTCTGACTTGCCTTCGGACAGAATAAAGGCATCCCCTGTGGTATACACAACCATCATGGATGTGTTAGCCGCTTCGGAACCCTTCTGTCCGCAACTTACGACCAGACCGGCAGAAATGATCATCAGACCGGTCAGGATTGTAGGCGCGATTTTCCCTTTCATTTTTTTTCTCCTTTTACCGGGATCTCCGGTGTTAACCAAAAATGCTTCTCTCATGGTTCTGTTGGAAAACTCACGTCTTCCACCTCAGATGCTTGAAGGATGTGAAGGCCTTCTGCGGTATGGATCAAGATCCGTCCATTGGTCTGAATTGTTACACCGCGAAGTACTCTTCCATCTCTAAGACGAATGATTTCAATTTTCTGATACATCTTTACAATGTCTTCTTCTGAGTGAGCAGCTTTGATGGAATCAGCAGCAGCAAGCACCGCTGGATCCATTGCCTCGCTCAGTTCCATGTCTTTGAATGCGTCTGACGTGGCTGTTGTGACTGAAGCAGCGCGCGTCTCGGTTGCTGTGACCTCAACTGCGTTTCCTGATTCCAGAATCTGCTCTTGCCTACCGTTAGGCGTAACCACAACCGATCCTTCCACGAGTTCAACGGAAGTAGTATTATCTTTTACACCCACAGCAAAACGGGTCCCGCGCACACCAGCGATTGCAGTGGGCGTGCGAACTACAAACTTATCGCTGCGCTCAAGCCGGCTGACAGAACTCAAGATGGTCCCGCTGTCGAGTCCAAGCTCTACATTCCTGGACGCCCCTTCTTTGTTGCGATTGAGTTGTGAGATTGTAACATTGCTTCCCGCAAGGATGCGAACCGAGTGGCCCGCAAGTGCAAGGTCAACGCGCCCATCCGGACCAACTGTCAAGCGATCCTTTTCCGTCAGAACATCCCCGTTGAACACCTGCGTGTTTTTGCCGGATCGCTCAACCTGCACCGTGCCGGTTACGGTTAGGACCAGGGCACGCGATGCCACGGATTCCGGTGGCTGAGATGAGCGCTGAATCAGGATAAAGGCACCGATCCCAAAGAGGACCGTAGCGGCCGCGAGGAGAGCCGGCATCAGGCGCGTTTTGCCACCTTCCGAAAAGACTGCCTCTGGCACTCTGTGACGGGGTTCCGCCGTGATCCAGGCAGGATCAAAAGCTGGAAGCTCAGGAACATCCTGAACGGCACGCGTAAGCTTGTTTCTTCTAGCTTCCATATCCCTTGTCTCTTCAAACAATCCAGGAGGGTTTGTTTGCGATTTTTTTTTCAGTCATCGAGAGAAATCCCGGCTTTTCGGGCCTCCCATTCCAGCATTTTCTCGGCCTTTTGTATTAGTCGTGAGGAAGCGGAGACAGAAAGCCCCAGTATCAGGCCAATCTCCTCAAGCTTCAATGAATCCAGATATCGCAGTACAATGGCTGTACGCTCGCGTTCCGGCAAGGCCAGGATCAGGCGACGGACCGCCGGGGAAAAGTCTTCCTTGTCCGGACCGCTGGGATCGCTGAGGGCCCCTTCCTCGAGTCGCGAGTTCTTGTTTGCGGCGCTCTTAACATGATTCAGGAACAAGTTTCGGGCAATCCGGAACAGTATCCGCCGACAGCTACCGTCGTCCGGGACAGGGCGCTCCTTGTAATGCGCGAAAAAGTTCACAAAGGCATCCTGGAGAAGGTCCAGCGCCAGATCAGGATCCCCGCTCATCCTGCTCAGGTAGGCGTAGATGTCCCTGCGGTTTGCTGCGTACAAATCATTTAGGCGATTTTGCAGATTCTCAGCCAAGGAACCATTCTCCGGAAGAAAGATCGGATCGATGGAGCAAACGCGGACCATATAGGCTCAAATGGAGCATCAAGCCTCGCAGAATCGCGTAGCGCCGTGGGTTGAAAAGCATTTTCCGTACCAGTTATCTCTGGTTCTGCTTTTTGCAGGGGTGGCTCTACCTGCCTGCGACCAGGGACCGGCGGTACTCGGTGGTGGGATGTCGTCTTTCCCTGCCAGTAGCGCCTATCTGGTCGAATCGAATGTTTCCTGCGAAACCATCAGCGCTTCGGGCATGGTTGAATACCGCCGACCATCGTCAAAATCAAGATCAGAGCAACGCGACCGCTTCTATGGGTCTCTCAAGGGTACGCATCGAGTGTTCGCTTTTACGGCAGGTTGGCGCTACCTGCCAGGCCCACGCACCTCCTACCTTGTGGATGAATCCATGATTCAGGCGCTCGGCCCATCGGCGAGAACAACGTCTTCGGTATTTCTCCAGCCGCTTCCCGAGTTGTATCTGCCGGGAATCTTTGGAATTCAAGGCAGCAACAAGCCGGGGATTTATTGGCGGGATCCGCAGGATCGCATGTTCGTGGGAGTGCATCCGCAGTCAGGACTCAGCGCGTTTTCAATGGCTCTAGCAAAGGGATTTCCCTTTTCGCTTTTTGCAGACGTAGTCCGGATTCGATTCGGCAATGCTCTCTCCCCGTGGACAGCGGAAGGAGCTGCATCGTTCCGGGTTGGCAATTCCATCGCGATCCCTCCATCGCCAGAACGGGAGGTCTCGGGATCACCAGTCACGATCGGCATCGAATTGGAACGCCAGCGTCGCTGGGACCTGAATCAAAACAACGAACTCGATCTGAAACGTAAAGGCCGCTCAGGTCTTGTGTCGTTGTTTGCGTCGCGGGAAATTTTCTTCAGCGAAACCGCAGGTCAGGACCTGGGTCGCAATCGAATGCGCTTTGCCGGTGGCGGTTTGAGACTTTCTTCCGCAGAGATTCCCCTGGGGCTGATACTCAGAGGTCGCGCGTATGAATCGCGAGTCTATGGCGGCTCCCTCAGACACACTGATTCGTCCGGCGCAATCGGCGCAATCATAGGGCGTGAATCGCTTGGCCTCGATCTACTTTACGAGGCCAGACGCAGCGGTGCGCCCAGGGGGGAAGTAACATTTCAGTGGAGGACCAGCTACTTTGAAACTGCCGTTACGGCATTCGCGCGAGCTACCAACAGCAAGTATCCTTCAACTTTTACTTTTATGCGAACAACCCCACAATACGCAAACGGGGCGCGTTTCTTCATGGAAGAAAGTGCTGCCCTGCAATTCAAGATCAGGGCAAAATTTCTTTATCTCTATCTGAGCACAGCGCAGACAAAGAAGAGTTCAAAACAATTTGCAATGCTTGAAGGCAGGCTTGAGTTTTGAACTTCGGCAGAACTGCAGGCTTAGAACTGAGCACCGCGAAATATTCCATCGCGGCAACAGAACTACATTCCGGTAGCCATTCCGCCATCTACGCGAATGACAGTCCCCGTGATAAATCCGGCATCCTCTGAACAAAGGAAACGGACCACACGGGAAATATCTTTAACCTGGCCTGGACGCCCCAGTGGCACAGCCTTGCGCAGCTCTTCCTGAACTTTCTCAGGCAATGCACCCGTCATGTCAGTCTGGACGTAGCCCGGGCAAACCGCATTCACAAGCACGCCTCGCGCACCATACTCGCGGGCTGTAACCTTGGTCAAACCAATGAGCCCGGCCTTGCTTGAGGAGTAGTTGGCCTGGCCCACCTGGCCTACGATTCCGGAAACGGAACTAATGTTTACAATGCGAGATCCACCCTCGGCTTTCATCAATAACTTGAGCATTGCCTGGGTCATAAGAAATGCTCCCTTTAGATTTACATCGAGTACCAGATCCCATTCTTCTTCCTTCATGCGAATGAGGAGGTTGTCTTTAAGAACCCCGGCATTGTTTACAAGAAAATGCAATGTTCCAAATTCTTTGGCGATCTTCTCCTGCGCGGCCTCCACCTGTTCCTTGACGGTGATATTGCATTGGACCGCGAAAGTCTTTACTTTGTATTTTTCCGCAATTTCAGCGGCTGTCTTCTCACAGTCTTCCAGTCTCATGTCAAGTATGACCTGGTTGGCGCCCCAGGCGGCCAGATCTTCTGCAATCGACCGGCCAATACCGCGAGCTGATCCTGTTACAAGTGCGAATTTATTTTCGAGAGGTCTAGATTCCATCCGGGCATGGTGATTCAAAGTTGCGCTCTGGATCAAGCGATATTCAGCTGAGCAATGAAAACTGTGCTCGTTTACATTACCACATCAAGCCAGGAAGAGGCCGGTCGCATCGGCCGGATTCTTGTGGAGAAAAGACTCGCAGCCTGCGTAAATATTCTAGCCCCCATCCAGTCGCTTTACCGCTGGGAAGGTAAGATACAAAACGAGACAGAAATCCCTTTCCTCGCGAAAACCACGCCGGAATTGTTTGAGCTTCTAGCCCAGGAAGTCCGTTCCAACCACAGCTATTCCAATCCGTGCATCGTGGCACTGCCGATTGAACGAGGCTCTATGCCCTTTCTGGAATGGATAATCAAGGAAACAGGCCCCGAAATCGCATCCGCTTGACAGGGTGCGCGCAATCGAGAGAATCTGAATGTGAGCGATTTCCCCAGCGGATATCTGGCCACGGGCTGGAATTCCGGAATTAAAGATACAACCCTCGACTTTGGAGTGATCTACTCAGAAGTCCCGGCGGCGGCGGCCGGTATTTTCACGCGGAACAATTTTCCGGGTAAGCCGGTCATTGTGGGGCGCGAGCATATTGCCGGTGGGGTTCTTCAAGCAATTGTTGTGAATTCGAAGAATTCAAATGTCGCCACAGGCGATGCCGGGCTTCAGCTAGCGCGCGATATGTGCCGCCTGACGGCTGAATCTCTGGGAATAAAAACCACCCATGTGCTACCATCAAGTACCGGTGTGATCGGAAGACTTCCCCCAATTGAAAAAATTCATGCAGCCTGCCGTGAAGCTAAGACGCGACTGAAAACTGCAGACTTTCATACGTTCGCAGATGCGATTCGCACAACTGACAAGACGGTTAAACTCGCCTCCAGAACACTCAAGAGTGGCGTGAAACTTACCATTGCGGCCAAGGGTGCCGGGATGATTGAGCCCAATATGGCCACAATGCTGGTCTATGCCGTAACGGATGCAAAGATATCATCTTCTGACCTTCGCCATCTCTTGCTTTGCGTGGCCAACCGCTCGTTTAACCGCATAACGGTCGATTCCGACACGTCAACCAGTGACACATTTATCATAATGGCAAACGGTGTTTCTAACACAGCCATTCAGTTTCCGGAAACCGCAAGAATGGAGCTTGAGCAAAACCCACAGTTCGATTCGGGGGCATCTCTGTCATCACTCGACGCAGACTCCAACGAATTCTACAGAACCTTCCTGGATCTGAGCCAGCAGCTTTCGCGCACGATTGTATCCGATGGCGAAGGAGCAACCAAGACACTTGAGGTGCGGATAACGGAAGCGCGCAGCAAGGAACAGGCACTGAAGATTGCGCGATCCATCGCAAACAGTCCGCTGATCAAGACAGCAATCCACGGCGGAGATCCCAACTGGGGTCGAATCATTATGGCAGTTGGTAAGGTATTTGACGAACCCGTTCCGTTTGAGAATCTCAAGATATACTTTGGCGACGTATTGCTTGAGATGAGCGGAACGGACCAACTTCCGGTCTTGCAGGCCTATCTGAAGAAATCAGAGATCGTTCTGAGGATTTCCCTGGGTCTCGGCACTTTTGAGGAAAGGATCTGGGGATGTGATCTCTCTCGTGAATACATTTCCATTAACGCAGACTACACTACATGATGTTTCCGCCCCGAATTCCCGCCTACAGATGGAAGACCTGGATCTTTTCACTCGCTTCGGGTGCGGTGGTTGTTTTTTTGTTCATAGCTATACAGAGGATCGTGCCCTCAAACGTTCCCCGGTATAACGAGATTGTTTCACTCATCTTCCTCTTGCTTGCGGTCCTTTTTCTTTTTCCGGCTCGCGAACGCCTGCACCGTTTGATACTGGGCCGGAATGATTACGAAGCCATGTTTGGCGGAACCCACCATCTGGATTTTATTGCCACTCACTTCACCATCGATTCAATTACTCATGAAATCTTTCCTGAACTCATGGCGTGGATGGGTGTCCGTGCGGCAAAGCTGGCGATTTCAGACAGTGCGCGGAAGCATTTTGTGTATTACCTTTATTCCGAAGGGCAACCCATCAAAGAACGTTCGTCTTACTACCATTCAGTGGATGAGTTACTGCGTTTTGTAAAGCACGAGCGCACTCCCCTCACACCGGAACGCGCGCTGCCGGAAGAAATTCGCAAGATTCTTGTGCGCATGCGCGCTGCCCTTTTCTTTCCCATATTCTACAGGAACAGAATGGTTGGGTTTCTTATCCTGCACGAATTGCCAACCAACAAGTATGCAGAGCGCGCCCTGGAAACTTTCGCCGGAAAGGCAGCTGCAAGTATTCAGAATACAATCCTCTCAGCACGTTTTATGGATTCTGCAGCAATGGAACGGGAATTCCTTGTGGCAGAGAAGATTCGGAAGTTTCTCCAACATACAGATGTGCCCACCATTCCGGGGATCCAGATCAACCTGCAGGAAAACGAAAGGGCACCAATCGTAGTCGAGTTTTTCACCACCCCAGAGTTGCATGGAGACGCGTGGTTCCTGGTCATGTTTGGCGCAGATCGGGTCAATGGTTCAAGCGCGATATTGCTCTCAAGCCTCCTGGGCAGTCTCTACTCGCTAATCAAGAAAGATAACCACATAACGTTGCACAAATTATTGACTCACTTCAGAAAGAATCGCAGCACCAGCGCGTTCGATCGAATTGATCTCTGTCTGGCGGAAATTCGCAGCCAGGACCATCAAATTCTGGCCATGTTCGACGGGCCAGGTTTCCACGTGAACAACCCGGACAAACCTGACGCAGTATTGACTTCGTCCGGCTGGCGCAATATGATCGACCTGCGCGAACACCCATCCGTGCGCTTCTCCTTTGGCGATAAGCCCGTCATTCAATTCAACAGACAGAACTGAATGTTTCGCATACACTACGCACTCTCGCTCGTTCTGCTTGTAACGTTATACGCCTTTCAGCTAAACGAGACCGGCTACCGATTGCCGGTATACTATATGCCGGATGGAGTTATTGTAAGTGTGCAGAGCGCGGAGCCAGCCCCGCGGATTCGCAGGCTAATTGAAGTGGAAGGGCGAGCACCGCAGAGCGCAAACGCATTCTTTGCAACCAACAAACCGGTTCCAGTTTTGACAGACAAAGGCCCCGCGCTGATGCGCCCCGTGCCCGTGGATCGACTGCAGCAGCTCCTGGACTTCTCGCCAGTCATTGTGCTTTCCGCGCTCTATTTGCTCGCAGGCATCTGGTTTATCCAGTACGGCAACGATTTCTACCTGGCGTCGTTCTGCTTGCTCACCTGTACGTTCTTGTTTGCTTTCGTGGCGGCCATCGCCGGGCATGGCCTCGATCTACTCTGGCAGATTACCGGATTTCTGATCATCCCTGCCCTCTTTAACCTTGGCCTGCGAACCACAGGAAAGGAAGTGAGTGGTACTTTAATTCTCGCCCAGGCGCTCGTGGTGCTATTCTTTTGTCTGGTTGCGTTTGTTGGGTCTGAAGATCTGCGAACTTTCAGCAATCTCTTTCGCGTTCAACACTTTGGGTACTACGCGACCGTTCTTGCGGTGCTTGGCTTCCAGCTGGAGAACGCACTGCGCACCTCACACGATCGAATCGAAAAGACAAAACGCTGGTTCCTGTTCTGCGGCTCCGTATTTGGACTTGTTTTGCCGGTGGCGGCCCTGGATCTCAGGCGCGGTGCGGGCATTGAGAGTTTCTATCTTTCTGGTATCACGGCTGCCGTTTTACCCGTCTCGCTGGTCTACGGGACCTATCGCATCCATGTCGTGCCGTTTCAGTTTGTCCTGGGACGCTCCATCATGGCCGGAATGCTCACCCTATTCTTTGTAGCAATCTACGGAGCAGTACTTCTCACGCACAGCATTCTGCTTCCCGATCAAGACGAACAGTATCGGTGGATTGTGCATCTTGTGTTCTTGCTGACGCTCGTCTTCTTTCTCGATCCGGCGCGTCGTCGGATTTCTACATTCATTGAAAAGAGTATGTGGCGACTCGATGGAGAGCGCGCCGAGTCACTGAAACGGATTGCGGGAATCTTTTCCGAGGCGACAAGGATCGATCACGCCGCAGAAGCATTCCTGGCAGAGATCAAGCAAACACTCAAAATAGAAAGGGCCGCCATGCTGATATCCGATCGGAGTTTTGCCGGATTCAAGCTGAAGGGCGATCTACTGCTGCGGCTCGCCGATCAGAGTCCCGTATGGGGCCACATCCATCCTGAGAAAATGGCCGTCGCATCGTACCTGACATTTGCCGGTGGAAGCCGCGGCCTTCTCTATAGATATTTGATCGATCAGAATTTCGCGATGGCCGTAGGCGTCTCGGGCCAGGAAAGCGACTGGCTTACGCAGCTGCGTCGGTTCATGATGAGAAAACTGGGCCGCAAATTCTTAGAGAAACGCGCTCCCCTGGTTGCGCTGATGATTGGCTTTAAGCCGGATAACGTGAACTTTTCCCTTTCCGAGATTCGTTATATCCAGGAATCGGGCCGACTGGCGCGGATGCTCGTTACCAACTTTGGAATACTTTTGGAAGAAGTCGCAAAGCGCAGACAAATGCGAGAAATCGTCCTGGCAGGTCAAACACAGCGAAACGTTGCCGATGATTGGAGGTTAAGTGAAATTAAAGACATTTCGCTTGGGGCATTCAGTTTGCCTGTTCTCTCAGTAACAGGCGATTATCTGGATTTGATCCACCTGCCTCAGAACCGAATCGCTTTCTTTCTTGGAGATGTGAGCGGTCACGGACTCGGTACAGGATACCTGGTAAGCGCGATTCGATCCATGGTGCGATCACATATGCTCTCCGGGATTGGACTGGCCGAAACGGTTGGCACTCTGAATTCGTTTCTAATGGAGCGATACCGAGGGAATGAATTTATAACGTTATTCGCTTTTATATTGGATCTGGGGCGTGGCCAGGTGGAGTATCTGAACGCTGCCCACCCTGGTCCAATGATCTTTCGGTTTGCTTCGGGCGGAATCGACACATTGCGCGACACCCAGCGCCTGCCTGGCCTGCTTCTTGATCCCTACAGGACAGCAATGTTCAGTCTCCAGAAGGGAGACCGTCTGTTCCTTTACTCGGACGGGGTCACGGAAACTTTTAACCCCAGAGCAGAGCCGTACGGTGAAGCAAGGTTACGCGGCTTTCTATATCAACATCTGGGACTGACTACAAAAGAGATTGCCGCTCTGCTAAAAAAAGATCTGAATGAGTTCAGGCAAAGCCCACACCCCGAAGACGATACCACGTTCGTCGCCTTTGAATACAATCCGAGACCGCGTGGACTTCTCTCTTTTCTGAACATCGATGAAACATGACCCGGACATTGCGAAAAGGCAGCGGATCGCACTTGTTGACCTCCACACAAAATACGCCAGAGCAATTTTTCTAGAATCCGATCCCATCGGAATTGTCAGCCGGTTTCAGGCGCGCGAAGACATTGAGGTAGTTGGATTTCTGAGCGCTATGTTTGCCTATGGCAACGTCAAAGCCATCCGGGGATTCCTGCTTTCTTTGCTTTCCGAACTGGGACGAGAACCTGCAGGACGTTTGATCCGGGGGAAAATCAACAGCCAGGGGTATTACCGATTTCAAACGGCGGCCGATATCAAAGCGCTTCTAAACGCAATTGGCAAGATGATGCGAACGAAGGGGAGCCTTGAGCCCTACTTTGGCCACACCGGGATGCCAATGCGCGAACGCATAGCTGCGTTTCAGGAATCGCTTACCCATCTTGTGGCACAGCCCCTCACGCGTGGTCTCAGACATTTGATTGGTGATCCGCGCGCAAAATCAGCACAGAAACGGTACTGCATGTTCCTGCGGTGGATGGTTCGGGACCAGTTCCCCGATTTTGGTTTGTACCAGACATTTGCTGCCTCAGATCTGGTGGTCCCGCTGGATTTGCATGTGGCCCGCATGGCAAGAAACCTGGGCTGGAGCAAGAAGACTTCCTCGAGTTGGGCGAATGCGGAGACGATTACGGCCTCTCTTCGGGCTATCCATCCAGACGATCCGCTCCGGGTTGATTTTCCACTTACGCGTCCTGGGATTCTGGGCCTCTGCAAATCGCGCTTTCTCCCCGGTTGCACAACCTGCGAGGTCAGGAGTTGTTGTCGTATCTACGCCCGGCATGCCTAAAAAGTCGTGGTCCTGCCTGGAGTTTTTTGATTTGCTGACGGGGTGCGAGTACTTTGCATCGGCGCGCATCCTGATGATGTAGAAATCGGCATGGGAGGCACTGTGGCTTCACTTGCGATGCGCGGAATTCCGGTACGATTGCTGGACCTCACCAACGGCGAGCCCACTCCATTTGGAACTCCGGAAATTCGCAAGGCAGAATCGCGCAAATCCGCTGAAGTTCTGGGTGCTGATCGGATTACCATGGATATGCCAAATCGTTTTCTCGAAGATACCATTGAAAACCGGAAGAGAATCGCTTCCGAAATCCGCGCATTCAGGCCAGATTACGTTTTTGCGCCGTACGCGCAGGACGCACATCCGGACCACGTCGCTGCAAACAAGCTCGCCGTTGCTGCAAGATTTTACGCGAAGCTTTCAAAGTCAGATATTCCCGGTGATCCTTGCTTTCCATCGCGGGTGCTATTTTACTTCCCTGTTCACGTTCGTTTGAGGATCAATCCCAGTTTCCTGTCTGATATAAGTGACACGGTGAGAAAGAAGGAAGAGGCTATCCGATGTTACGAATCACAATTCATTCGCTCCGGAAAGGAATCCTTCATAGAAAACGTCATCATAGAAAATAAGTACTGGGGATTCCAGGGAAACTGTGCCGCAGCGGAACCTTTCTTTCAAGAAGAAGTCCCATTATTCAAGAGCTGGCCGGAGGGATACCTGTGATCTATTTCTCCGATTCTGCGGAATCGCTTTCAGAAAAACTCCAGGCCGGGCGCATCCAGGGCCCCATGTTATGTGAGAAACCATCCGACGAATTCGATGCGGAGACAGTCCTTGGAAAAGTTGTCGGGAAAATCAACGGACCAATCATCCTCACGGGTCACCAACCAGTATTTCATCATCCAGGGATTCTCGTTAAGAACTTGCTAGCAAATGAATTGGCCCGGCGCAGCGGGGGCACGGCAGTTCATATGGTGCACGACACGGATGAGGAAGAAATCGTTTTTCAATTTCCTGAGCGTTTCGGTGATTCGGTGCGTAAGCAATCGGTCCGGCTGAATGGTAGCGGAGGCATTTTACAAAATGAATCGATTTCAAACACAAGCAAGAAGCAGATGCGGGAGACAATCCAGTCATTGTTTGGAGGCGTTCGTCGGACGCTCGCGCCGGAGATGGCGCAGCAGGTGCATCGATCGCTGGCGTGGCTGGAGGAGATCGTCGAGACCGGGATTCGACCCATGGATATTCCCGATCAGCTCCGGCTAAAGTGGGAGGAAGCCAACGGCATCCAGGTCAAGACCATCTATTCCAGCCAACTTTTTGAATCCCCTGCATTTCGGTGTTTCTTTGAATACATTCGAAGCCACGGTCCGCGCTTCCGAGGCGTTTACAATCGTCTGCTCCAGGAATACCGGCAGGCAAAAGGTATCAAGAATCCAGCGCAACCGTTGCCTGATTTGCATGAGAACGAGTTACCTTTCTGGGTCGTCATTGATGGAAACCGGACGCCATTTCGTGAAGGCAAGACGAGCGTCGATGGATCGGCAAAAATTCTTCCCCGCGCAGTCACGCTCACCCTGTTCTGTCGACTGTTCTTCTGTGATATTTTCATTCACGGACTTGGCGGAGAAAGATACGATAGAATTACCGATGAAATTCTCCGGGAGTTCTTTGACTTTGCGGGCGCGCCCTTTACGGCGGCTTCGGCTACGCTTGCACTCAAACCGCGTGCCGACCTGAGAATCGACGGTCGCTCACCGCAGGCAATTATGCGAGACCTCCGCGCACTGGAGTTTGATCCAACGCGTTTCCTGGAGAAATCGCATCCCGTCAGAATTGAAAAGGAAGCACGAATCCGCGATCGTGTGGCAAAGCCAGACCAACGCGCAACTCTGCACCGAGAGTTCCTGCGTCTGAACTCAATGGCCCGTGAAACGCTCACGGGGTTAGAGGCGGACCTCATACGCGAGCAAGAGAAATCGCGAATCGTCGAGATCAATCGTTCGTTCTACGGAGCGCGCGATCTGCCTTTCTTTTTCTACGATTTGACAGAACTCTTTACAGCTGTGCGAAACTATGGATTGCTTTTTGAGAAGAGATCTCCTAGCGCATCCCTTGCTGCCGTTCGATCGTAATCGTCTTTTTCAAGCAACATGAGCGACAAGCCCTCGCTTTTGATGCGAGCAAGGATTTTTGACACATCACCAGGATTCTTGAGCTTTGTCATGAGGTAGGCAAATGTGGTTTTGCAGCCCGGGCAAGTTTTGTCCTTCACGAATGTTAACCCGAGCTGTCCGCAATTGGCACAGGTGCCATACAGGTCATCAATCAGCAGCAGCTGCTTTTTGATTTCCTCCGGCTCGAACTCTTTGTACACGCGAATGAATTTGTGTTTGCTCTTTGGCTGGTCCATATCCATATCCCGGGCCTGACATTCAGCATGACAAGAGAATTTGCCGGTGGGCCAGACTCCAGGTTGGCTCAATGGCGGGTCTAAAGGGCTATTTTGCGTCAACGCCGATGAGGTCATTAACGGTGGTGTTCTCCCGGCTACAAAAGTCATTGATACCACGCAGGATTGTCGCGGGAAGAAACGGTCCCCCGTAGATATAGGCAGTGTAAATCTGAATCAAGGAAGCTCCAGCCCGAATCCGAAGCAGCGCCTCTTCCGCAGAGCCAATGCCCCCAACGGAAATCAGAGCCACTTTGCTTCCGACTTTTTTCCTGGTGATGCGAAGCATCTCCAGGCTGCGCCTGGCAAGCGGGGCTCCGGACAGACCACCCTCAAGATCAGAACCTACCGAACTCTTGTCGATGGTAGTGTTGCAAATAATGAAGCCGTCGCACTTGCCCTCTGCGGCTCCAAGCGCGTCGTCAAGAGCTGATTCTGTCAGGTCCGGGGCAAGCTTGAGAAAAAGCGGAACCCGGCATTGCGCGCGTACGGCACCGAGCAAATCTGCAAGACGATCCTTCTCCTGAAGCTGCCGGAGACCTGGTGTGTTGGGCGAACTAACGTTAATGGCAATGTAGTCTGCGAACACGGAGAGCTTTGCGAGCGAGTAGAGATAGTCGTCTCTTGCATCGTTCAACTCCGTGACTTTGCTCTTACCCAGATTGATACCACGAATAGCCCCGTGACGCTGCTTTGCAAAGCATCCGGCTGCGTGGTCTGCTCCCGGATTGTTAAAACCCATGCGATTGATGAGAGCTGCCTGCTCTGGAAAACGAAACAGCCGGGGTTTAGGATTTCCAGGCTGGCCGTGCCTGGTAAATGTGCCGCACTCTACATGCCCAAAACCCATGTTGGAAAGAAACGGATAGAGTTCCCCGGTCTTGTCAAACCCGGCGCCCATACCAATTGGATTCTTGAAATCAATCCCACAGACGCGCACATGCAGCCGCGGGTTATTGAATTCAAAAGTTCCGCGCAATATTGCATCAGCGAACGGAACAAGTTGCGAGAATCTGGCTCCGGCTGCGACGAGTTCATGCGCCTCTTCCGGATCCATCCGGAAGAAGAAAGGTTTGAGCAATTGCTGATAAAGGAAAGAACCCAGAATTAGATACCGTAGCTTCGATAGATTCCGACCAGCCTGCCGACAATGGTGACCTGATCGGTTACTATAGGACGAAATGCATCATTGGCTGGAACGAGCTTTACTTTTTTCTTGTCCTTGAAGAAATACTTCAGAGTGGCTTCATCATCAAGTAGAGCTACAACGATCTCACCATTGTCTGCCGAATCGCACTTCTGAATCACGGCAATATCTCCATCAAGGATTCCTGCGTCCTTCATTGATTCACCGGCGACACGCAATGCAAAGACGCTGGTGTCTGGAACCATGGATTTGGGAAAGCTGAGATACTCCTCGATATTTTCCTGCGCAAGAATAGGCATGCCTGCGGCCACACGTCCGAGCAGCGGAACGTTTGCGGTATCAGAGGCCTGCACCGGAACGTTGCCATCTGCGTCCTTGAGAATTTCCATTGCCCGGCTCCGGTTCTTCTCAGTCTTGATATAGCCCTTCTTCTCAAGGGCTTTCATATGGTCATAAGCCCCTTTTGCTGTAATCTCAAACTTACGAGCGATTTCACGGATTGTGGGCGGATATCCCTGGGCTTGAAGATATTGCTGGATAAAGCTCAGAATTGCGTTTTGTTTCTCAGTCAGCTCGCGCATACACACACCTTGTCTTTTTTTTGCTATACAAACGACAGGCAATTTTTTGTCAAGGAGTATCGCAAATGGTGAGTCCGGAGGCACCCGGCCTGCCTGAGGACTTGACCCGGGCCGCCTTGAGGCGTATTCTGTTCCAGATGCCACGCACTGTTCTTGTTCTGATAATGCTCCTTGGGGCGTATTCCTGCCGGGCGGACTCCAAATGCAACCTGGCGGATCCATCCTGCAATCCGCTGCTCGTGGCTGCAATGTACTCCAGATTGCCTGTAATCAAGAATCTGTATGCAATCGACACTTCTAACAATAGTGTCCGCGCTTTCCGCGTCGATCATGCTACGGGCAAAGTAGGCCTGTTGCAGACCTACATGCTGGGAGTTGCTCCGGGTACCCTCACGGCAGGCGGTTCTTGTCTCTTCGTAGGACAGACCGGTAGTTCCACCATGCTAACCGCCCGGATGGACGATGTTGGCTCGCTGACACAGGCACAGGGAACACAAAACCTGGCGATTGCTAACTTCAATGACATTCAATATGCAAACGGCTCAGTCTTCATAAGTGTCGCAGGGAGCGCTTATTCGTTTCGAGTTGGGAACAATTGCACATTGCAACAGAACGGGAACCTTGCGAACGTCAACGGTGCGAACTATGTGCGAATCCATCCGGGAAATCGTTTGCTGTATACGTCAAATTCTGCAACCAACGACGTTTCGGTCTGCGCCATCAATGGAGATGGTACCTTGCCAACGACGTGTCCAAATTACCTTACCAACGGTGCACCCGAAGAGATTGCATTTACGGGTGACGGGACTAAGATGTTCACCGCCCTTCCGGTAATCGATCGTGTAAATCTGCAGGCGGTTGACTCCCAGGGCGTCGTGGCAACCGGCTCCCCTGTCCTAACCGGCGGAACTGGCCCGCGCGCCGTGGCCGTTGATCCAGTTGGTCGCTTTGCGTACACAGCCCATCTGACCACAGCGAATGTGTCTGGATTTCAAATTTCAGGGACCTCATTGAGTGCGGTTCCTGGATCTCCGCTGACGATCGCTGGCCTTCTCTCGGCTGGCCGCCTTGTAATCGATCCGCAGGGAAAGTATTTGTACGTTATGCAGGGAACATCACTCCTGGTCCTGGGCATCAATCAATCCAATGGATCGCTCAGTACGATTCAAGATTTTACCCTTACTACATCGCCAGTCCGTCTGGTCATGGCTACGCAAGACCTCTATTAGCCTTGATCCGGGCATGGCTCCGCCCCATGAGTCCCGGTTGCGAAAGGCCAGCCTACTCCGAGATTCAGTCTGCCGGCCCGTGATCAGGGCTCGGAAAACTGAAAGAGCGGGACAGCAGGCCTGCCCAGCGGACGCGCCGCAAGGGAAAGCAAAAGCACTTCGTTGTCATCCGGTGCGATTCGGTTCGCGTGTATGACGCCACAACCCATGCAACGATGCAAGAGAACCCACTCCTCACCTCGGACCCAGATGGCAATAGCTTCCATGGTGCTACCGCAGCCTGATCCTCGATCCCCTGGACGCGTATCCAGGTGAACACTGCTCAAACACTGAGGGCAATGATTGCGTTGGCGGGTTCCTGATTGCGGAAGTCCAATAATGCACTTGCATTTCTTGCATCTGAATTCCGCTGACTCGTTTTCAACATGCTTTACCGGTACGTCATCCGATTCCGAATAACGTCTCTTTCTGATTTTCTCAAAATGAGAATCTGAATGATTTTTCATACTCCTGCGAATGGCAAAGTGAGCAAAAAGCTCAGAACAGGAGGAGTCGGCACAATCAATTCACAATAAGACAAAAGAACGCGGCCTGCCAGGCCTGAAATTGTTCCCTTGCCTCAATGGGTTGAGAGGCTGACTCTTACTAAGATATGTCGGCGCGTTTCATAATACCGTGGCAGAAAAACACACTGCGCTCCGCGTGTCCATAACGAATGATGCGTGGGCCAGAGGAGCCCCAGCCTTTGGCCGAGTTACTCGGGGAAGAACAAGAGCCTACATGGTGTTCCAATCCTTCCATTCATCGGAAGGCCAGGAATCATCCGAGGGTGTATCATTCATCATTCTCCATCCTAGTGCAGTCAGGCACGCCGCCGGGCCAGACTCTAGTTCGAATTCGATTGCAAAGGAAATAGCAGGGACAGCTGGACGGAACGTTAGTCTGATCGCCCGAGATTCTAAAGTTTTTTTCATGACCGCAATCTTCAAAGGGATATTGCACGGTGTTGAGAATTCTTCATACCGAAGTGGCGGGTTGTCCGCAATTTTTCGCTCGTCCACGTGAATCACGGCGGAGTCCTGATGCCAGAGCTCCCACGCTGTGGTTTCCCCTGCGACAATACGCAGCAAGTATATATCGTATACCCAACCAAGCTGAATCCCCAGCTCGAAAGCCCCGTCGTCGTGGATAGCGTATGTCAGCTTGTCGAGATCGTAAGGTCCAACGGGAAAATCCTCTGCTCCAGGAAACGAGATGAAATTTTCCTTTAGCAAGAGAGCCATGCTCCCGGCAACTTACGGGGTTGTGGACAGTTCGGGAAGTAGAATCTCTTCGACGCCTGAAACCGGATGAGGGAAAAAAAGATTCTGCAGACTGCTTAGCTGTTCTGTTACGTCCGTCACAAGTATCTTCACCGAACCTGAGCCAGCCGCCTCGATTCCAGTGGCACGAACTGAGGCAGAAACGGCACCTGCCATTTCAATAGAGGAATCAATCAGCGAAAATCCGGGAAACTCTTGTTGGATGGCAGCACGAATAAGCGGATAGTGCGTACAGCCGAGTACAACCGCGTCCACTCCCTGATCGCGCAACGGTGCGAGATACTCCCGTATTGCCAGGCGAGTGAAATCCTTATTCATCCACCCCTCCTCAACAATCGGCACAAAGAGCGGACACGCCTGACTCACGACTGTTACGCCGGGATCGAGTTTTTGAATCTCAGTTTCGTACGCGGCCGACTTGATTGTTGATCTGGTCCCGATTACGCCAACCTTACGGCTGCGAGTTGAAGAAAGCAGGGCCCGCACACCGGGCTCGATCACACCAATTACAGGAACTTTCATCCGCTCCGTGAGCTGGGGAAGCGCATGGGCTGTGGCGGTATTGCAGGCGACAACGAGCATCTTTATGTCATGTTGTTCCAGGAAAGAGGCAATCTCCAATGAATAGCGCCTAACGGTGCGAGGCGATCGGGAGCCGTAAGGGACCCGTGCTGTGTCTCCAAGATAGAGAAATGTCTCGTTGGGTAGTTTCTGCACAAGCTCCGAGAGGACGGTTAGCCCGCCCATCCCGGAATCGAACACGCCTATGGGCCTGGAATCAGGCATTGCCATCGAGACCAAACGCAGCATGCACCGCTGCGAGGGCCTGTCGAGCCTGGGTATTGCTTACCACGACTGATATCTTTATTTCTGATGTGCTGATCATATCAATGTTGATATTCTCGCGCGCGAGAGCCTGGAACATGGTGGCAGCCACGCCGCTGTGCGATTTCATTCCCACTCCAACCGCAGATACGATAGCAATATTCTCTTCGACAGTGATATTTCCGCCGCCAATTTCCTTGATGAACCCTTCAAGAAGCCCCCGGGCTGTGCCAACTGAAGCTGAAGGAACAGTAAAGGAAATTGTATTCTTACCACCGTGACCGGAGCTTTGAACAATCATATCGACGTTCACATTGGATTCCGCCATTTTCCCAAAAACCCCCGCGGCAAGACCCGGGCGATCCGGAATATCAAGTGCTGAAATTCGAGCCTGGTCCGACTTTAAACTTACACCTCGAACCGTAATTTTTTCCATATCCATAATGCGCTCCTCGGGCACAACCAGCGTACCAGGGTTGTGGTTAAAACTGGATCTAACATGAACTGTAACACCAAACTTTGAGGCGAGTTCAACACTTCGATTGTGCAGCACGCCTGCACCCATGCTGGCAAGCTCCAGCATCTCTTCGTATGATATCTGGGGGATCTTTCGCGCACCCTGAACCTTGTTTGGATCAGTTGTGTATACGCCATCAACGTCGGTATAGATTTCGCATTCGTCGGCGTGCATTGCTACTGCCAGGGCAACCGCAGTAGTATCGCTTCCGCCACGGCCAAGAGTCATGATCTCCTGCTTCTCATCGATACCCTGAAAGCCGGCCACGATGCAGACCTTCTTCTGAGCAAGGGACTCTTTCAGGCGCGTTGTATCCACGTCACGAATCCGGGCATTAGAATGATGCCCATCCGTCAGAATCTGGATTTGTGCCCCGGTAAAGGAAATAGCGGGAACCCCGACAGCCTCGAGAGCCATAGCCATCAATGCCATGGAAATCTGTTCACCCGTAGACAGGAGCATATCCATCTCCCGGCGCGGTGGATCCGGGTTAAGCTTGGCCGCTTGATCAATCAGCTCATCTGTGGTATGCCCCATAGCCGAGACAACAACGATAACCTGCACACCACGTTCGTGATACCCTTTGATGCGATTCGCAACGTTCTTAATGCGATCCGTGTCACCAACGGAAGTGCCTCCAAATTTCTGAACAATGAGCATAGGCTAAATCTTTTTAAGATGCGCTGCCATCAAGTGATTTCTGTATTGAAGCGGCGCGATACCATTGCATTGTCTCGCGAAGTCCATCCTCAAGTGAATGTGGAGGCTTAAAGCCAGTCGCCTGTAGCTTATCCGTATTCAGGGTAAACTCTCCGGAAATTTTAGCGTAGGCATCCGGTGAAATGACTCTTGCCATAAGACGCAGGAACTTCGGTGGAATGGAAATCAGGCGAGCCTTCCGACCTGCCATCCTCGCCATGCTGCGAAGCAAATCGGGAAGACGGACTTCGCCCCCATCGGTCACATTGTACGTCCCAACGAGACCTCTTTCAATTCCATGCTGAACCGCGGCGAGAAGATTGCCGACGTAGACATAGTGACGGCTGGCCGTCATGCCGCCGAGTGGCAATGGGATACCACTCGTTGCTGCTCGGATCAGCGCCAGAAAATTGGCGCGGACCCCGGGCCCATATACCAGCGGTGGCCGGAAGATCAGGGAACGAACGCCGGAATCCACGATCACTTCCTCGGCAGCGGCTTTAGCGCGCGCGTAGACATCTTCGGGATTGAGCGGCGAGTCTTCCCCAAAAGAACCAGACTCGCCGTAAACCTTGGAGCTGCTTACATAAACAAATAGTCTCGATCCGGCATGCTCCACAAGGAGCCTGGTCCATTCGACGTTAGTCTTTTCAACCTTTTCGATGTCGACGTCCTTCGCATGTGCGAGTCCCCCGAGGTGCAGAATAACGTCGACATCGCGAAATGCCTTTTCGACTTCTTCCGGTCGATCGAGATTGCCCGCCAGGGTTTCCTGCAAAGCGGGATTGTCTGTCCCGCGTCGCGAATGCGCACGCACGCGATAGCCCTTCTCGATAAAATGAAACACAGCCTGTTTGCCAATGAAGCCACTGGCACCTGTGATAAGAATCCTCAACGCGGTTCCGCCCCGTCATTTGAAGGCCGCCTAACGTATTGCAATAGCTTTCCTGGAATCTTTGACATTAGACTGAACCAGTTTGAAGGAAACCCATGGTCTTTGAGAGCTCGCAGAACCTCTCGATTCAAGCGAATCCTGCTTCCAATTCCTTGATTGCTTACTCCGCCGGTTTTCATTCGCACTACCACACCAGGGAAATGCTGAAATCTTAGCGGATACTTCAAGAAGAATCTGACCATCAGTTCAAAATCACCGGCCAGTTTGTATGAAGGATCATAGGATCCGAGTCGGGCAAACAGGCTCCGCCGGGCGTAGAACCCCGCATGCGGAGGCATGATGCCCCGCTTCAGGTCCCGGGGAACAAACCCGGCCGCCGAGTAGAAGCGCACAGGTCGCCCAGGGCGAGTCCCATCTTCCATGGTAACATCGCCGATGAGAGCCTCAACATCATGGGAGAAAGCATTCGCAATGTTTTCCAGGACATCCCTGGACGCCAGGCAATCGTCTGAATTCAGAATGGCCACAACGTCGGAGGTGGCCAGCGCAATTCCTTTGCGCATGGCGTCGTACATGCCGTTGTCTTTCTCTGAAACGATCTGGACACGATGCGGCGAGGATTCGGTGATAGCTCGCATGATTGCAAGAGTCTCATCAGTTGACTTGCCATCAACGAGTATGTGTTCCACCTTAGAATAGGTTTGCTCCCGCACCGACTGGATTGTTTCGGCAATGGTCGAGGCGCTATTGAAGGCCACAGTGACAATGGAGATCGATGGCCGTGAATCGCTCATGCTGCACCCAGCCGTTGATTGAATTCGTCCAGCGCATCCAGTAGGCGTCCTTCGGGAATGCTCAGACATCGAAGATACTGGTCGTTAATGCATGTGACACCGGCGCATGGCCTGCATGCGAGGCTTTCCGCCGATTCCACGAAGATCGCTTGCTTTCCCCGCGGACCGCAATAAGCGGAAAACTGCGTCGATAGAAATATCACAGAAGGTTTTTGAAACATGGAAGCCAGGTGTCCCCCACCACTATCCATTCCAATGTAGCCGGAAACCCGACGCAAAATGCTCACGTAGTCCTTGAATGACTCCTGCTTAATTGGAATCTTCGCCTCCTCAAGCAATGCTAGATTCTCGGGAACGCTGAGAAAGAAATCTCCGGGTCCGCGTAAATAAGAAACGCGTCGTCCGCTTTTTTGCAAACGCTGAACTATGAATTTTGCTACGTTAGTTGGCATTACTTTGAGAGGCTGGCTCCCGGAAAAGGAGATGGCTACGGACCCATCGCCATTCCCCGCTGTCTGAAACAAGTCATCCAGTCGGTACTCAAGTCCAAGCGAAGTTGCAAGTACACGATTATGCTCTTCAAGATGCACCACTTCCGGCAATGCTGGATCAACATCCAGCATGAATGCACCGCCCGTAAAAGAATAGCCCGCCAATCTCTGCGGGCACGTCAGATAGAGAACGGCCAGAGACCTGAGGTCACCTCGCGGTTCAACGATTACGCGCGGCTGGAGGACCAGGATGCGAAACCAGAGCGATAGGAGGCGAAAGGCGGAACCGACGGAGTAATCATAGTTGGCCCAGGGCCACTGAAAGACCTCATGCTCGACTCCGAGGTCCCCGAGAATTTCTTTTGCGTGCGCACCACCGATATATCGCACCCTTCCTTTGCGGCACATGGCCCCGAGCATAGGACGCAGTAAGACGCAATCTCCTATCAGGAAGCCATCGGCCACAAGGAAATCAGGCCTCTTTCGCAATCGTGCAACAAAGGCGATTGGGAGCAATGGCAGGCGAATCACGCGCAATATCCAGAGCCATCGAGCTACCAACTTTAAGCGCTGCAGCTTTTCCTGATTGAAGAGTTTCACGATGGACTCACGAAAAAATCTTGCTCTGAGAGCCCACAAACCCAGACTTCCAGAGTTGAGTTCAAATCAGTTCGAAATTCCGGTTGCATTTATAGTTTTCAATCGGCCGGAAGAAACCCGGCAAAGTTTTGCAGTCCTCAGAAACTTACGCCCCAGCCGCCTCTTCTTGATTGCAGATGGGCCGCGAAGCAAGCCGGGAGAGGCAGATGCCTGCGCCTTAACACGAGCCATAGTCGATCAAGTGGATTGGCCATGCGAAGTAAACAGGAACTTTTCTGAGCGAAACATGGGCTGCAAGAATCGAATTGCCAGCGGCATCAGCTGGGTTTTTGAACATGTTGAAGAGGCTATCATTCTTGAGGATGATTGCATTCCTGATCCTACATTCTTTGACTTCTGCAAGGAGATGCTTGTTCGATACAAAAGCAATGCTCAGATTATGAGCGTTGCCGGGGTTAACTTTCAGTTTGGAAATACGCCCATCCCGGACAGTTACTACTTTTCACGATTCAATCACATCTGGGGATGGGCTACGTGGCGCCGCGCATGGAACCGGTACGATGTCTCCATGCAGAGTTGGCCGGATTTCAAACGCGCTAAAACACTCAGTTCAATTGTTCAGACGAGGAAGACCCGTGGCTTCTTCCACTACGTCTTTGATTCCCTCTATGCAAACAAAATTGATACGTGGGACGGTCAGTGGACATATGCGCATTTCGCGAACAAGGGCCTGTGCATTATCCCGGAAAGAAATCTGGTCTCCAACATTGGCTTTGGCATGGAAGCGACCCATACCAAGAATAAACTCAGTCGCTATTCAAATATGGAGACTTCTGGACTCAAATTTCCGTTGCGTCATCCGCAAGAAATATCTCCCTACACGCCGGCAGACCTTTACACCGAGAACACGCTGTATGCACCGCGCATTCCACCCTGGATAAAAGAATGGATCTTCAAGTTCATTGGCCGCTAACAGCGCCTTCGAGAATGTGCAGGTATTTTCGCGCCAGGTTAGCACGACTGTAGGTCTCAAAACCATTCGCAGCTGAAGAATTAGAAATTTCATTGGGATCTTTGAGATTGCTCAAGAAAGCAGTCAAGGCTTGCGTATCATTGTAGAAACACCGGCCAATTCCATGCCGCAGAATGAATTCTGCGGCATCACTGCCCGGGTATCCACCAATGTGCAGGATGGGAACGCCAAGCGCCGCATATTCGTAGATCTTTCCTGTCATTACTCCCTTGAGCGAGGGATCATTCCAATCGATAAACAGGAGGGCATCGCAATCCGCCTGCTCAAGAATCGCCTGGCGGGATGAAACGGCGGGAAAGGACTTCACCAGGTCGGCAACACCATACTTTTCAATATATGCAACCGCTTCCGGATGCGAGTCACCAAAGAAGAGAATTTCGAGATGCCCGGCTTTGCCATTGGCCTTTAACTTTGAGAGCGACTCAAACAGGGGCAACGGATCACGATTGGGGATGAAGAAGCGCCCAAAGTATCCAATCTTAAACTTGTCTGGCGACCGTACCCTGGCCTGACGCTTCAGCTGCCCGGGCCTTAGAACTTCGGTTTCAAATCCATTCTCCACTACCTGGCTCTGGCAGCCGAAGGACTCCTTCATCATCAATGCCTGGCCATCTGACACCGTAACTGTCGCGGCAGCACGGGCTATTAGATGTTTCTCTAAAACCTTCTCAAGAATCCTAATGGGTAAAATGCTTTTGTAAGAACCTGGATCTGCTGTCCAGAGGTCCCGGTAATCGAGCACGAATTTCTTCTTGAATTTTCTGCCAAGGAAGGACGCCAGAAAAAATGCATACACTACCGGATGTGAGCCAACAATAATGTCAACGCCCTCCATGAACTCCAGGGGCATTCGCCTGGCGGCCAGGTACCATCTGGCTCTCCGGTCAAGTAACGTTGGTGCGAGAGTTCGGATCCTGCTACGCGAAGATCGGGTTGTCTGGGAAGGAGGACCCTGCGTCTCAGGAACCGTAACATAGGGTACTTCAATCAACTTGAATAGATCAGAATTCAAATCCGGCGCCCGCTCGATCAGCGCCCCATCCAGGGATGGATGTTTTTCTGTCGTGAGAACGGTTACCTTGTGACCCGCCTCTGTCCAGTACCGCGCAAAAGACAGGATGCGATTGCAGGCCGTGTTCTGAACGGGAGGAAAAAAGTTAGAGATAAGCAGGATATGCATCAAATTACAGAGCGGTCAAAATGGCTTGAACAATCTCTCTTCCTGAATTTCCGTCACCATAAAGTGGAGGTTGCTCTTTGGGGGCTATTGGACGTTTCATTGCCTGACTGATAGTCGTGCTATCCGCTCCTGCGAGGACATTCCACCCCGCTTCGACGGTCTCCACCCATTCCGTTTGATCGCGCAAAGTGATACATGGCTTTCCAAAGAAATAGGCCTCTTTTTGCACCCCCCCGGAATCAGTTACAATGAATCTGCAGGAGGATTCCAGTTCGATCATATCATGATACCCAACAGGATCAATCAGAGTTATATTCTTGGCCGGCCTCAGTCCTATTTGCTCAATGACCTTGCGCGTTCGCGGGTGTACGGGAAAAACACCCGGAATTTCAGAACTGCTGACTCCTTCCCAGATGGCGCGCAGGCGACGTGGATCATCCGTGTTTTCAGCGCGATGCATGGTCAACAGGAAGAAATCACCTGACAAACCAAGTGTCGAAACTATGCCACCTGACCTATTGGCTACCCGCTCGCGATAGAACAATGATGCATCGAGCATAACGTCGCCCGTTCTGAACACACGATATCCATTCTCGCCCTCAACAACACCCTCACGGGCCAGGTTCTTCACCGCAGCCGAGGTTGGGCAGAGCAGCACACGCGAAAGGTGATCCGTAACAATGCGATTCTGCTCCTCTGGCATCTGCCTGTTGAAACTTCGAAGCCCCGCCTCAACATGCGCAACAGGGATATGAAGCTTGGATGCTGCGAGAGCCCCTGCAAGCGTAGAGTTTGTATCTCCGTAGACCAGGAGAAGATCCGGCCTGTTGGCCAATAGAGCAGCCTCGATTCCAATGAGCATCTTACCGGTGGTTTCGCCGTGTGAACCGGATCCAATCTGAAGATTCAAGTCAGGTTGCGGAATTTCCATATCCCGAAAAAAGACATCTGACATATTCTCGTCGTAGTGCTGCCCGGTGTGAATAAGAAACTCAGAAACGCGATCCCGGAACGGTTCCCGAATCACACGGCTGATTACGGCAGCCTTAACGAATTGTGGACGCGCGCCCACGATGGTGGTAATTCTTAGCATCAGAGCTTGTAGACTTTCTCGTCCGGGTCCTTCACTGCGTTTCTGAGATCAACGACAAGACGAGCTCGCTTCACGATTGAATCCACGTCAAAGACAGAATGGTTGGTTGTAAAAACTACGCAATCCATTGTTTCGAGAAGCCCGTCACTCAAAGCACTGTTTTCAAGCGTTACTCCCTCATGCGTACAAATCCGCGGGATAAACGGGTCGTGATAGAAGGCCTGAGCACCCTTTTTTACGACTTCGTCAATGATCTTCAAGGCGGGAGACTCGCGCTCGTCATCGATGTCAGGCTTGTAAGCCACGCCCATGAACAATATGCGGGACCCGTTAAGCGACTTTTTTTGACGATTCAGGGCCGTGTTGATTTTTATCATCATGCGATGGGGCATCATGTTATCGATGTGGCCAGCTGTATGAATCATCGCCAGATCGAAGTTGAAATTTCGGGCGATGTGTTCGAGGTAGAATGGATCAAGGGGGATGCAATGTCCTCCAATGCCAGGGCCAGGATAAAAAGCCTGAAAACCATACGGTTTAGTCTTGGCCGCTTCGATCACTTCCCAGATATTGATTCCCATTTTTCCGCAGAGCAGAGCCATCTCATTCACTAATGAGATGTTTACAAGGCGGTAGGTGTTTTCCAGAATTTTCACCATTTCAGCCGCTCGTGGAGAGCTTACGGGGCAAATTTGATCGATGGCATTGCCGTATAACGTTTTCGCTAGCTCCTGCGCCTCTTCGCCCAACCCGCCCACTACCTTGGGTATGTTCTCGGTGTGAAATTGCCGGTTTCCTGGATCGACCCGCTCAGGCGAGAAACAAACCCAGAAGTCCTGGCCGTGCTTCAGTCCGGATTCCTTTTCCAGAATCGGCAACATGAACTCTTCTGTGGTTGTGGGATACGTGGTGCTCTCAAGCGAAACCAGAGTTCCGGGACGCATGAATTTTCCAATGCTGCTCGACGCATCCTGGATAAAACTCATGTCTGGTTTCTTGAATCTATCGAGCGGCGTGGGCACGCAGATGATCAAAACCTCGCATTCGGCGATTCGCGAAAAGTCCACTGAAGCAGAGAAAGCTTTTGAATCTACTACACCTTTCAGCTCAACGGATTTCACATCCGAAATATAGCTCTCGCCCTGTGCAATCTTTTGAACCTTGTCCGGACTCTTATCGAGCCCGAGCACAGTGTATCCTTTTCGCGCGAACAGGGTCGCAAGCGGGAGGCCCACGTAACCCAGCCCCAGAATGCCAATTCTGACCTTCCTTGATGATATCTTTTCTAATAGCGGGGAATAGTAACTCATGCTCTCACCGACAACGCGTCTTTGACAGCGCTGACCACCTGATCTTGATCGACGTCCGAAAGATATGGATGCATAGGTAGACTCAAAACTCGTCGCGCCGCGCTTTCTGCAATGGGAAATGTTCCTTCCGGCAGATGCGGAGAACGAAACACGGGTTGCAAATGCAAGGGAAGAGGATAGTGAACGGCGGTGGGAACGCCCGCGGCCTGCAGCTTCTTTTGCACAGTCTCACGATCGTCCACTTGAATAGTATACTGGCCAAAAACGGAAGTATTTCCGGGCTCAATGAATGGAACTTCACACGATCCGCGAAGCAAATCGCTGTAACGCTCCCCAATTCGCATGCGCCGTTCCACTTCATCCGGGAATACCTGGAATTTCGCCAATAGAATGGCCGCCTGTAACGTATCGATCCGCGCATTGATGCCGACGTGTGTGTGATAGTAACGACGCTCCTGACCGTGTATGCGAATCCGTCGCATCAAGTCTGCCAGGTCATCATCGTCAGTAAAGCACGCACCCGCATCACCGTAACAGCCAAGGGGCTTGGAAGGAAAAAAACTCGTGGCGCCAACACTGGTCAATGAACAAGAGCGCTTGCCGTTGTGCGTCGCGCCAAAGCTCTGAGCGGCATCTTCGATAACCGGTATGCCCCCGGCTGCGGCCTGGATCGCAGCAATATTTGCAATCTGCCCGTAGAGGCTCACTGGAATAATGGCCCTGGTGCGCGACGTAATTGCGGCTTTAAGCTTCTCTGGATCAACGTTATACGACTTTTCTTCGACATCAACAAAGACGGGTGTAGCTTTTAAAAGCGCGATCACCTCCGCGGTGGCAATAAAAGTAAAAGCAGGGACAATAACTTCATCACCAGGCCCTACTCCCAGGGCCATTAGCGGCAGGAGCAGTGCATCGGTCCCGCTTGATAGAGAAATACAGTGTTTGACACCAACGTAAGCGGCGAGCGCTTTTTCAAGCTCCGCAACCTCTGGCCCCATGATATACTGGCCGTGTTCAAGCACCCTGTTCATTCGCAACCGAAGATCATCGTTAATGCGAGTTTGTTGCGTTTTCAGATCAATGAATTCCATCAGGAAACTACCGTGAGTGAATCTTCTTCTAGTTTGTATTTTGTTCCCGTGTGAGGGCATGTGAAGGTCCCATTCCCTTTCAACGGCAGTGGGATCTTTTCGCCGAACTGACTCATCCAGCCAATCTGTTTTCCGGGAACCCCAACAATCAGTGCATACGGCCGCACATTTTCCCGGACGACCGACCCGGCTCCGATGAACGCATACTCGCCTATTGTAACCCCACAAACAATTGTACAATTGGCTCCAAGTGTGGCCCCGCGCCTGATCAACGTGTCTCTATATTCGTCCTTTCGAGTGATTGCCGATCTGGGGTTGTAGACATTGGTAAATACCATGCTGGGCCCACAGAATACGTCGTCTTCAATTGTAACATTGTCATAGACAGAAACGTTGTTCTGTATCTTTACATTATTGCCGATTCGAACACGATTGCCCACGTAGACATTCTGTCCAAGTGAACATCGCTCACCGATAACGGCACCACCAGATACATGGACCCAATGCCAGATTCGTGTGCCCTGTCCAATAGTTGCCCCGGCATCTACGATTGCAGTTTCGTGAATTGAATTACTCATTGTTGTTCCACATCAAAAGGAAAGTTTTTCCATGATGCCTATTCCCGCCAGGACTTCTTTCTTTTCCGGGAACGAGGCAAAATTGCCGTCCGCTACCAGACGATACATGGTGTCGTGTCCCCGACCATATTGATGCTCAGTCACAAAGCTCAAATCCGGTTTATTCATACCCTGAACGTCCCACACGTCTATGGTATTCAGGTTTGTCCCGGAAATTCGCACCGTGCCTTTTTCGGCAATCAAGGTGAATTCGGTCATGAAATTCTCTCGATAAACGCTCACTGTGGCATTCAAAGATCCCACAGGTCCGTCCTTGAACCCGAGTACGGCGGAAACGGTATCCTGCGTTTCAAAGCCGCGCTGCCGTCCCCCAATTCCATGGAATTCGGCCACTTCGCCAAAGAAGAATTGTAGCATATCTACATAGTGGCTTGCCTGGGTAAAAATGACTCCGCCATCCAGGTCGAGAGTACCATGCCAATCGACTTTGAAATATTCATCATTACGATTCCAGTAGATATTCATCACGAATTGATACATCTTTCCAAGCTTGCCGGACTGGATCAAATCGCGCATGAATGCTACGAGCGGATTGTAACGGTTCTGATAGATCGGCAGGAGCGTCTTTCCAGCACTCTCGACCTCTTTATACATCGTTATGGCCTCGCGGACCGTCAACGCAATTGGCTTCTCGCAGATTATCCATGGCGCGGAACACGCGCGTGCCGCGAGTTTCACATGCTCGGGATGCAAACCTGATGGGGTTGCAAAGCTCAGAAAATCAACGTTCCCAATCGCCGTAAAGTCGTTGATAGCCTTCGCGCCAGTCTTACTTGCTACGGCTTTCGCACGCTCGAGGTCGAGGTCGCATACATACGCAATTTCCAGAAAATCCTTGTTGGCCTCAAGGGCTTCGAGGTGCCGACGCGACACGCGCCCAAGACCAACCAGTGCAATCTTCTTCTTTGATTTTTCCATTTCTTAACTTGCCCTCAGCTCTCAGGTAACGTAACTTTGAACACGCGCATCCATCGTCCGAGAATCCAGACCCGCCAAACCAGCGGGTCCAATCCTGCGGCAGCTTTCACAGATTTAATTGCGCGCCTGTAGAGTTCATCTCCACCAAGGCCTTTTGCTATTCTCTGCGTCTCTTCAATCTGCTGTGCAAAGAATTCCGGATGCTCTTTCATCCAGAGAAACTCAGGGGTTACGAACGCCATCTTATCCTTGCGATCCGCGATCCTGTCCGGTATCCTGCCGCGCATTCCTTCGCGAAGAATCCGCTTGGCTATTGAATCCTGGATCTTGAAATCTGGCGGAAGGGAGAGTGAGAACTCGACCAGGCGAAAGTCAAGAAACGGAGTCCTTGACTCCACTGAGTGGGCCATCGAGTTTCTGTCCTCGTAACGGAGGAGCATTGGAAGACTGGTATGCAGGATTTCGCGAAGGGCTAATCGACGTAGGGAAATTCCGCGCATCCATTTAAAGATTGCCAGGTTGGAGTAAGATGGAGTAGAAACAAAGGAACTCAGAAAATGGAGCCATGCCGGTAAGAGGTTTCGCAACATAGAGCGAAAGACCGAAAGCCACCCAACCTTGCGCGCAAGCGAATTTGCCTCGCGAAAGAACTCCCCAACGCGAAGCCCCAGAAGAAGCTCTAACAGAAACGATCCCTGATACTTCCCGTATCCAGCCAGTTGCTCGTCAGCGCCCTGACCATCGAGCATTACGAGCAGGTTTCTTTTTCGAGCCTCTTCAAACACAAACCACTGAGCCATTATGCTGGTACTGGAGAAGGGTTCATCCTGGTGCCAAACGGCCCTATCAATCGACCTGGCCACACCTTCGAAATCTGGAAAGACTCGATGATTCGTGGTTTCGGTCGCCCGAACCACTTCATCTATAAAGGGGCGTTCATCAAACGCGGGCGAATCCGAACAGGCAGAAACAGTTTCCTGGTTGGCGGATCCCCCATTTGCCTTTAACAATGCGTTCATCTGGCAGACAATAGAAGAGCTATCCAATCCTCCCGACAAACAAGAACCTACTTTCACATCTGAACGAAGGCGCAACCTTACCGAGTCGCGAAAGAGATCGCGGAATTCCTGGCAGGCGGCATCAAAGGACCCTTGAAAACTTTTTGCTTTTGCGGGGTCATACCACCGGGAAACCTTCAACTCTTGCGACGAACCGAACAACGTGGCCCGGTGTCCAGGAAGTAACTGAAAAACCCCACGGAAGAATGTTTCCGGACCAAAGTCTGTAATTCCGTAGCGGAGAAAATCGAGTGCAATGGTTTCATTCAGCAGCGGATTCCAATCCTGGAGAGCGGTAAAGGCCTTGGGCTCAGACGCGAAATAGAATGCACCACCGCTTTGAAAATAATAGAGAGGCTTCACGCCAAATCTGTCGCGTGCGAAGTGAACATCGCCGGTCAGTTTGTCGTATAATGCAAAAGCGAACATGCCATTGAGATGGTCAAGGGCACCAACGTTCCATTCCGCAAACGCTGCCAACAACACTTCTGTGTCAGAATCCGTGTTGAAAGAATAACCCAGTCCTTTTAGCTCCTCTCTCAGTTCAACATAGTTGTAAATTTCACCGTTATACGAAATTGCAAATCTATCACCGTATTGCTTTGGTTGCGCCCCACCAATTGAAAGGTCCACTATCGCAAGGCGTCTATGGCCCAGCCCAATCCGGCCTTCTTCAAAGTATCCGTGACTATCCGGACCACGGTGAACAAGGAGGTCGGTCATTTTGCGCAGTTCAACGCTTGCCTGCTCGCGCGGCAGTGAAAATGAAACGATGCCTGTGATCCCGCACATTAGATTCTGGCGCTCCCTGAACTCAGAGCCTCCTCATAAACCTGACGCACCCGTTCAACCACAACTGCGCGCGCGAATCGGCGCATAAATCCTGCCCGAATCTCCGAAGTTTTGAATCGGCTTCGCTGATCTATGATCGCGATCATGGCCTGCGCTATGGCGGGGGGATCCGCAACGGGCACTAGAATTCCGTTTGTTGAATCGACTATTGATTCTGGACCTCCGGCCCGCGCCGCGATGACGGGCAAACCGCTTGCAAGGGCCTCAGCATAGACCATGCCAAATGTTTCCAGTCGGCTTGGCAGGACAAATGCGAACGCCTTTCTAAACTCAACCGCGGCCTGTTGGCGCGGCACTGGCCCAAGGAACTCCACCTGCTTCTCTATTTGCAAACGGCGCGCCATTGCCTCATAATGAGCATGATCTCCCGGACCACCAATCCTGACAAGGACTCGACGCCGATGTTGTTGTGTGACAATGCGAATGGCCTCGAGCAAGTCGTCGGTTCCTTTGGCGACGGAGAGATTGCTCAATGCAAAGAAAATTGGTTCCGTGATTTCTTGCTCGGAGGGATAGAACATTCTTTCGTCCACGAATCCTGGAACAGAGATGACATTGGAAAAACCAAACGACTCGATTGTTTTTTGCAAGGAGGGACTGATGGCCATAATTCGGGCTGCGTTCTTCATTGGATTGTGAATGCGCGACGCGAGCCTGTCGCCGTTCATGAGAACTGGGAATGGAAAGGGTCCCATCACCTCTGTGATTACATAGGGAATACCAAACTCCTGCCAGAGTCTCCAGGCAGCATAGCCGGCCGGGTAACCCACCTGAGCGTGTATGAGTTCAATAGAGCCTAGCTCGGCCCGTGCGCGCAGGAACATTTTCCTTGCAGCGCGAGCATATGCACGATCCGGGAAGCCCAGTTTATGGGTGTAACGCAACACAGAGGATCGATATCGCGCCGCAGTTTGACTGGCAAAGAGCTCTCCAATACAGTTCTGAATCGTCTTGATTGGATGCTGAAATTGAATCTCAAGGTTGCCAAAACTACAGATTGCCAGCTTCACATCAGAGAGTTCCTGAATTGCATCGGCCCACTCAAGAAAGAAGCTCCCTGCCTGGCTGTTCCTGGACGGGAACCAGGAAGGAATATAGAGTACGTTCAATCGATACCTTCTGCGTTCATCCAAAAATGGACCTGAGCAGGAACTTGAGTTCCGCCGTGAACTGCAAGGGCAAGCGGTTGCCTATAGCAGAAGTTCGAAACTGCCGGTATTTTTTTAGTCCCGTGCTCTTGTTCCATCGATACGATAGAATCCGACGATGCGCCAGTTCTTGTGCGAAACCGCGAACATCCACTCCCGTAGTTCCCCTGGCTGCATTCAATAGAATCTCATACCAAGCGTCCAGTTGCTCAAGGGAAATGGTCGCGGCGGTAGCGGGCCACAAACTCGCCAGGTGCAGATCCAACTGAGACGGAGTTACTTGTAGGCCCAATCTCTCGAAGACATCGGAACACAAGATTCTTTCCGCCCTCTGGCGCTCCGCAAAGGCGTGACTGTCGCGGCGGAGAACGCCGGTTATGCTGTGCTGACTTACACGATAATCCAATAGTACATCCGGAAGGTTGGCAAGCTTTGCGAAGCGACTGATCGCTAACCAGAGACCCAAATCCTCGGCATGCTTGTGCGCGGCGTTATATCTGAGATTGTGCTTCTTGAGCACGGAATTTCGAATCACCACTGATGGATGCGCAATCGGGCAGTCAAATACCATATGAGCGATTATCGTTTCGTGTCCCAATGGAGGCCGTGTGGTCCGATTTCTCGACCCTCCAAATTCTCGCAGCGCCGTCCCGCAGACGGCAACGTCCGGGTGATCGCGTAGAAAGTTCATTTGCATTTCGAATCGGCGCGGTCGACTGATATCATCTGCATCCATTCGCGCAATGAATTGCCCACGCGCCTCATCGAGCCCCCGATTCAATGTGCGAATGAGTCCCAGATTTATGCCGTTCTCAATCAAACGGATGCGTCTATCTTTCTCAGCGTATGACTTGATCCGGGCCGCCGTATCGTCGAGAGACCCATCATCAAAAATGAGAAATTCAAAGTCTGAATAGGTCTGGCCAAGTATACTCTCAATGGCTGTTTCGATCGTGAGCGCGCTATTGAAAGCAGGCATCAAGACTGTGAGCGATGGAGTCACAGGCGAATCCAGGATTCCGGAACAATCGACGAGTCATCAAGACTGGCATCACGAAACCATTTGGCAGGTGCAATAACAACTTTGTCCACATTTGAGTTAAGCCAGGCCGCCCACCAGGAAAATGAACTGTTGGCGATTATGTTATGCTTGCAGAGCGACATCAAATGCATATCCACAAACGGCTGCCAGTCTGATGTGACAAGTCGGTAGGGCACGCCAGGTTGAAAGGAACTTCTAACCCATTCGGGATCATCTGAAAAAACAAAGAACGAAGGCGACTCAGTGCGTTCCTTAACCTTACTGACGGCGCGAGCGTAGTACGACGCATCCATTGTTCCGTGTACCTGGTTTGTATGTGGATCGGAAACATAATCACCGCGACGAATATGAATACTGATCGAATTTGCCTGTATAATTTCCCTGGCCAACTCCCGGGCCGCCCGTGGCAGGTCCTGTTGGATCTGAAAATCTGCCCGTATCTGTTGCTCGGCGTCCTTGAAGTACTTCTCTGATTGCCAGTAGCCGTCAAGGTAGCAACCATCTGCAAGATCGAGAATCGCCGGATCAAAGCTGAGGCCAACCTCACGGACGTATAACTGCCTGGCAAGGCCGGTCCTGCGAAGAAGGCGTTTCGCGAATCCTGGATTGAGGAGCGCGGCAATTTCTGAGGGGTCCGCCAATGCAGCGACTATTGGAAAGGGTTGTAGAGCATAGGACCTGAGGTCATGAACTTCAAAAATTGAAGCATCGAGCCGTAAGTCCGTTTTCAGATTCAGCGCCAGTCTTCTTCCGGCTGCGTACTGAAACATCTGATTGCCGAGACCACCATTCAATCTCACATAGATCACGGAAGTTGTCCTGCGATTGCGTTTTCATACTCAACGGCAAGTTTTTCAAAAGTGAAACGAGACAGCCAGCTGGCTCTTCCTTGACGTCCGAGCTCTGACAATCGATCCGGATCACTTGCAAGGCTTGCCATCTTCTGCCGGAAGTCAGAAAGGTCAACCCTCGATCTACCTTCACGTGTCTGCTGCGACGCTGCAATGACGCCCCCACCCGTCCATTCCACGATTTCCCTGGAATTACCCACAATCGTCGTGAGAAAGGGTAGACCTGCCGCAGCAGATTCAAACAAGACCAGCGGCGAGTATTCTATGTGCGAGGCGAAAACAAACAAGTTCGCCTCGAAGAAAAGATCGATCAATTCTGCGCGCGGTAGATCGCAAAAAATCACGCGCTTTCCCGGCGATTTTCGAATGTGGGCTATGGCATCGAAGAACGGATTCACTCCCTTCCCGAGAAATCGTCGCGCCAGTGCACGAAGGGCTTTTTGAAATCTTTGCTTTGAAGGATCTTCGGCGAGTGTGTACGTTCCGTTCAACACAAGCACGGAAGGCCTATTGAGTTCAGCCGTCGCGTATGCCTGGGCCACTTCGCTGTGCCCCTTGGCAAATGGAGGATTCCCCACCGTGAGGAAGACAAACTCGTCGGGCGAGATTCCAAGTCTAGACCTGGTATGGAGATGCTTGCGCATTTCAAACTCATGACCGCTTGCACCATTTGGAATCACAACACAATGATTCAGACCGTGGTCCCTGGCGAATTTGAAATCTCGGTAGTCCTGACTGTGAAAGATCAACCCCGAGAATTTTCTCAGAATTTCCGGCATTTCCGCAAAGTACTGAGTAAATGCGGGGTCATACAGAGCCGAATAGCCACAGGGAACATGAAACTTCCGGGCCTTGATCCTATCAAGCACGGGAAAAAGTGCGTCAAACGTCCATTGCTGTGCGGCATAAATGAGGATTGCATCAAAGTTTCCTCCCACAACGAACGTGCGATAGCCCTCAGCGTCACCTTCTATGCCTCTGACCAGATTCCCGGTAACTTTGAATTGATGAATCGTTACACCGTTGAGCGTAAACCGGGTTCTCTGTGCGCTAAACGAGGTTGCAATGCTGACTTCGTGTCCGCGTTTTTGCAGCCATTCAGCTATTTCCTGCACAACTTTCTGGACACCGCCAACGTTAGGCGCGTACTGCTCACAGCAAAAGAGTATTTTCAAGGATCAGCGCCTTTTCTTCTGTTTGCGAAACTTGTTCCAGGAAGAAATGATATATACCATCTGTCCTATCCAGCGTTTGAAGATTCGCCATCGAAACTCCCTGGCCAGCCTGAGTATCTCTCCCGCAGAGTTGCTGCCAATACTTGAGTAGCCACCGGGGGCAAAGTAGGATACCACATAGGAAATCATGTCGAACTTCACACCTGCGTGCAGCATACGCATCCATAGTTCGGCGTCCATGGCCGCCTTGTAGTTCGATTTGAATCCGTTAAATCTACGTAGCACGGATGTGCGAAGAAACGTACCCGAATGGACGATCCAATTCTCAAGCGGTGGCCACATGAGTTGGACGGGAGGTCGCGAGCTTCTATGCGTACCGCAGTCAACATCAAAGATGATACCTTCCGCAACTGAATGCTCAAGACATTTCATCAGGAAGGCTGCGTCCAGTTTGGAATGGACGCTATCACCGCCATTGACACACCAGATCCACTCAGTATCAACAAGAGCAATGCCCTGATTGAACGCTTCGCTAATGCCACGCCCCGTCTGAACAACGTACGTTATGCCCGAACCATGCGCGACGTTGCGGTTCTGCTCCACAATGCCTGGATCGCTGCCATCCACAACAATGTGCTTCACACCAAATTGTTCGCGGAGGACGCCTGCGCTGGCCAGGGTCTGCTTAAGGCCTTCGTGGTCATTTCTTGTGATTGTAACTATTGCCAGTGAGGTCATTTTGAATCCACCACCGATCGATAGATTTGGTGTGTTAGCGAGGAGGTAGCATCCCAGGAAAACTCTTTCACGCGTTCGTATCCTTTTGCTACCAGATCCGACCTTGCAGTCGAAGAATCAACCAGAGCAAATATTACCTGGGTCATCTCATCTTCATTTGCCGGATCAAAGAACCGGGCTGCCTGGCCGGCTACTTCAGGCAGAGATCCAGCCCGAGCTGCTGCAACCGGACATCCCCGTGCAAAGGCCTCGAGAAGCGGCAAGCCAAATCCCTCATACATGGAGGGAAAAATGAATAACAAGGAAGTGTCATAGAATCGCGTTAGCTGTTCCTCGGAGGCCTGGATCTGGATCACGCGATTTGTGAGGCCCAGGCCGGCGATGTTTGTAGATTCTTCTTCCGTGAATGCATCTCCACCAACGCAGGTGAGTATAATGTCCGTATATCGTTTCATGACCGGCGCGCAAGCACGGAGCATGCGATCGAAATTCTTATATCCACCACGTTTTCCAACGAACAGCAAACCGCTTCGCGGACCCGATACGTCGTTGACCGGAACCGAAACTCCAAGGTGCGTAACTACAATCTTTTCTTCCGGCAATTTCAAAATTCGAATTAGATCCTGTTTGGTTGTATTTGAAATGGCCAGGATTCGCCTGGCCTTGATCGCGAGTTGCTTCTTGAAAGATGGCACCGGATCATGGGATGCAAATTGCTCCGGAAAGGTCTCATGAATCATGTCGTAGACCGTGAGTACAAATGGTTTTTCCTTCAGTTTCTCCAGAAAATAAGGATCGTAATACGTTGGATGAAACAAATCATAATCCAGAAGTTCCACCGAATGGTTTCGCAAATAAGCATCCCGCCTGGCCCGCGGTAGATTGCGACGAATAAAGCGTAGGCCGCGCGAGAACGGATCACGATTGAAATTCGAATTTGAACGACCCAGTCCCAGCGATTGCTCTTCAAGCAAGTAGGCATTTTGTGTTTTTGTAAAACCTAGAAGGAACTCGCTGCCGGAGACTTTAAAGCGTTTCAAAAGCTCGTAGAAATAGCGGGATATCCCACCGTGTACCTGGGCGTCAAAGATTTGATGATCAAACAAAACCCTCATCTTACGGTAGCTGCCTAATTCAGAATGCACAACTTACCAGGCAAACTATTGCCGAAACAGACGGGCGATTCTGCGAACAACGCCGTTCTTGATCGCGATGGTTCTCCGCGTCATCTCCTTAAAGAAGACGAATCGCTCCATCAAGTGGTACTTCGCATCAAATACAGTAACCCATCCATCGCTGGAAATCGTGTGAAGCCCTTGTGAATACTCCCAGGTCTCGCGGGGTAGAATGTCGTTGAACCAGCGCTCGGTGTAGCTGGTTTTTGTTAACTCAACAATCTCGTTTAGAATCACACTGCCGCCATAGGTGACTGTGCCGTTCTGGCTGGGACGAATTAGTTTCCCACCAAATTCAAATACATTTCCGGCCGATCGAGACTTCTTAAACTCCGTCTTAACCGGATTCTGCGGATGCGCTGTCCATGGACCTTCAAGGGATTCTGCGAAATAAAGGTAGAGATTTGTCTCATCATGGTTTTCTGCATTCGAGACGAACATCCACCATGTTTCATTGTGCATGAACACTGCAGGATCAACTCCGGCAAAATCTTTGATTAGAACGTTGACCTCTTTCCATTTGTCGGGAAACGATTGAGCCTCGTAGAGCATCACAGATCGCGACTGATACTGCTCTGGCGTGCAATATATGCCCTTTCCATGGCGTATGATTGCAGGATACGACAGGTGATAAGGTCTCTCGATGATGAGTTGTGGTTGGGAAAAATTTACAAGATCGCTTGATTTAACGTAAGCTAGATAACCTCGCTTTCCGTACTCAAAGAGCTCAAAAAAAATATAAAATTCATGCTCAAACTCTACGAAGAAAGGATCTGCATAGAATTGATGAGCCGGCGGTGTGATCCAATGGATGGATGGGTTTGCGGGGGGGAGTAATTCTTGAAATGAACCATTGAGAACTCCAACCGCCCATTTCTCCGGACCAACAGCGGAAAGTCCAAAAAGATGGTGCCAGAGGCGAGCCAGTCGGTTCCAGTAGAGCCGCAAGAAGTACAGCAACATAACGCCGTTCCCGGGTAAACGGAAAATTGGCGCGTCGCTTCTAGCGGATCCGTGAAATTCTTTCTGTCCGTTCAGAATTGAAAAGCAGACGTCAGCCGGCCACCGAGCAGTCTTCATGAGGAGCTGGTTGCGATTTTGCGAGTAGGAGTGTCGGATGGTTTTGAATTCGTCTTTGCAGAGAACTGTTCCATCGTCCAGCTTCTCCGACAGCCGCTGAAGCATGGCCCCGCTTCTATGGTCGTTTCTGTATATCTCCCAGAACCCTTCCGGACCACCACGGTATTTTAGGTGATCATCATGATGAAACGACCAGACGCCGTATCGAGGCGTATTCAAAATCTCTCCGCGCAAAATGTTGAAAGCGAATCTAATGATCAGATCAACGTCGTGTCCTTTGATAGTTTCAATGTCTGCAGGGGTGAAATGCTGGGAGTACTTTCCTATGAGCCTAACTTTGCACCGAATGCTCGGAACATTTTGCAACGCCTCGCGCATGTCCACGCGCTCGTCACACGGTTGCGGAGAAAATCGCCTGCCCAGTTTCCGATATAGGATCCAGAGAAAATTCCGATTGAAAAGCCATCCAAGCCTGAGGCGTGAAACTATGGCGGAGAAGATTGTGGAGAATAAGCGGCGTTCGTTAATGGCCTGACGCAAACGGCTTCGAATGCGGCCCGCACTGGACTCTGGCTCATTGTTCTCCTGGAAAACCCCATCATCAAAGATTAACAGCGCAATCTTTGCGCCCTCCGTTCTTAGAAGGCGTTCGATCGCATAGCTCTGCCAGGCCGGGAACGTTAGTCCCTGGCACATGATCCCGATGCGGAGTGTCCCATGCGGCGACGAATCAGTCACGCAGCGGGAGCCTCCAGTTAGTCCGGCTTGTCGAAAATGTGAACGTTAGGAACGTAGGTAATCCACTTTCCGCCGGCCGCCAGGAATGCGGATTCCTTGGCCATAATCTCCTTGCGATGGTTCCACGCAAAAAGCAGCGCATAAGTGGGATACTTTTCAACGAACTTCTCATATGGAAGTACCGGGATATGCACACCCGGGCTGAGCTTGCCCTGTTTAATGGGAGTTGTGTCCGAGATGAATTCAATCAGATCCGGCCCAATACCACAATAGTTTAGAATCGTTGTGCTCTTGGACGTGGCCCCATAACCTACAACTCGCCCGCCCTCTGCTTTGATCTTCTTGAGAAGGGCCACAAGCTCTTCGCGAGATTTTTCAATATTCCTCCGCAATTGCGCATACGTCTCTTGCTTGTCCAGGCCCAGTTTCTTTTCAATTTCGCGTTGCTTCGCAACCCGATCAGAAACCGGGTAAGCACCTTTGTGCGCGAGAATGTATCGCATGGATCCTCCATGCGTCTCCTGAGGGATTGCATCAATCACTTCAAGTCCATGTCTGCCAAATAGATTTGATACGGAAGCCACAGAGAAGAAGAAGACGTGTTCGTCATAGACCTGGTCATAAGATGTCTTTTCTACAATATCACCCAGGTATGGATCTTCAAACGCTAGCACACCTTTAGGACCAAGAATCGTCTTGATCCCGGCTGCTACGGAGTGAATATATGGGATATGGCACATAACGTTCGCACAATAGAACGCGTCGGCTTTGCCGTATTTAGCTACCACCTTTTGGGCAACGGCTTCATCAAAAAACTCAACAATTGTGTTAATTCCCTTTTCCTGAGCAACCTTCGCCACGTTTGCTGAAGGCTCAATGCCCAGGTGACGAATCTTTGCCTGTGCAAAATTTTGGAGCATGATTCCATCATTGCTCCCCATCTCCACAACGAACGGATCCGGACTTTTCATGTAGTTCTCGCGGAGGAACTCATAGAACTTTTGAAAGTGGACAGCCATGAGCTTTGATGTTCCGGAGAAGAATGCATAATTCTCATTGAACATCCGTTCGCGCTCTGGCTGGTCCACCAGCTGAACCATTTCACAGGATGGACAGTAACCCACGATCATTTCAAAGAAGTACTCGTCTTTGATACGATCCGGAGTTAAGAAACCGTTGGCAATAGGCTGCTTGCCAAACGAAATAAACGGTTCGTACGAACCCTCACAAATTAGACACTTTGCCATTGCTTTCTCCTATTGCTTCCTGTCAGCCAGCCACCACGGATTTTCCCGCGCCCATTGAACCGTGGAACGAATCCCCGCCTCAGCTGAAGTCGTGGCAGACCATCCCAGTAGTTTCTTTGCTTTTTCGACTGCGGGTACCCTGCGCAGTATATCTTCATAAACAGAACCGAACTTTTCAGTTGTGTTGAATTGCTCCGCCTGGACGGTATTTCCCGTTGCGTCCAGAATCCACTGCATGACCTGTCCAATCGTCACTTCTGTGTTGTTGCCAAGATTAAATGTCTGCGCATTTCCTTCCGGCTTTGTTGCAGCCAGTAGAATACCCTGAACAATGTCGTGCACAAATGAAAAGCAGCGAGTCTGACTTCCATTGTCATAGAGCAATGGGCGTTCACCGCGCAATGCTTTGTAAACGCTCTGCGAAACCACGAAGATTGGGTTCTGACGCGGACCATACACGTTAAACAATCTTACTATGGAGAAAGGCAGGCCAGTTTGTCTGTGAATGGCATGCACCATGTGCTCGCAGACAGCTTTACTTGAACTGTAGCTCCATCGATCCACGGATGGAGGACCGAGCACCCGGTCTCCATTTTCGTCCCATGGAACGGCCGGATTTTTTCCGTAAATCTCACTCGTACTTGCCAGGATAAAACGAGTGCCCGCGTCGCGTGCAAGCTCAAGCAGAACACGAGTTCCGCCAACAATTGTATCAATCAGACCCAGGGGGTCGGCCAGATAATTCTTGATTCCGACAACGGCAGCCATGTGGTACAAAGCTGTTGCATCTTTCCGGTACCATTTCCTGAGGGCTTCTGTGTTGCGAATATCTCCCTGGGTGTAGATCATTCTTGGATGATCCTTGACGTCACGAAGGTTCAACGCCTGATCCAGGGGAGCCATGTCAAACACATGAACTTCATTGGACTCATCGCGCAGCAAAGCATCGATCAAATGGCTTCCTACAAAGCCAGAGCCACCGGTGATGAGAACTTGATTCATCCGCGTCCAACTCCCTTGTATTTAAGATTAAGCGCCTTCATTTGCGCAATTTTCTCGCGCGAAAAGAACATTCTACCATCAAACACTAGAGCGCCAGGAGAAAGCTCGGCAATGCGCGCCATGGATAGTTCCTGGAACTCTTTGTGCCCGGTTAAGAACGCGACACAATCCATACCGGTGATTGCTTCTTCAATGCTCTTCATTGGAAGTTCCGTCACAGTCTTTGCCCCATCGGCAGAAACCCATGGATCGCAAATGGTGAGGTTATAGCCGCGCTTCTGCAAGGCATCGATCACAGGCTTAACAGGCGTAAAACGAACATCACCTGTATTGGTCTTAAATGCAATACCGAGCACACCAACCTTGCAATCGCTGGCCTTTTTGCCATTGCTCAAGAGGACGCGATCGATCAGTGAAACAGAAAATTCCGGCAGCCCATCGTTTACTGTGCGCGATACAACGGGCGTTTGCAAATCCCAGCCAAAGGAAACACCCATGCGATGCACAAACCACGGATCTTTAGTCAGACAATAACCACCAACCCCGACTGATGGAGTCAGGATATTTACATGGTGCATTCCCTTGGGAAGAGAATTGGCCGCTTCGATAACTTCTAGAACGTCGATATCGAGACTTTCGCTCAACTTTGCGAGCTCAGCTGCAAGGGCGATATTCAAGTCGATCCAGAGGTTGTCTGCAAGCTTGGTCAGCTCCGCAGCCCTGGCGCTTTGCACCCGAACCACGCGCACCTGAAAGGCGCGCTCGACAAACGTCGCGACACGATCTGTACTTGCCGCGTCCACACCGCCAACAACGATGGGAACAGCAACGAGCTCTTCAATTGCTCTGCCCTCAGAAACGCGCTCAGGAGAAAATGCCAGAAAGACCTCTGCCTTCTCTTTCAGAATTGGCCAGACCAATTTTTCCGTTGTGCCGGGTGGAACCGTACTCTTAATCAAGAACGTCTGTCCTTTCGAAACATAAGGAACAATCGATTTTGCAGCCGCTGTGATCTGCGCCAAATCCGGCTCACCTTCGTCTGACAGAGGAGTTCCAACCATGATGATCACGTACGCGCAATCTTCAATTGCAGAAAGGTCTTGCGTCAGCTTCAGGCGCCCGGCCGCAACGTTCTTTTGGATCATTGCCTGGAGACCTGGTTCATTGAAAGGACTGAGTCCGTTGTTTACAGCATCAACGATCCGCTGATCCCTATCAATCCCGACTACCGTTTGACCTTTGTCGGCCAGTACGGCACCCACAACGGATCCGATATTGCCAAAACCAATTACTGCGACTTTGTTTTCGTTCAAGCTCATTCGGGAAACCTGTTCATGATTTCGATTACATGTTTAATGTCTTCTTGAGTGTGAAAAAATGAAATTGGCAAACTCAAGGTGGTACTGTGAATCTCATCCGCAATTGGCGTCTGCAGATGATCAATGATACCACGCATGGCCTGTTGCTTAACAGGGCTCACCGGATAGTGAATTTCCGTTTTCACTTCATTCTTCAGCAAATACTCCCGCAATTCATCACGCCGGGGGTGTCTCACATTGAAAATATGATACACGTCGTGAAACCCGTCTTCTACCACTGGCTTGATAAATGAGTCTTTTAACCCACTAAAATAGAGCCTGGCGAGAGTTCTTTTGTGATCGTTGATTGCGTTTAGTGATCTGAGTTTGATTGAAAGCAAAGCAGCCTGGACTTCATCGAGACGAGAGTTCCACCCAACAACCTCGTTATAGTATTTCACGCGCGAGCCATAATTCCGCATTACGGCAATCTTCTGACTGAGATCCGGCTGACTGGTAGTAATCGCACCCGCGTCACCGAGAGCACCAAGATTCTTGGTTGGGTAGAAACTGAACGCTCCTATATCGCCAAAACTTCCGGCCAATTGGTTTTTGTAACGGGCCCCATGAGCTTGCGCGCAATCTTCCACTACTCTTAGCCCGTGCTTCTTTGCTGTGGCCAAAATCGGTCCCATGTCGCAGCATTTCCCGTACAGATGAACGACCAGAATGGCTGACGTAGCAGGTGTTATGCTCTTCTCTATCAGATCCGGATTGATGTTATAGGTACGAAGATCCGGTTCCACGAGAACAGGCACCAAACCATTTCTAACGATAGCGAGAATTGTAGCGATGTACGTATTCGAAGGGACGATTACCTGACTTCCTTGCGGCAAATCCAGCGCCGCCAGGCCTAGAACGAGTGCATCGAGCCCGGATGCCACGCCGACGCAATGTGATGTATTGCAATACTGGGCGAACTCTGCCTCAAATTTGCTCACAGAGTTTCCAAGTATGTAGTACCCGCGCTTCAGGAATTCACTGAATGCGGTTTCATACTCGGCCTGAAATGGAGCGTTGGCTTTGGTTAGGTTTTCGTATTCGATCATCTGCGGCAATTCAGCGATACGGTTCTGCGATGTAGTCGTCTGCAGAATATAGCTCAGAAGCCAGACCTAAAAGGACACAGTCCGGGGAAAAGTCTTTTATTTGATGCCAATCTTCGGGTGGAACAATCAGGCATTTGGACGCATCATCAAGGACAAACTCGTCTTTTTCTTTGCTATTGTCGCAAACAAAACGACAACTCCCCTTGATACTCACAAAAGCTTGGATGGTTTTCTTGTGTCGATGGCCGCCACGAATATTGTCCGGCGGTACGTCGTAGATGTAATACACACGCTTGAGATCGAACGGGAGGACTTTCTCAATTACTGTGAGCTTACCCCTTGTGTCTCCATGTGTTGTTAGCTTGACCCAGTGTGCCATACTTTTTGTCCCCGATTGACTTTAGGAAATTCAACGAATGAATCGACGGATAATCTTCACCGCTGGATCCATTCGCTCACGATAGAATCTGTACAGCTCTCGATTGAGTGAATCTTTCACCTTACGTCGTAGTTCCAAATCCTGGGGCAGATACTTGCGAATCATCGATACAAACCCCAGAACGCTAAACGACCAGGTCTTCCCACTGCGCCGCAACACCTCGAAATAGTCCGCGACGAAACGCAGCATCATTTTCGAACGAATTCGTTCTGTTGCCGGACCCGCACCGGAGGAGACAAGCAGCTGCTCAGAAAGTCCCAGCAATTCCTCTTGCCCCGAAGTGTAGGCAACCAGGTCTACACTCACGCTTGAGCGAGCGGTCTCATGCGTGCGAAAGAAGACAAGCGGATGCGGTACATAAACAATCTTGCGAGCAGAAGCGGCGCGAAGCGCCAGCCACAGATCGGAATACGGCGAAAAATTCGCCCGCCCCATCTGTCGCATCCCGCCAATTTCTTGAATGAATTCGCGCTTCCAGACCCCGTACCACGGTTGGGACGGGCACGTTCCATCAAAGTATTTCTCAAGAAACTCTGCGCCGCTCAGCAGAAGGGGCTTACCAGAAAACGTCGTATAGTTTGAAGGATAAGTGGAGCCGTGGATAAAATCAAAAAATATGCACTCTGGTTCATGCTCTTCAATTATTCGTTTTGCAATCGCAAGCAAGTCCGGCATGTACATGTCATCATCTGACAGCCAGATGAAGTATGATCCAGTGGCTGCTTGCATGAGGGCATTCTGGTTGGCAAGTGGTCCAAGATTTTTGTTTCGATTGATAATCTCAAATCGCGGATCATCCACAATCCCCAGGTCATCTGCGCTTAACGGACCGGCGACAAAATCGTTCGCAACCGTCGCCGTGAAATCGGATAAGCTCTGCCACCTGCAAGATTGAATCGCTTCACGTACCATTGTGAGACGATCGTAGGTCGGAATTCCTATGGAAAAGAATGCTTTCTGGGAGTTCATTGATGATCTGCCTGTGCGTGAAGAAGCCCCTTGACCTGCTCGCGCAGAACTCCCAGAATTCCAAACGCAATGGCGACTAGCAAATGAACCGAATGCGTGGCGGCTGCAAATCCGAACGCCACGCTTCTATTCACGTCCCATGTTCCGAGAAGAGAGATCACTACCTGATGGTAGACTCCTATCCCACCTGGTGTGGAGACGATCGCCGTTGCCAGGGTTGTAGAAAGCATCTGCAAGGGAGCAGCAAACCAGGGAATATTCAGATTAAAAGAAAGCTGCCAGAAGAAGAACATTACCGAGGCGGCACCCCAGGAAAGAACGGAAAAGGCGATGGCCACAATCAAATCGCCGGTTCGCATTAGCCTCAGACTCGAGGCCACATCCTGCAGAGCCTGACGAAAATATCTAGAAACCCGATTCTCGGGCAGACGAGCCAGAATCACATCGCGTTTTTCTGGAAATGCAAATGCGAAGAAGAACAGAGCAAAGGCAAGGCCCGTTAAAGTGAAAACGGCCGTGCTCACAGCCCGCGGAACTTCCATGGCTAAACCAAGAAAAACAATCATGAGCGACAGAATCGCAGCATCAATCGTGCGTTCGATGACCATGGATCCAAGATAGAAATGCAGGGAACCTCCACCGCGTCTGTGCGCAAGCAACAGCCGTAGAAGTTCTCCACCCCGGAATGGCAGCGCGTTGTTGACAAAATACGCGATCATTATGTGAAGAAAAGAAACGTTAACCGGCAAATGAGTGCGAGTGCGAAGCAGTGCTGCCCATCGGACTGCGAGACCAAACTTTGCAATGAAGTAGAACAGAACTCCGGCCGCAAAGTAGCTCCGGTCGGCACCGACGAGCGCATCGCGCACGGTGCTCCAGTCAACTTCACGAACTACAAAGAAAACCGCGACAATCGCAAGAATAACGCCAAGGACGAATAGGGCTATCCGCAGTCTGCGGCGCTGGATCATTTAAGCGCTGCGCCTATCTCTTTGAAGGATTCGCGAACGTGACGCGTGGAAGACGCCCCGACGACCGCCGACTTGATACCAATGCTTTTCAGGTACTGCGCTGCATCGGAGGGTTTCACCATTCCTGCAGCAAGGACGCTCATTGCAACCACGCGCGCCGGATAGTTTACCAGATCCTCTTCGCATTCTTTCCTACCGGGACTCATTTGAAAACCCGCCGGGTTAAATGGAGCCATGATCAGAGGATTCTCAATTCCTGACCTATGCAAGAATCGGGAGACGAGGCGCATTGATAGGGTACAAAAACCACCCTCGGCGCCGAGCTTGCTGGCAATGGACTGCACAAAAAAACGCGCGATGTCTGTTAACTCTAATGCTGCGATCAAGTCAGAGAGTGCATTGTGTAAAAAGACCGCGCGAACTTTGAGTCCCCGAAACGGCGCCAATTCCATCTCGATAAGCGATTCAAGCATACTGAGCTGGTCTCGCCTGACAATTCCAACCCCCGCCTCAAGGGCAAAATTCAATTTCGAAGACCACCCTCCGCTGCCGAGGATTTCGGAGACCATGGAAAGCAAACCCTTCTGGTTTGCCATACGGACGTATTTTGCCATGTAGGGCAGCAGCACATAAATGCTCATTTCCTCGGACAGGACAGGATCTTCTGAAATAGCACGGGCAATGTCCCTGGCGCGAATATGAGTTGAGAGCATCATGCAGCGAACGCCTTCGCCATGCGCCGCTCGCACGATTTCCATTACATTCTCAACCTTGCCGAAATAGAGCTCACGCTCCAGCCCACGCGCGGCTGAACCGTGATTCACTCCAAAAAACTGGTTGTGCCCCAGAATTAGCGGTTCAGGATTCAAAGCGTCCTCCGCGAAGTAGCTTGCCCAGGCTCTTCCAGAAACCCAGAGATTTCTTCAGGTTACCAATCCCTACCGGCTCACCGTTATGCGACATAGAATAATAAATAGAATCCATGATCTGCTGGACATGATATGCATTGCGGACGTCGCTTTCCGGAGAACGCCCCGCACGAATCGATTCGATAAAGTCCATATCTTGCGCCGTGTAGTGCGTGCCTCCAATGTCCACCGGAACTCCCGAAAACATTTCTGACTTTGTCTTCAGTCGAATCGTTCCGGAATCACCGTACTCGATGGGCCTCTGGAAAGAGGAAAACACATCATCATCCGCGGCGTACGTTCCAGTTGTTGTGGTTACAGAAATCCTGGTTTCCAGGAGGCGATGATTGTCCACACTCCATGAGGAATCCAACCAGCCCTGGAGTCCGGACTTCCAGGTAAACACAATGTGCCCAAAGTCCTCAACCGTTCCGGAATAGGGCGACGCACCGACGGCGGCCACCGTGTCAGGCATACCAAAATACCAGACAATTAGATCTACGGCGTGGATGGCTTGAGCCATGAGCACACCGCCACCGGATTCACCCCGGTTAAATCTCCAGCCTTTGCCCTTGCGGAACATTTGCGATACGTACGTTGTGGCATTGAAGTAGAGCGGCACGCCCGCGCTTTCTGAGTCAGTCTTGAGAAACTTGTTCAGCTCCGAGAAAGGCGCGAGGTAGCGCAGCATAAAACCAACCATGTTAGGCACCGGTCGATCGCGCAGCGCATTGAGCAAAGGCTCGATCTCATCGGCGCTCATAGCCAGAGGTTTCTCAACGAAGAACGGGATCCCACGCTTTGCGCACTGCAATGCTAGCTCGATATGTGACGAAGGAGGAGTCGCAATAAACACAAAGTCGGGCTTGCCCTGGTCGAGCATTTCTGAAAAGTCTTTGTAGAAATGAACCTTTTCATTCAGGGACTGGGCCGTATTGCGGATTATGGAACTGGCTTCTGTCAGACAGGCCAGGCGGGTATCATCAAGCGAGTTAATGATAGCCGCATGCAGCAGGCCCATCTTGCCAAGACCTACAACCCCTCCCTTCAGTTTCTCCGTCATTTATCTTCTCCGATCTGAATCCGTACGTTCAGGCGTGGCTCAATTTGGACGTTATGCGAAAACAACTTGAAAACGAAAGCCCGGCGAGGCTATCAGTCTTTGCCACGTCGCGCCTTCAGCACAATTCGATGACCGCGGATGCGGCCGCCAAGGATTGTTGTGAAGATGAGGTTCTCGAACCAGACCATGAGATCAATCACGGGCAGAGCCAGAAAACGGTACACCGGAAACCAGGGTGAGTTTACAAAATTGCCAATATCGGCCTGGCTTTCGTATTGAATTCCGCGTTTGCGCGCAAACCATTTGAGCACTTGAGTGAACGCTTCCTGGATGAAAAAGTTGTGATAGCCGGTGTATTCAACCTTGAAGCCAGCTTTCTCGGCCAGCTCGGTAAGGGTTTGGATGGTATAATAGCGTTGATCGAGCAGGTAGCTCTTCTCGCTGTCATGATACAATTCCGCCAGAGGCGTGTTTGAAAGAATTCCGATTGTGCTCGGTGAATAAACAACGATAGGCCCACCTGGACGCAACACCCGAAATGCTTCCCGCATAGCTGCATTGTCATCCGGGATATGTTCGAATGCGTCCGTCGAGACAATGGCGTCGAATGATTTGTCTTTAAAAGGCAGCTTCTCCGCGTTCCCAACCATCAATTTAGCGGTCGTGAATTGCTGACCAAATGCGATTGCTTCCGGAGACATATCAATCCCGGTCGCGTTCTTGAACGAACCTTCCATCTGACTGAGCGCAAACCCGCTCCCACAGCCCAGATCCAATAAATCCGCTGTGGTTTCACCGCGTAACAGTGAACGTATGTAGCGAATCTTGTATCGCGTGGTCAGGATAAAACGAAATGGGTGTACTTTACTCAAAGAGTTTTCCGAAGGAGAATTCAATCCGAATGCGTTGGTCAACTTCCTGTAGAATCGTGCCCCAGTCAAGTCGCCTTTGTGTGCTTACATCAAGTGACTATTTGGGTCCTCTGGGTCCGGAGATATCCAGGAGAACAACTCCTGGATGATGTAACGTTATGACACGCGGCTGCAGGTCTGCTTTTGCCAGAATCGATTGGGCCAGGACCGGAGAAACGGCCACGGCAAAGTCTCCATACCGGAGACGCAGGTCTTTAAAGCGCCCGTTCTCCACTGCATTCACGTCGGCCTCGAACCATAACATGTGCTCGCGCTTCTCGCCGAATCCTACCGTTGAACCGCTCAAGGGTGCGAGCGAATGGAATGCCAGGGAGTAGCAAATCATATCCCACTTTAGGTCGCGGCGAATCAACGGGGCCACTAGCAACGCCGATTTGCCTCGCGTAACTTCCCGCACGGTAGCCTGGTCCTGCGCATCGAGGTGATTAATAATTGAATTCCCCGAAACCGAAGCGGGAGGATCAAGATATCCCCTCACTTCAACCATGTGTAGAGTTGCCAGAATCGCAAGGGCGCTTAACGGCATCCAACTGCCGTAGCGTTGCAATACCGGCAATACCCTCTTGACAAGAGATACAAAAACCCCCAATCCCACCAGGCTCATCAAGAAGAAGTCCAGCCTGCCAAGCGATCGGGCATACATGAACTTGGGCCAAACGTAAGCCATCAGGGTTGCTGGCGTAGGCAGAGACGGGAACCGGTGACCAGCCACATGCAGGACATATCCGAGGCTAATAGAGAACAGTACAATGGCGGCGCACCAGAGCGCAAGCCATGGGCCGGAGTGAAATTCCTGTGCTTTTCTAAATAACGTTAGGCGATTATCTGACCGCAACCATACAACGGCCACAAGAATCAGCGATATCAGCATGGCAGTTCCCAGATAGGCAAATCCTTCGTATTGTCCTGGCATCAACTTGCCGAAATAGAATGGGAATCCGAGTAGGACTGGAATAGAAACAGGACCATTTCGCATTGACCAGGGCAGATCGGGCAAGTCGGCAGGAGGAATAAAGAATGTCAGAAGATCTGCTACGTGAAATCCGCCACCAAATCCACCGCCGTATGCCCAACCATCCGCGTATCGCCCTACCCACAACTGAGATCGCTCCGGGCTCTGCAGACTCCCTTCGTCCCCGATTGCCTTCAGACAGAGCTGCGCAAGTACTGCGCCAGCCACGAGCGCCACGGCCGTGCTCCGCGCAGAATGAAGCAGAAATTTTTCACGAATCCAGAAATAGCGAACAACATCGACAACAACCAGCGTTGATGTTACGACCAGCAGCGCAAACAACAGGTAATAGTCGAATAGCGCAGCGATCGGAAGAAGTAATCCCAGGCCCACCGCGGATCGACGTAAGCTTCCTTCAAATCGCAAGGCATAGTAGTAGAAGAACGCGAAAATAACCGGGAAATTCATCACAACAAACGAAATTGTGTAATATTTCGAACTGCGGTGAAGAAGTGCCGGATTGAGAACCAGGAGTATCGAACCAATCAACTTATACCAGGGAGAATTAATTTTTAAGAGCGTCAGAAGTTTGCACACATAGAGAGTCGCGACGAACACAGCGATGAGTTCAGCCGTCACAAAGAAGTAGTGTTGCCCAACGGGAGCCCAAATTTTTGCGAGAGCCTTAAGCGGAATGGCAACGAGCGGAATTGATCCGCGGAAGATATTCGCGTCGCGAAACGGAAACGAGAGCCCCTCAATCCTACCGACAGGATAACCAAACGGCTCGCGAACGAAAATGAGAAACCTTCCGAATAAATCCAGATTGTCCCCGTCGAGGACCGCTGGCATATTCCCGGAGAATGGCAGACAGGTCGCCCAACGAATCGCGAAGATTGCGGTAATGACAATGGGCCAGCCGATGTGTTCCCAGCGTATCGATTGTTTCATGGAATTCTAGGCTTCCTTCAGATATGGCTGGAATTTCTTGTACCAGATAAGGAACACGACTATTGCCATTGCTCGCTTAATCCCGAGCACTCCCCCACGGGCCAGATTCGACCGACATTGTTCAAGGAAGGTCGGATTGAGAATGCCAGTAGCACTGCTGCTTTGCGTGTATTGATCAAACAACGAAATCAACTTCTGCAGATATAGATTCGTCTCGAACAGCGAGAACGGCTTTTTCTTGATTACAGACTGCTCACTGTAATTGAGCAGGATACGCTTATTGATTCTCGAGAACAGGCTTCCAAATGAAAGGCTGCTGACAAAATCCAGAACCTCACGACTCACAAATGGAACACATCCTTCCATTGAGAATCTCATCCCGAAACGCTCTTGCTTCAACAGGTTCACAATGAGCGTCATCTGCTCAATCTCGACACGCAAAACCGATTGCCAGACCTCTTCATCGTGCTCAAAGATTTCTGTGATGGGCGCCACATCGGCTTTGATTCCAGAGGGCATGAATCCCGGCCGAAACATCTCAGTTAGATCGGAGTCTGTGAAAAGTGAGACGAGTTCCAGGTAAGAGCTGACGGGCGTGCTGGCGTTCGCGACAATTCTTGCAATCTTATCGGTTGCGTCCCGGTCAAAGGAACCCGGGTAGCTCTGCAAACGTTGAACAATTGAGGCTGGTAGCATGCGAAGAATTCCGGCCATGAGCGGGCCCAGAATTCCATTTGCAGTCAAAGACCGGAGCTTCAAGAAGCTGCGCTGGTGATCGTATCCCAGAAATGCTTCATCCCCACCCTCACCGGAAAGAACCACCCGCACCGATCGCGACGCGCACTGAGCCAGGAAATAGTTTGCGGCAATAATGAAGTCACCAAAGGGTTCTTCGAGGGAAAATACAACCTCTTCGAGTTCGTCGAGATGTTCCGGAGAGAATTCAATTAAATTCTTCTTGAACTTCATTGTTTGAGACAGAGCCTCAACGCGCCTTGTGTCGCTATCGTTGGGGAAAAAACTCAACGTAAAGGATTCAATATCCGCGGAGGCTTTCGCAAAGCCTTTTAGTAGCGCGCCTGAATCGATCCCGCCACTCAGATACAGACCCACGGGAACGTGTGCCATTTGCTGGCTTGAGATTTGCTCATCCATAAGATGATTAAAGTGTGACTGAATATCCGCATCGCTTCGGGGCGCGGTTTCGTTGAACGTTAGCCGCCAATATCGCGATAGCGCCTGACGGCCAGTTTCCATGTCGATCGTGAGGAAATGCGCCGGTGGAAATCGGCGCACGCCTGCGAAGAGAGTCTTGCTGTTTTGAATGTTGTAACGATACTTAAAGTAATCCAGCAATGCTTCCTTGTCGAGGGCGCACTTGTGTTGCATTAAGAGAGGCTTGATTTCCGAACAGAAAAGGATTTCTTCTGGCGTTTCAAGCGTGTACAGAGGACAAATTCCCGCATGATCACGAGCTACAATCAGCTGTCGATCGCTGTGTTTATAGAATACGAACGCGAACTGTCCGCGAATGTGCTCAAATACGGATGTTCCCCACACCTGTAAGGCACGAAACAGAACCTCAGTGTCACAATCTGTTCGGAATTCGAATCGATCGCTCAGCTCTTTGCGAAGTGCCTGATAGTTAAAGATACGTCCGTTGAATATGAGACTATCGACGCCATCGGTGTATGGTTGGTTCGCCAGGTCTGACATATCAAGGATCTTGAGGCGCCTGTGTCCAAAGAGAAGCCCCCGCGCAGCCCATTGGCCTGCTGCATCAGGCCCGCGATGTGCCAGAGCCTGCACCATGGCGCCAATGCGATCCATAGAAACTTCCTGATTTGTACGGGACCAGATCCCGGCAATGCCGCACATATATTACTGGCGCTTTCCTTCGGGACGATCGTATTCCATCTTTCTGAGCCTATAGAGAATGTCTTCCGATAGCTTTCTATTGGCCGCGAGCAATGATCCGAGAATTCCGGTCAGATAGAGAAGAAACGCAAGAACAAGCAGAACACCGGCCAGAATGATCGACGGCCAGAAGACAGTCGTGGAGACCTGAAACAAATACATCAGCACCAGATAGCGAACAATCACGAGGACGGCAGCAACGAATGCCCCGATAGCAAGAACGCCAAAGAAGCGCGCAGACCTGTACAATAGAAAGATGTTGATTATCGTTTTTCCGGACCGCCACATATAGTGCCATATGTTGCGAAAGAGCCGCGACTCTCTTGTCTTGGGATTCACGCGAATGTCGCGCGATGCAATCTGCAAGTTGTCGTAACCGGCCTGAATCAACGTTTCCATGGTATAAGAGAAATCGGAGAAAATATTCAAACGAAGCAACGCAGCGCGCGAATAGGCCCTGAAGCCGCTTGCAGCATCCGGAACACTGGTTGCAGAAACCTTTCTCAGTACCCAGCTTCCGAATTTTTGAAAGCACTTCTTCAGAAAGGAAAACTCCGGATGATCGTCAATGGGTCGGCAACCGATCACCATATCCGCGGTATTATTCAAGATTGGCTCAACGAGCAATGCAACATCGGATCCCATGTATTGATTGTCTGCGTCTGTATTTACCACAATATCAGCGCCAAGTCGCAACGCGTTATCAATACCAGCCCTGAATGCAGCCGCAAGTCCACGATTCCGCCTGAATCGGACGATGTGCGCCACACCCAGCTCACGAGCAATTTCTGAGGTTCCATCGGTGGAACCATCATCAATCACCTGCAATTCAATACTGGAAATCCCCGGAATACTCCGGGGCAAATCCTGGATCGTTTGAGGCAGGGTCTTTGCCTCATTGTAGCATGGTATCTGGATAATCAACTTCATGTGAAAATCGTGCGTCTCAATCCTTGAGGCATTTCAAATAGCCGCCGGGGTTGTTCGTGAGCAGCAGCTTGTTCTCAATCAATGTATCAACGGCAAAGCGATCGTTGGTTTTCATGAAAGCATCCAGTGCCGATTTGGGGCTGTTCCCTTTCCCCCAGGGCCGGAGGCGAACTTTAGATTCTGGTTGATACTCAATCGTTGTATCTCCGCAGATCAGGTAGTAGCCCTTCCCGACGAGCGGAGAATATAGATTCAATTCCTGAATAACGTGATCATGAGTATGGTGCGAATCGAGCAAGATCATAACCTCGCGCGAGCCGCCGGTTATCTTGTTCACTTTCTCGACTGTTGCCGGATCAATGGACGATCCATCGAGCCAATGAATTCTTTCCGACAGCTTTCCGTAAGAAGCGATTCGAGCCTTGAGGTCATCTGGAATGTAAATATCAATTCCTATGATTTCGCCTCCACCGAGAATCTCAAGCAATGTTGAGTAGAATAGAAGTGAACCACCCCATGCAGTTCCAACCTCGATGATGTAACGAGGCTTTGTGTTGAAGATGATTTCCTGCATTGCAAACATATCCTGCGGCAATTGCAGGCAGGGTTCACCCAGCCAGTTAGTCTGGTGAATCCAGAAGTATTCGCCGGCGCGATATTTAACATCCAGAGCATCTGCCCAGAGCTTCTTATCTCCGACCATGCGCGCCGCCTCGTCCTTCCGAAGTTGCTCAAATTCCGCGCGCGAGTACATTTTCTTTTGTGGTTCTGACATAAGTCCCTCAAACTTTCAAATTGGGTAACCGGCTTCGCCTAACGGGAGATTATACTCCTTCGCAAGCTTGCGATTGTCTTCTCTATATAGATCTGCAAATTTTTCCTTCCATGATTGGGTCATGTAACCTCCTGCAGGCCGTCCCTTGCTTAGAAATGAAGTCAGGCCCCTTGCAAGCAACTTTCCGCCGGGAATGCTACTGAAATGGATCGATGGAAAAAACCTTCCGCGAAACTTGTGGTAAAGATACTCCCTGTGGGTGTTCCGCCGCCGATCCTTCTTTCCGGCGAGAAGGCGAGTGGCCTCTTCCGGATCCGTCTTGAGTACGGAGCAGAGCTCTCCAATAAACTTTTTTGGATCGCGAATTAGATCTTCAAACATCAGGATTCGAACGTTTTCTTTCCCAAACCGATCCGCATACAGCGAAATGAACCGATGGTAGAAATAGCTGTCGAGCACACTGTAATTCATGAAGTCAAAACAGTAACTCGCCCAATCTTCAAAGGCCACATAGCGTCTCCAATAACGACGCGGAACCTGCTTCAGATATGCACCGTGATTGGCATACCATGATTCTAATGCCGACACCTGGTTGCGGATGACGAGCAATACAGTCGCTTCGCCCAACAATCCTTTCAGCCGATCGGCACATACGGTAGGCAGGCGACCTGTCATGATATCTTCGTTTGAAAAGAGATGGGTTCGGTCAGGACGGCGCGCAAGAAAGCGCGAAAAGATTTCCTTAATGCGCGTGGAGTCAAAGTGAATATCGTCGTCTGCGACCAGCGAGTTTAACGCATCGCGATGTTCAAGGTAGTCAAAGCAATCCTCTCCAAGGTACTCAAGCGCATCTGACTTGCAAAAGTACTGACGCTGGAGCGTTGTCGAAGCTGTCTTGTTTGCTCCAATATGCAGAATTCTATGCATTTTCTTTCCTGAGAAATATCAAATTACATTTTCTCTCCAGGCGGTGCGAAGGAGGGAAATTGCTCATTGGCAAAGGCTGCACGGTTCCTCTATACTCGGAGGCCAGTAAGGATCTGTAGGCCAGTCTCCAGCCAATCGTCTCCATATGGCTCACAACATCACTGAGGTTCCAGAACCAGACAGGAACACGAGACCCGTAGTAAAGCTGCCATGTCACGAAAGTTGGGATCTGGTCTCCTGCCGTTAAGCCAGAGAGAATGATTTGGTGCGATGCGACTGTTGCAAATTTTTCAAGGAGTGCCTTCCAGTGTTCGACGTAGTGAAGACTGGCTCCTGCATGCACAACGTGATAGGAAGCCTTGTCCGGTATTTGTTCCATGAAGCTGACCTCGGAATCAGCAAACAATTTTTGACCACGAGCGCACACGGCCGCAGACTCTACAATGTCATAACGCAGCCGGGCAGAAGGAAGAGAAGCCCTGAGCGGAAAGTAGCTCGTAGCCATTCCGCCGCCAAAGTCCAGAATACTTACCTCAGAAGCGAGCGAACCCAGGAGAGCAGCAACCGCCGGCGCCAGGGGATACTCATGCACAAGGCTACTTTTCCAATTTCCCTGGGCAATGTTCTTCTGATTCTCTTCGATTGCCTCTGAGGTCCTGGCCAGCCAACGATCGCTTTCAAATATCTCGTCGGGTTTCTCAGCGGGGAACGCAGTGAAAATACCTTCCCAGATAACGGGATCCGTGCTCACGCAGTGGCCGCGCCTTTCAAAAGCTGAATTGTGGACTCTACAGCATGGTCAATGCTACCAGAAAAGGTAAAACCAGCTTCCTTGAACCGGGTGTTCATAACGTCATACGACAATTGATTCATGATGGCCGCGTCCACAAATTCCACGTCAAACCTGGCAATCCGGAGCTTGATCATGTCAAGAATCTCCTGAACGGTGTGATTCGAGGTAACGACATTGTAGACGAGGCCCGAAAAAAGATCACGATCTATCACAAATTGTACAGCTCTTGTTGCATCCGTCAAGTCAAGGTACGGTCTTTTCTGATGAAGGGCCGTTTTCCAGACTGTGATTGGTATGCCCATGACTGATTGCCAGCAAAACTTATTTACTGCCGTATGGAAGCGCATCCCCGGCGACACGCCACAAATTGTGCCGAACCGGAATGTAACGTGCTTTAGCCCCCGCCCTGCCAACTCGACCAGGAACTTTTCCTCCTTCAGCTTTGTTTCTGCATACGGACTCTGAGGCTTCAGCTGTTCATCCGAACAAAACTCGTCGACGGACTCATCTGCCGTGCCGTAAACGCTCGTGGATGACAGATGTATTAGTTTTGATCCAGTTACAATGCAGGCTTCTCCGAGTTTTGCAGTGGTATTGAAGTTGTTCTGCTCTACTGCTTCTTTGTTTTGAAAGCTATTGGCAGCGTCCGTGATTGCGGCCAGTTGTACCACAACGTCTGCACCCTTCAACAGGTTGGGCAGATCCAGTTTCATCAAATCACTATCAATGAACCGATATTTTGCGCCCGACGGCAGATTGAACAGCGAGCAATACCGCTGCGTCATCATGCTATCAATCAGCAGAATCTCAGATCCCGGATAGTATTCGGCCAATTTACGGATTAGTTGCGACCCAATATGACCAAGGGCCCCGGTAACTACAAACTTCATTTTCCACCTGCTACTAGCTCTTTCACCGCATCTATGATGAATTGCAATTGGTCGTCGGTAAGGTTCAAAGCCCCGGGTAAGTTCACACCGCGCTCGGAAACTTCATAAGCCACCGGATTCAAGGGTTCATATTTCTCACGAAGCCCCGGATAGGCCGGAAGACTTGAGAGCGGATAAAAGAACGGACGCCCTGGAATTCCTTTGGCCGTAAAATGTGCGATGGCTTTGTCCTTATCAATGCCATGCGAACGACCAAACAATAAGCCGGTAATCCACGCGCCGTTTACGCCACCCTCCGGTTCAGGATTTAGCGCCAGATCCGCAATGCCGGCGAGTCCTGCGCGATACGTATTCAGATGATGGCGCTTGCGCGCAACTAGCTCATCCACGCGTTTGAATTGCGCATAACCGAGTGCAGCCTGAACGTTAAACGGCATGTATTTGTAGGTAATCTCATAGTTGTAGTATAGCTTTCCGTCCACCCTTCTCCCGTGATCTCGCAGAAACATGCATCGTTGGTAGAGCTTTTCGTCGTCGAGCAGGAGCATCCCGCCTTCCCCGGTTGTGATCGTCTTGGTTCTATGGAAACTGAACACGGAGGCCACGCCAAATGAACCCGCGCGTTTTCCGTGAAGCGTTGAACCAACCCCTTCTGCAGCGTCCTCAATGAGCGGGATTCCACGTTCGTCCGCAATCTTCTGTAACGCAGGCATGTCTGGCATGTTCCCGTATAGATCGACGGCGATGATTGCTCGCGTCTTAGGGCTCAAGCGAGCGCGCACAGATTCCGGATCGAGGCACCAGGAGACGGGATCGATATCCGCAAAAATGGGATTTGCGCGCAAGTAAGACACGCCGGCGCAAGAGCCAATCCAGGTGCATTCTGGAACAATAACTTCATCTCCATCCTGGACTCCGAGCGCTGTTAGCAGGAGATGAATGGCTGTGGTGCAGTTCGGAGTCATGATTCCGTACTTGCGTCCATGATACGCAGCAAACTCAGCCTGGAATTTCTCGCAATAGTGGAAAGGATGCTCGTACCATCCATTGCGGAGAGCATCCAGCACTATGTTAATATCGGATTCGGTAACCCAGGGACCTGCCGCGAAAATCCTATCCACAGAAGCCTCTTATATTACTTTTATTGGAGTTTACGATCATATCAGGTGAACCGAGCAAAGGAATTGGCATCCCATACTATGTAATGTTGCCGCATAACGGTCCTAGACACGCAAAAAAGGAAACTGTTTCAAATCTATTGAGTGGATTCGCGTATTGTCCAGAAAGAATTCTGAAAGCTCCTGAATCTGCTGCCTCAACTTCTTTTTATGGTCCGGGTCAATTAGCCCTTCCGCGGCACGAGCCCACATCAGGCGAGTCGTCTCCGGAGCCCAACGAGACAGTTGATCCTGATCAAAGTGTGGACAGAAATGAAATGGATGGCAATTCGCGATACAAAAATAGAAGAATGCCACGACCTTGGCTCTACGGATTGCCTCCGCATCCAGACGAGGTGCATCCTTGAGTGCCTGGAGCTCGCGTGCGTATTCCGTTGCGGTGCGCGGCTCGCGGGTAAATCCAAAGCCACTGTAGGGACCTTCGCCGCCAAGCAGACAGGGAATGCCAAACGTGGCAAATTCCAACCCCGGAGTCCCAACGCCAGTAACGATTGCGTGAGCAATGTGCCGAAGCGATCCAGTGTTAAGCTTTGTATCAGCGTTCAGGAATCGGATGTTAGGAGAATTCTCGTACGGTTTCATGTAAACGTCGAGATCCAGGTCAAAAGTTCGATAGTACCTTTGCGTGGGATGCTCTTTTACAATCCAATTCACGTCCTTTAAATCCTGGACGATTGCAAGCGTCTGCTCAAACCACTCAAAGTAATCCCGGTAAATCATGTGACGCGGATAATTCCAATGCGGATAATCGTTAAACGCGTGCAGCATCAAGAAGACTAGAGGTTTCTTACTATCCAGCTTGTAATCGGCGCAGAATTCAGTGCGGTCATCGTAAACTTTGCGGTCCTTGCTGAACGCTAGCTTTGCATCGAGACGAAAGAGTTTACCGCCAAACCGGCGATCGAGATAATCCTCTGCCATATGCACAATTGAGGCATCCGAATCAGCCAGCATTCGCTCGAAGTAGGTCATCGTTGGGGCTGCCGGATGCTCGGAGGGTTCGTCTTTATCACGATACTTGCGAATCATGATCTCACTCGAACCCATTCGATTCTGGATTTCTACATTCCTGGCCAGAAGCATTCGACCCAGCGTCCCCGGATACACACCCATGAGCTGACTGATGATAGCCGTTTCGATCTTATGCTTTGCGATTATTCTTTTGTATGTATAATAGATCATCAAGAGCTGGACAAGAGTTTCGCGGACCTGCGAAACCTCGCGAAGCGTCGCATAGCCCCGCGCCAGAAAGGAGTCGTATAGTATGTCCCCGTAAACGACACCATCAAGTTTCCAGGCAAGCACATCGTCAACGGTCTTCAGCGTCCGCATCGCTTTCCGGGCCGCGAGCCAACCTTTTGCCCTTGGGATCCAGTAGCCCACAGAATTAAGGCGCACAAATTTGCAGTCAGGGTAAGATTTAAGGATTCTGTTGATTGGTTCTCTTGTGCTGCTGTTTGTTAGGAATAGCATCTTCAGGCCCTTTGCCTGCGCACAAATCGCACCAGTGGCGGCATTCGCGAGCAAGATTGCCTCATGCTCAACAAACTCGACGAGCACGAAGGCATCTCTGTTCTTGCCCTTCGACTCGTTCCAGAAATCCGTATTGGCCTTTACAAACGCCTGCTCTTCTGAGCTCAGGGGTGTCGCATTGAGAATAAGCTTCAGTTCACGCCAGAAGTAGCCCAGGATAGTACGAAGAAGTCTCATTGATTGTGCAGCCTTGTATTCTTATTTGAATTTTGCGTAGAACTCATCTCGAAGTACACCGTACTCCACAAGATCGTGGCGTGTGCCTTCTTTGAGGACGGCCTGTCTGCGGTTTCCTTCCTGCCGCATTCCAAGATACTCAGCGAGTTTGCGCATCCCCTGATTGTCCGCCCGGGTTGCACACTCAATCCGATGCAGGTTCAGACTTTCAAAACCATGCCTGCACAGGAGGCTGGCCGCTTCTTTGCTGAGGCCTTTGTTCCAGTGTGGCTTTGAACCAATCATGATTGTCAATTCCGCCGTTCCGTGGAGCAAATTGATCCGATCGAGCGCAATGTTTCCAATATGAACGTTATCTGATCGACTTACGATTGCAAGAACGAGCGCATCGCGACGATTCCGCAATCCTGCTACGTAATCCTTTGCTGCTTCGCGATCGTAGGGCAATACATGATGCGAATTGAACTTCGAAACCTCCGGATCATTCAGCCATTCCGGATAACTCCCTTCGCAGTCAGAGACATCCAGGATCCGCAGGATTAGGCGCTCTCCAGTTAAAAAAGGTATTGGTGTTCCCAAGCTCATGCCTCCGCGACTTTGCTTTGCGAGTACAGACTAAAGATTCCGGAGATGACACGTTCTGTGGCGAGCGCGCTGCGCCCGGAACTCGCGGTACTACCGCCGTTCAAAATTGCATTCGCAAGATCGGAATATACCCGGTAGAATGCGTCTCCAACGCTACTTTCTATTTGCATTGGCTTGTCCGAGATAAGTTCATTGACCCCGGTCATTCCCCTGTTTGGACCCGTGGAATAGTGCAGATTGATCAATCCCTCGTTCACAATGGACAGCCTTCCTGTAGTGCCAAAGATTTCGATCGAGTTTTCGCGATATTGAGTGAAATCGACACAGTGAAAGGCAACAGGAACTCGATCACCGGCTTCCAGGCTGAAAAGCAAATTCAAATCTCCAGCAACAGGCCCCTGGTTCCAGGTTGCCCCTGGATTGATCTGAAAGGAACTAATCTCTCCGATCAGCATTCGCACCAGGTCAATCATGTGACTTCCGTTGTTCAGCAGTCCGTTCCCGTACACAACGTGTACGGCCTGCGGCTTACCGACGAGTTGCGTTAGACGGCCGCCTGCAAGCTCACGCAGAAATCGATCAGATCGTCGCCAGTAGTTTACCTGCGTTACAATGTTGCGATCTTCGCATTCCTTTACGAGCGATTCGGCTTCCTCATAGTTCTCCGCCATGGGTTTCTCAAGAATTACACCCTTGATCCCCTTCAGCTTGCGGACAATACCCAGGCGATTGGAAGGTGTAGCCAGGACGGCGACATCAAATGTGACGTTAGCCGGAATATCATCGACAGATTCATAGATACGCGTGCAGCCCCACTCCTTTGCAAATGCTCTGGCCTCCGGCGACGGATCCACGGCCGCGTCCCAAGCAAACGCCGGATGCGCGCGAAGTACCTGCGCATGCGTTGCGTACTGATAATGTTGATTCATTTTTTCATCGCGACTATAGCCCGCAGCGACTTTGCCGAATCCGACTATAATGGTGGCAAGCTTATCCGACACGAGCTATTTCCGTAAGGGCATTGACTACGCGATCCGTGGCAGGCACAGAGTGCTCGCCTTGCACGAAATTCCGGGCAAATGAATGCGGGCCAAGGGCCTTCACATATTTCAACAGGTTGTCGCGGTTGCTGATTACGGGAACAGAAATGTCGTCGAGCGCCGAAGCCCAGCTCCGTTCCTGGGGATTCGGCAGGATCGACAGGGAAGGCACACCCATAACTATACTCTCCTGCAGGAGCATCGATGTTAGGCCTGCGACCAGGTCGGAGGCAAGAACCGACTCAACCGCGTTTCCACCCTGGATCACCAGGTCCAGTTCGCCAAGATACTGCGAATAGTCCTCGCGAAAATCCTTAGGGTGAATTCGCATCACAAGATACAGGGGAAGGCTGCTCTGACGAAACGCATCAATGAATTCCTCAAGAGCAATTTCCGTTCTGCCATCTGCCTGTCCCCGACCGAACATCTGATAGCCACTTCGACGCTTGTACTCAGGTGCCAGGATTCTGCGCGACCCTTCCGCAATAAACATGACCACCGGCCTGTCTGCAGCCCCAGGGAACAAATCTTTGCGCAAACGTTGCCGGGAAGAAGGTGTCTGGCTCTGCGCGATATTCCTTATCGAATCAAAATGCGGATAACCCGTCACAAAGATCTTTTGGTCTGGAAACCCAAGGGCAATAAAGCTCTCTCTTGTCTTATCGTCGGGCACAAGGAGCCAATCTGGCGCGTGCTGAAGTGGCTGATCGGTGTTCCCGGAGAATCGCCGCTCAGCATTCATCCTTGCGTCAACAAATGCAACTGTTTGAATGCCCCGTTTGCGCGCCTCAGTAAGACAGCCGAGCGTGAAGGATTGGCGGTTCTCCGTTGTACCTACAACCAGTATTCTGGGAGCGATTTGCGTCAATAGACCTTCCGGAGTCTGAGCTTGAACCGATCGGGCTTCGGGTAACACGTCAAGCGCGAGACCAGAAGCCATGAGCGCCGCTCCAGGCAACCGTCCGTAAACGTTTCGAATAAAGTTAGCCGGTCCGGGATCCTCGACGAGAATGAGGAACTCAGCCATGGGCTAGAGATCCTTCAATGAAGGCAGGTGATCCCAGACTTTTCGAAATGCCGCAGCCACACGATCGATCGTTTCATCGTCGTAGACGTATTTGCAAAACTCCATCTTAAGCACAGTTGACTCATGTGCTCGCTCCGCCTGCGGACAGATGCCCTTGTCATAACTGACCGTACCGCGATACAGCCCACCCGTCCAGGGGAAGCCAGCCGATCCATACGCAATACGCTTCTGGTACATTGGCAGTAAATGCAGGTTCAAGTAACCGGCGGAAATATCCACGCCCTCTGCATTCAATGCTTCGATCAGTCGACTGCGTGAGACTCCCGTTACACTTGAATCATATTGCATCGCGTAAACATAGTAGACATGCGATGATCCAGGTCTTACAAAAGGCGGCTTTAATCCTGGAAGATCGCGCAAAGCGCTGGTTAGTCGCTCTGCTGCCACCATCCGGCTCTTGACCAGCCCGGACAATTTCAGCAGCTGTTCACGAGCAATCGCGGCCTCCACTTCCGTCATGCGGAAATTGAATCCAATCATATTGGTGAGGAGCGAGACTCCCTTGTCGGCCACTACGGACTCGGCATGGTTCCGAATGAGCTGAATTCTCTCTGCAATCTCTGCGTTGTCCGTGACAACAACTCCGCCCTCTCCGGTATGAATGTGCTTATGGTAGTTAAGACTGAAGACTCCAGCATCGGCAACCGTACCCACAAACTTGCCGGCATACATTGCGCCTGGCGCCTGCGCGCAGTCCTCGATGACTCGAATGCCTTTGCCCCTGGCTATCTCCATGATTTCGCTAAGTCTTGCCGGATGACCAAAAAGGTCCGTCACAACAATGGCTCGCGTAAGCGGTGTTATGCGAGCGGCTACGGAAGCAGGATCCAGATTAAACGTTTCAAGTTCAATATCTGCAAAGACCGGAATTGCATTCCATACCAGAATCGCGGTTGCGGAAGCGGACATGGTCCAGGGACTAACGATTACCTCATCCCCCGGCTCAAGATTCAGCGCGCCTAGCGCCGCCATGAGGCCGGATGTATTCGAGTTCACAGCAATTGCATTTCCGGATTTGAAATAGGAAGCCCACTCAGACTCAAGCGCGCGAACGTTTGGACCGCCATAGAAATCCGGATCCCAGCAACCCACATACTGAGAAAGGTTACCCGATTCGACAACCCGCACAGCAGCCTTCACTTCCTCCGGACCAATCGACGTATATCGACGTGGAGGCGTTGCGATAGTTGGAGATCCTCCAAAAAGTGCCAGACTCATACAGCCTCCACAAAGACGTAATTCTCATGAAAAGATTTCTTTAAAAGCGAAACGCCCATGCGCTTGCCACCGTCCACATCAGGATCGAGTTGCTTGGTTTCCACGTTTCCCGTCAACCGGGCAACGAGGTGATACAAGCCACTGGCAATGAAGATCGAATCGTATTGTTGCTTGAAGGTATAAACTTGCCCATCAGGGAGATGGCGATACCCTACGCGCCCTGGAGTCTCCGGGGAAAAATCGCCCAGAATCAGATGTCCGCCATCCGCAAGTAACCGGTCAATCTCTGCAATGCTGCGCATCAGTGTGGATCGATCGATCCAGTGAAGAACGAAATTTACAATCACCAGATCAAAAGTCTTCTCAATGATTGGAATCGCGGCGGCTGTTGAGTGGATAAATTTGATCGCAGGGTATCGGCTTTGGCCGTCAGCGATAGCCTGGCTGGAAGGCTCAACACCCGTCACCTCGCAATTGCATCGCGTCCGGATTGCTTCGAGTCTGTAACCATTTGCGGATCCGATTTCCAGTACAGAGGCCGGCCGGAGTTGATACATATCGAACAATTTCAATGGCAAATCGCGTTCGAGATGGCCGGTGTCGAGTACGGCTCGATTTCGTGTGAACCATTGATCCGATTCGGAGGTTGCAAATATTTGGTCCTGGCTCATTGCTTTGCCTCGCGGCTTAAGAATTTTTCTTCCAGTCGTCGCCAGTCGGATTCTTGATCCACGTCGATAGCAATTCCCGATGGGACTTCCACGCCTGCACAAACTGCATCGAAAAACCTGTTATGCTTGATCAGCGCACTGTGACGAATCATGTAGAAACAACCGGCATCCATAAAGTATTTGGGCATATCCTGTGTGCGCATGGCAAGTTGCGCCGGGAATACTGCGTTAATGATACCACTTGCGTCTCGAGTCATCGCCAACGATGGATTGGGATCCATCTCGTGTACACTGAGCGCAGCGTCGGCTTTGCTTTCGCTGAAGACGGCAAGCGCCTGCTCATACGTTGATGCAGGTATCAGAGCGGACGTTGCAAGCACGAACAGAAATTGATCCTGATCCCTGGCCAGCTTTAGAAAACGTGGCACGTCCTCACGGATGAGATCCAGGAATGAAGCCGTGTCATTTGACAATGCAGGAGAACGAAGTTCCAGGGTTTCTGCACCCGCATTTCTAACAATGGAGGCAATCTCTTCATCGTCTGTAGAGACGCAGACCTTCTCAATGAAAGAAAGCGAACGCAACGTGTCGATCACGTGCACAATGACGGGTTTGCCACCGAGGAGCCGGACGTTCTTGCGTGGAATCCGCTTGGATCCACCACGCGCGGGAATGTATGCAATCATCTCTTAGCCAATCAGATCCCAGGAGACCGGAGTACCCGCGGCAACCTTCTTGTTCACGCGACGCCCCAACAACAGATCGAATGCTTTGGGAGACAACCCACGCCCGGGTCGGATCGCGCGCATATTCGCCGCAGTCAGCACTTCTCCCTCTTCAATATCTTTCGCGATATACAAAGTCCTGCGAAACACGAGTGAATTCTCTTCATGTTTGGTTGGACCATAGAAAACAGTGCCGATTGACTCACGTGCTGTGCGCGATTCCACAACAAGAGATCGTAACTCGCCGGGCTCCATTGAGAACGCAGCATCAACTCCGCCGTCTGCCCGGCTCGTGGTGAAGTGCTTCTCAATCGCCACAGCACCAAGAGCGGCAGCACCAATCGCAGCGCCAATTCCCATTGTGTGGTCAGAAAGACCAACCGGGACATCAAACAGTTCGCTCATATGAGGAATGACGGCAATGTTTGAATCGCGCGGATCGGCAGGATACTGGCTTGTGCATTTCAAAAGTATGAGGTCACGGCAACCAGCGGCCCGCGCAGTTGAAACTATGTCTGCAATCTCGGAGAGTGTTGCCATTCCCGTGGAAACAATCAACGGTTTTCCCGTTGAGGCAACGCGACGGATCAAGGGAATATCAGTATTCTCAAACGATGCAATCTTGTAGCAGGGCACGTTTAACGCTTCAAGAAAATCAACCGCGGTCGCATCGAATGGCGTGCTGAATCCAACCATTCCCAGCTTTTTGCATCTTTCAAAAATTTCTTTGTGCCAGGCCCAGGGCGTGTGCGCCTTCTCGTAGAGATCGTAGAGCGAATTACCAGCCCAGAGACTGGCTGGATCGTTGATAAAGAACTCTCCGTGCCTGAGATTCAAGGTCATTGTCTCAGCGGTATACGTTTGTATTTTTAGCGCATGCGCCCCGGCGGAGGCTGCCGCTTCAACAATTTCCAGTGCACGCTCAAGGGATCCATTGTGGTTCCCTGACATTTCAGCGATAATGAACGGTGGATTGTCCCCACCAATCTGAAACTTCTCTATTTTGATGATTGCTGATTTACTCATGTCATCCTCCGCGACCGTACAGCTTACTTCCCAGGAATTTCTGCCAGGGATTTCGCCTGGAGTAAGGCCCGACTAACGTTATGCATCGGTTCGTTGGCCGATAATTTGCGACAGAACTGATCTATTTCAGTTGTTTCAATCCAGCGAATCTCAGAATATTCGTTCAATTGCGGTGATTTCGAAGGTTTGTCGCCCGTCGATAATTCCGCTTCGATGCCAATATCGATTGTGTGAATTTCCGGATCGTGCACAAACAGAAACGGCTGCCAGTGCATTACCCGGGCACGAGAGACTCCCAGTTCTTCCTCTAGTTCTTCAAAGAATTGTTCTTCCATCCGGACTAAACCGTCCGATCCGATGCAGGTAGGTGTTATGGATCCAGATGGAATAAGCTCCCATTCACCCGGGGATGCTGTCACCTGGGCGGAGCGCTTTCCAAAGGCCAAGCTACTTCCGCTGTAAACGAGACCACTTACAGCCAGCGACTCTATCCTCAGTTCCTCGTAGAGTTCCGGTTTGCGAATCTGCGCGAGAAATGAACTGTAGGTAACCGTCCGAACCTGCATCTCGGATTCAGTTAAACCGGCAAACGCCAGCAGCTTGCCATCAAAAATTGAATCGCCTCGTTTCGTCTTTTCCTTCTGCCAGATGGAATCGATCTCCGCCTGGATCGATTTCGAAACAGTATCGCCCTGAACAACCCAGCGTATCTTAAAATCGCTGGAGAGGGGCTTAACTATTAGTTCTTGCAAGCCATTCACTCACTTCGCGCAGTTCACGCACGGCGATGACCCCGGAAGGTAGCGGAGGCATTTTGGTTTCAACCGAATGCGGGGAAAAACCAAATACGGTTAGGCCCGCAGCAAGACCTGAGGTAATTCCGGAAAGCGAATCCTCGATACAGATTGACTGCGATGCCTGGCATTCCGTCTGCCGAATTGCGGTAAGGTACGGCTCTGGATCAGGTTTTCCGGCGGTCACCATCTCTCCGCCAATCACACAGGAAATCAGGTCGGCAATCTTGTTTGCTTCGAGCCAATTGCGGCAGAGCCGAGAATTGTTCGAGGTAACCACGGCGCATTTCCAACCGGAAGCTTGGGCCAGGTTCAGAAGCTCGGTTGCTCCATTGATTGGTTTCACTTCGCTGTATGCTGAATCAAGTAGGCTCCAGTAGATCGAGAGCAATTCATCGACTGATTCCTCCAAACCATGCTTTTCCTTGAGAAGCGAAACAACAGTCTGCAGCGGCGGTCCATTCAGCGAGTTGAACTCTTCTTCCGAACTCGGTTTGTTAAACCGTTTCAGAAAAGCAGCATACGCTTCGCGCATTACGCCAAGACTATCGGCGAGCGTACCATCTAGATCGATAAAAAGTCCCCGCATTGCCCCGTATCATTTCTTCTTTGCAAAATGCAATAGCCGATTTTGCCCGAATGGTCCAAACGCTTGATTGAATTGGCGGCTGGTTTCAATTGAAAGGCGTGTCGCAGCATGAACGAGCGGATGCGCGTAGTCGATCTTCCCTTCGTTTATCATTGGAACAAGAACGTAGAGAATCAAGTCGTGCAGACTGCTAAAATCCTCGCGACCTACAAGCGTCAGACTCTTGCTGGCATGCGCCACGAACTCGTCTTCATCGAGAAATCTGTTGAACTCAGCCGGTTTACGACGATCGAGACCAACCGAGGCACGCAGATCATTCTGATTGCCGTGCGTCAGTTTCGAGTTTTCAATCAGAATCAAGCGCCCACCTGGCTTGACCTTGCTTATCAGCTGATCGAGTGCCTGGATCTGTAGCTCATGTGAATTCAAGTTAATAAGGCATCGGACGGTAAATACGATGTCGAACTGCTCGTCTCCAACGATCGAATCCGAGATTCGCAGAACGTCGCCCCGTGAAAATCTTGTCCGCGTGACATTGAGTTCGCTCTTCAGCGCCTCGGCAGCATCAATCATTTCCTGGACGTAGTCGATGCCGGTGAATGTAAAGTTTGGGAAAATTTTTGCTAACTCGAAACAATTGTGTCCATTCCCGCATCCCACTTCAAGTACGGAAGCATTCTGTTGATCGAGTCCGGTGCTCGAAATGACACGAGCGAGCGCGTCTACTTCCAGTATCTTTGCGGTTGATGTCCGTGTTGTTGCACGGAGGTCCTTGCCAAACTCATTGGCCCAGTTGACCCAATGCTTATGAATTTCTTCTGCGTTCAAAATTTCCTCCGTTGCGATTCGCGTCAAGATGAGGTCAGCGTACTTTAAACAGCGGCACAAGCGGTTCGCATTTTAGATGAGAACGGATTGATCCCGAGACGGCAGCTTCGTAGATTTTTGGGAATACTTCGCGATAGACACCCAGTACAGTTTCAACATCCTTCATCGAATGCGCGTAACTGATATTGTGGGTGCCCAGGCTTAGAATGCCGCGTTTGAAAATCTCTTGAAGGAACAGGGTTTTTATTTCCCAGACACTGCTCGGTCCTACGTCTTTGAAATTGAGAAATGACCAAACACCTTCCCCGCTGACGCTTATCATGGGATCCAGGCCGTGCGTCTGTATGATTCCATTGATTCCATCAATTAGGGCGCGTCCGGTTTTTCTCATTGTTTCAATTACCGGCGAACCCTTGATCTTGGCCATGGTCGCTTTTGAAGCAGCAAGCGACAGGGTCTCTCCGCCAAAAGTGAACGAGTAGAAGATTTCCTCGCAGACGCGCATCAGATCGCCGCGACCTGCGAGAGCCGCCAGCGGGTAACCGTTGGCCAGACCCTTTCCGAATGTTGCGAGATCCGGCGTGACGTTAAAGAACTCCTGCGCCCCACCATTGGCAAAGCGAAAGCCCGTAATGGTTTCGTCAAAGATGAAGATTGCACCATTCTTATGCGCGAGCTCCTTAACCTCGTTCAAAAATCCGGGGGCTGGATGAACTGCATTCATTGGCTCCATGATCACGGCCGCCACCTGACCATTGTGTTCACGAAAGATCGCATGCAGCGAATCAATGTCATTGTACTTGAACGTATGCGTTAAACGTCGCGTAGCCTCGGGAACACCGAGATTCCTCGACGTAGTTCCTATGTACCAATCGTGCCAGCCATGATAGCCGCAGGCCGCAATATGATCTCTTCCGGTGAATGCCCGGGCTACGCGCACCGCACCTGTAGTTGCATCGGAACCGTTCTTGCCAAAGCGCACCATCTCGGCGCACGGAACCATGTCTATGATTGCTTCCGCAACATCAATTTCAATTGGATGTGGCAAACTGAATACAACCCCATTGCGCATCTGCTCCTGAACAGCGCGGTCCACATCGGGATCGGCGTAACCCAAATTGACGGAAGCAAGCGCGTTGACAAAATCTATATACTCGTTCCCATCCACATCTTTAACTTTGCTTCCCGATCCAGATTGAATGAAATAGGGGGAAACACCAAATGGATATTGCGTCTTACTTTTGCTGAAAGTCTGCGTCCCCAACGGAATCGCGCGAACGGCGCGCGCCAGTAGTTCTTCAGAATTTGTATATGTTGTCATTTTAGTCTCCACAATGCCGGATTCAAGAAAGATCGATCGGCGATAGCAAATCTTGTGAAGTCGATTGGACTAATGTTCTTCTTCAAGGCGGCGCCAATCTCGCGGAGCTGGTCCAGTGTATTCACACCAAATACAGCACAATCAACATTGGCAAGAGAGCGCACAAACTGGACGGCACCCTCAAGCGCAGACAATCCCGCAGCCTTCATTTGTAGATGATAGTTCCGCAAGTGATCGCGGATTGGATCGAAAAACTGGTGCGCGGTTTCTGGATCCATCAGGAGCAAGCCCTGCAGAAAGATCGACCTGGCATGAATTTCAAAACCTTTTTGTTTCAGCCGATCGAGCGTTCCCGATATGACCAGCTCTTGATCAAAAGCATTCAATGGGACCTGGATTAATTCCAATTCCGGAAGATCGAGACATTCAAGAGCCTGCGCGTTCGTATATACTGACACACCGATTCTTCGGACCCTGCCGGACGCTTTTATATCCCGCATCGCATCGATTAGCCCCTTGCATTCTTTTAGATCATCAAACCGGTGGACCATCAGTCCGTATACGGACGCTACCTGTAACAACTCCAGCGAACGGGCGAAACCTTGCTGAAGGTCTTGCTCCGTATTTGCGGGCGTGAGGGGCGGAGTCTTGGTAATTATCTTGAATGAATGCTTTTGCCCAAGGATTTGACCAATTACTCGCTCGCTCTCACCGTACTGAGCGGCTGTATCGAGATACTCAAATCCTTCCTCACTAGCCAGCTTCAGGATTCTCCTGGCTTCTTCGATTGGAGTCTGACCGCCTGAATTGGAAATTCCGTAGTCCAGACCCAGCTGAACCGTTCCGAGACCTGCCTTCATGCCAGTGATGCTTTTAGTGCGGCCACCACGCGATCCTGATCTTCAAATGTCAGGTCATAGAAAAGGGGCAGAGAAAGAGCTTCTTCATAGTATTGCTCGGATACAGGAAACGCACCCGGTCGGAAGCCCATCGCCTGATAGAAGGGTTGTAGATGGACGGGAATATAATGGACGTTAACCGCTATTCCATGCGCGCGCATAGCTTCAAACACTTCGCGCCGCGTTCTCTGTATTTGATCCAGTTTCAGTCGGACCACATACAAATGCCACGCAGATTCATGGTCGTTGCTTCCTTGCGGAATGACCACCGGGAGATGAGCCAGGAGAGAGTGATAGCGGTTCACCAGTTCGCGACGCCGGCTCACGAATTTGTCCAGGTGGTTTAACTGCGAAAGGCCGAGCGCAGCCTGAATGTCTGTTATGCGATAGTTGTAGCCAAGTTCAATCTGCTGGTAATACCAGGGCCCTTCGCTCTCGCCTTTCATCTGTGTCGAATCACGTGTGATCCCGTGCGTACGAAGTCGAATCAGTTTCTGATAGAGCGAATCAGAATTGGTTGTAACCATCCCGCCTTCGCCCGTGGTTATGATCTTTACAGGGTGAAAGCTGAAGACGCACATATCAGAAGACTTGCATGATCCAACCTTTGCGCCATTTTGCGAAGCGCCGATAGCATGCGACGCGTCTTCAATAACGACAATATTATGCTTCCGTGCAATTGCATGGAGCTTTTCCATGCTGGCGGATCTTCCTGAAAAATGAACAGGGATGATAACGTCAGGCGCCTTTGCTTGAGACAATTTCATCTCAAGCGATTCGATTGAGATGTTCAGATTACTGTCAATATCGACAAAGTCAACGCCCCCTCCGCAATAAAGCGCGCAATTGGCTGATGCCACAAAGGTGTTGGGCACGGTCCAGACTGTCTTACCCGGGCCGACTCCGGCCGCAAGACAGGCTATGTGGAGCGCAGCTGTGGCGCTTGAAACGGCCACTGCGTATTTTGCACCACAGTACTTTGCAAGAGCCTTCTCGAAGCTTTCAATTGCTGGCCCCTGGGTCAGCCAATCGGATTTCAGCACATCAACGACGGCCTGAATATCTGCATCGTCAATATGCTGTCGTCCGTAGGGAATCATGGCGCGATTAGTTCCCCTGAAGCTTTCAACTGCGGTATTAACTCATTGAAGATGGTCGATCGCATTTGATCAGCGCTAATCCATTGATCGTTTGCATCTGAGCTGTAATTGAAATCTTCAGCAACCTGGCGTGCCCCGGCAGGTGGACTCTTATTCACGGAACGCGACACAACAACGTAGTGATCTTTCATATCCCAGGTATCACGCGCATCATCAACGGAAATCAGAGTTTCGTGGAGTTTCTCTCCTGGACGAATACCTATGACGTCGAGCTTTGCGTCCGGATCAATTGCAGCAGCTAGATCCGTAATTCTCATGCTCGGGATCTTGGGAACAAACAGCTCACCGCCCTGCATCTCAATCAAGCGAGAGATCACAAAATCCACGCTCTCCTGCAACGAAAGCCAGAAACGTGTCATCCGCTGGTCCGTGATGGGAAACACCTTGTTATTGCGAATGCGCAGAAAATACGGAATGACACTACCGTTGCTCCCAATCACGTTTCCGTACCTGACTACCGAATAGATTGCACGGGCGTAGTTGTTGGCAGAAATGAAGAGCTTGTCAGAGGCAAGCTTGGTAGCTCCGTACAGATTGATCGGGTTGCAGGCCTTGTCCGTCGAAAGGGCAATAACGCGCTTCACACCCGCAGCCGTGGCCACTTCAATGATGTTCTGAGCCCCCAGTATGTTGGTCTTAACACATTCAATTGGATTGTATTCGGCGAGTGGCACATGCTTCATCGCTGCTGCATGGACCACGTAGTCAACATCGCGAAACGCCAATTCCAGCCTGGCCTTGTCGCGAACGTCTCCAATGAAGTAGCGGAGACACTCATGCTGGGATTCCGGAAATTTCTGGGCCATACTAAAATGCTTTTGCTCATCGCGACTGAAGATGATGATCTTCCTCGGTTTGAATCGCTTGAGCAGGGTTTCGGTTAGCTTCTGGCCAAAGCTTCCAGTTCCGCCGGTGACTAATATTGTTTTACCATCGAGCATTTGGTTTCCTCATTTACGAAAGGGATTCTTGATTCTCAACCGACCAACTGAAGGAGGGCCGAACGAACGCAGCGCCAGTTTCCAGGAAGATTCCGTTGTGACCTTCCGAGACAACTTCAAACTCCAGAATTCTATCTAGAACAATGTGCTCTGTTTTGATGCAGAGCAAGTCAAAAGACAAAAAGAAAGTCCTCGCCGCGAGAAATGCGGGAGGAATGACGCAATTGACTTTGTAGCGTCCGGGGGCAAGGCGTCGGAACGTTTCAAAGGTCTCGGCATCGTCAGTAATAAAAGAAGAAATAATGGGTCTTCCCTCTTCATCGACAATGCGCAGCATCACATTTACGTCAATCGCCTCGCGCAGACAGTCAAACTCAATGTTAACGTGAATAGGCTCTCTTGAACTAAAAGAATTCTTTATCTCACCACCGGCGCTTGCCAATGAAATCTGCGCAAACCGGACGTACGGATCCTTTTGCAGTATCACACCTTCCATACGCGTCTGGATTTCAGCCTCGTTGGCACGCGCGCCCTTGATGAGGTTCCGCTCCATATAATTTGCGATGGTTTTTTGAGGAGTGGAATCGATGAGTACGCTGCCCTTATCGAGCATAATAGCGCGTGAGCACAGCGCCTGTACCGCGGCCAGGTTATGACTAACAAAAAGGATGGTTCGTCCGGATCCGGAAACTTCTTTCATTTTACCAAGGCACTTTTTTTGAAACTCCAGGTCTCCCACAGCGAGAACTTCATCAACCACCAGAATCTCTGGCTCAAGGTGTGCTGCGACGGCAAATGCAAGGCGGACATACATTCCGCTCGAATAGCGCTTAACGGGTGTGTCGATGAACTGCTCTATTCCTGAAAAGTCGATGATTTCAGCAAGGCGGGTCTGTATTTCGCGGCGCTTCATGCCGAGGATGGCACCGTTCATAAAAATGTTCTGGCGTCCTGTAAGTTCCGGATGAAAGCCCGTTCCTACCTCGAGCAGACTGGCAATCCGGCCGCGCACTCGTATCGATCCCTTCGTCGGTGAAGTGATACGAGAGAGAACTTTGAGTAGCGTGGATTTACCGGCACCGTTCTTCCCAATGATACCGAGCACTTCCCCTTCTTCTACTGCAAGATCAATATCACGCAAAGCCCAGTAAGAGGTTTGCTCGACTGGTTTTCGTCCTCGCAATCGTTCCATCCACGCCTGGATGTCGCGAACAAGATAGCCATGACCAATCGTTCCAAGCCGATATTCCTTGGATAAATTTTCAATTTGAATCGCAGTTGCCAACGCTAGACCGTATCCACCGACGTTTGTTCAACACGACTAAAGAGCAAAAGCCCCACGAACATCAATGCGATTGTCCCAAGCCAACCAACAACCATGTAGGTCAGATTCAGCGAGCCAATCCCAAGAGTCACGACCCGGAACGATTCGATTACGGATGCCATGGGATTGGCCATATAAATGAGGCGAAACCTTTCAGGGATGGTTGATGCCGGATAAATTACAGGAGAGGCGTACATCCAGAGTTGCAAACCGAATGTCATGAGAAATCCAATGTCCCTGTATTTAGTTGTCAATGCAGAGACCAGCAACCCGCTCCCAAGTCCAATCAGTGCCAATTGTAGCGCGATCAACGGCAGAAGGACGAGCAACTGAACTTGCCCGATACTGGCTCCTGCGAGTCGATAATAGATGATGCATCCGAAAAGCAAAACCAACTGAATCAAGAACTGCGCAAGAGCTGAAATGGAGGCCGCCACCGGAACAACGAGGCGCGGGAAGTACACCTTACCGAATATGCCCGCGTTTGTAACGAATGTCGTCGATGCGTCCTTGAAGCAGGTTTGAAAATAATTCCATGCGATAGTGCCGCTCAAGTAGAACAGGAAATCCGGAGCTCCGTCCGTGGAGAGCTTAGCCATGCGTCCAAAAATGATTGTGAATACAATCGTATTGATCAGCGGTTGCAGGAAGTACCACACGGGCCCAAGCACAGTCTGACTGTAGACTGTAACGATATTGCGCGTAACAAACATCCACACAAGGTCGCGATAGCGCCATGTATCTATGAGACGCAGATCCAACCATCCGCGACGAGGAGTGATGACCTGCGACCAGGGTCTTTCCGTTTGGTCTTTCATAGTTTAGATCCGAACGTATTCCAGAATCTTTCCGAGCGCGACAGACTCACTGAACTGCGAAGTATCGATGACCAGTTCTGGTTTTTCCGGGGTCTCATACGGATCATCGATTCCAGTAAAGTGCTGAATCTCACCCGCGCGCGCCTTTTGATACAACCCCTTCACGTCGCGCTTCTCACAGACTTCAAGTGGGGTAGATAAGTAAACTTCAACGAACTCGGAACAAAGCCCGCGAACAAAGTCTCTCGATTCCCGGTAGGGTGAGATAAAGGAAGCAACGACAAATACGCCATTCTTCTGAAGTAGACTCGCCAGGAATCCCACTCGCTTAACATGTCCAATCCGGTCCTCGCGCGAGAAACCGGTATTCGGAAAAATACTTCTAACCTGGTCACCGTCCAGGAGCTCCACGGGCAGTCCGCGCCTGCGAATGGCGTCGACCAATAGATTTGCAAGGGTACTTTTGCCAGCGCCGGAAAGACCGGTAAGCCAGATAACCTTCGCAATTGGCCTACGACTCGAACGCGACCAGAACCATTCGTGCAGTGCATACGCCAGAATCAACACAAGGCCCACGCCAGACAGAAGCACAGCTGAGTAATCATGCGTTCCACGATTCGCCAGAACAAAGCAAGCAAGAGCGATCGATACGATCACGCCCCATGTCAGATTTTTTTTCAGTTTCACGTTTGGACTCTCAGGGGAGTTTTAACAGATCAGATAGATACGTCGCATAGTCGTTCTTGTATCGTGCTGCCAACGATGCTATTTTTTCTCGATCGATCCATCCATTCGCAAATGCGATCTCTTCCAGGCAAGCAATCTTGAATCCCTGTCTGTGCTCAATAGTCCGCACAAATTCTGAGGCTTCAATCAGTGAATCGTGGGTACCCGTATCAAGCCACGTGAAACCGCGGCCCAGCACCTCTACCGTTAAGCGACCTTGTTTGAGGTATTCCCTATTCAGATCTGTGATTTCCAGCTCCCCGCGCGCGGACGGCTTTAACCCTTTAGCAATCTCAACGACAGTCCCATCATAGAAATACAATCCAGTCACCGCATACCTTGACTTTGGCACAGCTGGTTTTTCCTCAATCGAAACTGCTCGGGCATTGTTGTCGAACTCTACAACACCATACCTTTGTGGATCCTTCACAGGATACGCAAACACGCAGGCACCGGCATGATTTCGCCGGGCGCGAGCAAGAATGGGGCTGAAACCCTGACCGTAGAAGATGTTGTCTCCCAGAATCAAGGCGGATGGGCTGCCTTTGAGAAACGATTCCCCAATCAAGAATGCTTGCGCCAGTCCGTCCGGGGACGGCTGTTCGGCATACTCAAGACGCACTCCCCAATCAGAACCATCCCCGAGCAAGGCCTGAAACCTTTCCCGGTCAGATGGTGTTGTAATAATCAGAATCTCACGAATATGCGCCAGCATCAAGACCGACAGCGGATAGTAGATCATGGGCTTGTCGTAAATTGGGAGCATTTGCTTGGACACAGCAAGCGTAAGGGGATACAAGCGTGTCCCCGAGCCCCCGGCTAGAATGATGCCTTTATATTCCACAGAAGTGCGCTTTCCGATTACTTTCTGGACTGAAATTCCGCGTAGGCCTTCTCCAGACCTTCACGGAGCTCAACACTGTGGCGCCAGCCCATTTTATGAAGCCTTGAAACATCAAGAAGCTTGCGCGGAGTCCCATCCGGACGAGTAACATCAAACGTTAGGCGCCCTTTGTAGCCCACAACTTCGGTGATTGTCTGTGCCAGTTCGCGAATCGAAACCTCAATCCCGGAACCTACATTAACAATCTCCCCATCGTCGTAGTTCTGCATTAGAAATACACATGCTCGCGCCAGATCGTCTGAAAACAGGAACTCACGTAACGGTTGACCGGTACCCCAGATTGTAACCTCTTCCGCGCCTTCGAGCTTTGCTGCATGAATCCTACGAATCAAAGCCGGAATCACGTGCGAGTTCTCAGGATGGTAGTTATCGCCGGGCCCATACAGGTTGGTCGGCATCACGGAAATATATTTGGTTCCGTACTGACGATTGTAGCTCTGACACATTATGATGCCGGCGATTTTGGCAACCGCGTATGGCTCGTTTGTGGGCTCAAGCTTACCGTTGAGCAATTCGGATTCGCTCATGGGTTGGTTTGCAAACTTGGGATAGATGCAAGAAGAACCCAGAAACAGTAACTTCTTTACACCGACTGCATAGGAAGCCGCGATGATGTTATTCTGAATTTGTAGATTTGAATATATAAACTCTGCCGGGTAGGTGTTGTTCGCATGAATTCCTCCCACACGGGCCGCGGCGAGAAACACGTATTCAGGACGTTCGGCCTGAAAGAAGGCGTTCACTGCCACTTGATCCGTTAGATCCAGCTCCGCATGTGTTTTCCCCACGATATTCTGAAAGCCCTGTTCGCGCAGTACGCGACACAATGCTGAGCCAACCAGGCCCCGATGGCCGGCGACGTAGATTTTACTTTGTTTTTCCAAGCAATTCCTCGCGGCGATTAGCTCGCGTATTTCTTTGCGTATTCATCAAGACCAATTTGCTTGATCTTGCTCGCCTGACCGGCGCACCAGAATTTCTTAAAACGATCGAGGCAGACATCTTCCATATACTTCATGGCTGGCTTCAAGAAATATCTGGGATCGAATTCTTCTGGTTTCTTTGACGCAGCTTCGCGAACAGCGGCGATCCACGCCAGGCGCAAATCCGTATCAATATTTACTTTCCGAACACCGCTCTTGATGCCTTTCTGAATCTCTTCGACGGGCACGCCGTAGGTTTCCGGAATCTTTCCGCCAGTTTTGTTGATTGTCTCAAGGTATTCTTGAGGCACGCTCGACGATCCATGCATTACCAGATGCGTGTTTGGAATTCGTTTGTGAATCTCTTCAATGCGAGAGATGACCAGGACTTCCCCGGTAGGCTTGCGCTTGAATTTGTAGGCGCCATGGCTGGTCCCGATTGCAACGGCCAATGCATCCACATTGGTGCGCTTCACGAAATCCTCTGCTTCTTTTGGGTCTGTTAGCAATTGCTCGCGCGTAAGCTTACCTTCCGCCCCGTGCCCATCTTCCTTATCACCCATCATGGTCTCAAGTGAACCCAGACAACCGAGCTCTCCTTCTACGCTCACTCCAATTGAGTGCGCAACCTTAACAACTGCAGCAGTAACGTCTGAGTTGTAATCAAAATCAGCCGGAGTCTTTGCATCCTCTTTCAAGGAACCGTCCATCATTACACTGGTGAAGCCGTTTCGAATTGCAGAAAAACAAGTAGCCGGACTATTTCCATGATCCTGGTGCAGAGCGATTGGAATCTGCGGATAAGACTCCACAGCCCCGAGAATCAGGTGTCGAATAAAATGCTCCCCTGCATAGGCGCGAGCCCCGCGCGAAACCTGGAGAATCACCGGGCTGTCCGCGGCAACGGCAGCCTTCATTATCGCAAGCACTTGCTCAAGATTGTTCACATTGAAGGCGGGAATGCCGTAGTCATTTTCTGCGGCATGATCGAGCAAAAGTCTCATAGGTACAAGAGCCATATTCTATCCTTTCTCCAGTGCTATTATGTAGTCTGCTGCATCTTGAAAATTCTGCGCCGTATACACAAGGTTTTTTGGAGGAACCTGGGCGCCCATGTCGGCCGTTCCAAGCAGGATTCCGCGGACCCCTGAGGATTCCGCCGCTGCGATGTCTCGAAGCTTATCGCCGATTGCAAAGCACTCGGCGGGATTTGCGCGGAACTCCCGAAAGAATTCCAGAAATAGGCCGGGACGCGGCTTGCGACATTCACACATGATTGGCTCGCCATGTGGGCAAATGTAGAATTTACGAATGGTCAGACCATCATGGGCGAGCAATCGAGAAATTCGATCATTCACCGCTCTGAGTTGATCCTGTGAAATGAGGCCCCGGGCCACACCGGATTGGTTTGTCATGACAAAGAATTCGAACCCGGCATTCCGCAACGCTGCGAGACCCGAAACCACACCGGGCTTCAGGATCACCTTTTCGGGATCATTGAGATAGCCGGGATCTTCATTCAAAGTCTCGTCTCGATCGAGCAAAATGGCCTTCATCTCAGCTCACTCAAGCACGTACTGGAAATTGAATCCAGCCGGCTTCTCCGGACCAACCTCAGCCGAGCATACCAGACAGAGGCCTTTCCCATCTACAGGAAGCATTTCCATCGACTGACAAACCGTGTATTCACGACCCATCTCCCGCAGAGTTTCCTCTGCAAGGTTGGGAACTTCGCCGACCCCGAGGATGAAGACAGGGCAGCTGCTGGCATGCTCATCGACGAGCTGGCGAATACGGGCTCGCACCCTGGTGATATAACGAATGGAAGTGGTCACATAGTCGTATGAACGCTTGAGCTTTTCGGCAAAGCCCGTTGGTGTAAGCATATAGCTCAGCGTGCGACCGTTCAGGGTTACAACCTTGATCAGCCCCTTTTTTACGAGGCGGCGGATCAGCAGGTTGGTCATGCCCAGCGAAAGCCCGGCTTCTTTTGCCAGGTTACGCTGATTGACGGTCTCGTTGGAGAGCGAGGCTATGAGCCTCGCTTCCCCATCGCTGAGTTCGGAGTGAATTTCGACAGAGTCTGACATGGTTTGGACCCAGCTTCGCCAGGTGAGTCCCAGGAGGAGAGCGAACAGTCAGGTTCGGAGCCAAAGGAGGCCTCGTCAATCGCAATTGTTCAAAGATTGAACAATTGACCGGGGATCATTTGAAGGGGTTACTACGGGCTCAGATGGCGTTTTAGCCCTTGAATGGCCGATCGCCCCATAGCCAGGACCGCCTCGAGAGCGTTGCCCCCAATGTGCGGCGTGGCCAGGAGATTCGGGAGAGCAAGGAAAGACAGATCGGTCGGTGGCTCAGACTCAAAAACGTCCAGTGCCGCACCAGCAATAGCAGCTCCAGGAGCGCGTCCCAGACCGGCCAGGAGGGCTTCCTTTAGCGCCCGGCCATCCACAACAGAACCACGGCTGGTATTTATTAGAAGAGAATGATCCTGCATGATTTCAAACTGCGGCGCGCCAATCATGTGGCTGGTCGCAGCTGTCAGCGGCACATGAAGGGTAACAATGTCCGATTCTCTGAGCACGTCTTGAAACCCAACCTGCCGCGCCCCGAAGTCTGCGGCAATTCTGGATCGATCTTCAATGTCACAGACGAGAACTCTGCATTCAAAGGGTCGAAGGAGGAGCAAAAGATCCTGTCCTATTGCGCCGCAGCCAATGATGCCCACGGTTCGGCCACGCAACAATCGACCTCCTTCCTTGGTCCAGATTCCCTGTTTCAGATCGGCTGAGGTCCGGTGTACATTGTGAACCAGCGCCAGCATGAAGGATAGGGCCAGCTCAGAAACAGAGCGGCGGTTTACGCCTGGCTCAAAAGACAGGATTCTGCCAGCGGACTTGAGATACTCCACGTCGATGGAATCAAGACCAACGCCGTACTTTGCGAAGACGCGCACTTCTGGAAGGGCGTCTACCACAGTCGAAGTGATGGGCTCGGTCCCAACAACGATTGCGTTGAACCCCCGAGCAAACTCCACTACGTCGGATTCCGTCATCTTGCGTCCTGTTTCGTTGAATTTTACATCAGGGAAACTTTCGAGCAGTTCACTGCGCAACTGCGAGTTCTTTGAGAACGAAACCGAAGTTACGCAAACGCGGGCCATGAAACATGGAATCCGCAAATTGCTCTGCCGGTCAACTCAGTCCGAGCCCACTCTAAAAACTGCTTCCCGAATTACTAAACGTTTGTTTCTATGTGTCCGTGAAAGGGCAGTTTCATCCGGCTGTTGCCGGTTGGTTTGAGCAAACGCTGGGGTCGCCAACAGAAATCCAGAAACTGGCATGGCCCGTACTGCGCAGCGGCAGTCATGCACTGATCTCTGCTCCTACTGGCTCGGGAAAAACCCTGGCGGCGTTCCTGAGTATTGTAGATGAGCTCGTACAACTTTCGCAAAAGTCACAACTACCGTCGGAATCACTCATCCTTTATATCTCACCGCTGAAGGCGCTGAGTAACGACATTGAAAAGAACCTGAAACTCCCGCTTGAAGGAATTTCGAATCGATTGGAAGCGACCGGTGGCGTGTCGCCTAAGATCGATATCATGGTTCGCACCGGTGACACAAATTCTTCTCAACGCGCGAAGATGCTGCGCCTGAGGCCTCAAATCATCGTCACCACACCGGAATCTCTCTATGTGTTACTCACGAGTGAATCCGGCCGCAACCTGCTTTCTACTATTCGCACCGTTATTGTGGATGAAATCCACGCCGTCGTGGGCAGTCGGCGCGGCTCACACCTGGCCCTTTCGCTTGAAAGATTGGAACATCTAGTCGGCAGACGCATTCAACGCATTGGCCTTTCCGCGACGGTCAAGCCGCTCCAGCTTGTGGCTAAATACCTCTGCCCCGATCCTGCAGATCAGTGCCAGATTCTAGATGAAGGGCATACGCGAAAAACAGATGTAAAGATGATGCTACCGGAATTGCCGCTCGGGGCGGTGATGACACAGGATGCCTGGGCTCAGATTCATAAACAAATTGTAGAACAGATACACTCGCATAACACCTGTTTGATTTTTGTGAACAATCGTAGGCTGTGTGAACGGCTTGCCAGACATCTCAGCGAAATCATGGGTCAGGATAAGGTCGGAGCACATCACGGTTCACTCTCCAGGACCCAGCGCCTCAAGGCAGAGAACGCGCTTAAGGCCGGAGAACTCAAGGTCATGGTGGCAACCGCTTCGCTGGAACTGGGAATTGACATAGGCTCCATTGACCTTGTAATTCAGATATCCTCGCCCAGGTCCATCCACACATTTCTGCAACGGATTGGTCGAAGCGAACACAGAAAGGATGGAATTTCAAAAGCCATTCTAATCCCGCTCACGCGCGATGATCTGGTCGAATGCACAGCACTCCTGCGCGCCATGTATGCGGGAAAGCTGGAGGAGGTTTCCATCCCGGAGAAGCCCCTCGATATCCTGGCGCAACAGATCGTGGCGGAGATTTCCTGCAGAGAGTACAATCGCGCAGAACTGCTTTTGCTGATTCGCCGCAGCTTTCCATACCGCAACATAACTGACGCAGAATTTGAGCAAATTCTCGAAATGCTCCAGGATGGATATTCATTGCGTTTCGGCAAACGCGCTCGTTATATTTTTTATGATCGTATGCAGCAAATCATCCAACCCCGGCGGATTGCCCGGCTCAGCGCCATTACAAACGGTGGCGCCATCGCGGAAAATTTTGAGTATGAAGTCATCCTTGAGGGTGAGCAGGCATTCCTGGGTACTGTCCATGAGGATTTTGCTATCGAAAGTCTCGCCGGCGACGTGTTTCAACTGGGGAATCAGTTCTGGAGAATTCTTAGGATCTCGGTTGGAAAAGTGTTTGTAGCCCCTGCGCCAAACTCCACTCCCTCAATGCCGTTCTGGGTAGCAGAGGCGCCTGGTCGAACAGATGAACTCTCCCGGGCGGTGTCTGACCTGAGACGCGCTGCCAACGCAGAGCTTTCCAGTGGACGTTATGCGGAAAACCTGGTCCGCGAAACCGGTATACCGGAATTTGCGGCATTGCAATTGGTTGAATATTTTCATGAGACCACGGGCTTACTGGGTCACGTCCCGCACATGGAACATCTGGTTATTGAACGCTTTTTTGACGAAGCGCAAGATTGCCACATTGTAATTCACTCTCCCTACGGCACTAGAATCAATCGCGCCTGGGGACTGGCCCTGCGCAAACGGTTTTGCAGAAAGTTCAATTTCGAATTGCAAGCGGCCGCTACGGACGACGCCATTCTATTCTCGCTCAGCCACACGCATAGCTTTGCGCTACCGGATGTCTTTACTTATCTTAAGAAGGCATCGGCAGAACGCATTCTGGTACAGGCGCTGCTTGACGCCCCCATGTTTGAGATTCGCTGGCGTTGGAACGCGTCGCGGTCCCTTGCCATCCTGCGTATGTATGGCGGGAAACGCATTGTGCCACAAATTCAGAAAAGTCAGGCGCAGGACCTGGTAGCATTGATTTTTCCGGATCAGATTGCATGCGCAGAAAATATTTCTGGAGAGCGGCAGGTACCGGACCATCCACTCGTAAATCAGACAATCCATGATTGCCTGCACGAGGCTATGGACGTACGCGGCTGGGAAGCCGTGCTTGAGCGGATTGAATCAGAGCAAATCCAGATTCGTAGTGTTGACACTCCAGAAGCTTCCGCCTTGAGCCATGAGATTTTGAACGCACGTCCTTACGCATTTCTGGATGATGCGCCGCTGGAAGAACGCAGAACCCGAGCCGTAAGGACGGACATTAGAGCGATGACGCCCGATGAGACACCCCACGATCTCGCGGAGCAAGTGCGCGAAGCTTCGATGCCGCAACCACGTGACCTTGCCGAATACTATGATACAATCACTGCCTTTGGAATTCTCCCTGTTTCAGAAGCCCAGAAACTGGATACTTCAGACTGGTTGAAGAGCCTGATCAATACGGGCCGGGCTTTGACAGCTATCCCCGGATTCATCATCAGCGGAGATCGCGTCCACCATTTGAGTTTGATGTTCCCCGAACGGCTAATCGACGTACCGGAGAACCTTCGTAAAGCCGGGCAAACACAAACCGAGGCCCTGGATGAAATCGTCCTTGGACATATGGAACTGATTGGCCCCACCGATGCTCGCGAAATGCAAGAACGCATTGCGGTGTCGGAATCCCTAATCCGCGAATCGTTCAATCGCCTGGAATTAGCAGGCTCAATCTTTCGCATCCCCGGCCAGGAAGGCACCTACTGCGAGCGAGCCTTCTGGAGCCGCATGCGCAACTTCAGCCGAATCCAGAAACCGGCGGAGGCCAGCCCCCAGGATTTCATGAAATTCTTGTTTGCCTGGCAACATCTAGCGCCCGAGTCTCAATTGCAGGGAGGAGACTCAGTCGCAGCCATTGCCAACCAACTCCAGGGCTTCGCCATGCCGGCAGAATCATGGCATCAAGTGTTCAAGGCGCGAATCACAGACTTTACCCCTCACGCACTGGATCAGGAGTTTCTCACCGGACGATTCCTCTGGTGGAGACAGGTCAAATCTGGAGATATTCAGCGCCGGACCATTACGCGCAACGTACCTATTATGATCCTCTCACGAGAACTACTTTCGCTCGTATCACTTCCAACACATCAAACCAACTTTTCTCACTACGCGCAAACCGTTCGCGAATACCTGCAATCCTGCGGGGCCTCGTTCTTACCTGAGATTGAGTCCGGTGTAAAGCTGTTTCCGGAGCAGGTGCAATTTGGATTGAAAGAGTTAATCGCCGCCGGGCTGATTACGTCTGATAGCCTCACCGCATTAAGCTACCTTTTCCGAAAAAGGCACACAGGCAGATATCGATCTGCCCGCCATGAGTACCCGACGGGGCGCTGGTCACTGATTCGATCAGCCCCTCTACCGGATGACGAGACTGCGGATCTAATGATCGCACGTCTATTCTTGAGACGCTACGGAATCATTTTCAGGTTCATTGCAGAACGCGAGTCACTCAATCGCCCCTGGCTGTCCCTGGTGCGCATCCTTCGGCGCCTGGAAATGCAGGGAGAAGTGCGCAGCGGCCGGTTCATCAAAGAGGTCTGGGGCGAACAGTTCGCGCTCCCGGAGGCCCTGGGCCTTCTTGACCGCGTGCGGAGCCAGGTCAATCCCCTTGAGATTGAGCTTCAGGCCTATGATCCGCTGAATCTTGCCGGGGTTCTTTTTGGAGGAAAGCGTATTCCAGCCCGGCGGAAATCCCAGGTCAGATACGAAAGTGGAAAGATCGTAGCGGCATCCTGAGCCACACCTGGCCTGTCGCAGAGCTTGCCACCAGTGAGACACGGCTATTCAATCCATGTCAACTTTGAAGCGTTTGCAAAATGCAACTATCCTTTCGGGATCAGTCTGCTTGAAAAATGCACCGCTAAAGACGAAAGCATCTTCCCGAACTTTTGAATTATGCACAATGATTGAGACGATTTCTTCCAGATATTGAGTGGTTCGAAACTCGTACGCCATCTCAAGCGAGACCTCCACGCAGATTTGATTCAATTTGGGTGCAGCTGCAAGATACTGACTCGCTCTCTCAAATACAACCTTGACAGGATTCTTCAACGGACATCCCGAAAGCTGAAGAATCATAGTATGCGAGTCCGGGGTACTGACGTGTACCTCGAACGGGTACTGTTTCTTATCGAAAAGTTGCGCCGCAGTCAGGCCCAGTGAAGTCGAAACCTTATCAATCAACTGAATGTTTGTAAATGGCTTCGCGAGGTAAGCGGTGGCTCCCGCTTGACCGGCGCGAACAACATTGTTTTTGTCAGACAATGCAGTGAGCATGATTATGGGAGTTTTCTCGACCAGATTGCGTGCCTTTTCAAGAACCTGGAACCCGTCCGCATACGGCAGCATGATGTCACACAGAATCACATCATACGGGTGATTTCTTATCTGATTTTGTCCCACATGACCATCCTTTGCAATCGTCACGTGAAAGTTGTAACGGTGCAGAGTTTCCTCTACCAGCTGCTGTGTTAAAGGATCGTCTTCAACGATCAGGCAATCGAAAATAGTCTTCAAGAGGACCTCAATTAGCCAACGGGACAGATGAAGTGCACGCTGGCACCCGGTGAAACTTCATCGATTGTTATCTCCCCCTGGTGAAGTCTGGCGAGTCTATTGGCAAGCGCAAGTCCTAGACGCAAACCGTTAGGCCCTTTTGCCAGTGTTCCTTGACCAACAAATGCCTCAAGAATGCTTGCTCGAAGGTCCGGTGCAATTCCAATCCCGGTGTCACGTACACAAAAATCCAGCGTGCGAAGGCCGGCTGATTCAAAACTTCGCAGAGTCATTGTTACAGAACCAGATTCAGTAAACTGAATTGCATTTCTGACAAGTTGACCCAGGATATCCCTGACACAAAATGGATCCAGCCTTGCACTTGGTGGCACAGAAGTATCAATTTCGACGTTAAGCGTAACTCTCTTGGCCCTACTCTCTTCAGAGAACGTGTTTGCCACACTTTCCACGATCTCCGCCGGATTTGTTGGCGCAAAGTCAAGAGCAACACCACCACTTTCCAGTCGGGAATAGTCGAGAACGTTACTGAGTAAACCGTTCAATCTTTCTGCGCTTGTCTGAATCAAAGAAACATAACGCAGCTGATCTTCATCCAGGCTGGTATCTGCCAGCAATGAGGTCATACCGATTACACCACTGAGCGGTGTGCGAAGTTCATGACTCACCAGAGCGAAAAACTCTGACCTTGCCCGGGCCGCAGAAGCGGAGTTATCCCGGGCGTTTCTGAGGGCGATGAGCTGCGAAGCCTGGCGCGAAAGAATCTCAAGGGCCCTTTTCTGTTCGGCTGTCAGAATTCTGGGAATACGGTCAATTACGCATAATGTGCCAAGTTTTTGACCATCCTGCGAACGGAGCTGAGAACCAGCATAGAATCGAATATTTGGATCTGCCGTCACAAGAGGGTTGTCGGCAAACCTGGGGTCCTGCGCCGCATCCTCCACCACAAACAAATCATCTTGAAGGATTGCATGGGCACAAAATGAAATATCGCGCGGAGTTTCGGCGGCGGCCAGACCAACCCTTGCTTTGAACCATTGCCGTTCCCTGGCTACAATGCTTAGCAGTGCGATTGGCGTTCCACAAATGGCAGAAGCAAGGGCTACGAGATCGTCGTATTCTGCTTCCGGAGGTGAATCAACAATGCCCGATTGATCAAGCGCGTAGAGCCTGGGGATTTCATCTTGCGGAAGGGGGGCACTGAGCATCTTTTTAGCCGACGGGAGCAATTCGCCTCAAGGTCACTCGTATTGATTTGACAACGTTCTTGAAAGGCGTCAAGCTATTCTGGTACATGCCCAGGAAAACGACGCAAAACCTTTCGAGCCTGCATTTCATTCCAGCAATTGTCGCAGGAACGCTCATGACAATCGCCGTGCTGAATTGGATCGGTTGGAAGTTTGAAATTTACCAGTTGAAATCGGTTGTAAAGAACCTGTCCTCAATGAAAGCCAATACCGCCCTGTGCTTCTTTGCCTGCGGCCTCTGGATGTTGATCAAACTTCGCGACAAAGCAATGATTCTCGGACGGATACTGGCCATGGTACCATTGCTGGTTGGCGGTCTCACATTGGTGCAATATGCGCTTGGGATAAGTCTCGGCATCGATGAGTTCTTCTTCACGGATTCAACAACTCAATTCCCTCGTAGTCCAGGACGCATGGGCACCAATACGGCCACGAACTTCTTACTGATTGGCCTGGCCCTGCTCTTCCTCAGTGGCTCGTCGAAACGTTCAATCATAGTGGGTCAACTCCTGCTATCCCCTGTTTTCTTGATTGGGTTCATCGCGCTCCTTGGATACGCCTATAGCCTTGAGAAGACACACGGGCTGGTCTCGTTTACGAGCATGGCGATCCACACGACGGCTTGTTTCCTGGTTCTTGTCCCCTCAATATGCCTTCTAACGCCAAGGAGGGGCCTGGTACGATTGCTCGGCCGAACGGCGCAATCGAGACTGCTGTCGCGGCTATTCCTCCCTCCGCTGCTGGTGGCACCGCTGCTGCTCAGCTATGTCCGCTCCCGCGCCGAACGGGCGGAAATGTTCGCGCCCGAAATTGGAATAGCTCTGATGATGGCCATCTCCACGGCGATAAGCTTTGTCGTGGCCCTGATAGCAATTCGACTCATGAATCAACACCTACAACTCACGAGACAAACCTACTGGGCCAACCGCAAACGCGATGCCATCAGACTGGAGCGGGAAAACGCCGACATCGAGGAGAAGGCACGCGCAGAATTCCTTGCGATGGTGAGCCATGATATTAGAACACCGTTAAACGGCATTCTGGGCCTGGCCGATCTACTGCAAGATACAAGACTGGATGAGAAACAAAGAGACTGGATTCGTTCGCTCCGTGGAAGCGGCCAGATCTTGATGACACTGGTCAATGATTTTCTTGATTTCTCTAAAATGGAAGCCGGTCGTTTCACTCTGACAATTGAGCCGTTTGAGTTGGAATCCACTATCGCTGATCTGGCATCCCTTTACTACGGAATGGCTGAACCCAAAAAGATAGCTCTGACAGTCCCACAGACTGGCCAGGCAAAGTGGTTGATGGGGGATGCCGTTCGAATCCGACAGATTGTAGGCAACCTGCTCTCTAACGCAATTAAGTTCACTGACAAAGGAAGCGTGACACTTCGTTATGAATTGCGTTCACAAAAAGAGAATCCTCTCCTTGTGATTGCTGTTATCGATTCCGGTTCCGGCATATCAGACGAGGCGCGCTCAACCCTGTTTCAGGCCTATGCGCCAACAAACGCAGGCCGCAGCGGAGGCTCGGGCCTTGGCCTTGCGATTTCGCGCTCTCTTGCTCGCGCTATGGGCGGTGAAGTTGAGCTTGTTCGCAGCGATAAGAATGGAACCGAGTTTCGCTTTAGCGCAAACCTGCCGTTTGCTGATCCGCCAAAACCTGCGGATTTGCCCAGGGAAGACGGAACTACAAAGAATGTAAGAGTGCTTGTTGCCGAGGACAACGAAGTGAATCAGACGGTGATTCAGGGCTATCTGAAGAAGCTGGGAATTTCACCCGTATTTGCAAACGACGGGCAGCAAGCGTTGCAGATGATGGAAGCCACACAATACGATTTGATTTTTATGGACGTGCACATGCCCGTGCTCGGGGGTATCGAGACCACAAAGCTTCTGCGCACCAAACCCTTTGGCCAGAAAGCCGTAATCATCGCACTGACCGCGAACGCCTTCAGCGAGGACATTCGTAAATGCAAGGAAGCCGGGATGAATGATTTTCTAACCAAACCCGTGCGCTTGACCGAACTGGAGACGATGCTAAAGAAGTGGACATAGAGTTCCGGGCTTGAGGCAGTTCCGGCCAGAGCCCAAAAAAACCCCCGCGCTATGCGGAGGCTCTAACGGTGGAAATTTGAAACTCAGGCCAGACTCAGAGTTTCAAGCCCAACTTATTTGCGATTCTTGCGCCATAGTCCGGATCGCACTTCGCAAAGTGCTCCAGATTCGGCAGCACAATCGCCCTATCGAGACCCTTCATTGTTCCGGCAATCACCTGCGTCAGTCTTTCGCGCTCTTCTGCAGAAAGCAGCCGGTACAGGTCTCCCGCCTGGCTGTAGTCGTCATTTCCTTTGTGCTGATCGTGCCGATCTACCGTTCCCGCAAGTGCAAGCGGCGGCTCAGCCACGGAAGGATCTTGCGCAGGCCCCCCAAAACCATTGGGCTCGTAGTTATCGTACGTTCCGTTTTCATCGAATCGCATGCTCCCATCGCGGTGATAAGAATTCACTGCACTACGTGACCTGTTGACGGCCAATTGCTGATAGTTCACACCCAGTCTATACCGATGCGCATCGGGGTAGGCGAAGAGTCGAGCCTGTAGCATCTTATCCGGCGACGCACCAATTCCCGGGGGAAGATTCGCCGGAGAAAATGCAGCCTGTTCCACTTCAGCAAAATAGTTCTTTGGATTCCGGTTCAGTTCCAGTTCACCAATTTCAACCAGAGGGTAGTCTTTGTGAGACCAGACTTTTGTGAGGTCGAACGGATTGAAACGATACTTTGCCGCGTCAGCTTCTGGCATTACCTGAATGCAAACGCGCCACTCAGGAAACTCTCCCCTTTCGATCGCTTCAAACAAATCCCGTGTTGCATAGTCCGGATCGCTTCCGGCAAGCTCAGCTGCACGTGCAGGACTCAGATTCTTGATTCCCTGTTTTGACTTAAAGTGAAACTTCACCCAGAAGCGTTCTCCCTTTGCATTCCACAAACTAAACGTGTGGCTGCCGTATCCGTTCATGAATCGATAACCGTCGGGAATTCCTCGATCCGAGAACAAGATGGTGATCTGGTGCATTGCCTCCGGCGATTTTGCCCAGTAATCCCACATCCGTTTTGGATTCTTGTAACCCGTAATGGGATCACGCTTTTGAGAGTGAATGAAGTCTGGAAACTTAGACGGGTCGCGCTCAAAGAATACAGGTGTATTGTTTCCGACCAGATCCCAGATTCCCTCTTCAGTGTAGAACTTCAAAGCAAAACCCCGCGGATCTCTCTCTGTGTCGGCGGAACCCTTCTCGCCCGCGACCGTTGAAAATCGTAGGAACGTTTCCGTCTTCTTACCTACTTTTGAGAATACGGCAGCCCGAGACCACTTTGTAATGTCTGCCGTGACCGTGAAGGTTCCATATGCTCCAGCGCCCTTGGCGTGAACAACGCGTTCGGGAATGCGTTCGCGATTGAAATGCGCCAACTTTTCAATGAGGTGCATGTCCTGAATTAGAACCGGACCTCTTTCGCCCGCTGTCAATGAATGTTGATTTTGTGCAACCGGATGTCCTCCGGCTGTTGTTAGTGTCTTACTCATACTGCCTCCTTTTGCTTTCTTGAGTAGAAAATTGCATTGAACCACGATTGAAGCCGGCGAAGAATCCAACTTCGTTCGATTTGTTGAGTGGAACTGAGAAGATCTGCCAGGTCGCGTCGACCGAACATTTCTGCAAACTGCAGAGCATTCTGGCCCCGGTGATTCGTATAGTTTGGATTTGCGCCGCCGTTCAAGAGAGCACGGGCAACGTCCCGGTGTCCCTTGAATGCAACGCCCATGAGCACTGAATTTCCGGAATCATCGGTAGTATTTACATCGGCTCCAGCTTCGATCAATAGCCGAGTCACATCGAGATGCCCTTTGTAAGCAGACAGCATGAGGATTGTGTAACCACGCTCTGTTCTCTCTTCCAGGTTTTGCACAAGCGGAATCGTTTTTTTGAGCGCCTCAAGGTTCCCTTCGCGCGCAAGATCAAACATTGCAGCCTCCCCTGAGAACGTGTTTCTGTAAGCTTCCCAGGCAGAATTTTTTGTCGATTCCATGTCTTAGACCTCTTCCTGTTTTAGACTTAGTATAAAATAAGTCAGAATCCGGGGACGGAGGCCATCAATTTTTTGTCTGAATCTAATGGACAGGCAACCCCGGAACGATTTTCTTTATATCCGTGGAAGGCACAAACGAAGCACTACGGTCACGGCTTGAGCAGGCAGGGATTCGGTTTACGGCGCAAAGGCTGGAAATGGCACGTATCCTCCTCTCGCGCCCGCAGCACCTGACGGCGGAGCAGGTTTTGCGGATGATGAACCGCAGATTCCCGCGCGCGTCCCGTGCCACCGTATTCAACAACCTGAAGCTCTTCGCACAGAAGGGCGTTGTGGGACTGCTTGAGCTAAAGTCCGGGGTAACATTGTACGATTCCAACACCAGGCGCCACCATCACGCAGTCGATTCCGTAACGGGCAACATCGTGGATCTGGAGCTCAACCAGGCGCTGGAGAAGCGAGTTTTCGCCGAACTCATGCAGGAGTACGCAACGGTGACCGGACATAACCTTGCCCAGAGTGAGTTGCAAATTACTTTGCGTGGTCGCGCAAAATAGACGTCGCCTCCTCCTGGTACTCTGAATGAATCTGCAGATTTTTGGCACCAAACGGTGCAGCAATACCAGGAAAGCAGAGATGTTCTTCAAGGAGCGACGCATTCCGTATCAGCTGATCAATCTTACGGAAAAACCAATGTCGAAAGGCGAGCTCACTTCCGTGCTTCAGTCCGTAAGCAGTGATGACCTGATTGATCGGGAGTCCCGGGCATACAAATCGCAAGGGCTTGAGTACATGAAGTTTGACATTGCAAAAAAACTCCTCGAAGACCCTTCCCTTTTCAAAACTCCAATTGTGCGCGACGGGAAAAAGGCGACTGCCGGCTATCAACCTGAAATCTGGAAAAGTTGGATCGCAAACACCGGGTAGAGCTCCACAATATTCATGTGAGAGGCTTACAAGTCTTGTAGGGTATCGACTTCGACTCGGTTGCGGCCCTTTCGCTTGGCGCGATAGAGCGCTCCATCCGTCCGTTCGAGCCAACCCGCAATTGCCTCATCGGCCTGCAGTTGCGAGACTCCAATGCTTACGGTCACTCGGCCACCAAACCAGAAACTGCTGCGCGCCACCACTTCCCTGATCCGCTCCGCATGATCGACTGCTTCTGCAAGGCTCAGGCCCGGCAAGAGCACCAAAAACTCCTCACCTCCCCAGCGGGATGCATATGCGCCATTGCTCAACCCCCTGATCACGGAGGATACACTCTCGAGAACGTCATCGCCCGCACGATGACCACTGTTGTCATTGATTGCCTTGAAATGATCCAGATCAAGACTCAGGAGACAAACCGGTTGGCCTGTCCTCTGCATTCGCTTGGCTTCTGTCTCGATCGTCCGTTGCATCTGTCGCCGATTCCAGAGGCCCGTTAGACCGTCTGTCAATGCCATGGATTCCATTGCTTTGAGGGCTGTACTCAGTTCTTGAGTGCGATTCGCGACACGATCTTCCAATTCTCTTTGTTGCAGAAAGTTATCTTCCAGTGTCACGCCAAGCAGTTGGATCGGCGTGCCTACGGTCACAACGAGCATGCACCATTGAACAAACGCCATGGAGCCGCTGCCGAGTGGCAGCGGACTGTAGCCGTACGCCGTAAGGATCGCAGTTGAAACTCCAATCAGCATCATGCTCCAGGCTGATGCGAGAAAGCGAAAACGCACAATGAAGAATACCACCAGAGGCAGAAGCAGGGTAATCAGAATAGGCAGGATGGTGCCGAGCAAGATTGGGATCAAGAGCAAAGGCAGAGTAAACAACTGCAAGAGTTGCTTACGATCTGAATGCCAGTATTTCTGGAACGTCCACATCGCAGGTACGACAAGGAACATTCCATGCGCATCCGTTAATGTCAGCATCACCACGCGCTCGATAAACTCTCGGGGTAGAGTTCTTTCAAAACCAGTTACAAATGCGGAATCAACAAGAACGAGCAACCAGCAAGTAAGGGCCGAAGCAAAGGCAATAGCCCCAAGAAAATACAGGAGATCTGTAGTAATCCACACGCCCTTCAAGGAAGGGCGCTTCCGCCAGGCCACATTCGCAAGAGTTGATTGTAGCGTGTCAATGCCAGGAACCAGAATCGCCGCAACTACAAGGGAAGCAAATGCCGCACCTTTAGGACTTGTCAGGATGTAAGGCGCGTTCACAAGAAACGAGGCAGCATAGAGCACGGGAATAACACGATTGCCGTAGAGCCAGACCATGATCATCCCGATTCCCGAGGGTAGCCAGATTAACGAAAGCCAACTCCCTGGGAAAGGCGTGAATTGAATGCCCAAATGTCCAAGCAGAACATAGGAAGCAAACCAACCGAAGAGCGTGGCCCGGGATGCTTTGAGCTTTTCCATGCGCGCCTCCGAGTATGGAGAGCGCATTGAATTGACTACTCTAAATCAAGCAAACCTGGCAGCGGTTTTCCGTTTTACTGTCTTTGCCTTACTCTTGCTGCGAGATTTTGCTTTTGAAACGATCGACTCAACACTTGCGAACAAATCTTTACCAGCAACTTCCCCTGCGACCACAACGTGGTGAGCGCCGAGTGCAAGGAGATCCGTCCGATCCGCCTCTTCCTCGCCAACCATAACAATTCGGGCCGCGGGCGCCAACTGTTTCAGATTCTGTAAGAGTCTTCGCGTAGTGATCCCCTTGAGGAAGGTATCAGAGATAGTACATATAACGACGCGTGCATTCTCGATTCCACTATGGCCCAATGTTTCGGGGTGCGACAGATCGCCATACGCCCAGCTAAATCCATCGTCTTCTAACTTTTTAGAGAGCGCCGCATTGTAGTCTACGATAAGGGTTCGTTTTGTCCACGCTGGATGTCTGACTCTTAGCTGGTCCAGAAATGCCCGTGCTATCCTGAAATAGCCGAGCACTACGATTTCAGCTTCACTGTGACCGTGCCCGCTTCCAGCTCCCGCTGCCACTTCCGTATCACGAAGTCCTGTGCGGGAAAACAATCCCACGAAAAATGAAGCAATCCTGTCGTTAAATTTAATGATGTACGTTGAGACGACAGACGTAATGATCATCGCAGTGAGAACCAACGATGCTAACCCTGGGTCGATGTGCTTGTAGCCAACACCCAGTGCAAGGATCACGAGGGAGAATTCGCTGATCTGCGAGAGGTTTAGAGCCGTTATGAATCCGGCCCGCAATCCATTTCCCAATGCGAGCGAAACGGGAACAATTGTCAGTATGCGATTCACAAAAATGTAAATCAGTAGAAATGCAGAGATGCCGATTGTGGCAGCATCGGGCACAGGAATTTTCATTCCAAGGGCAACAAAGAACAGCGTGACAAAGAAGTCACGCACGCCACCGAGTTTTGAAATCACGTCGTTCCCGTACGGGAAAGCGGCAATGCTAACGCCCGCAATAAGAGCCCCCATTTCCATGGAGAGACCTAGCATTTGTGCGCCACCACTGACCAGAAAACACCATGCAATTGATGTCAGGAGAATCAGTTCCGGTGTGCGTGAAGCCCAGTTAAAGAGACGAGAAAGCAGATACTTGCTGATTACAAAAGCCAGGGCGATCAATACAACAACTGCGCCAACAGATTTGCCCACCGTAAGCGGGTCCGGCTTTTCCAGGTTCGGTTGCAGGCCCATGAAGAGAATCGCCCAGATGTCCTGAAAGACAAGGATTCCAATCGTCAGCCGCCCACCAAGGGTCTTAACCTCAAACTTATCTTGCAGGAGCTTTACTACAATGAGAGTTGAACTAAGTGAAGAAGCAACGGCCAGGTACAGGAGACCAAATTTACTTGAACCAATGTAGCTTCCCAGAAACTGCAGCGCAAGCAGACCAATCCCAACGCTGAGGGCAAACTGTGAAATGCCCAGGACCAGCATCGACTTTCCCATCCGGGCAAGTTCACGGAGATTGATCTCAAGCCCAATGATGAACAACAGGAAGATCAAACCCATTTCCGAGATGATCTCTATGGATTCCTCGCTCTTCACGAGAGACAGTCCCATATGGTGGCTGAGCAAGATACCACCGCCCACATAACCAAGCAGGAGCGGCTGCCGGATAAAGCGCGCGAGAATGGCTGCGCCCACGGCAAAAATGATCCCGAGTGCGATATCGCTTAGAAGAGTCCCGTGTTCCATATAGGCTTTCACCTAATTATCGGTTAGGTGGGGGCCAAAAATGAGGACAGGAAGGACAATCGGAATCCCCTAACTCTGCCTGCTGACAGGCCCTTCTCAATAAAGTACTTATTAGCGGGGGAAAACGGGATTGTATGATCCGTCAACGACACGTTTTGAAGGGCGTTCGGGCTCGCTATTTCGGTAGACGAACGGATGCAAAGCAATAGCCTGAAGTAATAGCAATGTCTGCGGCAAGTGTCGAACGAATCGTTGTTTATCCCATCAAGTCCCTGGATGGAGTTTCAGTTCAGCAGGCGGAAATCACTGAAGCCGGCGCTCTGGTGCATGATCGCAAATATGCAATTGTAGACTCCGCAGGCAATTTTGTGAACGCAAAACGATTTTCGAATATCCACGAAATTCGCGCCAGCTATTCAGCAGATCTAAGCCGAGTAACTCTAAGCGCGAAATCAAAAGAAGAGTCGTTCGCTTTGAACGATCAAAAAGGAATCGCTGCCTGGCTCAGCAATTTCTTTTCAATAGAAGTTTCACTGCGCAAAGACGCAAGAAGTGGTTTTCCCGACGACACAATTGCAAGCGGCCCAACATTCGTATCGCTTGCGACCCTGGAAACGGTTCGCAAGTGGTTCCAGAAAATAGAACCGTTTGATATTGAAGAAGCCGTCCGACGCTTCCGACCTAACATTGTAATTCAGGGTGCAGATTCTTTTTATGAAGATCAGTTGTGCGGTGGGAAATTTTTTGTAGGCGATGCTACAATCATTGGTACCAATCCGTGCGCGCGATGCGCGGTTCCCAGCCGAGACTCGCGGACGGGTCAGGTCACAACTGGCTTTGCGAAAATACTGACCGAGCAGCGGAAGAAGTCCCTGCCCGCGACGTCAAATCCAGGATTGTTTGACCACTACTACCGCCTTTGTTTGAATACGAGAATTCCCTCATCAGAGGAGGGCAAATTGATCAGGCGCGGAGATCGCGTTCAAGGCGAATGGGATTCATTCGGGGATATATTTTGAGCCGGTCCCTTTGCACTGACACTTGCGCTTCCTTCAAAGTTCAGGGTTTCCGAAAGGCGGAGCAAACGATTTCCTTCTGATTCAATTCGACTCGATGCGCTGGTAATCAATTCCTGGGGAAGGCTCAGGAGCAGGAGCCAGGCGGAGAAGGCAAGGAAGGTACGCACAAAGAGCATTGTAGCACAGATTCTAGATTGGTCAAGACCGCAATGACAAACGGCTTAGATGGCGGGTTTTCTGGTAAAACCACCTGATCTAATTTGCACGGCTCAACCCTGCTGCAATAATTCTTTCAGCGCGGGCAAATAGCGACGGCCCACGGGGAGCTCCGTTTCGTCTGCATCGTCGAGGAAAACTACGTAGTTTCCGTTTTGGTCGCTTTGAACGCGCAGGATCTTGTTCAAGTTCACGACGTACTG
>JAEUSB010000036.1 GCA_016788865.1 Leptospirales bacterium
ACGCAGGCCTGTGAAGGCTATCGGAGACGTTCGGCCTTCAAGGCCGAACTTCTCGGCAGTCAATCGACATCAACTTTCAATTCAGCAATTTGGCCGACTTGCACATTTCCGGACTGGATCGTCGCTTTCGCAAAGTGCTCATCCACAATTTGTGTGAGCTTGACCGTACCGATTTTGATGCGTTTGAAGTTGGGCGTATTGCCTTTGATTGGTGGAGTAGATTCTACCCTAATGATTTCAAGAACCTGGCCTACTCTGGCATTGTCCTTTGAACCAATGCAGAGATAAACCTCAGCTCCATTCTTTTCTAACACGTTGCCGCGCATAAAAAAGTGGTGAATCTTGTGCAAGCCTTCTTGCGCCGCGACTGGCGTGAAGCTGACCAAACCTGCAGCACAAAGGGCAAGTAAGGCAACGAATGTGTACTTCTTCATGAATTCCTCCTGGAATCTTTCTTCTGATCCATGCAAATTAGCATCCTTATTCTATGCTTGTGGTGGAGAAAAACTGATCCGTGACCTGATTTTCCTCAACTTCTAGTGCTCATTTAGTAAGCACTCCCAAACTAATCAAGCGCGGGGCCTTTAAACATTTCTCACAATCGCAAGGCGCGCAAGCGCAGCGCATTGACAATCACCGATACTGAACTCAGACTCATCGCGAGGCTTGCGATCATTGGATTCAGCAGTGGCCCACCGAACAGATAGAGTAAGCCGGCGGCAACGGGAATCCCAAGTGCATTATAAACAAACGCGAAAAACAAATTCTGTCGGATGTTTCGCATGGCTCCCTTGCTCAGTTTGATCGCGCGGACGATCCCCATCAGGTCTCCTTTAACAAGAGTAACACCCGCACTTTCGATTGCAATATCAGATCCGTTACCCATTGCAATTCCAACATCGGCCGCCGCGAGCGCGGGAGAATCATTGATACCGTCACCCGTCATTGCGACTGAATGATCCTTCTTTTTTATCGCAACCAGTCGATCATGTTTGCCCTGTGGTTCGACTCCAGCGTAAAACTCCTTGATGCCGAGTTCAGCTGCAACAGCTCCTGCTGTTCGTTCATTGTCTCCGGTCATCATGATCACACCCAAACCAAGTTTTCCCAATTCCCTAAGCGCTGCTGGTGTAGATTCCTTGATTGGATCACTCAGGGCCAGAACACCGGCGAGCACACCGTCAACTCCAACGTAGATAAGGGTACTCACCGGGTTTTTTATGGAGATAATCTTTTCAAATCCACGGACTTGACGGTTCCGCAAAAGTTGCTCTTTGCCTACGATTACCGTTTGGCCGCTCACCGTTCCGCTGATTCCACCACCAGTGATAGACTGTGCATTCTCCGGTGGTACGATACTTAGATTTCTTTTCTTCGCGAAATCAATAACCGCACGGGAAAGCGGATGCTCGCTTGCAGTTTCGAGAGAAGCGGCCAGCGAGACGATCTGATCTTCTTGATAGTCTGATGTCGGAACAACGTCTGTTACAGCAGGTCTACCCTGAGTAAGCGTTCCAGTTTTGTCAACCACCAGAGTATCAATGTGTTCCAACTTCTCTAGAGATTCTGCATTCTTGATCAGCACCCCAATCCGAGCGCCCGTGCCAACTGCGACCATGATAGAAATGGGGGTTGCAAGCCCAAGCGCGCAGGGGCAGGCAATGATAAGGACGGCAACTGCATTCATGAACGCATAAGATAAGCGCGGTGTTGGACCCCAGACCATCCAACCAATGAAAGTCAAGACCGAGATGGCTAAGACAGCCGGTACAAAATATCCAGACACCGTATCTGCCAGTTTCTGAATCGGAGCCCGACTACGCTGTGCTTCTTGCACCATGTGGATAATGCGCGATAGTACTGTATCGCTCCCAACACCCGTTGCTTTCATGACAAAACTGCCAGTCTGATTCAGAGTCCCGCCCGTTATGCGATCATCCGTTTGCTTCTCTTGCGGAATTGGCTCGCCTGTAAGCATTGATTCATCAATTGTTGTCCGTCCCTCAATGACGATTCCATCCACAGGTATTTTTTCGCCGGGCCGCACCCGAATAAGGTCTCCGACCTTAACCTCTTCAATAGAAATTTCAAATTCCTGCCCGTCCCGCATGATCCGGGCATTTTTTGCTGCCTGTCCCATGAGCAACTTAATCGCGGTACCCGTTTGGGTACGCGCGCGCAGCTCCAATACCTGGCCAAGCAACGCAAGCGCTGTAATAACGGCTGCGGCCTCGAAATAAACGAATACGCTTCCCGCAGGGAGCAATCTCGGAGAGAAAATCTCCATCATCGCAAACACGCTGAAAGCGTAAGCGGCACCAACTCCGATTGCGATCAGTGTGAACATATTGAGCCGTCGAGTGACTAAAGAACGCCATCCGCGCACGAAGAATGGCCAGCCGCCCCATAGTACTGCGGGTGACGAAAGGACAAATTGAATCCACAGAGAAATGGATCGGGGAATTGCATGGATGACAGGAAGGTGTTCCCCCATTGCAAGTACGAGCACAGGCGTTGCAACAATACTGGAAATAACGAATCTCCAGAACATGTTTGTGTACTCCGATGCATCCTCTTCGGCACCGGATACCGGCTCAAGGGCCATCCCGCATTTGGGACACGAGCCTGGCCCCTTCTGCCGGATTTCGGGGTGCATAGGGCAGGTGTAATCCACCGCCGACGCACCGGTTTTCGTCATACCGCCTACTGGATGGTTTTGATGAATCGGTTTCGAGGTATAGCGACCTGGATCTTGCGTGAACTTAGCAAGGCAACCGGCGCTGCAAAACACGTACTCGCTGCCGCCATAAGCAGTACGATGGGGCGAATCCGGTTTTACTGGCATGCCACAGACAGGATCGGATGCAGGATTCGCAACCTCTGTTGCTGTGGCGTGTTTGTGATGGCTATGCGGATGATTCTCATTCATGACTTCTTCTCCTTGATCCAAACATTCATTTTGTTTCCAGCACAAAGCTTGAGGTGAGAATTTTTCCTTTGTGCTGAAATTGGGCAAATATCTTGTACTTTGCCGGGCGAGGAAAGTGAACCTCAAAGCTTACAGAACCTGTTTCATTTCCTACGCTTTCATCAGGATGCGCGTGTACGTACATCAAATCGCCCTCACTGAGAACGACAACATGACCAAGTGCGCCAAGATAGGGCTGGAGATCTTTGACTGGCTTGCCAGACTCACTGACGGTAAAGCGCAAAACCCTTTCCAATTCAGAACCCTTACTTTGCAGAGCAAATGAATAATTCTCGCGACTGTCGCTCATGCGGCTATAGCCAATGGATTCGGGTCGATACTTGTTTGCATCGCCTGCAACGACTGAAACCCCGAGCGTTTGTCCCTTGCTCATTTCCTGGTGATGCTCATGCCCTTGCGCCATTCCGCCCGAGGGTGTGAAATCAGCGAAGAGGCGATATTCACCATCTGTTTCAAACTGCAAACCAGTCAAAGTAAATACACCGGATTCTTTATCGAAGCTGGGATGCAAGTGTTGAAAATTTGCAAGATCCTTACGCACAATAATAAAGTGCATGATCCTGGTGTGCATTGTCTCAAAATCCCTAACGACTTTTCCATTCTTGTCATGAATCATGAATTCAAGAGTATTGGGCTGGCCCACTTTGTACTTTGTACCCGTGTTCAGCATAAGCATGTAATCAGAATGACCCTGTCCGTCCATGTCAGCCATATCGGGACTCTTGCCTCGCGTCAGGAGAAACCATGCGGCTACAGCAATGATCAAGATTGCGACAGCCGTCGCAAATAGTCTTTTATTTCCTTTCATTTCTATCTCCTCAATTTCTAAGAAAAGCCAGGGGATTGCTCCCCTGATTAAATGTTACTTTGTTTCAATCAAATACGAATCGCCAGACAATCCCCAGATGACAGTTGCCCTGGCAACATGCGGATCGATCATCTCGGCAACGCGAACCCTTCCAATTTTTTTGTGACGGAGCCACGTGCCCCTAAGCGGCATACCGGTTAAACGCTCAATCCGATACACATCGAATTCCTCGCCGATCTTTGGCTGTATTTCGGAAACATTCAAAACATGCGCACTGGACGATGAATCCAGAACCTGTTCACCTCGCAGCCAGCCGCGACCCTCCGCGAGGAGCGGGCCGAAAGTTGCCAGCAATGCGGCAGTCAAAATAAATTTTCTTAACATATAAAGCCTCCATTCTTGCTTCTTGAACCCTAAGTCAAGTTTGGTGGAGCCCGAATATTTATAGATCTCAGGACAAAGCGGGACGGAGCATACAATATGGATGCATATACATGATACAAATAGATGGCGTTAGGCGGCATCCATGATCCAGATGGAGTGATTGCATGAGATAAGTCCCATGGAGCTGCTTTTGGATCATCTTTTTTCAATTTGCCGGAGAACAGGAGGTGGGCCGGTGAAGTCGGAACGCCATCTTTGGGAATCTCTGGAGTGTTGCTGCCGTGGGGAATTTGCTTGTCATGCGCGTGAACAACTGAAAGCATCGGAGTCAGACCGGGATGGACATGAACGCCAAATAACGGGACTACAAATAGCCAGACCAGTGTGGTAAGGGTTACCGAGGATGACACCGTATGGGGAAGACGCGAATGGAGTCTCATTCTATTTCCTTCCCCGTTGTAATCTCAACTTCACCCAGAGTCCGGGCCGCTTCCAGGCGAGTGTCCAGATACTGCTTCTTGATCTCGATGGCTCTGCGATATTGTTCAAACCAATCGGAATAAGGGACTCTACCAGTGAGGAAGGGGGCATCTAGAGACTCCGGCGAGGGAAACGGGTTTTGCAGTTTAGCAAGTTGCACGACAATATCCGACAGGGCAATGTAGCGATTGCGTAAAGCGGCAATGGATGCTTCAAGAGTGCGCTCTATGGCTTCGCGGTCTGCGCTGGTTGACTCACGATTCGCCCGCGCAATATCTGCCGCTCCCTGCTTGCGATCAAAGACAGGAATTGGAATTCGTATCCCAAAACGAAAAGTCCTTTCTTTTTCACTTGAGGGACCGGCGATGGAAGGAGCCAGGCTGCGCGCTCCGATCGAGTGCTGTCCCAGGCCAAGGAAAAATGTCGGATCAGGAATCACGGCCACATCAGCGAGATTGCTGCCGAGCTCACTTTGTTGTGTATTTAGACTGACGAAGCGAAGCCTGGGACTGAGTGACCGGGCCTGCGCAACTAGTTCATCTTCCTCCGGCAGACCGGGCATCGAGATCGTCATGCCAGTTGCCGAACGCACTTCGCAGACATTCCCGGTGGCTTTGCCAAGCATTTGATTCAGAGTTTGCCTGGCGTTGGTTTTGGTTAGGAGCAGGTTGCGCAATTCAATGTCCGCCCTGGCCAGTTCATTTTGAAACACAACGCCTACATAAGTTCCAAGTCTCTGATCGGCAAAGCCCGGGCCCATTCTCTGTTTGATCAAACGCAAATGATTGAGCTGGCGTTCCAGGTCCGCCGCAAGGGCCGTCGCCATGATCAGAGTCGCGAGCTGCGTTCTAACTTCCCCACGCACTTGCAGTCGGGTTAGAAATAACTGCGCTTCCGCTTTTTCAATTTCCAAACGCGCGATCTGTTTGTGAAGCTTGCCTTTCCCCGCCACATCCAGCTCCTGGCTCAGTTCAACTTCATATCCGTTGATCGGTTGTTGCTGCGGTCCGGATGAGATGTTAGGTGAAACATCAATTGGTTGCTCGTCCCGGAGAGCGGCACCTGGGGACACCGATACTTCTGCCGAAGTGGCGCGCGTACCCCGCGTCGCGCTAACGGAGATTTCCGGATTAGCCGAAATCCATCGGTCCTTCTGCGCAAATTCCCCTCTGGCAAGCAACACCAGCGCACGCGCTTTGCGAATCTCTGGGCTCTTTTCTTGCGCGATCGCGAACGCATCCTTGAGAGTCAGACACTCTGGCTCATTTCCTTCAACGGGAAGGACAGCCAGAAGCGGCAGAAACATGAGCGCGCTTATAAGCAACAATGGGCTACGAATATTTTTCATTTATAGACTCCTCAAAAAAGCAGCGGTCCCATTGAGGGTAGGGGACCGCTACGATCACTATTTGGGCTCGTACAGAATTTTCCCCGATTCCAACTTCCCGTCGACTTTTGCGCTGATTTGGAAATACACGCGCCGGACATTCTTCGGAATAGAAACACTCGCATGGAAAGCTCCGTCAACGGAGCTGAGTTTGAGATTGGTGTTTCCCTTTCCCGGGATCTCAAGCGATGCTCTCACATCACTCAGTCTCTCCGGAGCACTCTTAATATCATCTTCGAGAATGTAGATCATGGCCATATCACCCTGAACTACAACCTCTGCGAAGTGATTCTTCATCTTTGTGAACTTTCCACCGTGCGGACCAACTGGTGGCAACACATTCGGCTTGTCATGACCTTCGTGCGCGATAGCAACTGCGAATCCGCTCAAGAGCAGCGAAAGCAGAAGCAATGTCAGTTTGTTTCTCATTTTCTTTAACCTCTTTGTTTTTCTAGGACTTTGCACCGTTAGGCGCTCTCTTCATGACCTGGTAAAATATTACAGGCGTGAATACTATATCAAGCAGGGTCGAGCTGAACAATCCGCCAGAGATGACCAGTGCAACCGGGAAGAGTATTTCCTTCCCGGCAGCATCGCTCCCTGAAATCAGAATCGGAAGGAGAGCGAATACCGCTGAGAATGCAGTCATAAGTACCGGCACAAGGCGTTCGAGTGCACCACGGATCACCATTTCCCTTGAGAATCCCACGCGCTCCACTTCCATCAGATGGATGAAATGAGAAATCATCATGATTCCATTTCTTGCTGCAATGCCGGTTAACGCGATAAATCCAAGGATACTGGCCAGAGATAGAGGGATACCCAGCACAAACAGCCCGATGATGCCTCCTATGAATGAAAATGGAACATTCACGAGAATTTGACCCACAAGGAGCCAGGACTTGAAGTACCTGTGAAGGATGAAGGTTAGCAGTCCTAACGCACAAACTCCAAAAACGCCGATAAGTCTGAGCGCACGCTCTCTACTTGCAAAACGTCCGCCAATCTCGTAGCGAATCCCCTGCGGCATCTGAATTCCTTTCAGAGCTGTGTTAACATCCTGAACGATAGAGCCCAGATCGCGTCCTTGCGTATTAAACTGAACAGCGATACGCCTGCTACCGTTCTCCCTTTTTATCTCGTAGGGACCTTCCGTTTCGTAAACCTCCGCAACCATTCCGAGCCTGACAGGAGTTCCATTGGGGAGATATTTTATGATGATACCTGGGAGCCCTTCGACAGCGCGTGACTTGTCGTCAAATCGCAGCACAATGTCGAAGATCTTACCGTTCTCAATCGTTCTTCCAACTGTCTGACCGCCAAGTGCAAACTCCAGAACCTCAGTGATTTCGCCGCTCGTTATGCCATATGCACTAGCTTGCGCGTGATTGATTCCAATCTTCAGTTCGGGTGCTTTTTCTTGATTCTCGATCAGTAAATCTGTGACGCCTTGAACCTTGCTGAGCGCAGCACGGATCTGATATGCTTGATACTGAATGGCCTCGAGATCCTCACCATACACAAAGACTGCAACCTCTGATCGCACTCCAGTCATCATGTGATCAATTCGATGTGAAATGGGTTGGCCTATATCTAGATCAATCCCCTTGAGTGCTTTGAATTTTGTTCTGAGTTCGGCGAGAAGGTCCGCGCGAGTTGTTCCAACTTTCTCTGGTTCAACGTTCACCTCAATCTCCGTGAGATGCGGGCCACTCGCGTGTTCATCGCCTTCAGCGCGCCCGGTTCGACGCGCAAATTGTCCCACTCCCTTGGTTGAAAGCAGTACAGCCTCAACCTCCTTCATGCGTGCGACCGATTCAGGAAGTGAAGTGGCAGTAGGGAGAGAACCGAAGACTGTGAATACCCCTTCGTTAAAACTGGGCAGAAAATCCTTCTTGAGAAACGGTAGCAACCCAATTGAAATGAGAAACAGAACGCCCACTATGATGGTTGATAGCATCGGTTTATCCAGGAGTCTGTCGAGGTTCTTACGCTGAAATGCCTTGAGAGATCGCACAATCACAGTCTCGTGTTGTGCGGAAGAAGTGTTGCCCAGGAGGTAATAGCAAAGAACAGGTGTTACAGTGAGAGCAACAAGCAACGACGCAAAGAGTGCTACAATGTAAGCGACGGCAAGAGGACGAAACAACCTTCCTTCAAGGTCTCCTAGAAAAAACAACGGAAGGAAAACGAGAATAACTACCAGAGTTGCGAGAACAATGCTGTTCCTTACTTCGGATGACGCATGAAAAACTACTTCCAGAGGGGGCCGTGGGGCGGAAAGACTTCGATTTTCTCGCAAGCGCCTGAAAATATTCTCCATATCAACGATTGAATCGTCAACCAGCTGCCCGACAGCAACAGCAAGGCCGCCCATCGTCATTGTATTTAGGTCCATACCCATGGCCGCCATGGTGAGGATGGCTGCGATCAGGGAGAGTGGAAGAGTTACCAGGGTAATGAGAGTCGTGCGAAAACTCCAGAGGAACAGGAACACAACTACGAGTATTATGATTGAACCGTCGCGAATCGCTTCGCTGACATTCCCAACAGCGCGCTCTATGAAATCAGATTGGCGAAAGAGTCTGTCATGAATTAGAATATCCGGGTCATTCGTTTTTCTAATCTTTTCAATCTCCTGCTCAATGCTTCGTGTTAACTCAATGGTAGAAACGCCCGGCGATTTTTGTATGATCAAGATGACTGCTGGATTTCCGTTTACACCTGCATCACCCCGCTTCACCCGCGCACCAGTGGACACGATCGCGATATCCTTGATACGAACCGGATTACCGCCACGCAGTCCGATTACAGAGTTTTCCAGATCAGACTTGTCCGTTATGTTGCCCAGATTCCGAACAGAAAGTTCCTTCCCGTCCTTCTCAATAAATCCGCCGCCAGTATTCTCCCCTAATCCCCTGAGACTCTCCTTCATCATAAGGAACGAGATGTAGCGATTGTCCGCGAAGAGACTATTGTCATAAGCCGAAAGCTTGTTTTTATCGATGAGAATTTGATATTGCTTCGCTTCTCCACCGATGGCAGTAATGTCAGCTACGCCTCGCACGGAGAGCAGCTGCCTGCGAACCGTCCAATCCGCGAACGTACGCAGATCACCGGGCGAATTCTTTCCATCCTTGGAAGTGATGCCGATGAGCAATATCTCACCCATGATTGAACTAATTGGTCCGAGCCGTATCTGAGTTCCGCGGGGCAAGTTGGACGCAATGCTATCGATCCGTTCCTTTACGATTTGTCTGCATCGATAAATATCAGATCCAGTTTCAAACTCGACACGAACCTGAGCGAGGCCGCGATTCGACTGACTGCGAACATTCCCGATGCCCGGGCCACCAAGTAATGCGGATTCAATCGGGATCGTCACGATTGTTTCTACTTCCTCTGGAGCAAGACCGGGTGATTCAATCAGAACCGAAACGACAGGTCGGTTCAGATCCGGAAGAACATCAACGGGCAGTAGCATGACGGCGTAAGCACCGGCAGCAGCGAGAACAATGGAGAAAACAAGGACGGATCGGCGACGCTCCAATGCGAACGCAATGATCGAGTCGAAAACTCGATGACTTAGATCCCTTTTCCCTTCAATTGGGTGATTATCGTATGAAAACACAACTCCTCCTCAATCGATCCGGCCAAAATACACGGCGGGATCGAAAAGCTTAGCTTAAACGAGAGAAGGAGTAGTTGGAGGGGCGCGCTGGCCGACGATTCGGCGCGGGGGAGATGGGAGTATCAAGGTTCCGTCGCGTATGGACCCGACAGAGAATGATCTCATCACTTGTGGATGAAGGGCCCTGTGCATAGAAACTGCAAACAAAGCGAAAACAAGGAACAGAAATGCGTTCAGAAACTCAAGGGGTAAACCCTTGTTAAAGACCACCTTCAATAAAAGGGAAGGAATTTCATTTTGCGGAATGCTCTGATCCGAATGATTGTGTTTCGCAGTGTTGGTATGACTGTGCACAGTACCGTTATCGTGGACATGCACACCAAGGATCGGGCTGAGCATAATAAATGCAAAAGCGGCGACAACTAGTCCGCCCGATATTTTTTGCAGAACTTGCATCCCAAACTAACATACGGATGGCCGGGGTATTCTGGCCATCAAAAAATGCTGCCAACTTCGTTCGGACGGATGAAGTTCCGAGTTCCCGGTGAACTCGGAACTGTGGGGAATTGTTCAGGCCCGCCACGACCTTTGACGTTGTGGACCTTTCAAATCGGCATACTTTGGCACAGTGTCTCACATTGATCCCCTCCCCGAAATAATTAGGCAAATCGCAGCATTGGACTCCAGGGTGCGAGCTACCGAAAAGAGTTCGTTTCAGGTGTGCTGGCTCCGCCCTCTCCGCAATCTTCTCCCCAATCGAGGCTTGCAAGAATGAGAATGAGAATGCGTCGCAAAAGCATTTGACGACTGGGGAGCTTTCCGCCTCGTGCTCTTCCTATGAGAATATTTTCAATCATTGTTTGCCTTCTACTTGCTGGAGCCCTGATGGGACAACCGGCCAAAAATGAAGCACCTGTCGAAAACAAGAAAGCCGAGCAACCGCAGGAGGCAAAGAAGCCGACCACCGTAGAAGAGAGGATGGCGGCTCTGGAAGAAGAGATCGAGAAATTGAGACATGGCAAGTCTTTACGTGTCTATCAGGGTCTCGATGGAATGGGGCCAGCCGCTTCCCAGGTGTACCAAGGAGAGGACGGCGTTTCGATCGGCGGTTACGGTGAGGTAAATTACAACAAGTTCAGATCCAACCGCAAGACTGATCAACTAGATGTTCTGCGTTTCGTACTTTACACAGGCTATCGTTACAACGATTGGATTTTCATGAATGCAGAGTTGGAGTATGAGCATGCCGGCTTCGAAGAGCAATCGGTAGTTACCGATGCAACACTTAGCGGGACTACCCTCACAACAACAAAGCGTGATATCAACCAGGGCGCTGTGTTCGTGGAATTTGCTTATGTTGATTTCAAGTTCGCAGAGCCATTTCAGGTGAAACTCGGCCTGAACCTTGTTCCGGTTGGACTCACGAACTACTTGCACGAGCCAACAACATTCTATTCCGTGAATCGCCCTCTGACTGAAACCAATATTATTCCCACCACATGGCGCGAGATCGGAGCCATTGTGAATGGGAATCTCTTGAACAATCGCCTGACGTATCGAACAGGTGTTCTCAATGGACAGCGCGGCAAGAATTTTACAGAAACAACATGGATGCGCGGAGCCCGCACAAAAGGATCGAAAGTGCGCGCGGAAGATTTTGCTTTCGTCGCCAATATCGACCTGCGTCCAATTGAAGGTCTCTTAACTGGCATGAGCTACTACCGCGGCAATGCGGGTCAGGACGAGATAGCCCCCGTTACCTGGCAAGACCGCGTTGTACCGCCAACGCCGGGTGCAGCAGGTACCAACTCCCTTTTCACTGCGTACGGATCGACCTTGAAAACGGACACATCCGCAAACGTCCGCGTGCATCTCGCGGAAGCACATTACATGTTTGAGAAAGGGGCGTTCACCACTCGTGGGCTGTTTGCACGTGGATGGCTAAACGACAATGGCGTTCGCGCTCTGAATCGCAATACCAACCGCAACATTGCAAAAGAGGTCGAAGGTGGCTACATTGAAGCGGGGGTCAACATTCTGCACTTCTTCAATCTTCAAAAGAAACTTGTGATATTCGTCCGCGATGAATACGTGAATACACAACGACGAACTGTGGAACGGCACGCAGGTGGAAAAGAAGACCTTGATGATCTTGTTTGCTCCACTTTGAACTGCCGGACCACTGCGCAATTGACCAACGGAAATCGCGCACTGGGGATCATTGGCAACACTGACACTACCAAAGAGCTCTATGGTACTCGTGGAGTTCCAGATCGAACACAGGACCGCAGGATCTACACAGTTGGAATGGCTTTCTTCCCACACGAAAACGTAACGTTAAAACTGGACTACGAAATGCACTCCTCCAAATCCGGATACCACCGAGATATCGAGGAGTTAAATTCGTCCAACAACAAGATTGATCAGGTTAACTTTGGCTTAGGTTTCATCTTTTGAAATGAAACGCTGGCCAACGTTCGCTGTTCTAGTTTCGCTCGGCCTTCTCATAACTGGTCTCGCGTCGCAGACCACAGAGACGGCCGAGGCAATCATGCGTGGACAATTTCCCGGGGCCCAGATTCAGAAGAAAACCTTCTATTTGAGCCAGGAATCCGCGCAGAAACTCTCCGCCGAGTTGGGCGAGCACGTTTCGCGAATCCAGACTTACTACATTGCAAACGGAGGGGCGGCAGTTCTGGGCTTTGGGACGTTCGACACCCACACCGTCCGCACCAAGCAGGAGACCCTCTTCATCGTCATGGACGGTCAGGGAATTATAAAACATGTTCAGGTCGCAGCTTTCCTCGAACCGCGCGATTACATTGCACCGGAACGGTGGCTTTTGCTGTTTCGCGGAAAGAAATCGGGCGATGCACTTGATCAGCCAACCATCACAGGCTCAACGCTGACCGTGAAGGCCGTAAAAAACTCTGTGCGCAGAACTCTGGCGCTGCAAAAGCTACACGCAGTGAGCAATGCGAAATGAAGTTTCTGACTACGGGGGCCCTCAACCGTGGATCTGGCCCCCGACTACTAATCCTATTTGCCCTGTTTCTTTTCGCCACGTTTGAGGGAATGACTTCTGTCCTGCTATTGCTGGACCCTGCACCCGCAGACTCAGTTTTGCTTGTACTGGAAGAAGGACATATGCTCCTGTTCTTCCGTGGAATTGAGGGGTTGTTTCTGGCTTCCGTGCTCGTTGGATTACCAGTCCATGCCTCCTTGCGCAACGGGCTAACGCTGGCGTTGTTTCTAATCCCTGTGCTTGGCCTGATCGTCTGCCTACTTTCGGTTTCCTTACCCGGACTCCAATTAACCGCGCGAATCCTGGCACAGATTCCCTTTGTCGTTCTGATTTTCACTGGCGGGTTAGTTGGCTTTAAGATGTATGCACGCTAACTTCAAGCCTGCAATTTTACTCTTCGGCCTCTTTGTGATTTTGCAATTCACGAGTGGAGTGACCATGTACTCGTTGCGCGCCGGCATTTCTTACGCAGATACCCTTGAATATTACTTTGGGTCAGAAGAAGCAGGACGGCGATTCCCCGGCCGCGAAGACAGGTTCATTGAACCAAAGACGTTAGCCGGAATTGCAAAGTCACAGACCCCACACAGCATTGCCTTTGGTTTAATCTTCTTCATACTGGCACATCTGGTTCGATCGCTCGATGTCAACCGGCGCATCACCAGGTTTGCAACGGCAAGTTTCCTTGTCTTTGCAGTCGCTGATTTCCTACTGCCGTTTCTTGTTTTAACGGGACTCGATATTTTCCTCTGGATTCGGTTTCCCGTTATGGTTTTCTACTCAGTGGCGGGCAGCGGATTGGTCATTCTACTATGCACAAAAGTTCTTTCATCTTCCTAATTCTATTTACGGCGTGCTCGTACTCATTTGAAGGCATCAGCATGGCTTCACGTTACGCGGTAAAGGCACGTGGATGCACTAGCTCTCGGGAAAATGCGTATCGCGACGTTAGTACCGCTTTGTACACTGTCGACGCCAGCATGTCGCTATGGTCCGAAGAAAGTGAGGTGAGCAAGTTCAATCGACTCGAGCCGCGCGTACCGTTCACTCTGTCAGAAGACCTCGCGAAGGTGATGATCGAAGCCTTTGACGTGCATGCGAAAACCCGGGGGCGATTTGATCCCGGTCTTGGCCAGGTGATTGAAGTATGGGGGCTTGGTGCTAAAGAGCGGGGTCCGCCTTCGCTTCTGGAGCTACGACAAGCGCGCGCCAACTCAGGTCGCGATGCACTGGCACTGGAAGGTGGAACGCTGAGAAAACTCAGGCCCGTTGCCCTGGACGTAACAAGCATTGCGGACGGCTATGCGGTGGATCGCGCGGCAGAACGAATGCGCTCGAATTGCGAAGAGTTCATAGTGGAAGCAGGTGGCGAGGTCAGCGCACGGGGTAAGTGGCCCCTTGAGATCAGACATCCTTCCAACCCACAGGCCTCATTGGCTTCTCTCTACCTTGAGAACTCGACCGCCAGTACCAGCGGTCTCTCTGCAAAGCGAACCATGGATGGAAAAAGAATTAGTCATATTATCGATCCCGGAACGGGTCAACCGGGTGGTTTCGCTGTTTCCGTTACCGTGTTTGGTCCGAAATGCGTTACAGCCGATGGCCTATCGACGGCGCTCGTGCTGACACCAGAATCAGAGCTCGACGAAACGATGATTCGGTTTCCAGGCTATTCTGCTCTAGTGGTCTTTGAGGAAAGGGAAACATTTCGAATTCGGTCCGTTGGTAGTGTACCCGATTTTACGTGCACGCATCCAGTTGAACCAGAGCGATTGCACCTCCCTGGGAACAGAAAGGACGACAGAAAACTACAAGCCTGCAGGTGAACCTTGCGGCGGATATTGGGGCAGCTCTCTAAAGCCACGGGGCTATCGTGCGAAGCGTTGGGGTTCTATGAGAAAGAGGGCATCCTTAACTCAGAGAGGCTGAATCGCGTACGATCCAAAAAGCAATGATCGGATTCAGATTATTGAGAACGCGCAACCCCCGGATTCAGTCTACGTGACGTTCGGGAATGTTGACCCTTGCGGAAAACGGGCACACGAGTTGCACGGATTATGAAGGCCTGGCGCAGAAGAAAATTGAAAGATCTGATTAAAAGATCGCGGTGTTGGAAGTGTCGCTCCATTCTGGGAAGATCGCTCGCTTGTTGTAAGTCCGATCCTGGCCGGTATCATTAGCGAGACTATCTTCATCCGGTTGCAGCCGGTTGAGTCTACGCGCATAAGGTGGTGTGCACGTGGCAACTGCCGTTCTGTGGCTCTGGCTCGTGGATAAGATTCAACCTCCTGCCTGGCTTGTGATTCTCCAACCAGGGCCCCGGCATTCCACTCAGAATTCTTAGAATCTGATTCCTCTCTTAACGTTCCGTGAAAATCAACCGACAAGGTAGAAGAGAATGAAATTTTGAAACCAAATGGTTGCAGAATCGAAAATGGATTGCTTTCAATGCTCGCAGGTTCTTTCTTAGTAACCATGGGCACCAGTCGCGCAGTAGCGGCCTCGATATTAATTGGAATTATTGCGATGACTGGTGCTCAAATCATCGGTTGGCATTTGCACGATTGCTTCGTTGACCGTGGCGTTCACGCGCCGGAACCGCAGCAACAGGATCCCGAAGATGACTGTCGGGAACTTCCAGAGTCTCTACTGAGCCACCTTTTTGAAAACGCAAGCTGGAAAGAGAAAGCTGTAACACTGCTCTCGCAAATATTTACTCTCACTCCCGATCAGCCTTCTGTCGCTCCACCAACACCAACTTTTACGCAATTTCAAACAATCCTTGGCGATTCCGCCCAGATTTGTATATCTCTAACTCGCGATCGCGCGCTCCTTTCAATCCCCCCTCCGATAGCCTGAGTTCCTTCCCAACCAGGTAGCGTACGTATTCGCGACCCTGCCATTCTAATGGCTCAAGGGGCGCACGGAGGAATTATTATGTTTAAGTTATTTACTACCACGGTCTTGTTCATTGCCGTCTGGTCTTGTCGTTCGAACGCGACAGAAACACCTCTCCTTTGCGATTTCGGAAGAATCACAAAAGTGAATGGTAGTGAGATTGAATTCTGTGGAAAGTCCGCCGATTTTCCTGCGCAGAGTCGCGTGGATGTTATGATTCATGGGGCAGCACGACCCGGGAAACCAGTAACAGGACGGACTCATGTCAAGGTTGGTACGGCTGTAGTTCAAGCGGGAGAAACTGAGAAGACCCTGAAGGCAACTTTGACATCCGGTTATGCGCGTGTTGATGCGCTGGTCAGAAGAGAGCAATGAAGTTTATCCTTATTTTCTTGGGTTTCGTTTGCGTTTTGCACGCAAATCCAAGGACAGAACATTTGCGACTCTGGGAAATTGCGCGTACCCAGAATCCTTCGCTCAGAACCATGGATGCCGAGATTCTTGCGGCAAAGGCGCGAGCAACCCGGAGTCAAATTCTTTTTCCATCCAACCCTGAACTTGAGTTGAGTACGCGTCGGGGTACCTTGCGAACTGGGGTTGTCCTGGACCCCGGTTTTGAAGGCCCTTTGCAAAAGGAAAGGCAAAAAACAACGGGCTATGAAGTCGGGATCAGCCAGGAGTTTGAAGTAGCAGGGCAACGTGGCCTACGCATGGAGTCGAGTTCGATTGAACTGGAAAGCCTCATTTCGCGCAAGAACGCACACCTGCGCGAAGTCTACTTTGGCATTCGTCGCGAACTGTTAACCTTAGATGTTCAGTCGCGTCTGATCAAAGTCCTGGACGATCAGATAGCATCTGTTTCTCAGCTGGAATGGCAGTTCCGGATGAATGGTGTTCGGGATACAAAACTGGGTGTCTACGTTTTCGATGCTATCCAGGCCGACCTGGCGTTGTTGCGCGTAGAGCGCAGCAATGCAACCCAGGATCGACAGGTTTCCATCGGCAACTTAAAGGGACTAGTCGGGACTCCGGTAACCGCAAGTGACTTTGGCAGTTTCGCAGAATTGGACTTGCTTCCTCAATCTCCGGATGAAGGACAGGTTTTGCAAACGCTTTCGCCGGAGAATCCGTTCTTCAAAGAAAATCTCGCACTTGCGAAGAAGGCAGGGGTAGAAATTGAACTCGCTCGCCGCAGTATTTACCCAAACGTGACTGCCTTCATTGGTGCCGGCGTAGATCGTCGGGGTAATGGGACTGCTCTTGCCTTTCCGCCGATTTCGTCCGGCCCACAGTCCGAAAGCGAACGTTTCATTCGCGCCGGAGTTAGAATTCCCATTCCAGTCTTCAATCGAGGGCAAGGGTTGGAAGATGGGGCCCGTGCGGAGCTGGCCAAAGTGACAACAAACGTTGAAGTGACTCGTCTCCAAATGGAAATTCGCGTTCGATCTCTGCTTTCACGGTATACCCAGGCTCGCGCAAATCTTGATAATATTTCACAACAAGTAGCGAAACGAACAACCATCTACTGGCGATTGGACCAGGCCTTTCTATCGGGTAGGATGAGCTATTCCGAGTACTGGACCGAGCGTTCCAAATGGATGACGATGGAAAGAGATCTCAATCGCGCGCTGCTCGATGCAATTGAAGCGCGAAGTGGAGTAGAGATTCTGTCAGGGATCGATTTCGCGACAGGCAAACCTGTCGAACTGGAGACCGCAAAATGAGAAAGCTAATTGATCTTTCATTGAACTATCCGTGGAAAACTCTCGCTGCCGGCATGCTTGTAGCAATTCTAGGCGCGGCTGCACTTCTGCGCCTGCCGGTGGATGCAGTTCCAGACATTACCAATGTCCAGGTGATGGTAAACACCAGGACCGGGGCTTTGGCACCTGAAGAAATCGAAAAGACAGTCACACGTCCCGTCGAAGCAGAGATGACGGGACTACCGGGTGTCGAGGAGGTTCGTTCCATTTCAAAATACGGGCTATCGCAGGTAGTAGTGATCTTCCACGAGGGAACTGATCTCTATTTTTCCAGACAGCAAATTGCGGAGCGGCTTGGGACTCTGCGTGACGAATTACCAGAAGGCCTCTCACCTGAAATGGGACCCGTGTCGACAGGCCTTGGCGAAGTCGTCATGTACTCGGTAGAGGCCAAGCCGGGAAGTCGGCTTTCCATGGCCCCGGAGCATGATCAATTGTTGCGTCTCCGCACCGTGCAAGACCGAATTATTCGTCCCGCTCTTAAAGCAGTTTCGGGCGTCGCAGACGTGGATTCAAATGGCGGCTTCTTGAAACAGGTCCATGTGAACATGAATCCTTACCGTATGGCCGCGAACAACGTAAGCGTTGGTGCGTTGAAAGAATATCTCGAAAACATCGGAATTAATCAGGGTGGCAACTACATTGAGAAATCGGGCGAGCGAACCCTGGTCCGTGGTCTGGGACGCTTTGATACACTTGATTCTCTCTCGCTTCTGCCGTTGAGCTTCGGTGTACTTTCAAACGACGTACAGCTGCGAGACCTGGCCCAGGTGCAATTCGGAGGCTCTCCTAGAATCGGCGCAGCCACATCCAATGGCCGGGAAACAGTTCTAGGCACTGTCTTTATGCGCGTAGGGGAGAATTCTCGGGTCGTTTCCGAGCGCGCTGTATTAGCATTACAGAGTATTGCATTGCCGGATGACGTCGCTGTAAACATCGTATATTCTCGGAAATTTCTCGTGGATACAACCATCCAAACAGTAGAGACCAACCTCGCAGAGGGCGCGATGCTGGTAATCGTCGTGATGTTCTTGTTGATCGGGAACTTTCGGGCGGCGCTCATCGCCTGTCTTGCCATCCCGCTTTCAATGCTCGTTGCTGCTTCCGGAATGGTCGCAAGTGGTGTCTCAGCAAATCTCATGAGCCTGGGTGCCCTTGACTTTGGTCTGCTTGTGGACGGGTCACTTGTAATTGTTGAAAATTGCGTGCGACATTACGAACAGAATCCCCCAACTGGCCTTTCTTTCGCGGAAAGACTCAAACGAGTTCGCGAAGCAGCGTCGGAAGTTGCAGGACCCGTCGTCAGTGGAATGCTTGTCATCATCATCGTCTACGTTCCGATCCTGGGACTCTCCGGCGTGGAAGGTAAGATGTTTCGACCTATGGCGGTGACGGTCTTGTTTGCCCTCGTCGGAAGTTTGCTTACATGTCTAACCATTGTCCCAGTCCTCACAGCGATTTTCTTGCGCGCACCCAAGCATGCCAAGCCAGGGCGTTTGATCAGTTTCCTGTCACGGATTTATTCGCGAGTTCTGGCCTTCAGTCTATCACAGAGGCTAATTTTGACGGTCGGAAGCGTACTGCTTGTTGCGGTTAGCAGCGTTCTTTTCTTGCGACTTGGGTCGGACTTTGTTCCCCAGTTAGACGAGGGCGACCTTGCAATCGGGATTGTCCGAGGTGGAAATATCAGTCTTGAAGAATCTGTCCGGCAGCAAAAGGAAACCGAGAAAGTGATCATGCGCTTCCCGGAAGTTAAAAGAGTGTTTGCGCGGATGGGAACACCCGAATCCGCAACCGATCCAATGGGAGTAAACTTTGCTGATACATTTCTAATTCTTGAAAAAGACAGAGGCAAGTGGCGCAAGGGACCGGATGGAAAGAATGTAAGCAAAGATCAACTTTACGAAAGCATCGTTAAGGAAATCGAAGCCGTAGTTCCGGGTCAGGAATATGGACCCACTCAACCGATTGAAATGCGATTCAACGAAATGCTCGAAGGAAGCCGGGCTGACGTTGCCATTCGTGTCTATGGCGACGATCTTACGGCTCTCCTCGAAACCATCGAGAAAATAGAGTCGGTCGTTAAAGAGATCGATGGTGTTGGTGAAGCAGAAATGGATGAGCTCACAGCAATTCGCCAGGGCCCGGTTCTTGATGCGGTGCTTGATCCTGTCCGACTGGCCCGTCGGGCTGTGCATCCTGGCGAAGCAATGGATGCATTCATTACTGGAATGGCTGGGCGTGAAGTGGGAGCCTACTACGAGAAGGATCTGGTTTACCCGATTATACTGCGCTTGGGGGATGAATACCGCAAAGACTTGCGTGCAATTTCGGCCCTGCCCATCGACTTGCCCGGTGATTCAGTGGCCTCACTCGGTTCTGTATTTGCCTTTAAACAATCACTGCAAGGCACCAACATTGCCCGATACAATGGAAGACGTTATGCTTCAGTGGCGGTGTTTCTTGCGGGTCGGGACGTAGAGAGCTTTGTTACCGAAGCGCAACGCAAGCTAAAGGAAAATGTAGTACTCCCCGCTGGATACGAAATTCAGTACGCGGGCCAATACGAGAACCTCAAGAAGGCCCGTATACGTCTCTTTATTATCGTGCCGATTTTGCTTCTTGCAATTGCCGGTATCCTTTATCAGACGTTTGGCAGTCTGCGACACACCCTGTTGATTCTGACTTGCATACCTATGGCATTGTCCGGAGGGATGCTTGCCTTGTTTGTCAGGAATACCTCATTTAGCATCCCTGCAGGGATTGGGTTTATCGCGTTATCCGGCATTGCTGTTCTGAACGGAACGGTTCTGGTCTCCGTATTCAATCAACTGCGATCCGCAGGATTGTCTGTTGCCGAATCTGTCAGACAAGGCTGCGCCCAGAGGTTCAGACCGGTACTGACGACGGCACTTGTGGCCAGTCTTGGGTTTATCCCAATGGCAATCAATAGTGGTCTGGGGGCTGAAGTACAACGTCCCCTCGCAACGGTTGTAATTGGTGGCTTGATAACTGCCACGTTGCTGACGCTGGTTCTGCTGCCCGCGTTGTACAGCTGGGCCGAGGGACGAGCCGAAAAAAAGGTCAAGGGATGACGTCGTGATGTTGCATTCAAAAAGCCCGATACACACGACGCACGAAATTACTCTACTGAGGGCAGTGGGTGCAAACTGGTTACTTTGCCCCTAGCCTAGGTGCGGAGCCAATTTATCCGATTAGTTGAAGCGATGTCACAACTCCAGAGTCAACCGCGCACCCGCGCGGTTGACTGGCGTCTTTTAAACCGGACGAGTTTCCGGTTGCTGTGCCGGCTCCGCTTCTCTGGCCGCTAAGAAATGGTGTGCCAGGAACAAGGAACACGTGAACAGGATATCGCTCAAGAACGTTAGGCGATGAAACGGAATCGCCTTAACGAAACAATCTACCAGTCCTATTAGATCGAGCGAGTACATCCCGCTAGTAAGCCAGACACCAAGGTTGCTCGTCACAAAAAACTGAATGCTCCCGGCAGCCGTGGCACCAATGATTGCCAGCGGGCTCTCTGTATCCCGTAAGAGACGACCCATCAGAATATTCACGACGAACGCAAAATAGATGAACGGTGTCACAAGCGTCCACGTCTGCCAGCCATATCGCGTGAGTCCAAGCACGGCATCAGTTACAAGCATGAGCAACAAGGGGATTAGAAACGAGCGTGTACCCTGTATACGTGCACCGGAGTAGATCGTAAACGCGCCGATTGGCGCAAAATTCACCGTTTGAATCACTCGTAAAATTCCGCATACAACGGCACTCCCTATTCCAAGGGAGTATCCGGTGCGATTGGCTACTGGAAGGTTCATATCATTCTCCAAATTTCTAGTTTCTATTGTACTTTGACCATGAGAATCCACCGCAGCCGCTGGCCGTGTTGGATGTGTTCGCGCTCGCGGCACTGGCAGCTTGCGCGGCAGCTAAAGTCGTTTGACTTGATGAGTATTCACAATAATGCATGACCGTGCCTTGAACTATCCAGGCCACAGCGCCAAACTGTCCGACCGTGCAACCGCCACCGGTTTGAGCCGTGCACTCGTAGTAGTAACGACGGAGTGAATTGCTGTAATCGCGCAGGGTATGTGTAGCTGAGAAAGAGCAACCAGTTATGGCATCTGAGTATGCAGTCCAGATTCCGTTGCCATTCTTTGAAACGGTGAACGTTGTATTGCAGAAGCCGCTTGCATCCTCTTTCCATACGCCGGCTATTTCCGGATCGTTTGGTGCGTTAGACGCTCCGGCAATTGCCAGTGCTGCCAGTGTAAGTTGTGTTTCGTTGTTGTCTTGTTCCGTCTGCAGCAGGCCGTTGCAACCCACTGCGAGCAGTGCCAGAACAATAGTAAGTGATAGTCTCATGTTTTTCTACTCCTTTGAAAAAATGAGAGGATCTGGTTGGGAATGTGGCAGTAATTTTGACGCATTCACGTGCAGAACCCCTTTCTCCCTGGGGCCCCGCAGGATGCGTTGCATCTGCGTTGCAAAAGCCTTATTCGCGAAGGGCTTGTGCTGGGAAGATCTGGCTTATGCGAAGTTTCCTTCGCAATCACAGTTGCGCGTCAGCGCGGGAGTCCTGAAATTCAGTCACCCGCTTCCTCCCATGGAGTAAGGTCAGAACAAAATGGTTCCTTCTCCTGTCAAGTCATTCCATTGATCGACTTCGTTTGCTTTGCCCGATGATTTTATTTGACAGCGCGCATAACGTTTCCACGCCGCAACTATGACACTTCGTGTCGCCCTCATTCTTAGTTTTGCGCTCCATTCTGTTTTCTTTCTATCGCTCTGGAAGACGCAAACTCCTGACATTTCAGCGCGGCAAGGATTTGCGATCATGATAGATATGGGCCGTCCCACCGCTGAAGCAACAGTAACCGATCATGACAGCATGCGTGATCCCTCCAATCCGGACAAGGACAAGGATCTGCATCAAGAAAAGAACGAGAAGCGCACGCAGAGAAGTGCAGGTCGGGCTGGAATCTTGACTGGAAGTATCTCAGATCTACAGCGCAGCATTCAATATCCTGCTGAAGCTGAAGCCATGCAGATAGAAGGGATTGTGCGCGTTGAAGTTGAAATTGATTCAAAGGGCAGTGTGGCGCACTTACGAATCATGCAGAGTAGCGGATATGAAATTCTAGATCAAGCTGTGCTCGATGGTGTGCGCGTATGGACGTTTCAAGACGTCTCGAATCGGAAAATCGTGATTCCATTTCGTTTCCGCCTGCGCTAGCCGGGATTCAAAAACACTTGCCAGTCTCGAAAGGCCTTCCAGCGTTGCCTTCTCCTGGGAGGAAGTGGGTGACTAATAGGAATTCCCACGCTGACCCGCAACTGTAATTGATCTGAAGTTCAGATCATAAGCCAGATCTTCCCCCTCTGCCTGCTTCGTGGATTTAAGCATCAGAAAGTATTGGGTCCCGGAGAGTAGGGACCTTTGTTTTCGCGAACCGTTTCAGCTTTCTTCACGTTTCTTGCTGTATTCGTTTTCTTACAGGATACAGTTCTTGCGGAAGCCGAAACCGTTGAAGTAATTGGGCGCAAACGCAATTCGGAAACGACGCCTTCGTCTGTAACTGAGGTCGATCTGACACGGGTACCACCCGGGAATACATCGCTCGCAGATGTGCTCGAACGTGAAACGTCCATTCGCGTTAAGCGATATGGTGGGGAAGGAGCGCAGAGCAGTATCTCAATTCGCGGCTCAAACCCCAACCAAACTAATTTGTATCTCGATGGAATTCCTCTGTCGAATGCGTTCACAGGTGAATCCAACCTGGCCGATTACGACATTTCTGGTATGGATCGCATTCAGATTTTTCGATCGGGTCAAACTGGAGTTCTTTCTGGTTCTGCAATCGGCGGTTCCGTCAATCTACTGCCCGACCAGGGCCAGGGAGACAACGGCAAACGACTCCGTTTGCGAGCCGGAAGTAAGAAAACCATTCAGGCCTCTGCAAGTATCTGGGATCGATTCATTGCGGACGAATCTGAGAGTGCCGACGCCTGGCGCGCGAGGTATTCGCTCACTGCACACGGCGGCCGCTCTGATCAAAACTATAAATTTCGAAACGACAATGGCACTCCCATTTTTAACGAGCTAGATGACTTCGACGATCGACGGCGGAATGCGCAGTATAAGCAGGCCGGCCTGACGGGCACTGCTTCTGCCGGGACTGGAAACACTGATTTCAAAATTATTGATGACTTGAATTATCGCATGCAAGGTGTTCCGGGACCCGGGAACCGACAGACAGAAAAAACAAAAAGAGAAATCCTAAGGAATACCACCGGTATTGGCAGCGATACAAAAGGACTTGGCTTCGATTGGCTTCGCCTGGAAACACGCGGCTACTACACGTACTATCGAGAGAAGTTCTTTGATCCGCGTCAGGAGCTTTCCTCCGGATCTACCAACTCTGATGGAGTGCTCAAAACCTACGGCCTTCACACAATGCCGACTATCGTTCTACCGGCGCTATACCAGACATTCCGGGTGTTCCTGGGTGAAGAACGGGAAGAGTATCATCAAGAACTTAAAAATCGATTGGACGAAAGAACAAACGTCATTCCGGGACGATTCAGGAATCATACGTCCATCCACGTGCAGGATGAAATCGCATTCTTGAGCAAACGCGTTATCCTGCTACCTTCCTTTGTCTACGAAGACTATCGCGATAGATTTCCAGACGAGCGCGATCGCGCGCCGGCGGAGCTAGAGAGTTCTGGCAAGCGCAGAACAGTTTTTCGTACGGGTGGATTTCATACAATCCTTACCCTTGTTCGGCGCGATCAGGCTGAGATTCAGCTTCGCGCTGGCGGAAGCGATGAGCGGCGCATTCCAACGTTTCTCGAATTATTTGGAGAGCGCGGCAGCGTTGTGGGTAATTCAAGACTGAGACCGGAAAGATCTAAGAACTACGAAGGGGGCCTGGCGCTTCTCATTCACGATTCGCGCATGCCGGGAGAAATTTCTATAACTGCGTTTCGCAAAGATGTCAAAGATATGATCCTCTTTGTTCCCAATTCGCAATTCTCTCTGCGTCCGGAGAACGTGGACGCGGCCCGTATCTCTGGTGTTGAAGGGACCATACGTTTTCGCCTACGCGAGGTCATGGCCTTTCACGTCAATTACACCTATCAGCTAGCAATCAACGAAAGCGACGTATCGTATCTGAAAGGGAAGTATCTTCCGCTACGGCCTGTCCATGATCTACATACAGGCCTCGCCTTCAATATCAAGAAATTCGAGCTTGGAGCTGATGGCGACTATGTTGGGGCAGTGTTCAGGGATCGCACAAATGAGTACACTGCATACCAGGAAGGACGCTGGGTGTACGGGGCGTTTCTGACTTTTCATGCGAAAAAGGAAAAGCTCAGCGAGCTTTCTATTTCGCTTAACGTTAAAAACATTCTCAACAAACGGCTTGAGGATGTGATCGGTTATCCTTTGCCCGGTCGGACTTATTCCGTCAGTTTGAACCAAAGGTTTTAGGTGAGGTTGATGCGAAACATATTGAGTTTGAAACCCTGGCTTTTGCGTCGATCGAAAGGTCGACTGAGTTTTCTCGCGACTGCCAGCATTTGCTTTGCATTCGGTTGCAAGGATATCGAACGCCCGCCGCTGTTTGCACTTTTGTCCGGCTCAGGTGGCAAGAGAATCGGTGTTGTATCTACGGATCTCGGCAGCGCGGGAAGATTTACATCTATGACACCGGATGGAGTTCCAATTCCTGGAATCTCACCTGTCTATTCGGATGCAGTTGCGCGGTTTCAGCGCGGTCGGGTGACAATCATTAATCGCCTAAATCGCGACAACATTCAGGTGCTCGATCCTACGCTGGGCTTTTTGACGACCCGAGAGTTTTCTGTCGGGTCGGGAAGCAATCCGCATGATTTTGTAGAGGTGGACGATGGCAAAGGGTTCGTTTCCTTGTATGAGAAATCGTTCCTGCAGATTGTTCAGCCGGCTACGGGCGCACTGGTTGGAAACATACCGTTAGGCGGTTTTGCGGACGCCGATGGTATCCCTGAAATGGATGGAATGCATCTGGAGGGAAATATTCTCTATGTGGCATTGCAACGGCTGGACCGTAATCAGACGTATTTTCCTCCGACCGGTGTTTCGAAGTTAATCGAAATCGACGTCCGGAACAACCAGACTATCGGTGTTTATGATTTCCCATTCCCCAATCCGTTCGGCAAGTTTAAGCGAGTTCTGCTCTCAGGCGTACCGCACCTGATCATCGCATGCCCAGGGCGTGTAGGTTTCCTATCCGCCCTCGACGGCGGGGTAGTTGCATTTAATCTGAACACGCGCTCGTTTAGACCGGGAACTCTCTTCACAGAAGTTGCAGCCGGCGGTGATATACTCGATGTTGAAATCGCAAACGAGACAGTTGGGTATGCTAGTGTTCTGGACAGTGCGTTTAATAAATTCTTGCTGAGGTTTGATCCATCGACCGGCCAGAGGCTTGCAACTGTTTCCTGGTCTCCTGCCTCCGCCGGTTACTTTTCCGGAATTCTACTGGTCGACGATTTGCTTTATGCTGCGGACGCATCGTTTAGCCAGCCAGGTGTCCGGATTTATGATGCACGCTCGAATGTGGCACTGACGCCTGTCCCGGTGGACGTTGGATTGAGGCCATCTGACATGATTTACATTCCAGGTCTATAGGATGAATGAAATGAAACTGAACATACTGATTGTTATTCTGGGTATAGTGTTGCAGTGTGCACCAAAATCTCAGGACGTATCTTCGCAACTTCTTCCGCTCTTACTGCGGAGTGCTTCGGCCAGTCAGTCGTCTACAACGACACCGCTGCCCGCCGGGCTCAACGCAGCTGATACGATCACAGCGGCACCGTCGCATACAGGTTCCGGTTTTTGTGACAGTAGCAAAGCAATCAATGGAATTCGCGGCGGAGGAACCAGCAGCGGCGGCTTTGATGTTCTATCCCTTAATAGTACAGCCGGTGACTCATCGCCGTGTGCCACGGGTGGGACATTTGTCACTCTGGAATGGGCGGGCAAGAAGGTTCAAAATGGTACAGGAATTGATTTTATCGTGTATGAAAATCCGTTCTGGGTGAGCGGAAATTCATCGGATACATTCGTGGACCCGGTGATCGTTGAGGTTTCAATTGACGGCACCAATTTCTGCGGGTTTGCTCCTGATTACACGCACACACCGGAAACTACATATAGCTCCAATCCCTCGGAGTGGACTGCTTTTGCGGGAAGGTATCCGGTGCTGATGAATCAAGAGACGAACCCACTCGATGCAACGTCTATATTTACACAGTCAATGGGTGGTGGTGACTTCTTTGATCTCGATAATCTATCCAGCTCAAATGCGTATGGAACGGGATGTGGCACAACCCTGCGCAATAACATAGTTGCAAATGGTTTCACGTATATTCGGCTAACGGCGGCCTCGGCTCGGAATAATCCGGACACGGGTGCTGCTTTTGTAAAAGACGGCGTCTCGAACGGACCGGACATTGATGGTGTAATTACTCGCTATGCGGGCGCACGCTAAAATGATCGACTAGAGTGACGTAAAGATACGGGACTTGCCAGTCTCAGTTTCGTCCCTATGGCAATCAACAGCGGTCTGGATGATAAAGTACAACGGCCACCACAACAGTTGTAATTGGTGGACTGATTAAGGCCACCTGGTGACACTTGTCCTACTGCCCCGCGATACAGCGGGGGCTGAAGGTTTGCGCTGAGAAGACCGCAGGAGAGAAGATGAAACTACCCATGAACGACCGCAAATTCCTCTTTCTTCTCGCGGCTATTGTGGTGGTTGTCGGCCTCGAGGTGCTGTCGCTCGCTGGTCTTCATATTCCTATGCCCTACGCTCCCATTGTCTTTGGAGCGTTCGTCCTTGGTATTGGCTACAAAGTTCTGTGGAGCGGCCTTAAGGCGATCCTGCGACTGAATTTCAGTAATATTAATCTCCTGATGCTGATCGCAGTTTCCGGTGCATTCTATCTGGGCGAATATCCTGAAGGAGCCGTAGTAATCGTACTCTACGTTCTCGGAGAACGCCTGGAAGATATCGGCATTGAAAATAGCAAGTCTGCTCTGAATCAGCTCGTGAGCAAAGCGCCCAAAACGGCAATTGTGAAAGGTAGACTAGAGCCCACTCCGATTGAAATGATTGCCGTCGGCACCGTGATCCAAATCAAACCGGGTGAAGCAATTCCCCTGGACGGTAAGATCACAACGGGTGAAACAACGGTGGATGAAGCGACGATTACCGGCGAACCGATTCCCCGCGACAAGCATCCGGGTGATCTGGTGTTTGCGGGAACCTTAAACATGAATGGGTTTATCGAAATTGAAAGCATGAAGCTGGCGAGTGATACAACCTTCGCGAAGATCATTCGAATGACTTTTGAAGCGCAGGGAAACAAATCTGACACTCAAAAGTTCATTCAAAGATTTTCAAAGTTCTACACGCCTTCGATCATTGTGCTTGCGATACTGCTGCTGATTGTTCCTGTCTTCCTCTTTGACGGGGATTTTGCGCACTGGCTGCAGCAGGCAATTACGCTACTTGTGATCGCCTGTCCATGCGCTTTGGTTATCTCTACGCCGGTCGCGATCTACGCGGCAATCGGAAATGCCTCGGCCAAGGGTGCTCTCATCAAAGGGGGAAAGTTCCTCGAGGCAATGGCTCAAATCAAAGCAATTGCACTCGACAAAACGCGAACGATTACTTACGGCAATCCAATTGTATCCGACATTTTTCCTCTGAATGGAACAAGTCGAGAGGAGTTGCTGGCCTGCGCTGCGGGTGCGGAAGTATTCTCTGAACATCCATTAGCCCAGGCCATCGTCGATGCTTCGAAAAAGGAAGGCTTTGATCCACACAAAGCTGAAGGGTTCCGGAGCGTTCTGGGTAAGGGAGCTATCGCGAAGTGCCTTGTTTGCACCGACGAAACAATCTATATTGGAAAGTTGTCTTTCATCAAAGAGCATCAACCAGTTACAGCTGAGGTGGAACAGATTGTTGAACGACTCTCCGGCGAAGGCAAGACAAGTGTTGTGATTAGCTTTGGGAACGGTGTTGCCGGAGTCCTCGGTCTGATGGATGAAATTAAACCGGATAGTCGCCGGGCTCTGGAGCAACTGATAGAGTTAGGTATTGAACCGGCAATGCTTACAGGCGACGGAGAAAAAGCGGCGCACTATGTCGCAACGAAAGTGGGCATTAAGAACGTTTTCGGCGGACTGTTGCCCGAGGATAAGGCGGTTCGCATTTCCGATCTGCAAAAGAAATTCGGTAGCGTCGCTATGGTTGGCGACGGCATCAATGACGCGCCTGCCCTCGCCAGGGCTTCCGTTGGAATAGCAATGGGTGCTGCTGGGAGCGATACAGCCATCGAAACAGCAAACATTGCATTGATGAACGATAAGTTGTCACTGATTCCGTTCCTTGTGCGCTTGAGCAAAACTGCTTTAAGTAGAATTCGAATAAACACGATTGGAGCGGTGCTGGTAAAACTGGTTTTCGTAATACTCGTCTTTCTCGGCTACGATAGTCTGGTATTCGCTATTGCAGCCGACGTGGGCGTCACGATCGCTGTGATTCTCTTCAGTCTAAACCTGATGAGCTACAAATAGCATTATCCCTCAGAGCCCAGGCGGCTTTCACTTCCGCGAGATTCCGGCAGATGGTGGAGGTGTGTTCTCTCCGTCGGTATCAGTAGGTTTATTTACGAATCAAATCATGTTTGATTCGCTAGCATGGAAAGAATTCCGGGTGCCGCAAGGGCGGTAAAGAACTCTGATAACCGTTCCGAATCCCATTCTGCATCGGTGGATAAGATGGATCGAAGTACCGCCAGGAGGGCTCCCGTCAGATACTCGTTGATTAAGAAATAGGGAAAATCTGTCCTTCTATATTTCTTTCGCAGGTCTTCGTGCGTTCTAAAGGATTCCTTTGCAATGTAGTCCGTCAATTTTGCTTGAAACTCAAAGGGCATTCCCTCGCAGAAAAGGTTCCTAAAGAATGCCCTGTTCTTCTTAACATTTTCGAATACGTAGTAGGTCAGTGGCTTACCATCGGAGAGTAGAGTCGTAGGGTCCATAGAGGTAACCTTTGTTTCCACTTCCATGAAAACATACCTGTAGGTTTTCCAAAGTAGTTCCTCTTTATCGGGAAAGTAGTTGTAAAATCCAACGCGCGACATTCCGGCTTCCCGGGCGATATCTTCCACGGAGATATCGAAATAGTTCTCTTTTTGCATCAGTCGAAGAAATGCATCCATCCAGAGTATATAGTTTTCCTCAATGTCGCGTGCCATAGTTTTACACCTGTAAAACTGCAAACCCTTGCAAGACATTATTCCATTTGTATGCAGAGGCTTTCCTGTTTTTCCTGGGATCATGGAAACTGCAGATCTAATTCTTAACTATTTCATTCGAACACTTCCCGCGCTCATTGTATGCGCCTGGTTTATTTTCTTTCTTGGTAAGGGTCACGTGATCATTCGGATTTTTGCCTACCTCTTTGTATTCGTTGTTATGCGTGATGTGATGACACCACTCAAATTCTGGCGCCTGGGGTCAGAGGGACTCTTCTGGCTGCGGACGATCGACAACCCGGTAGCATTGAATGTCCTATCGATCCTTTCTATTCTTTCCATGTCGCTGCTGATTCTTTTTGATAAAGAAGCAAGCGAAACCTTCGTGTTTAGAAAGGGATCCCTCGTGAATGTGCTGGCAAGCGGGATTGGGGGCGCGATTTGCATTGCCCTGCCAATGTTTGTCATTTATCAGTTCGTTCCCATAGTGCATAGAGGGGGGCCAACTGAATTGGGCCTTGCTTCAATTGGAGCCTTGCTGGTGTTCTGTCTGTCTGTGAACTTTCTTGAAGAGGGACTGTATCGCGGATTTTTCCAGGGCTACATGGAGCGCACGGTCCCACCAGCCAGGGCAGCTATTCTCTCCGGGCTCCTCTTTGGCTTGAGCCATACATTTCTTGCGATTACCGTCTCCGATGCTGGTTGGGGAGTCGTTGCCTTCACAAGCTTCGAAGGGATCATCGCAGGCTTTGTTCGTGCACGGGCCGGAGTCATCGCATCGACAATCACGCATGGACTCGCGATCTTTCCTCTTTGCGCTGGGCTTTTCTGAGCGAAGCGAAAGCGAAACGAGACCGGTGTCCATAGACTATGGCCGCTGTTTACCTGAACATTGCAGGAACTCCTGAATACGCAAGGGTTGTTGCAAACCATCCAATGCAAAAAAGGAAGCCTGTCAGTATCATGCCAACGTACAAAGGTTTTGCTCCGATTTGTTGTAGCCTACCCAGGTTAGTTTGTAGACCGATAGCTGACATCGCTATGAGCATCAGGAACATCCCGGCCTGATTCAGAACGCCTTTGATTTGTAGGGAGAGAATTGGCGTTGAATTCAAAGCGATTGCCAGAACAAAGGAAATTACAAACCAGGGGATTTCGATGGGAGCTGCCTCGGCCGTGTCATTCGGCTTCTTGCGGCGACTTAGAAACCAGCTCAGGCATAGCAGGATTGGGGCAAGCATCATGACTCGCACCATTTTTGTGACGATGGCAGTATTGCCTGTTTGTTCGGAAACGGCGAATCCCGCAGAAACGACCTGAGCAACCTCGTGGATTGAAGCGCCTATGAAGACTCCCATGGAAATCTGATCCAGACCGAGCAGCCAACCGGTATGATACAGAAGAGGATAGATTATCATCCCTATAGTGCCGAACAGGGTAACTATTCCCACAGCGATCGTGCTTTCATGATTTTGCGCTTTAACGATTGGTGCTGTCGCAAGGATTGCCGAAGCGCCACAAATCGAACAACCGACCGCAATCAAATAGCTCAGACGGCTTTCCGGCCCCAACACCTTTCTTGAAATCCAGACGGCAAAGCCAAATGTGAGTCCTACAACCAGCAAATCTACGAAGAGCCCGGAGCCCCCCATACTCGCTATGTCCTGAAAGCTAATCTTGAAACCGAGAAGCACAACGGAAATGCGTAAGAGTCTTCGTGTTGAGAATGAAATCCCAGGACTAATTGATTTGGGAATTTCCAAAATCGTTCCGAGCAACAGACCTATTGCCACCGCAAAGACCACGGGTGATACAGGGACGAAGCGAATGCTAGTCGCTAAGTAGTATGCCGCAAGAGCCAGGATACTTGCAAGAGTTAGTCCCCGCAAGAGAGCAACCAACCGGAAAGGAATGTGTTGTCGGATGGCCCATTGCACGGCACACTTCCGAGTGATAAGTTCAACAACAGGTTGCATCGTCGCCTAACTTTTCCGGGGCTTCCGATTTCCTCAGACCGGCCAATCCCCTGGTTTCTGTATCTGCTGCTGAGAGAAGCTCGCTCAAGTCTGCTGGAATTGGCAGGGACGCCAGGATCGGCACATTCACGCCACCCGTATTTCCAACAGGAATCCGATTCATTAGCGAACCAAACCAACCTACAGAAAGCCTTAGCAGCTGTCCCAGAGTTTCTCTCGCGTCGAACATGCGCAGTGCGAAGATCATCATTCGAAAGTGAATTCCAGTATGGGGAACGGGGTGATACTGAGCAATGACATGCGCTCGTTCCAGGAAACGCCATGCTTCTGTGAAACGTTCCTGTCTCATTGACTTGTGATACTGTTCTAGTTCAGCGAAGTACGCTACCTTCAAGTTATCTGGCATCCGTAGGTTCATTTTCAATTATATCTCCTTCATTCTTTATTCCTCTCATGGTAGCCGATTTTCGGATCTTAATCTTGAACGATTGGGCTGTTTCTACAAAATCCTATCAACGCAGCTCAATCCATTCGCCGACTCGAACGTGGTGATATGCGCTGCCAAATTCGTCGGCGAATAGTGCAATCACCTCATCGCTGGTGTCGTGCCCACCGATTGCAACAAGACCTGGATTTTGGTTTTTCAAGCGCCCAATGTCCCGCTCGATATCTCCTTCTTCAATTGTCTCGAAAGGCCCGTCGCCGGACGCGAATACTCTTTGGGCGTTGAGCCCCAAAAGCGACAGGCGACCTTGCGGCACGGGGTAATGCAAATCGCCAACTACCCCATAGATGTTTTCTCCAATGCTCTCTCGGGCTCGTTGGAGGATTCGTGGTAGGGTCTGGTGGCCACATCCTGAAAACAGTACGATTCCCTTATTGGCTACGTTGATTGCGAGGGCTTGCTCATCAATTCTTCCCATGAACAACTGACGTGCAATTGGTCCCAGGCTAACAATGCCGGGGAACAATTCGGTTGGTTGCGAAATCGCTCTTGGTGAGAGACCAGGATAGGTCAAAGGAACCGGAGTGAAAACGTTCTTTCCGGAAAGATCCATTTGCTTGTTCGCGAGTGAGAACGTATTCTGCTTCTCCCATTTTTTTCCGCCTACATGATCGAAATGCAAATGGGAAATGAAAATTGTATCAATGTCAGAAATACGAATGCCCAGCCTTTCCATATTCTTAATCAATGGAGAAGGATCTTCAGCTCTTGAATTGTGACCGACATCAAAAAGAATCGTCTGGTTGTCCGTTTGAATGAGGTATGATACGCCCATTTCGGTTTGCAGTTCATCATTGGATGCATGCCAGTTAATCAGCGGTAGGATGCGAAGCGAGTTCGTACTCCCGCTCACTGGAACTCGGGACTGCGAACGTTCCTTCCAGAGAAGCTGCACACCTTTCAGGTGCACTTTGTGGCTCATATAGAACGCAACCAGGATTGCCACGAATAGAATTAGAAGCACCAGCATGATTCGCCTGGCCCAGGTCAGGACGCGGTACCATGCATGATTTGGGATTGTGGTGATGTTCATGAAGCGGATTCTAACACGAACGGAAGGTTCAGTCTTGAACGGAAGGGCTACTCAGCTAAAAGATCTGAACGCGAAACAGACTGTTCTTCCTGAGTTCGGAGGGCGCCATTCCGAAAGACCGCCGGAAAATTCGACTGAAATGCGCCTGGTCCGAAAAGCCACCTTCAAAAGCGGCATCAATCAGTTCCGGTCGTTGACCAAGGAACGTGATGGCCTTCCTTGTTTTGACCCAGAGTCGATAGCCGGAGAAAGCGATTCCAGTCTGTTCGCGAAACAAATGACGAAATCTGCCAGGCGATAGTTCGGCACGACTCGCCAGTGCCTTCAAAGAGACCTGATCCTCGGCATTCGAAATGTATTCGAGGCTTGACGCGATTCGGGGATCGATGCGCGCGTTTGATACAGGTTTCTCGAACGTTCCTAGAATTTGAAGAATATCGTTTCTGCTTTGGATGCCCGGAGCACTCAATATTGCAAACAAATCTTGGATAGCCCGCGAATTCAAGAGATCACCTACGTCGACTGCTGGTTCGCCATTTGCTATTGTGTGGCCCTGGAAAATACGCGAAGCTACCGTAACGGGGTCCATGAGGATCAGTGTGAACGGATAATCTGACTGCTCAGTTTCGTGACTAACGCCCGAAGGAATATAAGCCGCTTGATATTCACGCCAAACTCCATTGCGACCACGCAAGCGCAAAGGGTGCTGATTTGCAAGACACAATTGCGCAAAGAAATGGCTGTGCCGTTTAGTTGCGAACGATGGGCCGCTGTATGCAGCCAGATTGTTCCAAATTGTGAAACTTCGCATCAGCTTCCTGGAACCATTTCTTTTTTTGTCCATTCAAGGAATTCCCGATTAAGGTAGATCATTCATCAAGGCCCAGACTCTTCAACAGGACGAGGTGCCCGTGAAAAAAAGTTATGAAGTCAAAAAGGCCATGTGCAATGACGAGAGGAAGAAGGCTACGAAATCTTACGAACAGAATCGCCCAAAAAAGTCCAAGGGCGAAAGCAAGGATCATGATTGCTGGTCCAAGTGACCAATGGATCATCGCGAAAACAAAGGCTGATCCGCAAGTTAGTAGAATACGATTTTCAGAGACACGGCGCAATTGACTGATAACGATTCCACGATAAACAATCTCCTCGAAAACGCCCGCGCTTACGGCCAGGTAAGCAACGTACAAGAATACAAAAACGGGATTCCAGTTTGGCAGCGGTGTATGCTCTGGTGGTGGGATATGGACGTTAAACCATTTCGCAAGGACTGTGCGAATTGCCGCCAATCCAATCAGTATTAGCAGAACGACAGTCAGAAGAATCAATCCCTGGAGCAATTGCTTGGACAGATTCACTCGACTCAGACCGAGATCAGAGAACTCATACCATCCAGCTTGAAATCCCATGTAGATCAATGTGCTTTGCCAGCAAACGAAGACGAGAAAGTCAAGAGTTGCGCGAAGTTGGTCTGCATCTTTGGGAACATGGGGCACGTAGAAGTCGTTCAACCAGAGAGGTGAAGAGATCACGAGTATCCGAAGAATAGGAGTGACGAAGACTTTGGCTTGCATTGGGTATTCCTGCGAATGCCAATCTCAGGTCAGAGCCAGGCTATGTCAACATTGCAACGTTAGGGAAGCAAGCGATAAGATCCCACGGTTGCGGTAGGTCCGAAGGTCTTTTAGGCGCGTTCGGGATTTAGCCAATGAGCTGGAGAATTTGTGCCATCTGATTTGCGAAGTTCCGACTTTACTCTGAAGTCGGAACTTCAGGGGTCCCAATAGCTTGCTGGTGGTGCCTCAGGGAAGGCAATAGACCGGTCCCAACAGCAGTTAGTCCAAATGGTTCCCGATGGGAGAGACGCTTCTGCAAGGCGTTGAAAAGGTCCCTGTTCCGCGCGGGTCGCACGGCCCGATCCGGGGTTCGAAAAAAGGGGCAGATATGTGAGATTTGAGTTTTCTGAGGAGGTTCCCCCGGACTGTGAAGTCCGCATAACGTTCAAAAAGAAAGATGTCATTCTAGGAATCTCGATTTCCGGAAAAATTTCATTTCCCGCGAATCAGTCGGGCCCGGGACCCCGGCATTCTAGACCTCAATAAACTGCTCCGGTTTGCCATTTTACGACTTGAAACTTGATTTTCCGTCGTGTACCACAACTTTCACTGCTGTTTCCGTAACTGTTAATTGACATTTCTTACTGTTATCTTCAAAACCACGCTGTTATCGGTCCAAAAAATGCATCATTATGAAATACGTATGCTTGCGTCATTCTCGCCGCATATTCTGCACCCCTGTATCGTTTTACCGCCTTCTCGTAGAGTTTTCGCGCTTCTTCGGGATCTCTCTTCAGTCCCAGTTTCTTGCGCTTGCCTCTGACACTTATTGTGGCGAGCCAGCTATCTCTATGACTTACAGCAACCATTCCCAGGCATGCAGCTTCCGCTATGTTCGTCCATGCGTTGTCCAACTTGTTCTTGTTCTTGTGCTCCAGCTTGATATGCCGCAGCGGCCAGGCGCCTGTCATGTATAACCAGGCCAGTCTGTGGGCAGGTTGTAACTGGCGATGGATACTAATAAAGACATAGCCACCTCTTCGCGGCTTTGGTTCTATGGGGCCCTGGTTGCGACCTGCGATACGTGTGAATATACCAGTCTCAGGATCATATGTCACGACCTTCTTCAGTTGTTCTTGAGTAAGTCTGTTCTTCCTTCTCATGCTTTCAAATCCCTCCATCGCCAGAGCATCTGGCGCTTCGAATCGGCTAGATGCCGCGCTGCAAGCATACAAGCTAAGGCCCACTCGGTGTTTGGAGATCCGATCCCTTCGCGCATCATCGCTCGGTAAGCGTTAGCGGCTGCTTCGGCCCATGTTTTGAATAGGGAAGGGGTCGTTCGAGACGTTCTTACACGATTGAGATTCTTGCACTCAATGATAGCACGTCCCTTGAATTCATATTGGCGAATTGTCTGACTGGCTCTCGTGTCGATTTGTCGCAGACTATTGGATGCTGTTCGAATCCACCCCGACAAGTTCCTCCTCGCCAATTGCTGAAGCGCGTAAACACGTTCCTGAACAGCGAAATGCCAGGCGCGATTCTTTTTCCTTCCGATGAGGACAATCCTTGCCCGGATTGAAACGTTTCTGATCTCGATCGTGTTTCGTTGAGCGCAATGCCCCCAGGACCGCCAGGAATGTAATGCCGGCTGCCTAAGCCGGTCTATCCTCTGTTCAAATCGGCGACATTGATCCCGAACTCGAAAGGTCGGGAACTCTATCCTTTCTTCTTTCGCTTTGATGAGCTTCTCTCCCGATGTGCGACAATGGCCTTTGCTATGTCGATCACGTCCTGTTCCAGTAGGTTACGCTTCAGTTTTGAAACCCGCGTCTCGACCAGGTAGATGTTTGCAAAGCAGTGCTTGCCGCCCTGCTGCAAGGGGACAATGTGCTCCGCAATTGTATTCTGGGGTGTTAGATCCAGTCCGGACAACGCGCACTTGTATTTCTGACGCTCTAGAAGAGCATAGAAGTCTTTCGTGCGGAACGAGTACTTGTTACTCATCTTTTTCTCCTTTCTTTTTTACGAATTGCATTGGTCCATTCTCGGGCCCGCCCATCGAAACCGTCGCGATCAACTGAATAGAGCACCGGCGGTAGCTCCGGCGCTTTCAGACGGATGAAATACTTTGCCCGTTGGCTATGTCCCCTAATCGATTCACTCGTGATACTCGCGATTCCCGTCGTAGCCCAGATGCGCATGACGCGAAGCATCTCCCGGGTCAAGCTCTGAGAATCGGCTTGAAGGTGTCTTTTGCCGCGAAGCGTGATCCAGTCCCAAAGATCGCCCGCGACCGCTGCATACCTTCTTTCGGCGCGTCGACGGTGCTCTTCGGATCTGGCGCTTTGCCAGAATGCGAGGCATTCATTCATTCTGCGCTGCAATTGTGTGCTTGTCCCGCGCAGCCTTCGCATTCGCGCCAGAATGTCTGAGTGAGATTCAAGAAGCTTCTTGCACCGTTCGGGATCCGGAGGGGAATACAAGGCCTCGCGAATTCTCTGCGCGAACCAACCCTCGCCCGGGGATATCTCTGGAAGCGAATCCGCACTCGGTACCAGGGTACACGTTCCCTGTTCCCTCCGTCCCTGCCCCCGCTGTCCCTGTCCCTTCTGCCC
>JAEUSB010000041.1 GCA_016788865.1 Leptospirales bacterium
TGCTAATCTAAAGGTGAAGCACATGAAAAACTATATGATCTCTTATTACGGGGGGACCCAACCCGCTTCAAAAGAAGAGGGGATGATTCAAATGAAGAAGTGGAAGACCTGGGTGCAGGAGTTGGGTGAGAAAATTGTTAATCCCGGCACGCCGCTGCCGGTTTCCAGGCTCGTAACACGGACGGAAGTCAAGGATGATACAAATCCAGATTCAATGATGGGATTCGCCGTTGTTAAGGCGGAAAACCTTGAGGCTGCTGTTGCAATCGCAAAGTCAGATCCATTTCTGGAAAATGGGGGAACAATCCGCGTTTCTGAGATGATGGAAATGAATTAGCGTTGTCCATGCATTGAAGGTGAGTTGCCACACCTGCCCGCCAATATGCACGTTCACGTTCGCAAACTGAACTTGCGCCTGATATCGCGTTCGATTGCGTTCGCCGGCTTTTCCAGCTTTCGAAGAAAAGGGCGAGGTGCCGCTGTTTCCGGATCGTGCTTACCGCTCCAGCGAACAATGGCGAGAATGACCGGAATCAAATCCAGCCCTTTGGTCGTTGGAGCATAGGTGAAACGCTTGCGATTCAGAGGGTCCGGGCTTTTCTTTAGGATCCGTTGCGCCTCCAGTTGTTCCAGCCGGTCCGCGAGGATGTTTGTGGAAATCTCCTCTTCTGAATGGAGAAACTCATTGTAGTACTTTTTATCCTGGAACAAAATATCCCGCAAGATGAGCAGAGTCCACCTGTCTCCAAATATATTCAAACCAAAGGCGATGGGGCAATGCGTAGAATGTTTGTTCAGCATGAGCCGAATATCGATAAAATACTTGCATAACACAAGTCCTAATTGATAGCTTGCATTATACAAGTCGTTCGGAGGATCCTATGAAGAAAGGGTTTGTTTTGGCTGTGTTCGCGTACCTGGTCCCTACGTTCATTCTCGGTGCTTCATGGCACTTTCTGTTTTTCAGGGAACTCTACGATTCGTTTGGCATATACAACAGACCAGACCCAATTATTCCCATGGGGTTTGGATCTATGGTGATTCAAGGGCTTATCCTGGCTTACCTTTACCCATTCTATTTTCATTCCGGATCCCCCATCAGGCGCGGTTTTCAATTCGGTGTAATCATGGGCTTGTTTCTTTTCTCTGTTTCGACCATCGCCAACACGGCCAAGATACAGGTGTCAAACACCGGGCTCTGGTTCGCCGTGCAGGCTGCGTTTCACTTTATTCAATTTGGCGTGACGGGACCGTTAATCGGTCTGGTATATCGAAATCTCAGAAACTCCCCGGCGTAATGGCAGGCCGGCGCGCAAAGAACGTATTTTAGTCGCAAAGGGACTTTTTTGCGTGGCTTCGGTCACAAACGATGTCGGGCGGTGTATCAATCCATAGAGGGCAACCTTGAAAGGAGAATCGCTTATGTTAGAAAGTCTAAAAAAGCAGGGCCAGGACCTGCTCACACTGGAAAGTCTGCCGGCAACCGCGGCTGTCGAAATCTCAATCGTTAGCTGCGACCCCGGCAAGACCGAGAACTACCACAGGCTTCGCACCGCCATGCTGCCACTGCTCCAGACGCAGGAGGGTTTTCTTGCATGGCGTGCATTTCAGTCGAACGATCGACCAGGAGTTATGCTGCACATCCTGTATTGGGAAGATTCAGGGTTTTGTAAACAGGCTGGTGAGAAGCTGCAGCAATCCGAGGTTGCAAAAGAGTTTTTCGCATTGATGAAGGAAACGTTGATCTTTGAAACATTCCGGCGGCAACCTCTTTGATCGACTCCCGGGGATCAGAAGAAATTCCACTGGTCGAGGCCGCGCGAACGGGCGACCGTGCCGCGCTCGACATCCTATTGCAAGGTGTCAGGGATTGGGTCTACAACGTTATACGCCGGGTTCTGCTCAATCCCCAGGAATCCGAGGATGCAACGCAAGAGGTCCTTCTGAAAGTTGCTACCAACCTTGCGGCTTACGATGCCAGTCGGTCCCGGTTTAGAACCTGGGTTTATCGGATTGCCATCAATCATAGCCTGAACGCAAAGCGCGGGCGTCTTGAAGAGGTCACGACGGGTTTTGATGGGTACGCCCAGGGTCTGCGCGACGTTGCGGATGTCGAAGTACCGGCCAGCGAGTTAGGCAATCCGGAGAATTTGATTCTGATCGCAGAGGCAAAGGCATCCTGCACACTGGGAATGCTCCTTTGTCTAGATCGAGAGCAAAGGATCGCACTGATTCTTTCTGACTTCATGGGCCTGCCTGACCTGGAGAGCGCGGGTCTGCTTGATATTTCCCATGATGCCTTTCGCAAGCGACTCAGTCGTGCGCGACACGATCTGTACCAGTTCATGGACGACAAGTGCGGTTTGATCAACGAAAGGAATCCGTGCCGCTGCAACAGAAAGATGAAGGGATTTCAGATGAACGGCTGGATCGATCCGGCAAATCCGCGCTTTTCGGCGCCGCATCTACGGCGACTAAAGGAGCAGGCATCGGAGCTTCAGTGCGAAGACGACGACTTTCAACGGCCCGAGTATCGCGACGTCTTTCGGGATCATCCTTACTTCGAAGCTCCGGCAAGAATTCTGGATGAAATCCTGGCGCGGTTTGATCCGGGCGGCTAAGGATTATTCCCGAAGACGTTTGTAGTTTACACTTTGGAATTCTTACGGATTCTTTTCGCCCGCCCTCGTGGTTTTACTCCTTGAGCCATTTGTTTTGCTCTTGCCATTGACTGGCGATATCCTTAAACCGAGCAGTGCCGCGCAAAAAAAAGGAGCATTCCGTCCCCACGAAGGAAACGCGCTGGATTCCAGCTAGGATTCGCGCCTACCTTGACCTTTCACATGGTCAGGCCACGCCGGAGCAAGTGATTGAGAATATTCGCAGCAGCGCAGAGTTAAATGCCGGCAATTTCTGGGTCTTGTTGCTCGCAATCCTTGTGGCTTCCGTTGGTTTGAACATAAATGCAGCGGCAGTGATCATTGGGGCCATGCTGATCTCGCCCTTGATGGGTCCCATTATGGCCATAGGTCTCGGAGCGGGCATAAACGATTTTGAGCTCATGCGCCGCTCAGCGACGAACCTGGGTTTTGCTGCACTGGCCTCTATATTGGTGTCTGCGCTATACTTCACATTGTCCCCCTTGCAGGTGGAAGGAAATGAGCTGTTATCGAGGACGAGTCCGACCGCGTGGGATGTGCTGATTGCGGTTTTTGGTGGCCTGGCGGGGATCATTGGCGCAACCAGAAGCGATAAAAGCAATGTGGTTCCTGGCGTTGCGATTGCGACAGCCTTGATGCCTCCGCTATGCACGGCCGGATACGGTCTGGCTACCGGGAATCTAAAGTTCTTTGGCGGCGCCCTCTATTTGTTCTACGTCAATTCAATTTGCATCGGAGTCGGTACGCTGATCGTATGTCGCGTGCTGCGATACCCTCGGGTTGCATACGTCGATCCGTTAAGGCGCAGACGGGTCCGCCGAACAATAGCGGCTATCGTTATTGTATCGGTTCTCCCCAGCGGATACTTTGCTTACAAGCTGGTCCAGAAAACTATTTTTGAAAAGAACGCCGCCACTTTTATTGAGAAGGAGATTGGGTTTGGCCAAACTGAAATCCTGAACCGATCCGTCTCATACGAAAACGCGTCGATAGTTGTTGTTACAATGGGACGTCCCCTCAGCCCGGATGAGTTGAAACGACTGTCCCAACGCCTCGCAGATTATGGCCTCGAAAACACTCGGCTTGGAATAAGAAGTAGTTTGGATTTTGATGCTCCGTATGCCACAACGAGAGAACCCACGGAAGAAGAGAAACGGGCGCGCGAAGAGGCAACACTTAAGCAGTTGCTCTCCGAGATGAAGGTTCTTTTTCCTCCAGTGAAAGGTGTGTCGGTCACCACGGCACCTTTTATTAGCCAGGATGGAACAAGTGATCGCCTGACGTTAGTGTACGTAAATGCAGACCACATAAACTACTCCGATAAACAGAAACTCACGAAGTGGTTGGAGTCCCGAACGGGGAGCAATGTCCGCGTTCTGATCGAATAGATCAAGAATTCGTCAGCAAACGGTCGTTTTGCGCGGCCAGAAGTTTTTTTACCAATTCCTCTTGCGTCTTCTCGCCAGGTTGTGTTTACTATACCCAATCTGGATAGTCGGCGGTATCTGAAGGAAACATTCCCAATTGTTTTGACGCGCAGGCCTTTGCTCAAGGAGCCGATGTCAGTGAAGAATCCGACTGAGGAGATTGCATTTGCTGAATCACGGAATCATTGGAAACGAAAGAATCCTGGCCCTGGTCTCACCTGAACAGTCTATCGATTGGCTTTGTATGCCCAGCTTTGATTCGCCTTCTGTCTTTGGGCGAATCCTGGATGATGAGAATGGAGGTCGGTTTCAGATTGTTCACGCAATTCAAGGGAACAACTTGAAATACGTTGAGAATACAAACGTACTGCGCGCCATGTGGCAGAACGCAGAGCATGGCTATGAACTCTTCGATTTTGCACCCCGCATTGTGCGCGGCCTTTCCATCGATTCGCCACCTGAAATTATTCGGATTCTGAAACCGCTGAAGGGAAGGCCACGCCTGCGAGTGCGGTTTGATCCACGACCGGACTATGCGCGGGTAAAACCTGAATTTTCCCTGCATGGCGAAACGGTCGTTGTGAGCGGGCCGGACCTGAAGTTTTATCTCTATTCAAATCTGCCAATGGACGCCCTTTTACAGGGCAATGAGTTCATTCTGGATACGGAAATCTATTTCGTGTTTAGTTGTTATCGGCGCGAGAATCATCCGAATCTCGCGGAAGCAAACTACTTGCTGGATAGTACGATTCAGGGATGGCGAGCCTGGGCTAAGACATGTTCTCTTCCGACATTTGAACCAGCGGCCGTGCTTCGCTCTGCACTCTGTCTGAAGTTACATACCTACAAAGACACAGGGGCCGTAATCGCCGCGGCTACAACCAGTATTCCGGAAGCGCTCGGGACAGAGCGTACCTGGGATTATAGATACTGCTGGCTAAGAGACGCGGCCTTTGTCGTCGAGGCCTTGCGTCGACTCAGTCATCTGACTGAAGGGGAAGCTTTCATTCGCTATTTGCGCAATGTGGTTGAGTCAGGGCCAATCCAACCTCTGTACTCAATACATGGTCACAATCGCCTTGAAGAACGGTTTCTCCCCCACCTGGCGGGTTATAAAAACAACGGTTTCGTTCGCATTGGAAACGCAGCCTTTGGCCAGAGACAAAACGATCTCATGGGGGAAGTCATTCTCTGTCTTGAGACCTTCCTTACGGATCCGCGAATCATTCTGGATGACGAGGCCAGTATTTTCCCACTCGTCGAACGAATGGTGGAGGAGGCAATCGTCAGTGCACCCGAGAATGATACCGGTATCTGGGAGTTCCGCTCAATGTTGCGTCCCTATTCGTTCTCTCGCGCTATGTGCTGGGTAGCGATTCAACGCGGCTCTGTCCTGGCGCGGCGCCTCGGTAAGGAGAATCATGCATTGCGCTGGGAAAAGATCGCAGAACAAGAGCGCGAAATCGTACTACGTCGCGCTTACAACGAGAAATTGGGATTTTTCACGCAGGCCCTGGACGGTCAGTATCCGGATGCCAGCAACCTGCTTTTTCCAACGATTGGGATTATTGATGCTAAGGATCCCAGGTTCGTGTCCACCGTCCGCAAATACGAAGAGCTCCTGATGCAACGTGGATTGCTTCTGCGCTACCGCAATGAAGACGATTTTGGAGAAACCACAAGCGCTTTCACGATCTGTTCTTTCTGGTGGTGTGAGGCGCTGGCCCTGATGGGGGAACTGGATGAAGCAATCGAATTGTTTGGACGAATGAAGCGTTACGCGAATCCTCTGGGCCTTTACTCGGAAGACGTGGATCCGTCTACGGGTGAGCTAATCGGCAATTTTCCCCAGGCATATACGCACGTCGGTTTGATTCACACGGCCATGACCATAGGCGAGCTTCTGGAAGCAAGAGAAGGTCGCGTGAGGGCCTGGACATGAGTCGCGTAATCATCGTATCCAATCGCCTGCCCGTGGCCATCCCAACCGATCCGACATTGCCGCTTACGGGCAGTGCTGGTGGCCTTGGAACAAGCATGAAAGGCGTCCATGAAACTGGAGACAGTCTCTGGATTGGATGGAGCGGGCTAGCAGACGTAGATTTGTCCAAAGACCGACAAGAAGAATTAACCGATTTACGTTACGCAACCGTTCCCATTTCCGCAGAAGAGATTCGAGAATACTATGACGGAATTTCAAATAGTCTGATCTGGCCGCTGTTTCATTACCTGATTCACCAGTTGCCCTATGACGGTCAGGGGTGGCAGACGTACCGCAAAATAAATCAGAGGTTTGCAAACACAATCGCGGCCCATTACCAATCAGGCAATGCGGTCTGGATCCATGATTATCATCTCACTCTGGTTCCCGGCATGCTTCGAGAACTCATTCCGGATGCTCAAATAGGTTTCTTCCTGCATATACCATTCCCTTCGTCGGAGGTGTTCCGGGCTTTTCCGTGGCGGGAAGAAATGCTTCAAGGACTGCTCGGTGCGGACCTTGTTGGATTTCATACGTTTGACTACTCGCGGCATTTTGCTTCCAGCCTGGTCCGCATTCTGGGCGCAGAGCCGGAAGTGGATCGCGTGGTCCATGAGGGGCGTACAGTTCATTTTGGTGCATTTCCAATCAGTATCGACGTTACAGGGTTTGCGAAGCGAGCCGCATCTACGTCCGTTCAAGAAATGGTTCAGAAGATGCGCAGCCAGCAAACGGAACGCTTCCTGGGTTTAGGCATCGATCGCCTGGATTACACCAAGGGCATACCACGACGATTGCTTGCAGTCGAAAGGTTTTTCGATAAGTATCCTGATTATAGGGGCCAGTTCAGATTCCTGCAAATTGCAGTTCCAACGCGCGAAACCAGTGCTGCTTACGCCGATTTCCGTTCGTTTGTAAACGAACTTGTCGGAAGAATCAATAGCAAGCATGGAGCTCTAAATGCTGCTCCGGTGCATCTGCTCTACAGATCAGTGGATGCCACGGAATTGTCTGCTCTCTACCTTGCGGCAGACTTGATGATGGTGACTCCCCTTCGCGATGGGATGAATCTGGTGGCAAAGGAATTCGTTGCAAGCCGCATCGATGGGATGGGTGTTCTGATGCTCAGTGAATTCGCAGGAGCCGCAGCAGAACTTGGGGAGGCCATTCTTGTAAATCCGTATGATATTGAATCCGTGGCAGATCGTATTCGAGATTGCTTACAAATGGACGAAGTAGAACGGCGGGGTCGAATGAGTCTGCTTGCTCGTCGCATCAAACAAACCGACAACAGATTCTGGTCACGATCCTTTTTATCGCGGCTTGAATCAATTGCTCAGGAACCGCGCGTACCGTTTTGTTCGCCGGAGTCAATTCAAGGTCAAATCGCAAAGCGCGAGTCTCGAAAGCCGATGTTCTTGCTGGACTACGATGGAACGTTAATTGGCATTAAGGATAGGCCAGCCATGGCCGCTCCAGACGTTGACCTGGTTGATTTGATTCGACAACTGAGCGAAAGACACGCCGATCGCTTCTGGATTGTTTCTGGAAGACATCGGGCTGACCTGGGCGAATGGTTTCCTGATGCCAGAGTGAACATGATCGCCGAGCACGGACTCTGGGTTCGACATCGGGGAACGTGGAGCAAGACGGTCGAAGTAGATGCTTCGTGGACTGAAAAGTTGCGACCCATACTTGCATCATTTGCGGAGCGCACACCTGGTTCGCAAATTGAAGAAAAGTCCGCATCGATTGCCTGGCACTATAGAATGGCAGATCCCGAGCTCGGACCCGCACAGGCCAAGGAATTGCGACTCCATTTACTGGAATCGTTTAGCAATCTTCCCGTACAAATTTTGAATGGCAAGATGTGCGTTGAGATTCGCGTACAGGGAGTAAATAAAGGTATCACAGCCCGCCAAATCATGGATCGTTTCCCGCACGATTGTTTGATCGCGGCAGGTGACGATCAGACCGACGAGGATTTGTTCAAGACCCTGCCTGCCGATGCTGTCACAATCAAGATCGGCAACGGAATGACTGGCGCAAACTTTAGAATGCGAACGCCAGCCCATCTCCGTACATTGTTGCGCTTCTTCGTTTAGCTGCGGATCAATCGCGCATGGCCTCAGCCACGTTGTGCCTTGTGCCAATCGTGAGAACTGCGAAGCCCAATAATCCCGAGAGGATCGAGCTTACGAGGATTGCTTCCTTAGAAATTCCAATCACTTGCGTATCAGTAAACGCCAGCAAAGTCACGAAAATTGACATTGTGAATCCAATGCCTCCAAGGCAGCCAGCGCCGATCAAATGTCTCCAGGTAACATGAGTTGGCCTGCTCGACCACTTGAGTTTGAGCACGACCCAGGAAGCTGCGGCAATGCCAAGGGGCTTACCGAAGCAGAGTCCCAGCATAATCCCAAGGCCATTCATGCTTAACAGGCCAGCCCACAGTTCTGGCCCAATCAGGACGCCTGCATTTGCAAGGGCGAATAACGGTAGTATAAAGAAAGCAACCGGTTTGTGAAGGAACTGTTGTAAACCGTAGGATGGGGAACTGGCTGAGCCATCGCGAAACGGAATGGCAAAGGCCAGGAGAACTCCCGTGATGGTTGCGTGGATTCCTGAGTGGAGCATACAATACCACATAAGGGCACCGGGGACAAGATAGAGCCAGAGATTGTTGACGCCAGTTCGGTTGCAGATCAAGAGGATTGCGAAAATTGCCCCCGCAGCGGCAAGATAGACCCAGGATATCGTGCCGGTGTAAAAGATTGCGATCACTAGAATCGCCCCAAGATCGTCGATGATTGCAAGGGCTGTAAGAAACACGCGCAATGCCGGTGGAGCATTGCGTCCGGCCAGCGAGAGAATGCCTAATGCGAATGCAATGTCCGTGGCCATTGGAATGCCGGCACCCGACTGGGTTGCAGTCCCCGCGTTCAGTGAGAAGTGGATCAAAGCGGGGACGAGCATCCCGCCAACTGCTGCGGCGACGGGTAGAATTGCATTCTTGATCTGAGCAAATTCGCCCGCGTACATTTCTCGTTCGATTTCTAGGCCAATCAAAAGAAAGAATATGGTCATGAGTCCGTCATTGATCCAGTGGAGCAGCGAATGATTTGCCAGCGGCGTTTCCCAAA
>JAEUSB010000044.1 GCA_016788865.1 Leptospirales bacterium
AAATGCATTGAATCCTGGGGCAGGGGCTTGCAGTTTCAGCGGGCCGGGGGCGTATGCAGAAAAAGCCGTTAGCCGCAGTCGCAATATCCATACTCCTGATAGTCATTGTTCTCTTCAAAGTAGGATACGATCCACGCCCCCCTGTTACGGACGCTCGTAGCGAATTTTCTGCCAATCGTGCCCTGAAGCACCTATCCCGGATTGCCAGCGCACCCCATCCAGTGGGTTCAGAGGCAAATCGACGTGCGCGCGACTATATCCTCGGCGAACTGGATGCTTTAAAAGTTGAGAATCGCGTAATGCGAGCTTCCTCAATGCGAACTGTAATTCCGCGCGTTCATTTTGCGGGTAACGTGGAAAATATCATCGCTACAATTCCCGGTGAGACATCTGATACGTTCCTATTTGTAGGACACTACGATTCAGTGGCAACCGGTCCCGGCGCCTCAGACGATGGCGCAAGCGTATCTGCCTTTCTTGAGGTGATTCGGGTTCTCAAGCTGAGGCAGAGCAAGCCTCGTAACACGTTGATGTTTTTGTTTTCGGATGGCGAAGAGGCGGGGCTCCTGGGTGCGCAGGCGTTCGTAAACGATGCAACGGCAACAGCAAATGTTCGTGCGGTCTTTGACTTCGAAGCGCGCGGTTCAACCGGAGAATCGATTCTGTTTCAAACGGGACCTCAAAGCGCGAACCTCACACGCAACTACCTCTCGAACGCAAGCCACCCGTTTGGAAACTCCCTTGGAGCAGCAGTTTACAATTTGCTTCCCAATGATACAGATTTCTCGGTCTTTAAGCGAAAGGGGTTTGCCGGGCTCGATTTTGCATTTATCGGGGGAGTTGAGAACTATCATACCGCACTGGACACTCCAGCCAATCTGGATCCTCGCACACTTCAGCATCATGGAAGCAATATTCTAAGCCTTGCTACTTACTATTCCAATCATGAATACGCGCCAGCGGATTCAGGCGATGCTCTGACCTTCTTTTCGTTGCCCGGTTTCTCCATACATTACGGCCTATGGACTGGACGATTTCTTGCTCTTTTTGCATTGGCCCTGACTGTATACCTCTTTGCGCGCTATCGTCCGGGCATTCGCAGTCTTGCCTGGGGACTATTTGCCGGGCTGGCCTGGACCGTATTCGCATTTCTGGTGGGGTTTGTATGCTGGATTCTATTGAGAAAGATTCTAGTACAGAGCGATTCAGTTTTGGGTCAGCCGTACAACCACGCGCAATATGAGAAACTGTTTCTGTGCATAGGGTTTGCTGTTCTCTGCACTGGCAGAGCGATGTTTCGCCATCTCAATGTGGAATGGGCCGGATTGCTCTTATTGCTGCTCGGTCTTTGCGCGGCAGAGCTGGCTCTGGTTGGAACGTCGTTTATTTTCCTCTGGCCCCTCCTGGGCGCGCTCCTTTCGTTCTGGATTCGTCGCGGGGGCCCCGAACGCTGGCGGGTTGCTGTTGCGTTGTTTCTATTGTTGCCCGCCATCTTTCTTTCGACCGATCTTGTCACCGGCATCTTCCAGGGGCTTTCCACTCGCGCTGGTATGATAGCTTCCGGGATCGTTGTCTTCTATGGCCTCTCCGCCATCTGGCTGGTTGACTGGATTCTGGATCACGCAAAGCCCTTCTTGTTCTCATTTTGTTTAACCGGGATCGCTGTGTCCATTGCAGCCGTCGTTGTGACCAGACAGACCGGCCCGAGGTTAAACGGACTCGCATACGGTGTGGAGGCGGAAAGTTCGCGTGCTTTCTGGTTCAAATGCGGGACAGGCTCGGATTCCTATACAGCGCCCTTTTTTGCACAGGCCATGGAGACGGCCAGCATCCCGGCTTTCCCGGTGCTGAAGAGGTGTTTGAGCGGAGAAATGTTCCAGCTTGGAGTTGCACCCCCAAACAATTTGCAGCGTCCTATCTGGCGCCTGGTGCGTGAGCAGGCAACGGCCACTGGAATGGAGAAGACGATCCAGATTCTTTCTCCGCGGAAGGCAACAAGCATTGTGGTCTCAATCCGGCATTCCCCAAACCTCAAAGGGGTCCGGCTTTCCGGTCAGGAACTTCCCTTGAGTTTTGTCCCGGCGGCCGGAAAGCAGGGGATTTCATTTCTCAAGGGGTACCTGAATCTAGACGACTGGCACACGATTGTATTTAGCGGACTGGATGATCGCGGCATTGAATTACAGATAACGTCCACGCCAGGGAGCAAAACAGAGATACGGATCACCGACCGATCCCGAATCATTGAAGGTGAGCTGGGCGTACCCAAACGTCCTGCCCATATGATCTCGCAGCCGGAGTTCCCGTTTTCAGATGGCATCTACTTATCCAGTCGCCTGGAGCTTTAGGGGTCCGGGAAAAAAAGAATCAACCAGGTGAAAATTCCTCAGTGCATAGTTTTTCTGTGCGGCCAAAAAAGTACTGAATCAACCTAATTTTTGCTCAAGGGATTCCCGAAGCTTGAAAGTGGATACAGCGTAAAAGAGCAAGGATGCTCTGCTGTGTTCAACTACTCAGAAAGTTTCATGGAGGAAACTTATGATTATCAACCACAACTTGTCTGCGATTGACTCGCACCGGACGCTGAAGTTTCAGCACTGGGCAGTAGATCGGAACATGGAGAAGCTTTCGAGCGGCATGCGCATTAACCGCGCTGGCGACGATGCTTCAGGTCTGGCTGTGTCTGAAAAAATGCGTGCGCAGGTCGGTGGCCTGCGTCAGGCAGAAAGGAACACAGAAGATGGCATGAGCATGATTCAGACCTCGGAGGGATACCTCCAGGAAGTTGGAGACATTATCCAACGAATCCGTGTGCTCGCCGTACAGTCTTCCAACGGAATCTACTCAGCGGGTGACCGTCAGATGATTCAGGTGGAAGTCTCCCAATTGGTCGACGAAGTGGACAGAATTGCTTCTCAAGCAGAGTTCAATAAAATGAATCTCTTGAAAGGCGACTTTGCAAGAGGTTCACGAGTCTCTTCAATGTGGTTCCATATGGGCCCAAACCAGCACCAGAGAGAGCGTGTGTACATCCAAACGATGACCGCACAGTCTCTGAAACTGCGCCGGACCGATGGTACCCTTCTGACGCTTTCGACTGCGGAGTTCGCGAATGACGCCATCGGCACACTCGACGACGCGTTGATGCGTATCAACAAACAACGCGCTGACCTGGGTGCCTACTACAACAGACTGGAGCATGCTGCTAAAGGTCTGATGGTAGCTTACGAAAACACTCAAGCCTCTGAATCCAGAATCCGTGATACGGACATGGCAGAAGAGAGCGTAGCGTTTACGAAGAACCAGATCCTGGTTCAGTCTGGAACTGCAATGCTCGCGCAAGCGAACATTCGTCCTCAGACTGTTCTTCAGCTCCTCCGATAATTCCGATAATCCCGCCCTCACGGGCGGGATTTATTCTCGATTGACCCAACGCTTTAGACTTTTCCCCCTTCTTTTTTCAGCACCTTCTTCATTTTGATATCCCCGTCCCGGCCACCAGACCTCACCGCGCCGTCATCGTCCGTTATGCGGGATTCTAATAAGTTCTTGGCTCCCCATGCCTGGAAACCAACCTTCAACCATGAACCAGCTCACCACGGTCATCAATGAAATCGATATCTCCGTCTCGCCAGAGAGAGTCTTTGATCTTGTCAGTTCCCCCGGTCTCTGGCCAAGATGGCATCCTTCCTCGCGCCACCTGGCACCCGGAGCGGATCGACCCTTGAAAAAGGGGGAGGGATTCTCAGAAGAAGTGCATGCTGGAGGCCGGAAAGGCAATCTGGTTTGGGTTGTGGCTGAATGCGAACGCCCGGCTCTGTGGATTGCAACCGCGACTAGCAATCAGGGTGTTTCCATTCGTCTCCAATATGAAGTTACCGCGAACTCCGGTGGTGCACATTTCAAAAGAACATTGAAATACGAAATGACATCCGCATTCTTGATCTTTGCAAACACAGTCTTTATGCGGCATAAGATCAGACGCGAGTCGGAGCAAGCATTGCGGAACCTCAAGACTCTCCTGGAAAGTGGCGGGCCAGGCTGACTATTTCAGTCACTGAGCCAGGTTCCGGCAAGGACGTGCCTCAGTCGGCACTCTCCACGGCTGCGCGCCCTCTGCCGGACTTCTTGTGACCCGCCAGGGCGAAAAGGACTTGCCCGCAAGCCAGACCCACCCCCAATCTACATTGCGCGTGCAAACGGAAATTGATTTTCTAAAGGACCTGATGAAGCGTCTCGATCTGTACTTCCTGGAAGCAGAGGAGTCAGGGAAGATTCGCTCTGTCTCCGGCGGGCTCCTGCGTAACCTTGGTTATGATTCCGGAAATGCTCATGGATTGACCGTTCATTCAATTTTTGACGAAGCATCGGCCCAGGAACTTTTTGGCCGCCGATTTTCCATCTGGCAGAACGGTTTGCGCTTCTACAGGGCAAAACTCAGGAACTCATCTGGAGACCTGGTGTTCTTTGATGTATCTGGTTCCATGGAAGTTCAGCCGGGCGGAAGACGATATCGATTGATGCTGCGTGAGCTGGGACCGCTTGATCTTTCGCTTGAGACCGGACCATTTCTTGAAAACGTGCATGCATACAGCATTGCTCAGCGCTATATCTCAAAAGAGCTCATCACGCGTGCGCGTCGTGCAGCAAGCTCTGGTCAGAAACACTTACTAAATGAAACACGTGTTCTTACGTTTCTATTTGCAGATCTGGTTAGCTTCACGGCTTACTCGGAGAACCGGAACCCGGATGAAATTGTTCAAATGCTCAACCTGTCCATTGGGGCTGCCTCTTCCAACATTATTCATTACAACGGACTCGTCGATAAGATCATGGGAGATTCTGTTTTTGCGATCTTTGAAGACCCGTTAAATGCCATTCTAGCCGCCGTTGAGATGCAAAAACAGTTTCAGATTCTGAATTTGTTTAACATGAAGAATAATCAGGAAGAGATTCAGGTTCGGATTGGGATTCATACGGGAGAATGTATCCAGGCCTCGCTCGGCACGGACGACCACATGGAGTGGACAGCGATTGGTGACTCGGTCAATATTGCCTCAAGGCTTGAGAAAGCTGCGGGCCCGGGGACTATTCTTGTTTCGGCTGCCACCGTAGACGTTGTGCGCGATAATCTGACGCTGGTGAAAGAAGTAGAGATTGCCGTTAAAGGCAAGTCCGTGCCTCTGAAGGCTTACTACATTAATCGAGTAACTTTCCAGGGACCGCGGGGGCCCGTTTCGCTGGGTGTAGACGACGACGTCTTTTGAGATTCTTTCCCATTGCCTTCCGATCGAGCGTCCGGAATCTGGGCCATGGCCGCGAAAAAATCAGCCGCGAAGAAGGCAGTCAAGAAGTCCCCGGAAAAGAAGAACACCGCGGCCAGGCGCGCGCAGACCGGGCAGCGAACTCCCTCCGCAGCGGCCGGTCTTGAAAAGAAGATCAATCCAGTTCCAGAGCAGCGCGAGCACTATAGAAAGCCAGGCGAAATCATTGTCTACTCATGGAATGTAAACGGAATTCGCGCGGTCTGCCGCAAGGGCTTTCCGGAGTGGTTTGAAAAAGCAAATCCTGACGTGCTCTGCATTCAAGAAACAAAAGCGGAAGTCGAACAAATTGCCAAAGAGAAAGAATCACAGTTCTTACTCGAACTCACGAACTACGACAGCAGCTGGTTTTCAGCTGAGAAGAAAGGTTACAGCGGTGTAGCAACTTTCACCAAGAAAAAGTTGTCCGGAACATCGCAAATGGGCCTGCAGCCAGACCATGAGCTAAAGTTCAATGGGGAAGGTCGCGTTCTGATTACGACCTTTGGAGACTTTCAGATCTGGAATGCGTACTATCCCAATGGCGGTCGCGGCCCGGAGCGAATCGAATATAAACTAAAGTTTTACGACTATTGCTTTTCACTCTGGCAGGAAGCGCGCAAACACAAGAAACTGATTCTCTGCGGCGATTTTAATACAGCTCACAAGGAAATTGATCTGGCGAGGCCCGCCGAAAACCGCAAGAACACTGGCTTTCTGCCGGAAGAATGTGCATTTCTGGATCGGATGGTTGCGAATGGATACGTTGACGTGTTTCGGAAATTTGAACAGGGGCCCAACTGGTACTCTTACTGGGATCAGGTTACGTTTGCCAGGAGTCGCAATGTTGGCTGGCGCATTGACTATTTTTTTGTAACAGAAGAGGCTCTGGAACATGTGACCGACGCCTGGATCGAGATGAATGTGGAAGGTAGCGATCATTGCCCGATAGGACTTTCGCTGAATCCAAACCCGGCTTAGCGCGAATGGATGTAACACAAAAGCTAACAGGCCAGGACCACGCAGATCAATCCGGCAACCTATCGAGTAACTCGCACCGAGCTCGCCGAGTACTGAGGGCAATCACTTTTGCGTTCTTGATCGCCCTCGGAACCGCGTATGCGGCCCCGGCGCGTTACATGAATCCTGCTTCCGGATTCTCGCTTCAGCCACCGGCAGGTTGGAAACCCGTTCCAGCAGATCATTTTAGAGTCCTTTTTGCGCCACCGAAAGACAAGGTTACGCTTGGAATCACGGCTTCCACAATTTCCCAGGCCCGGACAACACATGATTTCCTCCGAGAGATTGCCAGAGAAATGGGGGTAAGAATTAAAGAGGCCCAACCTTTGAGTCCGCAGGCAAGGAAACGAGCCGGAGCCACTGACGGCATCAAAGCATCATTTGTGGGAGAAGTAAAGGATGGAAAATCAACAGAACGCTTTGAAGAAATTTGGATTTTCCGCAAGAAGAATCGGATCTATACGATTGTCCTGGATGGAGATCTTGAAGTGCGCGCGAAGCGGCGCGATGAGATCGAGAAAGCGATTTTGACTTTCTGGATACACTGAGGATCTCCCGTACGGTTGAGTTGAGCTGGCTCACATCAAGATAGAGTCTCATTGTCTCCGGGTCGAGCGAAAGCAGCTACTGCGCCAATCAGACCCCCGATGGATCCCAGCAAGATGTCTTTCCATTGGCCGAATCTACCCGGAAGGAAGCTCTGAAAAATTTCGTCGAGGGCAGCTATGGCGCTGCAAACTATCATGCCGGTAATGATGCGAGTCCAATAACTCCTTGATTGGAGATCCAGTGCGACCGACCATCCCAGTGCACCGAAAATAAGAATGTGAATCCGTTCGCCGCGCGCTTCGATCAATGGACTCAAGCATACCAGTACGGCAGCAGCAGCTGCACAGGTTATCAGGAGAATCCTCCCCATCGCACCCGCTTTTGTGAATTTCAATTGAGTGAACAGGAAGACGCCGCAGCCGGCCATCATGATCCAGATCCCGGTAAACATCCAGATGTCCGTCCCCATTGAGCGCTGAATCCATTTGTATCCTGGCAAAGCGAACTCTGCAAATACGAGGATAGAGATGCCAATGACGCTGGTACGCAATGAAAAAGGAAACTTCAAGGCACCCCGCTGATATCTTTGGCCTTGCCCGTATCAAAAACATAATCCTCAGGCCGCGCAAACGTTGTGCCCTCAAGGATCTGCGTAAGCTCAGCGTGATTGGTTGGACGCTTCTGTAAAATTCTTTGCGCGCGCGGCTTGCCAATCCCAGGAATCGTCTGGATTGCCTTGGATCCAAGTTGATCGAACTGAATAGGATACGAGAGTGCTGTGAGACTTCTTTCTTCGGCACCGGTAATGATTACGTCGATTGCTTGACCCACTCTGGCCGTGACCCCGGCATCATCGAGTGGAATCTTAACAGTAACCGGATACGATCCGAGTGGTCTGCCAAGATGCCAGCCCTGATTCTGCGATTCAAGAATTACATCGCGCAAAATTGTCCCTGGAGGAAAGTTCAGCAGCAGCATCGGATGATCGATTTCACGGCGAATGCGATCCCTGTAGTAAATGAATCGTTGTTCCACGGAGCCAGCGCCCAGCTTCTGTTTTTTCTTTGAAGAATCCTGAATCTGATCGAGCTTTGTGTGTTCGAATGTCACGGCCTGTCTGATATTGATCCGGCGCAAAAGCAGGCCAGAATCCATGACCCGTTTCAAGAAGTTGAAATTCTCACGAAACGTGGCCTCGGTTTCACCGGGAAGGCCGTGCAGTAGATTGATCCCTGGAAGTAGCTTTGGAATTCCGTTTTCGCGACGGGCGCCAAACTCGTTTATAATTTCAATTGCGCGAAATGTTTCTTCCGCGTTGCTTTTTAGATCGTTTGCCTGAACAACTTTCTGATCTGCGGATTCCATTCCCATCGCAGCTGTGTCACCGGCCGTATTATATTTGCAAATAATCTCAGTAATGGCCCGCGCTTCTGCTTCAAATGTGGCGATTAGCCCGGGATTGATATTGTCAAGATGCAGCATTTTTAGATCCGGGGCTGCACTTCGAATCCCGGAGTAGAGGTTCTCAAGGCTTGCGGGAACAGGGCGGGGAAAAGTATTCTTGAAGTCGTTCATGTTCGGCAGGTATGTCATCAAGTCTGCCTGGCGACCAAGGCGAAAATGCTTGTTTCCGAGGCCATAGAGTTCGCGGACTTCGTCCAGGATTGGTGCAGTCTGGCGAAAGTTGGGTTTGCCGTAGAAAGCTTCCGTGCAGAACGAACAGAATACATCGCGCGTACATCCTCGATATGTCTCGAGCTCCAGAATCAGATTGGGATAGTTTGGATGCAGTTGCGTCAGAAAGGCCCCTGCCGGAGCCCAGCGGTTCACATCGTCGTACGTCCAGCGTTCACCTGTGTGCGTAAGATTTTGAGCTGCTGTACGGATTCCCTGTGGATCGCGAGCCACGCGCTCAACGTAGAGTTCCACATCGCCACGAATGAGCGTTCCTCCGAGTTCTTCAATCCGGGTCCGAATTTCCTTGGACGCGAAACGCACTGGTCCGCCAATCAGCGTCACTGATCCCCTTTGTTGCTTCTTTCTGTACTCCAAAAACTCGAAGACTTCCTGAACAGTTCCGATCTTTCCCCCGAGGTATTTGCCGGGTACGGTGGTTCCTCCAATTAGAACGACGAGCTCGGGATCGTCCTTTAACTCTTTGTTGTCCGCCCGCCACTGATCCACCGTCAGAAAGCGAATTCGTTCCTGGGGAATGCCTGCTCGGACCAGTGCCCCCGCAGCGTAGCGGACATAAGGCGAGATGTAAGGCGGGACTCCAAAGCAGGCCGGCTCGTCCACATAAAAATCAAGGATCAGCATGGTTTACAGATGTCTTCCTGGACACATTTCTCGCTTTGCCCAAAGAACGGCGCTGAAAAAAATTGTTCGATTGCCGTGAAATTCACATCGCTCTGGCGCCGGGCCACACTTGTTGCCCTCATCTGTTTGATCCGAGTTCACGGCCTTGGCGCGCAACCGGATGATCTCAGCGAGCGCATACAGAAATTAAGACAGAATCCTGTCCTCCAGCAACTGCTCGATCAGAATAAATCCGGCCTGACAGAAACCCAGAAGCGACTCCTTGAGCGTGCCGTAGACAATCTTTCGGAAGAAGATCTGGCTGAGATTCTAAAGGCGCAGGGCTTAAGCCAGGACGGAAGTGTTACTCTGCAGAAAGATCGGCTAAAGACCGCCATTGGCATCACCCCGGCTCCTGAGATGCCAGGGGCTCCCGCAAAATCCTCAATTGCAATCGAGAATGCGGCAGAGGGTGAATTCTTGCGCGGAGAAGACGAGGGTGCGGGGCTCATGACCTTACGAGGGCGCATACGACTGCGTCTCTCCAGCGGCCTCGTACTTGCGGACACGGTTATCGTTGATACAAAACGTCAGGAGATCTTTGCAGAAGGGAACGTAGTCTATTACAAAGACGCAGATAAGGAAGGGAAGGGAGGCGAAATTCGCGCAGATCGATTCCTTTATGATCAGCGCCTGGGCACCGGAATTCTCTATAACGCGGACGGCTATCTGAGTCCCATCTATTTCATGGGCAAGAGCATCCAGCAAATCAGTGAAAAGAAGATAAGCGTAAGTCATATCTACTTTACCACGTGCGCTAACAAGCGTCCGCACTACAACTTCACAGCGCGGAAGCTCTGGATTTATGAAGACGATAAGATCGTGGCGGTGGGCGTCCTGTATTACGTGGGCGGAATTCCACTCCTGCCTTTGCCCTTTCTCTACGCCTCACCCTGGGGAACAGGGATTATCACACAGGTAGGCCATGGCGACATCCAGGGCTTCTACATGCAGAACACCTATCAGTTCAGTGTACCCGAAGCCTACGCTCATGATTTTCTTCCAATTGGCTACAGGTTCAAGGCAGATGTGTATGAAAACACAGGTCACAGCTTTGGAATCGATTTCTTCCGATTTACCCCGGGGCTGAACTACTATGTAGAACTGGGTGCTTCCGAGTTTCACAGGTACGACGCGCTACTGGATTCACGTGATCGCGGTGGGCTTAGAATTACCAACGCCGTACAGAAGAACGACGGAACTTACGGTAAGGATTACTACAAATGGTACAAAGCGTTCATGATCTTGAACTACCGTTATTCGAACTTTAAGAACAACCAGGTTCGTAATGTACAGCTTCGTTATGAGGATTATTCGCATCGAATGTATGAGTTCGAATTTGGTGGCCGCTTTCAGCCCACATCTACCATTCCGGCTCTGTATGAGAAGGGAGAAGCGGACCGCGGTCTTTTCAGGAATGATACCAACTGGAATCTGGTCTATTCAGAGGCATTTGACGATTTGAGTGTTCGCGTCCAGGCCTCGCGCAATCGGGTCTGGCAGGAGGCTTCAAAGTTCCAGGATTCAAAGTACATTCCCGTCACAGACGTTGTGCCTGCAGTTGATATCAAAAAGAACTGGCATATAGGCAAGCTGCCCTTCTTTGAAAGCCCGGTAATCTGGGAGAATAAACTGCATTCGGACCTGACCAAGCAATATTCAAATGGCGATGTTTTTCAAACTACAAATTTGAATTCATTCACGTCGGGTCTGCGCACATTCATTGCGCCTTTGCAGATGATTTCTGTTACACCTTTTGCGGGATATGGAGCCCAGAAGACTGTACCGTACAGTCCCAGCAAGACAACCTACAAAACTACAGGTCCCGTAGTTACCGGTGGCGGGAACTCAACGGAGTTCAAAGCTCTCGACCGCGAGAGCGCCAAACAAAGTTACCAATTCTGGTTCACGGAAGACGAATTCATTCTGGGTCCAGACTTAATCTTCCTGCGTGCTACGTACAGACGGAAGCAATCGTTTAGAGAAGAGGAAAAGGAAGCACCGGCTGTCAACGCCAGCGGTTTGCTCGGACCGTTGAACGGCTCCAGGCCTTTCAATCAAAACCAGAAGGTACACGAAATCGAAGGATCCCTGGAAGCATACCCGGTCAACCGGCTCTCATTGTCCCTGATGAGTATTTATGATCTTAAGAAGTACCAATTCGATGTGAAGCAGAAAGAACGCTGGTATTACCCGGTTTTCCGCGTAGATTACTATCTGGATTTTATCAACATGTTTCGCGAGGAGCGGGAAAACCTGCTGACCCGCCGGAAAGCCCATTTCCTGGGTCTGAGACTTTCAAACGACTACGTATACGATCCTAAAAACAAGCGGGATCATTCCGACGTGGTTGGAATGACCTTTGAGGCCGGTGGGTTTGATTTGTGGCTCCTCAAGCGCCTGCGCTACTTCGAAATGGGATACTACTGGTACCATGTGTACTATAACCAGGAACTGGATCACATGAGGTACTCAGTGAAAGCCGATATCCAGCTCCTTGGCTGGCTTTTTTGGGAAATGGAACTCGAATCGCGCGCGACTGAGATTGAAAGATACAAACGCAACTCCAGGGATGAGAATAACAACTATGACTACGTTTCGTTTCCGCAAGATGTTGTCAATTCGACGGGTCTGGCAGGAAAGAAACGCCGAGAAAATTCAGTCTTTAACATAGGGACGTTTGAAACCGCGCTTATCATGGACCTGCATGATTTTGAGTTCCGCCTGGGTTATCGCATGGAGCAAAGAAGTATGCTCGCCGGATCTCTGAACGTAGAGAACGTAACGTTCTACGACAACAAAGTCTTTTTCAGTCTGACGCTGCTGCGGTTTGACATTGGCGGAACAGCAGACAGGCCAAGTCGATTCATTCTGGACAGACGGCGCGTGAGACCGCAGGACGTTGGAAGGCTCCCAGTTCAAACGAGCAGGCTTCAGTAATGTTACGGGAACGCAGTCAAACCTTCAAGCTTGCTTTCATCGCTGTTGATCTGCTGCTCGCGTTTCTTAGCTTCTTTGCCGCCGTGCTGGTTCACTTCTTCGTCATCTCGCCCGAGAAGATCGATCTTGTAGTTCCGGACAGTGGAGGGATGTTTGCGCCTGGGGTCTTTCTTCCGCGCGAGTTCGCCGTCGTCTTCACCTATGCGTACCTGGCCCTATTCATGTGTGTGGCGCAGGTGATTGCATTCATCGCAACGGATTTGTATCATCCACGGCGGGGGTTATCCTTTTTCCGGGAGTTCGTTGCGATACTGCGTGGCGTCACCCTGAGTTTGATCGTTGTGCTGGCGTTGCTTTTCTTCTATAGAGGGACCACATTCTCGCGTGCCGTTATACTCTACGCGGCTGCCTTTTCCGTCGTTACCCACTCAGTCGGACACTACTTTTTCAGAAAGCTCCTTGAGCGGATGCGCGCGCGTGGCTACAATACGCGAAGTGTCCTTGTACTCGGAACGGGCGTCTCGGCGCGGCGTTTTGTAAACTCACTCATCAAGCATAGCATTTACGGTTATCGCGTAATTGGGATGATTGGGCCTGCCAAAGGGCTGGGCCCGCTTGCGGAGTTGCATGCCGGAAATCTCAGTAACTGGAAGAAGATCGCTCAGAAGAAGAATCCAGACGTGATCGTGTATGCTCTTCCGTATCAGACTGATCTGTTGCATCAGGTGATCGAAGCGTGTGACCTCGAAGGAATCGATTGTCGGATTATCCCTGACATGATGGACCTGATTGCTGCACATGCTAGAATCGAAGACCTGGACGGCGTTCCGCTGTTCATCATTCGCGATACGCCCTTGAAAAACGGTTATAATCGGTTCATGAAGCGTGCCTTTGACATGGTTTTTGCCGCGCTGGTTTTGATTCTGGGGTCACCGGTCTTCCTGCTGCTGGCCGTCCTTGTGAAGTTATCCTCGCCTGGACCCGTCTTCTTCAAGCAGGAGCGGGTGGGGCTGGATCGCCGAATTTTCCAGCTTATTAAATTCCGGACCATGCACGTCCAGGAGAAATCCCGTTCGGATACCACCTGGGGTGGAAAGCAGGATGCGCGCGTTACTGCATTGGGCAAATTGCTTAGAAAAACCTCACTCGATGAGCTTCCGCAGTTTTTAAATGTCCTGATTGGCAATATGTCTGTCGTAGGGCCGAGACCCGAGCGGCCCCATTTCGTCCAGAAGTTCAAAGCCAGCGTTAGCCACTACATGCGTCGCCATTCCGTGAAGTCTGGCATTACCGGATGGGCCCAGGTTGAGGGCTTCCGGGGTGATACCTCGATTGAAAAGCGAGCCGAGGCTGATATCTACTACATTGAGAACTGGTCCTTCTGGCTGGATGTATTTATCGTTCTGAAGACCATTCCATCCATGATCAAGAGTCCCGGCGAATAGCGAACAACGGGTTCGAAAAACTACATGACTTTTGATTTTTAAATGACGCTCGCCTGCCGAAAATAAGAAGTATGGCTCTGGCTCGATCAGGCCGGTGAGGAGCTTCGAATTGGCAAAAAAGATTCTGGTTGTGGATGATTCAGCTTCCATTCGGAAAGTTGTGGGATTGACTTTGAAAGGGGCCGGTTACGAGCCAGTTGAGGCCGTGGACGGACAGGACGCAATTGCCAAGCTCGGCGAGGGCAAAGTTAGCCTGATCATTTGTGACATAAATATGCCAAACATGGATGGCATTACGTTTCTCAAAGCTATCCGTCAGGACGAGGCACATAAGTTTACCCCGGTTATCATGCTCACCACCGAGTCCCAGGAAGAGAAGAAGTGGGAAGGCCAGGAAGCAGGCGCTCGGGCCTGGATCGTAAAGCCATTCAAACCAGATCAATTGCTGACTGCGGTATCGAGACTCATCCTGTAATGTATGCGAGTTCATGAAGAAGCAGATCGCACGATAGTCGTCATTGATACAGATCTGACAATTCGTGAGGCAGGCCGACTGCGTGCAGAACTGGCCGCATTGAAACTTAGCAAGCCTTTCATACTCGACCTTACTGAGGTCTCAGAGATCGACTCTGCAGGTCTGCAGTTGATCTTTGCCTTTGAGAAAGACCTCAAAGAAAAAAATCTCTCGTTACAGGTGCAGCCATCTCAGTCGGCACGTTCGGTCGCTGACATTTGTGGGTTATCATGGACTTAAGCGAAGCCCGCGAGGTATTCATCCAGGAGACAGCAGAGCTACTTCAGAAGATGGAAGAGCTGTTGCTTGCGGAAGTAGAGCAACTATCAGGCGATCAGGAAATCATACACTCCTTGTTTCGGGTCGTGCATACGATTAAGGGCTCCGCCGGGATCTTTGGATTCGACCACATTGAAAATTTTTCCCATGATTTAGAAACTCTCATGGATCGCGTCCGCAACGGCCACGTAAGATTTGACCGCGACATGGTAGAGCTTCTTCTGGGTGCGCGTGATCATCTCCAGAGTCTCTCACACATTATCGAAGTGAAGGAAGAAAGCACCGCGCGCGTAATGACAGAAAACCTTCGCGGCGCCGGCGACGAGATTCTGGTTCGCATCCGCAAGCATACGGGCGCCGATAAAGCTGCAGTCCAGCAAGCAGCGGCAAGCGCTTCAGAAACAACTCTGTATACTCATCTATTACAGGTAGATTTCAAGCCAGCTTTGTTCCTACACGGTCTTGATCCGCTTCCTGTTATTCGAAATCTAAAAAATCTGGGAAAAGTTATCTCCTTTTCATTGCGTCTGGATAGAATTCCAGGACTGGCAGCCATTGACCCTGAATCATGCTATCTCGGGTTTGAGATGGTACTTGAAACAGTGGCCAACGAAAAGGAGTTACGCGCAGAGCTGGAATTCATCAGCGAAGATTCTGAAATCAAGATCAAGCAACCTGAGACGGAAGAAACACCAGTCCTCCTCGTAGAGGAGCAGGCAGCACCTGTCAGTCCACAACTGGCGGCCGACAAGCACGAAACGCGGTTTGTCAGAGTGGAGGCCAATCGACTGGACCAACTGGTTAACCTGGTGGGCGAACTGGTAATTAATTCTGCTCATATGAACCAGCTCGTCGAGACAACGGGTATCCCCGAACTGGTTGAGACTGCCTATGCTCTGCAGAAACTCGTGGCAGACGTTCGCGATACCTCTTTTAATCTGAGAATGGTGCCCATTGGAGGTGTATTCTCCAGGTTCCAGCGCGTGGTGCATGACCTCAGCCGGGAGCTTGGAAAGGAGGTTCTCCTGGAGTTACGCGGACAGGAAACGGAGCTGGACAAATCAATTGTTGAGAAAATTTACGATCCATTGCTCCATCTGGTGCGCAACTCTATCGATCATGGCCTGGAGGATCCGGAAACCCGGAAGCGGTCCGGCAAGAATCCGCGGGGTACCATCAAACTCAACGCGTATCATGAAGCATCCGAGATAGTGATCCTGGTCCAGGATGATGGAGCGGGTCTATCTACGGACCGCATTTTGCAGAAAGCGCGCGAGCGTGGGCTTGTTCGGGCGGATGAAACACCGAGCCCGAGGGAAATCCAGAATCTGATCTTCCAGGCTGGATTCTCGACGGCGGAAAAGATCACCAACGTATCGGGCCGTGGCGTGGGAATGGACGTCGTGAAGCGTGATATTCAGGCCCTTCGAGGGCGGATTGACCTCGAATCCGAAGAGGGCAAAGGGACTCGCATCGCGATTCGGCTCCCGTTGACCCTGGCAATTATCGACGGGCTTTCTGTACGAATCGGGGGCGGAAACTTCATTGTTCCGCTGGACATAGTAACCGAATGCCTTGAGAGCAAGGAGTCGCTCGACGCCGGAATTGTGAACCTCAGGGGCGAACCGTTGCCTCTGATTCATCTAAAGAAATTCTTCAGCATAGAAGGCGGCCTTGACGAAAAAGAGAACATCGTGGTAATTCAGCACGCGGGTCAGAAATCAGGGGTCGTCGTTCAGGAAATCCTGGGCGAGGTTCAATCCGTTATCCGCCCCATGGGCCGCATTCTTGGAGACATAAACGGAGTGAGTGGTTCAGCCATAATGGGCGATGGCACAATTGCGCTCATTCTCGATATACCCTCGGTAACACAGAGTCTTGCCTCGGTTCCAGGGCAACGTATGGAAGATATTCGGGAAATAGCTCGCGCAAGCGAAACAGGAGAATCGTAAATGCTACGCATTATCTATAATTTCAAAGTCGGCGTCAAATTCTTGATTCTGGGGCTGGTCATCAGTGCCTCCATTGGTGTTCTGCTCTACTTCCTTATTAAGGAGAAAAATTCGCAGATAGATTTCACGCGAAAGGAACTCCTGGGTAATCAGTACTTCAGACCGCTGCGCCAACTCATGGAGCATCTAACTGCTCATCGCACCCTTGTGCTTGCCTCGAACGTCGTCGAGGACGCGAGGACCAGGGATACTATCCGTGACCTTGGACCTTCTATCGATTCGGATTTTCAATCGCTCGAAGCAGTAAACGCGAAGTTGGCGGAAGATCTTATAACTACCCCAGAAGGTCTGCGCGAGAAGAAGCGCGAAAATCTGGAGGCCAAAGCCCTGGCTGGATCCTGGCAGGCCATCAAATCGCAATACCAGAATCAACGTCCAGCGGCCGCCAGCCAGGAAGAGGCAAAGTTGATTCTGGCAGTGAAAGACTTGATCGTGCACATTGGTGATACTTCTAATCTGATTCTCGATCCAGATCTCGATACCTATTACACAATGAGCGTTACGCTCATCCGCTTGCCCGAGTACTGGTATCTCACTACAGAACTTCTGGACTTTGCTATTGTACTATCGCAGAAAAAGGAAATTTCCGCGGATGAGAAGACGCGATTGGTTGTGCTTTCCGGGCTCGTTCGCTCGCAGATGGACATCATCAAAGCAGAACAAGAAAGATCGTTTGGCGAAACCGTAAACTTTTCAGGCAGTAAGACTCTCGAGCCGCAGGTTCGTCCGGCTCTGACTTCTTTTTTTGCGGACGCGACAGATCTTCTAAAAGTGATCGATGAGAAAATGGCCAATTCCGGAGAAGTTAAGATTTCAAGTAATGATCTGTTGGCCAGAGGCAATCGCGCACTAACATCCAGCTACACTCTCTGGGACAGGGCGATTGAACAGCTTGATGATATGCTCAGGACTCGAGTTAACAAACTCAGAATGAATCTGTATTCCGTGCTTGGAGTTGCGTTTCTGTTTATTCTCATAACGATTATACTCAGCCTGATCATGACCCGGCAGATCGTGAGTCAGCTCGCACTTGCCGTTTCCGTGGCCAATCGCTTATCGGAAGGCGATATGACGGTTTCACTGGACGCAACATCAAGGGACGAGATCGGGCAGATGTTGCTTGCTCTCAAGAATATGGTTGGTCGCCTTTCCACTACAATCTCTCAGATTCGCTCCTCTGCTGAGTCAATGGCTTCTGCATCCGAAGAGGTTAGTGCGACGGCGCAGAGTTTAAGCCAGGGTTCAAGCGAACAAGCTGCAAGTGTTGAGGAAACCAGTTCGTCGCTTGAACAAATGAATGCAAGCATCCAGCAGAACGCGGAGAATGCGCGCACGACAAACGAAATTGCAAATCAGTCTTCTCGTGAATCAGAAGAGGGTGGCAAGGCTGTTGCAGAAACAGTCGCGGCCATGAAGCAGATCGCTGAGAAAATCGGAATCATCGAAGAGATTGCATACCAGACCAACCTTCTTGCCCTCAATGCTGCAATTGAAGCAGCCCGAGCCGGGGAACACGGCAAGGGATTTGCTGTTGTCGCATCCGAGGTTCGAAAGCTGGCCAAGCGCAGTCAGACGGCCGCACAGGAAATTGGTGCTCTTGCCGGAAGTAGCGTTCAGGTTGCGGTAAAAGCCGGCTCGCTTTTGCATGAAATCCTGCCTTCCGTGAGACGTACTGCAGATCTCGTCCAGGAAATTACAGCCGCTTCCGAGGAACAAACAATGAATGTGAGCCAGATGAATTCTGCGGTGCAGCAGCTTGACAAGCTGGCACAACAGAATGCTTCCGTTTCAGAAGAGCTTGCGGCCACTTCAGAGGAAATGAGCGGTCAGGCGCAGCAATTGCAGCATCTGGTTGAGTTCTTTAAGGTAGGTGGTGAACCGGAAACCCCAATTCCAAGGAAACCGCTACCGCCAAGGCGTCGTGATACACCTCCACCAACAACGCAGGATGACGACTTTGAGAAATTCTGATTCAAACGAAGATGATATCCTCGTTGCCGAGAGTGGCGGGGAGCAGTATCTTGTGTTTTACCTGGGTGACCAGGTTTATGGCATTAAGATTCTTCGCGTCAAAGAGATACTGCAATACCCCGGTGTGACCCGTGTTCCACGTACTCCGCACTACGTAAAGGGTGTGATCAACCTCCGTGGCAATGTGCTTCCAGTCGTGGACTTATTTGCTCTATTCGAAAACAAAGCCGTGTCGATTACGCCACGCACGTGCATAATCATTGTTGAAATTACCATCAAGGGCGAGCGGGTTGAGGCCGGGATCCTTGTCGATGCTGTGGATCAGGTTGCAGATCTGGCGGCTGAAAACATTGAACCACCACCAAGCTTTGGTGTAAGCGTAAAGACAGAATTCATCACCGGAATGGGACGGTACGAGGATCACTTCGTGGTCTTGCTGGATCTTGACCTCATCCTTGCGCCCGAGGAAATGCGTAAGTTTGACGCCAGCACGCGGGCGTGAAATGGCTGATCTCAAGATCACATCAGACGAACCCGAGTTTCTACTCGATATTTTCCTGCAGCCAGGAGACTTCTACTGGGGCGACGCTGAAACGCGAATTCGCACGCTGCTTGGAAGCTGCATTTCAATAACCATGTGGCATCCCATTCTCAAAGAGGGTGGGATGTGCCATTTCATGCTGCCCTCTCGTCCGTCGGTGCAACCTGGCGGACCGTTGACACGTTATGCGGACGCAGTCATTGAACTGTTCTTGAGTCATGTTTCCCGTAGCAAGCGCAAACCATCTGAATACGTGGTAAAGGTCTTTGGTGGGGGAACAATGTTGAAGGAGCGGGCGGATAACGTTGAAATTGTAGGCCAGCGCAACATCAGAGCAGCAGAAGAATTGCTGGCAAAGAATGGGTTTCGAGTAATAGCGTCTGACGTTGGCGGAAACGTATACCGGCGAATTCAATTCAATATCTGGAGCGGCGATGTCTGGGTAAAGCGCAAGGAGTCTACGCCAGCGTAGCTCGTCCCTGGCCTCTGCTACGGCTGTGCGAGAAATTACGTAAGGCTTTGGCATGACCCGACAACGATGAAATTTCTGTTGCCCCTTACTGACTTTCTTTTACAAAAGACACTGTGATTCTCGATAACAGGAAGAAAGAAGAGCTCGTAAGCATTGGTGGGGAAGCCTTCTTCCTGGAGATGCTTGATAAGTTCATAGCGCAAACGGTCGATATTTTGAAGCAATGTCGCACGGCGCGCGATGCCGGAGATCGCGAGCGCGTGAAAGGGCTCTTGCATAAGTTAAAGGGATCAAGCCTGACTGTAGGCACCACTGACGTGGCGGACTACGTTCTCTCTGCGTATGAGAAATCAGCGCGTGAAATGGTAGCAGTGGAAGATCTGGATTCGATTCAAACGGCCCTTGCGGCACTCGTCAATCATCGCAAGACCATGGCGCCGTGAGCTAGAAAGTAAACTTCATTCCAAAGGTTACTGGTTGTTCACGTGTCCTGGGGTCGGGAAAGACCGGGGTCGCCTCTGCTTCATCGAGCCAGCCTGAGGTCAAAAGGCCGCTGGCTATGGCGATGCCCACATGCACCACGATTCCGATGTTCGCGTAAAACTTTCTTTTGCCAGCCATTCGACCGTATTCAGCTGCACTGTAGTAACCACTTCCGTACGGATTTTTGAATCGGTATCCAGGGCCGAAGTAGAGTTCAGCAATACGAGCGGCCTTTTCGGCAGATTGATACTCGCGCGCACGTTGGGACTGATAGTAACTGAGATAGGCTGTACCAATCCGTCCAACCCCGATAGCCGTGCCCGCGCCGTAATGCCCGGTGTAGAAACTTCCGAATCCTGGAACAAGGGCGTCGGCAACAAGTTCGAACCCCCGGGCAGAGACGGGAGCAGCCAGCAGTAGCAGGGCGATCGATAAGGCGAAGCGCGAGGCCTGTCTCAAAGGACTGTCTCCAGCCTGCATGTTTGAGATGGCAATGACTCCGCGGCGCCATCGAATGCTGTAACGACGAAGTACTGAGTCCCAATGAAGGGTTCCTGTCTGGCTGTGATGGTTGTCAGAGGCGTTGTCCCTTGGAGGTCTTGAATGCGATAGTACTCCTTTGGCGGAACTTCGTATGCGTAGATGCGGTACACAACATTTGGCTGTCCGGTGTCAGGGTCGAGGCTGCCTGTCCACGTGATGACCAGGGTCTGTGCTGTCAGAAAATGGATCGCTTGTAGATTGGTCGGCGTGGCCGGCCGGACTCCGCCTCCGCGGAGCAGCGGTAGCAAGAAGTAGGTGGGTGGAACGGTTCTGGCCTGATCGCAGTTCGCAATGAGGATGGATAACAACACGACTGCAACGCCGGCTTTCATTCCATCACCGTGATCATCTTGAAGTTGTGTCGTATGGCTTCCTCGTCGGGACAATTTCGCACGGCTGTTTCTGCTGCGTCAAACGCAGGCTGTCCATTCATGTATAGAGCGACGGCGCGATTTGCAAGCAATCCACAATCCAGTGCCAGCTTCCTGGCCAGCATGGAATTCCACTCCGTCAGCGCCTCCGCCCACTTGCCCGCAAGGGCGAGCTCACGCGCGGCTTCATTCCTATCAGACATCCAGAACGAGGAGAACAAAAAAAGACGGGTCTGGATTTTTTGGTTTTCGATCTTGCGCTCAATGATTATGGTCCGGGGGGATGCACAACCAACCCAGCCGAGAGCCAGGATTCCCAGTCCCAGGCATGGGGTCAGAATATATTTGCGTAGCCAGGACCTGTTTCCAGTCTGGCACCATGCGTGCGTGGATTCTTTGCCTTGGCCTGCTCTTCCTCGTTTCCTGTCAGAAAGACCCGGATCCAACTCCGCAAAAACTGGCAACCTACATGGTCTTATGCGGTGCAGGCGTGCAGGCATGTTACACTTCCTGCGGAACGCGGGTAGATTACAACAACAACGGAAATGTAGACGCATCAGAAACCTACGATTTTAAGAATTGCACCAACCTCTGCGATTCCAACTGCAGCCTGACATTTCTGATCACAGCCCTGAGCAAATAAATCGTCAAGGCGGAAGCTCCTCAAGCCTCCGATTGAGATCTGTCAGTCGACCCCAGATAGTGGGGTATTCCGCCCTGTATTCCGAATCCGGCAGCAGAACAAATCGATCAAATTCCCGGGCCTCACGTTCGATCTCAGCAAGCAAGCCCGGCTGATGTCGTTTTGCGTTATTTTTCGCGCCCACCAGAAATAGTTTTACCTGGACTAGAGTTTTCTTACGGGGCCCTTGTGCCGCCTTGAATACTTTGTCGTTCTGGATCTCCTGCAAAAATTGAGAAGAGTTTGTAAGGATTCGATCCAACGTTATTCGCGATTCCTCTGAATCCATGTGATTGCGATGGACCCAGAGGCCGGTCGATATCAGTCCTACAAGAAGAATCCCTGGCACAAGGTTTGCCATGTGAACGCGGCCGACGCGTTCGAGGGCAATCAGCAGTTGAAACAGGAGTAGATTTCCATAAACCTGAAATATGGTGAACAAATCCCAGTCAGCCGGGAACCCGAGCAATGGGTGGATCAGGAAGGACGCCCCCAGAAATCCCAGAAAACCAATCAGTGTGAATCGAATTCTCCAGTCCTGAAAAGTGCGCCGATCCGGTCGAATCAGGAGCAGCAGCGGCAAAATGCAGAGCAGGGCCGGCATTCCAAGCACCAGCAAATTGAATGTGTCGAGGAAATGCTTCAGCGAAACAATCTGCCGCCACGGGTAGAACGGAGGCTTCACGAAGAACGATTCGCCAATGGAAATCGGGTGCTGCGCAAGAAACAGGAAGTAAATCCAAACGCCGCCGAGAATCACTCCTGCAGGGATTGCTGCTAATAGCGCGTTTCTAAAGAAGGCTTTCCGATTTTCTGATTGCGCATAACAGTAGAAGGCAAGGGGAAGGAGGGCGATTCCTGCGAACATGTGAAAGGCTGCTCCAAGGGCTGCGAGGCCTCCGAGGATCATCCATTGCCGGGGGCCAGGCAACTCCATACGCAGCACCAGCATTGCGACGGCAGCAATCAAGACGGTTGGTGCATCGTAGTGTTCGACGTAGCCAAAGAAGAGTTCGATAGCCGGCGTGAGTATCAGAAGAGCGAAGCCCAGCAACCAGTGCCAGAGTGGCCTGTCGTTCAAGAAGCGAAGAACAATACTCACGTAAAAAAATCCGGAAACGCAACTCAGGATTGCATAGCTGTCTAAAATGGACAACCCAATGGATTTGCAGATCAGGTAGAATTTTGAATGCACATACAGTTCAAGTATTTCATCGAAGCTTGCGCGAAACCCGAACAGTTCCGTATAGACTGGAATTTGCTCCAGAAGAAAGATTCCATCGCCATTTCCTTCCGGGGGAGGTAGTATCAAACGCTGCCGGAATATCCACATACAGGCCACTGCAATTGTGGCCAGAAGTAGAATGATTGGGAAATTGATATGAACGATTCGAATGCGCGTGGAATCGGGAAGCAGCACGTAGAATGCGATTGGAATAAGCGCGCACAGTACGAGGACCGGGGCCCAGCTCACTCCATGCTTGAAGGCCCACAGTGCAGGGTTCCCACCTGCATAGTACAACAAGCCAAGAAATAGAATTCCAATCCCGGCTGAAAAAGCACTGTGAACCTTCATTTCATTCTCCCCGCCACGTCCACGCCATGAAATGTGGCTTCCGCTCTGACGTTAACTCTTCGAACCGCGTGCGAACCTGGAACGGATTTGAGCGAATAAAACCAGGTGCTGGCATTTGACTGTCAAAATCACTGCGCCGAAAAACACGAAGCATCTTGCGCGCATAAGGCGCATAGTCAGTGGCAAGATGCACCTGGCCGCCTCGACGGAGAAGTGCAATTACCTGCTCGGGGAAATCGGGTTGCACCAGGCGATGCTTCCAGTGTCGGCGCTTGGGCCAGGGATCCGGAAAGTAGGCGATAATTGCATCAAAGCTTTTACCCGGTAACATTGATTCAAGAAACCAGCTGAAGTTAACCGGGACAATCCGGACATTCTGAACGTTGTTTCGCTCAAGCAACCGTAGTATCCTGCGGATGCGGTCCCATTTTATTTCAAAGGCAACATAGGAGTCCTCAGGGTGTTTTTTCATCCAGTCAAGGCAGAGTTCCCCAGAACCTGCTCCAAGCTCAAGGATGCGTTGGCCGGTTCCTGAAAAAAGCCGGGCCGCAGGAATCAATCCCTCGGCGTCAGGTTGGACGATGAAAGGATGATCGACAATCTTTCGCCGTGCAATTGAAAGCAGTCGCGCGCGAAGCTCAGGATGTATGACCTCTGGACTCACTTAAACCAGAAATTCTTTTAGTTTACAGAAGGCGATCGACTTCCGAGGTATAAGTAATGCGAATTAAGTTCTGGGGAGTTCGTTCTGACTTGCCGTCGCCCCTGAATTCGGGGGAAGCCCAGTTACGCGTGCGGGCAGCCGTCGAAATTGCTGTGAATACCTGGAGATCGGGTGCCACCAGTGACGTGGCTACAATTCAGCAGCAGCTCCCAGAGCACATTCGTTCTGTTATGGGAGGCGAGACCTCATGTATTGAGGTTACCGCTCAGGATTCCCGACTCATCGTTGATCTGGGTACAGGCGCGCGACGCCTGGGTTATGATCTGCTTGCCCAGGGTGCTAAAGGACAGTTCTTCATAGTTCTCACCGGAACGCGATGGGATCATATCCAGGGCTGGCCATTTTTCACTCCGGGCTACATCCCGGGAAATTCATTTAGGTTTTTCTCTTCTGCAGAAAATATGCGCGAGCGAATGGAGCGGCAGCAGGACTTTTCTTTCTTTCCAGTTCGCTTCAATGAAATGGCGTCCACCAGAGAATTTACTCTATTGAATGAGCAAATCTCTCGCGATGCGGGTCCATTTCGCCTTCGTTCTGTTCCGTCGTATGATCCAATTTCATCGGATAGCATTCGGATCGAGTGTGGCGGCAAGGTGGTTGTACTTTCGGGCCCGGACACGATTCAGAGTGCCTCAGTCTACAAAGACTTCCTTGAGGGCGCTGATATCCTGGTCTTACAGGACGTGCGTGATCGTCTGATTCTGTCTGACCTGGCCCTGCGAATCAGGAGTCTTGGCATTAAGCGAATCGTGCTGACAGATCATATGGCCTCAATGGGAGATCAAGAAGCAATTGAGACGGCTTCAAGTGCCGGAGTGGAGCTGGCCCGTGAAGAGCTGGCTCTGGAAGTTTAATCCGGCATTCCGGCTCTTTCCGCCTAACGTCTGGTCTTGCGCCAGGTAAAGTTCAAGTTCAAGTAGTAGTTTGTAATCACCGCAACGGTAATTCCGATTGCGCGGTTGATTCCGGAGCCGGCGTGAGTCGCAAAAAGGCCCGTAGCTGCGAGCAGGTAGCTCACACTCGTCTGGATCAGCAGTCCAATTAGACTGATCAAGAAGAAAGTGGCAAAACCGGCGAGCAGAGCAAGGGACTTGTGACGGCGTTCGTGGAACGTGATGTAGTTATTCCAGACATAGTTGTTGGTAACACTCAAGCCAAAGCCCAGAAGCCAGCTTGACGGCAAGGCATTAAATGGTGCGGGCCATACATCCCGAATCAATGGCATTCCCAGTGAGTCACCTATTGCGACGGTGACGATGTAGACGATGATCCCACTCGCTCCCACGAGGCAGTACAGTACAAAAATAGGGGAAACCAGATGGCCAAACCGGAGATCCATCAGCGCCACGATATAATTACGGATAACCGAGCCACTGAGCTTGGTTTCGCCGTGTACGCGATTGCGGAATGTATAACCAACTTCCTTTACTTTGAGGCCCGGAACTCGTCCCAGGAATTCAAGTAGGATTTTGAATCCAAGTGGATTGATCTTCTCTTCTGCTTGCTGGAATATTTCGCGTGATACCATGAAATATCCGCTCATGGGATCCTTCACATTCACGGGAAGGAGCATCTTGGCCAGCATGGTTGCAGTCCAGCTGATGAAGCGGCGAAGTCTTGAAAATTCTCCAAAGCTTCCGTCTTCTGCGGCCCGGGATCCCACGGCCAGGTCGAATCCTTCTTCATTCACGGCTTTGAGTAGCCCTGGCAGGATTGCCTCATCGTGCTGAAGGTCAGCGTCCATGACAGCATAGAACTTTGCCGATGAGGAGGCCATGCCGGTCATGACCGCAGACGACAGTCCCCGCTCGTGGATTCGTCTGATGCAGCGCACGCGGGAATTCTTGCTGCCAATCTGATCGACTACCTCGTATGTTTTGTCCGGGCTATTGTCGTCAACGACCAGGATTTCATAATCGATCTTTGCGAGGACCTTTGTCAGGCGCTCGATTAAGATGGGAATATTTTTTGATTCGTTGTAGGTAGGGAGTACGACGGTCAGAAGTCTCACGGACCCAGAAAATGCCAGATAGGATTACGGGCGAGCGATTTTCCCAGGGAACGACTATGGTGTTATGTTACACTCGACGGTCCCTTTGAATACGCTACCGTCGCTTCCGATCATGTCGAATTGAAGGATGGCTTTGGTCACCGCATTCTGGTCTGCGTTCAGGGCAAACTCTTTCCAGGTCAAGGGACCGCGAACACCCTGAAAGCCCAGCGATACGGGCGCGGTGCTTGTAAAGATGAACGTGTAAGTTCCACCACAATTGATGTTGTCAGACGTGGTACAGGTAAATCGCCCGGTGCTCGAACACGTCTTCAGGTTGTCCGTTGTACAGGTAGTGCTCGTGGCATTCAACGGACTGAAGGTGAAATTGTCTTTGTTGGTGTAGTAGTCGTATTTGAGGCTGAGAGTTTCCCCGTTCTTAAATATATAGTAGCTTTGAATTCCAAAGGCCGTCTTTTCCTTTTCCTTTGTCGTTGAACTCGGAGTAGTCGAGGTAGAGGTCGTACTCGTTGTGGTCTGGGCAATCTCTGGTCCGGCCGAGCCGCAGCTGGTGGTGTAGGTGCGGTCTACATAGCCATTGAAGTAGTACGCCCCACCAACCGACGCGGCGGCTGGCCCAATGAGGAGGCCGTCGGCCTGGTCCTCTTTTTGACCACAACCGAGGAACAGGGCAAGCAGGATGAGGACCAATGGACGCAACATACTTGTAATTTCGGTCCCTCCTGGGCCAATCTTCAAGGGCTGGTTGCCTTTAAGTCGATCAATTTTTCGATGTGCGGATCAGGTCCAGGAACTCGGTCCGCGTCGAACGATCGGTCAAAAAGGTGCCCGACATGCTACTTGTGAACATCACAGAATTCTGCTTTTCCACCCCGCGCATCATCATGCACATATGCTTGCACTGCATGACCACTCCGGCCCCAACTGGCGCTAGAACCGTGTTCAAGGCAGCCAGGACCTGCTCCGTTAATCGCTCCTGAATCTGGAGGCGGCGGGCAAACATATCAACAATCCTGGGTATCTTGGAAATCCCGATCACTTTCTTGTTGGGGATGTACCCGACGTGGACCTGTCCAAAGAAGGGTAGCAGATGGTGTTCGCACAGGCTATAGACCTCTATATCGCGAATGATGACCATGCCCTGGTTTACATCCGAGAATACAGCATCGTTTAGCAGGGTCTGTAAATCGACAAGATGACCGGAGTTGAGAAATAACAGAGCCGAGGCAGCACGCTGTGGGGTCCGTTTCAAACCTTCGCGATCCGGGTCTTCACCCAGCGACCGGAGCATCTCGCGATAATGACCCGCCACGGCTTCGAGTTTTGCAGCCTGTCCATTTCCCTGTATCAGTGTTTCAAATTCCAAATTGTCCTCACTTGTTCCTGTCCGCTGCGGCCTGGAGAGCCTTTTCCCATTCCGTAAATGGCTCACGCCGGAACATCATTTCTCGCTCATGACTCAAATACAAAAGACCCTGATCCTCGGGATCTTCACCATAGACTACGATTGCGCCAATGGCGCGTAACGGCAGGTTCTTCTTGCCCGAGATGGGATGAAAGAGTGCTGGCGTGTCTCCATTTAAATAGAAAACATTCCCGGAGACAAGCATCTGGATCGGGTCAATCGTTGGTGCCGGCATTGTTTCGTCCGAAACGCGATCGGCATGGACTGGAGCCAGCCGATACTTTCCAGAACTTCCTGTGAAGACCACGCCAAGTGGGGGTGTGGTATCCGTCTTGCTCAGCTCTCGCCGGACGATGTCCGGTTCCGGGTCAGCAAAGTAGACCTGCGGTCTGGCGATGCCATCTTTCAGCGTGGTCATGTTCTGTCCGGATACAAACAAATGCATGCGATACTGTCCTGCTGCCCCAAAGAAGACGTAGAGGTTATTCTGCGCATCCGGGACGATGAAGAATCGATTTGTCAGTTTGGGGAATTTTGCCTGGAAGGTGGCCTTTTCGAGCAACACATCCTCGGTCGTCTTTTCGCCATCCTTCAAATGAATGCGGCCGACTCCCCCTTTGGCCGTGTAGAGTATCTCCTGGCCATCGTGCGTGATGGCGGCGCCAGCGTCGCAAGAGGGGATTTCATGGATGACTTCGCGCTCAAGTAGATTTACAGCGATCAGGCCACATGCCTGCTCTTTGATACCCAGGACCAGGCCAAATTTGCCACCGGGAGCAATCTGGATATTCTTGATTTTGCGATCAAGATTCAGTTCATTCTTCTTGCCGTTTCGGAGCACAACGAGCCTGGTCTCGCCCTTGACCCAGACAGCCGTCCGGGCGCCCGGGCTTGACTGTGGCATTTGAAGATCGCCGTCATCGATTGAGCGGGCGTGATCCTGATTCTCTTTTGTGAGTTCTGTCCGAATCAATTCCTCGGCTTGAGCTTTGTTGCCGCTCTTGATCAGCTCGTTTATTTCCTGCAGTTTCTTTTCATGCCCGGAGCATGCGGCAAGAAACACGAGGCATCCAATCAAAGTAATAGGCGAAAGGAACAAAGGACGCATTCAGACGACTTAAAACAAATTGACGCCCTTTTCAAGCAGGAATGTCTGGAAAACCGTGCATAATTGGTTTCACAACGTATTTAGCAGCAGAATTGGCTGCGGAGAACTCAAAAAAGCTGGCGAATCAGTCAGTCTGGCTGGTTGGGCCTTTCGCTATCGCGATCAGGGTGGCCTTGTATTTGTCGATCTAAGGGATAGAACGGGAATTGTCCAGGTCGTATTCGATCGCAGTTCACTCGGAGACGCGTTTGACGCGGCAACCCATATTCGCGCAGAAACTGTCCTTGCTATTCAGGGGAAAGTGCGCAATCGCTCGGCGGAAACTGTTAACCCAAAGATTGCCACCGGCAAGATTGAGGTAGTTGCAGAGAAATACGAAATTATTAATATTTCTAAACCATTACCGTTTCAGTTGGACGAGTTTTCAGAAGCCGGCGAAGAGCACAGACTCAAGTATCGCTATCTTGATATGCGTCGCGATGAGATGAAAGATACGCTCATCATTCGCTCCAAACTCAATCAGGCCATCCGTCAATATTTGGAGAAAGAAGAGTTCATTGAAGTTGAAACTCCCATTCTCATTAAGTCTACTCCGGAAGGCGCGCGAGATTTCCTGGTGCCTGCGCGACTCTCGCCCGGCAAGTTCTATGCACTTCCGCAGTCGCCGCAGCTGTTTAAGCAGATACTGATGGTGGCAGGTCTTGAACGTTACTTTCAAATTGTGAAATGCTTTCGCGATGAGGATCTTCGTGCAGACCGTCAGCCGGAATTCACCCAGCTCGATATGGAGTACAGCTTCGTAGATGAAGAGATGATCATCAAATCACTCGAGGGCCTCTGGTCTCATGTGCTAAAGAAAGTCTTTGATGTTAAAGTTAAAGTGCCGTTTCCTTCTATCACATATCAAGAGTCGATGGAGAACTATGGAACGGACAGGCCGGATCTTCGCTTTGATATGAAGCTGGTAGATATTGCCGATATCGCAAAGAAGAGCAGCTTCCAGGTATTTCATAAAGCAATTGAAGCAGGCGGACGCGTTAAGGCCATTTGCGTTCCCGGTGGCGCGGTCCTGTCGCGGAAAGACATTGATGATCTAACCGCCTGGGTAGGACAGGATTTTGGTGCCAAAGGTCTTGCATGGATGAAGCATGAAGCCGACGGACTCAAATCTGCCGTCTCAAAGTTTTTCACGCCTGAACTGCTGGAAGAGATGGCCAAAAGGCTCAAGACGAAAGTCGGTGATATTGTGTTCTTTGCCGGAGATCGTCCGCATATCGTTAATAATACGCTGGGCAATCTGAGGTTGCGGCTGGGCAAACAGCTGAATCTCATTCCGGATGAATGGAATTTTGTATGGGTTCGGGACTTCCCGTTGTTTGAACGTGATCCGGACACGGGCACGCTTCACGCCGTCCACCATCCTTTTACCGCGCCGCGGCCCGAAGATTTGCCAATTCTGAATGATCCGGAGCGTTTCAAGAAGGAAGGGCACACAATCCTTTCGCGCGCCTATGATCTTGTGTTGAACGGAACGGAACTGGGCGGTGGTTCAATCCGGATTCACGACAAGGAAACACAGTCGACCGTGTTCAGGGCACTGGGTGTTGGAGAGGAAGAGGCCAGGCAAAAGTTCGGCTTCCTCCTGGAAGCACTGGAATACGGAGCACCTCCGCATGGCGGGGTCGCGTTTGGCGTGGATCGCGTGTTGATGTTACTTCTAAAAAAGGGTTCCATTCGCGACGTTATTGCTTTTCCTAAAACGCAGAAGGGGACGGATCTCATGTCCGACTGTCCATCGCCTGTGGCAATCGAGCAGCTTCGCGAACTCAAGATTCGTTCCACTGCAGAAGCAAAAGATACACAGGGTTAGGCGCCGATTTATGAAACTTTCTGCGACGCATCAGAACCCGCTAGCGACCCGGCCAACGCAGATTTGTCCGGGAAGAATATTCCAAACCACTTCGCGACAAGACCCGCGCAGACTATCCGGCAGGCAGATTGCGACGAAAGGGCATTGTGCATGGATGCACAGGTGTCGCGAAGGCCACGGATGGCCGAGAGCGACCGATGCGCGCAACTGCCGGTCGGCAGTAGTACCTGCGGGGGCCGCCAGAGCGATGAATGATTGAAAAGAAAGTCGCATTTGAAAGCAGGGAACTCTTCGAACATCTCTGTGGTGTTCGGGATCAGAATATTGCACGCCTGGAAGAAATGCTTTCGGTGAGACTCATTCCCCGCGGAAAAAGTATGCTCGTCCATGCTGATAATGCGGAGCTCGCCGAGCGCGCGGTTGGTTACCTGGAACATGTGGGTGAGCGTTTCTCGGATCCGGGTCGAATCAAGAACCTGGAAGAAGGCGAGCTATTGCAGCTGCTCCATTCCGAGGCCGCAGAGCCACCATCGTCAAACGGCGATGTCTCCATGGATTTTAAGATTTTTACCAATTTCCGTGGCAAGCCCATCTATCCGCGAACGGCCCGTCAGGCGGAATTCGTAAGCTCCATACTTTCTCGTCCGGTCACAATCAGCCTTGGTCCCGCCGGAACAGGCAAAACGTTTCTAAGTATCGTGAGCGCCTGTAGACTATTGATGAGCGGCGCTGTGGAGCGTATCGTGCTTACGCGTCCCGCTGTTGAAGCCGGCGAATCGCTCGGGTTTCTTCCGGGTGATATGGCACAGAAAGTGGATCCTTATTTGCGCCCCGTCCTCGACGCGCTGAACGAATGCCTGGGAACAGAGCGCGTGAATGAAATGATCGCTTCGCGCAAAATTGAAATTGCACCACTGGCGTTCATGCGCGGGCGCACCCTTTCGCATTCGTGCGTGGTCCTCGACGAAGCCCAGAATTGCACGCTCCTGCAACTAAAGATGTTTCTGACCAGGCTTGGTCGCGAATCCAGGATGTGTCTATCGGGTGATGTTACGCAAATCGATCTACCCCCGGGTAAATCCGGCCTTGCAAAGGCAATTGAGATTCTCTCCGGAATGGATGGAATCGGGCTTGTAGAGTTCGGGCGGGAAGATATAGTAAGACATCCAATGGTAGCCAAGATCGTTGCGGCGTTTGATCGCGCCCAGAAGGAATAACAGTGTCTTCCCCAATGGAGAAATTCAGCTCTCCGCTGCGTCGTTTAACCGCCGCTATATCTGAAGTTCTGTCTTCGCCCAGGCCGCTGCGCCTTGTACGCCGAATTCAGGCTCTGCTTATCACGGTGACGCTACTTGTGATCACGATTGTGATTACGTATCCAGTCTGGAATGAACGTGGTCCGGACCTTCGTGCCGGAGGGCCGTTTGACGCAAACAAGGTGGCTCAGGAGACCATTGTTGCTCGTGTGTCGGTAGATTTTCCAAGGCTCGATCAGTATGAGGACAGCAAGACGATTGCGATTGCTGCAGTGCCTCTTCATTTTGAGCGGAATCTCAACAGCATAACGGGCCCGGACGGTAAGAGCCTTCAACTGCTCTTACAAGAAGAGTTTGCGGGAATTGTAAAATGTCGCGAGAAAGCAAAAACTGAACCCGCCTTCCTTGCCTGCACGCGCGCGTTGCCGGGGCTAAGCAAGGTTCGTGAACCGCGCGTCATCGTTTATGCAGACAGAGCAAAGATCATTGCGAAAGCGGTCGAATGCGCGCACCTGATCTTCGAGAATTCGCTGATTGTTTCAAAGTCACCGGCGGAATTCGACGCCCAGGCTACAACGGCACCAAACTTATTGGTCCGGGATCTGGCTCCCAATAAGCCGGATACATTCAAGAGCCTTCCTTTTGAGGCAGTCATCCTAAAGGACCAGATTGGACAGGCTAAGTCACGCGAGCTATTTAGTGAAGTAGTCAAGCCCGCAGCACCGGATCCGGTCTTGCGGACTGCAATCCTTGACTGGATCCTTCCATTGATTGTATCGCTCGATGCGATGCGTTTCCTGCCTGATGAAACAGAAAAGGCGCGCAAGGAAGCCGTCGCACGGATTGATATCCCCCACATGCGGATCGCGGAAGGGGAGCCAATTGTGCGTGCCGGTGAAATCATCCGACCAGAAAACCGTACGGCACTTGAGGTTCATCAGCGTTTGCATCTGCGCGAAAAAGCAAAGCGCATTGCGGCTATCTGCATTCAGAATTTCTTGCTCCTTCTGCTGCTCGTATTCTTTGCCTATCGATTTGAGCTCAAACGCATGAGTGACGTTACTTCCAACCTGGTATTCTTCCTGAATATCTGGCTATTCTGCGGCGTGCTGTTCCTGATTGAAACCTTCTGGCACGAGTCGGGTGTTTCTACCCAGACGGAGATCTTTGGGTCCTGGGTGCCCATCGGGATTTTTGCCGTATTGTTTGCGATTCTCTCAGGTGAGTTAATTGCTCTGGCCGGTTCGATATTCCTGTCTCTGTTAGTGTTTGGTGTCAGTCAATATGATCCGCAATCGTTTCTGCATTGTTTCGTGCTCTCGCTCGCTGCCGTCTGGTGCGGTGTCCGAATTCAGAAACGGATTCACTTTCTTGCAGCGTCTGTATTTCTCACGTTGCTTGCCGGGCTCTTGCTGACCGCTGGTTGGCTATATGAAAACCGCGCCATTATTTCGCAAACCGGCGGGGATTTGCTGACGCTAGAATACAAAAAGGCATTGCAGATGACGCTGTTCTCGGCCATGAGCACCGCATTTGTTATCGTCATTCTTCCTATTTACGAGTCCGTCTTTAACGTCCCAACTCGCTTTCGTTTACAAGAACTCTCGGATTCGTCAAATCCATTGCTCCAAGAATTTTACAGGCTTGCACCTTCCACCTGGAATCATACATTGATGGTTGCGAGCTTGACGGAAAAGGCTTGCGAACGCCTGGGTTTGAACACGCTCCTTGCGCGTACCGGTGTCTACTATCACGATATTGGAAAGATGAAACGGGCAGGGTTCTTTGTGGAGAACCAGCATCTGATACCCCGGCCAGAGAACATCGACAAGAACGATCCGGAAAAAGCGGCGCGCGTCATCATAGATCACGTTCTTGATGGACTTGCCATTGCGAAGAAGATCAGGTTACCGCGCGAGGTAATGGCATTCATACCGGAACACCACGGCACATCCACAATGTCCTTTTTCTATCACCAGGCGCTTGAGAAATCAAAACGCCGCATCAAACGCGAAAACTTCCGCTACCCGGGACCGCGGCCGCAGTCAAAAGAAACGGGGATTGTGATGATTGCAGATTCACTCGAAGCGGCAAGCCGTTCGCTCGATGAAGTTACAGAAAGTTCCATTGAAGCACTCATTCAAAAAATCATGAATATGAAGCTGGCGGAAGATCAGCTTGATGAATCCGGACTTACAATGGGAGATTTGACCGTTATTCGCCAGGCATTCAGCGATGTTCTGCTGAGCTCATTTCATCACAGGCCACGTTATCCGGCTATGGAGGCCACAAAAAGACTTGAGGAAGCCAGGAAGGCAACGCCCCGCTCTTGAGTCTTGTCACGATTCAGTTTACTCCGGGGACTAAAGGTCTGCCTGGAAAGGCCAGAATCAAAGGAGACGCGGAGCGCATATTACAGCGCCTTCCGGACGCGCCGTATCATATGACCCTCCATGTGGTTACAGATACAGGTATTCGGAAACTGAATCGCAAATACCGGGGTAAGGATACTGCAACCGACGTGCTGAGCTTCCCATTGCAGGAATTTACAAGGTCACGGGTGCCGAGGCCAATTGCGCCTGTGCGCGGACCTGGAGGAATCCTTGAGATCGGTGATGTATTTATTGCGGCAGGAGTGTGTAAGCGTCAGGCCAAAGAAATTGGGCATAGTGTTCACGATGAATTCTACAGACTTCTGGTTCATGGGATTCTGCACCTGCTCGGGTATGATCACGAGCGCTCGGAAGCAGAGGAGAAACGAATGATACAGAAGGAAGACGAGCTGCTCGCACTTGTTTGATTTGGGCAATAGATTTGAAGTTGTGTTGTAATCGCACTCTCGTAACTGGACACCAGGAGAGAATCGGGTAAGCTCATCCAATCGGTCGAGCCCAATTCAGTTTTAGTAAGGAAATCGTATGAACTTAAAGGACAGGACAGTCGTAATCACAGGAGCCGGTGGAGGAATTGGAGCGGCCATGGCGCGTCAGTTCGCCTCAAAGGGAGCTAACGTTGTGCTCTCGGACATTCGCGCGGAAAATGTAGAAAAAGTGGCCCATGATGTTCGAGGTTTGGGCGTTCAGGCCCATGTCGTGCTCGGAGATATTGCAAAAGAAGCCGACGCGGAGGCATTGATGGCGGCGGCCGTGAAGCAAACGGGTCGAATTGATGTGGCGGTGCTTAACGCGGGAATATTGCGGGACGGTTTGCTGGTGCGCGTGGACAAGGAGACCGGGAAGGTAAAGGGAAAACTTTCACTGGAACAATGGCAGTCTGTCATTGATGTGAATCTCACGGGTGTTTTCTTAACCGGACGCGAGGCTGCCGTTCAAATGATTGAAACCGGATCAAAGGGCGCAATCATCACAATCGCTTCTGTTTCTATGCATGGAAATCCTGGTCAGTCCAACTACTCTGCTGCCAAGGCCGGCGTTGCATCCATGACCAGACTCTGGGCGCAGGAATTGTCTCGCTATCGCATTCGCGTTGCTGGAATTGCACCGGGTTTTATCCGGACCGACATGGTAATGAAGGATATGAAGCCGGAAGCTCTCGCGAAATGGGAGGCCATGATTCCGATTGGTCGCCTGGGGGAAGCGCAGGAAATCGCAGACAGCGCTGTCTTCATTGCTGAAAACGATCTTGTTAACGGTGTTATTCTTGAGATCAGCGGCGGCGTGAAAGTATGATGGGATTTGCAAACGAAACCAGGTTTCCATTGTAAGTCCGTTTAGCGAGGCAGGCTTGAAAGACAAGAAACAGAAACCGATCATTGAGACGGCCTTTGCGTATTATTTCCACCGTACTGACCGATTGCTCAGACTGCATTTCACACGCATGATGCAGGACTTTGAGGAAGACATCACAGTAGAGCAGTGGATTTTGTTGAACCAGATTGGTCCGCAGAAGTCCGTTTCGCAGGTTGATCTGGTGGACAAGACATTCAACGATAGGCCCAATGTGACCCGACTCCTCGATGGACTTGAAAAGCGGGGTTTGGTCCGCCGTGAAGACGACTCACACGACAGACGTAAGTTCAGTATCGTGCTGACGCCGCAGGGGAAGTCCCTGCTTGACCGCACCATTCCGATCGTACTTGAAGAAAGAAAGGGCGTCTACAAGGGACTGAGCGATGCCGACTTGAAAGCCCTGAAACGGATTTCGCAAACGATTGAATCTAACATTATGGAAACGCGGCCTCCCGTTTGAGGCCGCCAATCTAGTTAAGGTGTGCTTCGATCTCTTCGAGAGGAATATGGTCGGTTACCTTGCTTGAGAACTTTGCAATCTTAACTTTCAGATCCGGACCAATCAGAAACTCTGCGGGCATACGATCCATCTTCATCCCCGGAACCTTCTTCATCTCAAACCCGAGACTTTCCGCTTTCTGGATCTCTTCACCTGCCGTGAGCATGGTCTTGATGACCCCGAACCAGGAAGAGTTTACATCATACAGACTGTAAAGCTGTTCACTCGGGTCCGGGATCAGGCGGAAAGGAACCTCAGTCTTTCCAACACTGTTCTCAATGCTTTCCCGCGTTGATTCAAACACAGCAACTACTTGCAGACCCTTCTGTTCCAGTTTTGGATAAGCGTTCAGTAGTTGATGCACGCGCAGATTACACAGGGCGCATTCCGAATTTCGAAAGAAGGCAAGCAATGTGTGCTTACCCTTCAGGTCCGAAAGCTGAATCTCCTTTCCCTTGTAGTCAAAGCTCTTGAAAGAATGGGCTGTATCACCAATTTTCAGTTTCATTGTATTCTCCTGAAGCCAGTCAAATACATAATGTTGCATAGGCAATAATTATTGAGGCAATAAAACACAAAAAATTGCCGGCCGGGTTTTTTGTCAGGCTGCTATTTGGACGAGAGGGTTCGGTAGTACTTCCAGAGAAAGATCGAGACAGCACCGCGCCACGGTTGCCATGCGCGACCAATCTCGAGCAGTCGTTTGCGGGAGGGCCTGAGTCGCATTCCATAGAGGCGCTGCGTGGCAACAACCAGGGCCAGGTCATCAACAGGCCAGACGTCTCGCCTGCCCAGGGCGAACAACAAATAGATATCCGCCGTCCAACGGCCAACCCCCCGGATTTGCATTAACTCCGATGCGGCTGCTTCATCGTCTAGATTCGCGATTCTCTTGAAGTCGACGAGACCTTTGTTCACCAGGTGCGCGAGTGATTGAGCGTAAGCGATCTTTTGTTTACTAAGCCCGACTGCCCGTAGCGATTCATCGCGTTGCATGAGCAGATTGTCAGGCGTGAAAGGCCGAATGAGATTTTCCAGGCGATCCCAGATTGCGTTTGCGGCGTGCGTCGAAAGCTGCTGACCGATTATGATATTTAGCAGCGTTTCAAATCCAGGATCGCGCTGCCGAATCTGCGGATAGCCCAATTCCTTGAGCGCCAGTTTTAGCCGAGGATCGTTCTCAGCTGCCTTGCGAATGCCGCGACGCATTGACGATCCGGTAAGTTCGCGCGCCCTCATTGTGCGACTCAGAAACAATCGCGCAGGCTGTCAACTTTCCGAGATTCTGCGAGCGCGAAACTAGAACCTGTCGAACGGAGAGTCGGTTGGATTTGTCCGGCTCCGCTGTTTTGCTGCGCGATCCAGTTCGATTTCTTGCTGGATTCCCCTGTCTTCGTATGAAAGCGAATATTGCTCTGCTCGCGTAAAGCGTAACGTCGTACGCGCGTCACTCCAGATGTAAAAGAGCCTCTCAGGACTTGAAGCGTCGGACCGCCTTGCCATGTAAGGGCCATGCTCTGCCACAAGCCTGTCGAGATAGGCAATCACATGCTCTGTTGAGTCCAGGTGGAGATCGACTTTGATCTTAAAGAGTCTGTCATTCCAGAAGGAAAGCGTAACGGATTCACCCATGCCGCGAAATACCAGACGCCGTGTTCCTTGCTCCGGATCGTATAGATCCTGCCGATTGATGATACCACGAAAGTCATTTGTGTTCGCTGCAACCGCTTGCTCGAGGCTCATTCCAAGATGGAATCCTCTGAACCGGGCCAGCGAAGAACCCCAGAGAGATCCGGCAGTGACCGGGAGCAGGACCAGGTTGAGCGCAAGGGCGATACGTGTTATCACGTACCTGTTTTTCGACGACACCCTGGTGGGTCAAGCACTAACCTATGTCTCATTAGATCGTCCTTAAACCCCTTCGGGAATTAAGGGTTTCCCCAGGGCTTGACGGAATCCACTTCTGGCTTCGGGATCTCCATCTTCTCTCCACTTCGCAATTCTACCCTGACTGCGCCGTTCGATTCAGTGGCGCGGACGTTGTAGTATCGCTTCCCATTCTTCAATACAACCAGATTGGCATAACGTTGTTCCTGAGAAACGTCCGGTAGTCGTTCGAGATCTTTGGTCATGGAATCAACCATCGAGCCTATGACCGCAACGTTCTTACGCTGGATGTATCCGGTTGGCATTCCGCCGACCACGAAAGGAAACCAGGAGAATTGTACATGATTGGACGTGTAGTTGAGCCTCACTTCTTTATGTGGCTTACCGGCAGGAAGTTCCACAGAAATTCCCATATTATGCCTGAGACTCCCGAGGTATCCAGGAATGAGCGTGAATGAGAACGCAGAAAGATAGGAACTCAAAACGGCTGCGCTCCCGTACTCGTTGCTTACGCTCAGGTCGATGGCAAGCCGCGGATACTCGCCACCATCGCTGCAGCGGAATCCTGCATCAGACAATTTCTCTTCCACCGTCTCCGTTACCTGGGTTGGGGTGAGGGGAGCCATGATATAGGGTTCTCCGAGGCGAACCTGGATGGAACAGAGGTAAATAGCTTTTGTACTCGAGCCTTTAGTTGTTCCGGGATACAATCTGGCCGGCTCTTCGCTTTGAAACGCCAGGCAGTTGACGAATCCGAGGATCAGAAGCACTGGGATGAATCGATTCATTTTGCCACCTCAGCCGAGCGAAAGGTCCGGCCGTTCAATTTCTGACCGTACAGTTCGATGATGCGATTTGTCGTGACGTCCATTTTCGACGGCATAGTCTGAAAGCGGAACTCCACTTTGATCTGGTCTTTGGTGACGCGATAGTTTTCCGTTCGCACGTTCATACATGCATGCTCTCCGAGATAGACTCCCTCTCCGGGGGCCACCTGGAATGGCTTGCTCAGGAACTCCGCTCCCTGGCCTAGCGGGAGGCTTGTTGTGCGAAACCCGTTTGCCACGACTACTTGAACTACCTTGTATCTTCCCGGTTTTACCCTGGTCAGTCCATAGCCAAACGTGCTCGCAGCAAAATACGCATCCTCACCGTTTGCTCCCAGGCCCTTCAAGTGCAATACGCACGTAGTGCCCGAGTTGAGCAGGGCATCAAATCTACCATAGACAAAGCTTTCGTCTGCATCGATTGATTCCTGGTAGCGCAGGATTGGTTGGTAGGAGCCACATTCCAGTGCAAGAGACAATACTATCAAAAATAGGCGGGAGCGGACTTTCATTCCAGGAATGGAACTTTCTGGCGACCGTCAAAACAAGCGAATTTTTACCGGGACGCATTTGGAAATTAGTGTAGCCCCTGAATTCCTGGGATTTCTCCTTCGACAATAGAAACAGTATGAAGCGACTTCTCGGTTTTGCTCTGTTATTTCTGACTCTGGGCGCCGCATTCGGCGAAGCCGGAGAGGAGAATATTGTTTATCGCGAGGCTGTGGTAAATGCGCGGAAAAGCGGGTTTGCCGACCTCGAAATAGACAACCTGCACGGAACCATTGGCAGAAGATTGAAGCATGTTCTTGAGCTCGGTGGTCTGCCGGATGGTCCAGGAGACTATGAAGAGCTCACCAGTCGTGCCACAACCCGTGCGATCATTACAGGCAAAGATTCAGATGGGAAGCAATTCCTGCGGCTTCGCTTGCGAGACGGCTTCAGCTATTCGAGTACTCAGTTTCCGTCTCAGTACGTATTTCGTGCGCATTGCTACCTCTATCCTGGCGCAGAAGGCACCATGGATAAGATTGTATTTCAGTTCTATCGCATCAGCTATTCCGGTTCACAATACGTTCGTGACTTGCGGCGCTACATTCACCCGGAGCCCAAAGACGTCGCCCAGGCAGAAGGCAAGCCGATCGGGGCAGAACTACAGTTGCTAAATAACAGCAATATGAAAGTGGAATATTATGAAGCACTCTCCACGGTTCCCCCAAAATGGGAAGGCCCGGACGGCGTCCCCAAGGGAACGCTTGAGTGGACACCGGTCAGCCAGATTACATTGAATTCACCAACGGAGAAGAATCCGATTCCTTACTCCAAACAGGTGCAGATCATCTTCAACTATAAGAAGCTGCTACGCCAGGTCGAACGTATCTTAGCCCGAGTTGAGAAAACCAAGCGACTGGATCGGGATCAGGCTCTGGAGAAGGTGATCGACTACAACGGTTCTTCCTTTTGACTGATCTTTCAATCAGTAGTCAATGAGCTGCCTCGCGATCTCGAGAAGGAGGTCGCTCTGCCATTTTGCGATCTCGCGCTCTGGCAATTCTGTTGACGTTTCCCGGGGGCGGACTATGAATCAGTATGAAGCATTTCATCCTGTTTCTATTCGCCCTCCTGCTCCATTGCGAGACAAACACTAAGTCTGAAATTGAAGAACGGATATCAGCCATTCCAAATCCCAGGCCTCAGGGCAGCTGGGTGGCTGACCCTGCCGGTATCCTTAAATCGCGGGTGACGGAAATTGATTCGCTGATACAGGCCTTTGAGCGTGAAACTACCGGTGAAATTGCAATTGTAGTGCTTCCATCTATTGGACAGATCCCACCAAAAGAATTTGCCACGAAGTTGTTTGAAGTGTGGGGAATCGGCAAGAAGGGGAAGGACAATGGAATTCTTGTTCTTCATGTTCTGGATCAGCGCAGAGTTGAAATCGAGACGGGCTACGGGATGGAAGGATCCGTTCCTGATATTGCCTGCAGTCGAATCGTTGATGATATAGCAATTCCCTTCTTCAAGAAGGGTAGTTACGCAGACGGACATCTTGAAGTCACTCGCGCGTTGATTCGCGCAGCTAAAACGGACAGCAAGGATCTTGCCGCACTCACCACGGATCTAAAAACCAAACCAGGCGAGAGTGTGCAGGCCATACCTGCAATGGCAGAGCGTGACTCGATCGAAAGAAGGCACGCGCCTCTCTACATGCAGATTGTTCAAAACATCTTTCTACAAGGATTCACTCTTCTTGCATCCCTGGCTTTGTTGGTGCGAATCGTTCTGCTTTACCGCAAGAGGAAGACGGGAGTTGCAACCAAAGACTATGAAATCTACGCAGAGACGCATAGTTCAGGGTACCTGGCAATGGTTGGCTTTGCAATATTTGCCGGGCTGGTCGAGTTCTCGGCTAAAATGACGCTGTGGATTGCGGGTCCACTCTTGCCCGGTCTGCTCATTGCATGGTTTGCATTTACCATGTTCCAAAACACGCGAATCAGATCCAAACCGCGCATTTGTCCCAAATGTGCCAAGAAGATGCGGCGAGCCAGCTATGAAGAACGTCCAAAGTATCTCTCAGAGCAGGAACAATTCCGTCAGGGCACAGGGAAGGGCGATTACGATGTCTGGCTTTGTGAGTGCGGGCATGTTTCCAAAGAAATCTACAAAGCCGTTGTCTATGATTATTCCGACTCAGGCCCAACCACCCCAACAAACACCACCTCCTCTTCCAATTCCTCTGGTGGTTCAAGTTCTTCCGGTGGTTCGTGGGGTGGGGGCAGGTCCGGTGGTGGCGGGGCCGGTGGCAGTTACTAGACCGCGATCCGAGTTGGCCTCTAGATTCTCTCTTGAAAGGGAGGCACGCCGGGCCCTGTGCAGCGGAATTTCCCCATGGCTTCCGCTGATTGAGGCCTCTCGGATTTTGGCACTTGACAGGGGTGTCCATTCTACGAATTTGACCCCTGGTTTATGAGAAATTATCATATAGTCGTCGTATTTAAAGACGCACCCGAAACGGAAGATCTGAGAAAGGGAGTAGCGCAGCTGCTGACCCGCCACAATGGAAAAATCGTTGAGGATCAAAAATGGGGCTCACGCCGCCTGCCTCACGGAATGCAACACGAGGGTGTTGGCGTTTACACCTTGATTCATTGTCAGATGGACGCAGGTCGCATCAAAGAACTGTCGCACGATTTGCAAATCCAGCAGGGCGTCCTTCGCTTCATGATCAGAAGGGCGGATGGCAAGTGATCTAAATCGGGTGGTTCTGGTTGGTCGGTTAACCAGAGACCCTGAACTCAAGTCAGTTGGTTCAGGCAGCACCCTTTGTAAGTTTGGAATCGCGAACAACCGCTCGTATACTACGGGCGGAGACAAGCGCGATGAAGTGAATTTCTTCAATTGTACAGCCTGGGGAAAGCAGGCAGAGATTCTTGGTCAGTATGCTCGCAAAGGCAAGCAGCTGGCAATCGAGGGTCGTCTACAGTATAGAAGCTGGGATGGCTCTGACGGTAAGAAACAGTCCGCGGTAGACATCATTGTTGAGAACTTTCAGTTCCTGGGTTCAAGAGACGATGGTGGAGGTTCGGGATCGCGTGGGTCCAATTCAGGAAGTGGGGATTATCCACAACCGTCGCCCGCAGATTCGTATGGTTCCGGAGATTTTCCGGATGATGATATTCCGTTTTAGTTTGTTCAGGAGATTTGAGAGATGAAAGTAATCTTACAGAAAGATGTTCCAGGTCTGGGTGATGCTGGTGAGATCAAGAGCGTCAAAGACGGCTACGCAAGAAACTTCCTGCTGCCTCGCAGACTGGGAATTCTTGCGCGTGGTGACTCGGCAAAAGTAACCGAGCATCAGCAACGCCTGATGCAAAAGAAAATCGAGAAGCGCAGCAAAGAAATGGCTGAAGTGGGCGAAAAGCTCAAGGCCCTTGGAACTGTTACTATCACAGTTCGCGTTGGCGCAAAGAACAAACTCTTTGGATCCGTGACTCCGCAGGCAATCGCAAACGCTCTGCGCGATGTGGGATACGCCATCGACAAGCGTAAAGTCGAGATGACTGAATCCATTCGTTCTATTGGTAACTTCAAATTCAAGATTCGTCTCGCAGAGAAAATCATCGTTCCAATGAGCCTTGAAGTTCTCGCTGATAAAGACAGCAAGATTGAAGAAGAGGAAGAAGTTCCAGTTCGCGCTCCGCAGGCGCAAGCTGAAGCCGCTGAAGCTACTGCAGCACCTGCCGCAGAAGAAAAGCCCGCCAAGAAACGTAAATAACGGCGGCCTGATCGGCCATGAACATACCGTGGGATGAGAATGCCGAGCGCCAGGTGCTCGGCACACTGCTTCTACGGCCGGACTTCTATCTTCAAATCGGCACAATTGTTCATGCCGATGACTTCTACCCCGAATCCCACAAAGTTATCTACAGGGCCGTTTCTGAAATGCATCAGAAAGGCGAGCCGCTCGATCCGCTGCGCGTTGTTCAATTTCTAACCGATCGCAGTTTGATTGACCAGGCCGGCGGAGCGGACGCCATTCTGGGTCTCGCGCGCGACGCGATTCCTTCTCCACTTGTCAGCAATCATGCAAAGCGTGTGCATTCCTTTGGAATGCGCAGACAGGTGCAGCGCGCAGCGCGCGAAATCCTGGACGAGTCCGGAGCACCGCAGGAAGACGAAACAGGGTTTCTGCGAACCGTAGAGAATAAGATTCTTCAAATTACGCAACAGACTGTTTCTGCTGACGTTCATTTGATTTCCGAATTGCGCGGCCAGTTTGCAGACCACGTTGAAAAGCTCTTCCAGGCGCGCGGGGGAATTTCCGGGCTCAAGACGCATTTTCGCGAGTTCGATCGCATGACTTCAGGTCTCAAGGGTGGAGAACTCATTATTCTAGCAGCGCGGCCCTCGCAGGGAAAAACCACGCTGGCAATGAATATGGCGTCTAACGTTGCAATTCGTAGCCAGAAGCCGGTTCTTGTCTTCTCGCTTGAAATGAGCGCAAATCAATTGCTTTCAAGGCTTGTCTGTTCTGAATCAGGGACCAATCTGAGTGATTTTCAGCGGGGAACGCTGCACGGAAAGGAAAAGACAGTCTTTGCTGTCATGGACAGAATCTTTGCTGCACCTCTTTACTTGAATGAGACTGGCTATCTTGAGATTCTTGAGGCAATCGCACTAACGCGAAAACTCCACTTGCAGTTACGCGGCGAGGGTAAGCAGCTTGGATTGATTGTTGTCGATTACCTGCAGCTTTTGAGTGATTCGGCGGCCAAGCGGCAGAGCAGACAGCTCGAGGTTGCATCGATTTCACGCGCGCTCAAGCAGCTCGCAAAGCAGGTGGATGCGCCGGTTCTTGCACTTTCCCAAATGAATCGCTCGGTTGAATCCAGGCGTGGGGACACAGCGCGCCCGCAGCTTTCGGATTTGCGCGAATCGGGAGCGATCGAGCAGGACGCGGATATTGTAATGTTTATTCACAGGGACTTGAATCCTGATCCAAACGACCCGGAAGCGCAGGAGAATCGCGGTAAGGCGGAGATCATTCTCGCCAAGCACCGGAACGGTCCCGTAGGCAGTTTCCATCTCGCATTCAGACCGGAGATCAACCGTTTTGATGATCTCGATCCTGAGTACGCCGCTGGCTGATTGGCCGATGGATAAAAAACTTAAGAAAACTTACGTTTGTTCGAGCTGTGGTGCCGACTCTCCACGCTGGGAAGGGAAGTGCAGTAGCTGCGGCGAGTGGAACACTATGAGCGAGCTCCAGGGTGTGCGGTCTGCGCCATCGCGCAGCTCTGGCGGAAGTCCTGCAGCCCCGGGCCGCGCGGCGATTTTGCTTTCACAGATCACCGGCGACCTTGAACGGACTCCCACGGGAATTTCCGATCTGGATTCTGTGCTTGGCGGCGGGCTTGTTGCTGGCGCGTTGATTTTACTCGGAGGGGAACCCGGAGTTGGAAAGTCCACACTCGTGCTTGAAGTGGCGCGAGCTTTCAAAGGAAAACTTCTCTACTATTCAGGCGAGGAGTCTCCACGTCAAATAGCCATTCGGGCGCGAAGATTGGAGATAACATCTTCTAACCTTGAAGTCTCACAGGAAACAGATCTGACGCATATCTGTGACGAGATACGAGAATTAAAACCGGCCCTGGTTGTGATTGATTCAATTCAAACCGTGCAACATGCAGGACAGAGTCCTGGATCGCCAACTCTGCTCCGCGAAGCTGCATTCCAGTTGATGGAAACAGCCAAGTCACTTGAAATTCCGATCATGGTTACCGGCCACATCACCAAGGATGGCGCAATCGCTGGACCCAGGCTTCTTGAACACATGGTTGATACAGTTCTTCTCTTCGAAAGCGACAGGCTCAAACATTTTCGTATTCTCCGGGCCGTGAAGAATCGATTTGGTCCGGTGGGTGAGGTTGCCCTATTTGAGATGCGCGAGAAGGGACTCCATTCTGTTGACGGGCTTGCTCTCGACCGCGACGAAAGGCCGGCGCCGGGTCGTGTGTATGCAACATTGCAGGAAGGATCGCGCTCTATTTGCGTTGAGGTCCAGGCCCTGGTGTCTAGATCCTATGCGGGGCCGCCGCGACGCATGGCGGATGGACTCGATAATCGGCGCTTGATCTTGATCGGAGCGGTGCTTGAGAAGTTCTTACGGCTGCGTTTATCTGAATGCGATGTCTTCGCAAACCTGGCCGGCGGGCTTTCATCGGATGATCCGGGTCTGGATCTGGGGCTGTGCGCTGCCGTGCTTTCTTCTTATAATGACAGGATCGTGCCGGGGTCATTCGCATTCATTGGAGAGGTTGGTCTGTCCGGCGAAGTGCGCACTCCAGCTGGCATGCAGTCCAGGATTCGGTCTCTGGTTCAGATGGGGTTCTTGACAATTGTGCTCCCCGAATCGGCCGCAAAAGAGATCGGCAAAGCCGAGGTGCTGGAAAAACGTGTGTCACTCAAGCCAATTCAGAATATAGTCGAACTCGCGGCCTTAATCCCAGGAGAAGCAGCATGAAACGCAGATTGATCTTTATTTTTCTAGCACTGACCCTGCTGAGTTCGTGTTACGCAAAGCCAAATGAAGTGGACGCAACGCGCGTGAAGCAAGAGTTCATGAATATGCGGTTTCAATCGCCTTTGAATCCGGAATATGCGAGCATGACAGATCGGCAGCTGTTTGAGCTGGCGTGTCGCAGTAAACGAGTCAAGTGTGACAAGGTTCTAGAGATCATAAAGGAAAAAGATCCGGAATTTTTTGTGAAACTGAATCCTGGGGCGGGACAATGAACGTTATGCGGCTTATTTTTACGAAACTGATTGTACTTTCCTTTTTGCTGCTTTCTGCGGGGCTAGCCGCGGCGGAGCCGGCCAAGGAAAAGACCGACTCGCAGCAGAAGCCACCTGCCTCTGAATCTCAGAAGGGTGATGCAAAAACGCAGGCCGACGCCCAGAAGACGGATCTGGAGAACAGCCATATCTACCAGAATGTGTTTCAGCAGGTGTTTTTCCTGATTCAGAATTATCACGTGGATCAGACAACTCGCAAGAAGCTGCTCGAGGGCGCCATTCGCGGGATGCTCGAATCCACTGGTGACCCGTATTCAAGATTTCTGGGGCGTGAAGAGCACAAGGATTTCAATCACTCCGAAGGCGGAGATCTTGTGGGCATTGGCGTTGAGGTAACCATTCAAAACGGTACTCCGCTCATCATTGCACCCGTGCCGGGTGGCCCCGCAGAAAAGGCCGGACTTCAGAGCGGCGATAAAATTCTTTCTATAGGTGGAGAACCAACACGCTACGTCGGAATCACGCGTCTTTCAGAAATGATTACCGGTGAGCCGGGCAGCATTGTGCAGCTTGGAATTCTGCGCGGCAATGCGCAGTTCTCCGTGCGAGTTGAGCGCGGTGTATTTCAGCTCGATTACGTTAAGTCTTCCATTCTTGCGGAAGGCAAAGTGGGTTATCTTCGGCTGCAGGCGTTTTTTGGCGAGGACAGTGGTTCCGTGCAGAAGTTTAAGTCTATACTACAAGACTTTCAATCACGCGGGCTTACATCGGTTGTGCTCGATCTGAGAAACAATTCCGGTGGTCACGTTGAAATGGCGCGCATCCTGTCTGGCTATTTCTTGAAGAAGGGCGATGTTGTTTACCGGGTGAGAAGCCGCACAGAACAAAAGGAATTTGCTGCCAGCGGTGATACGGAATTGATTTCACCCAAAGTTAAGTTGATCATCTTGATCAATCGCGGATCTGCATCAGCATCAGAGATATTGGCCGGATGTCTGCAGGATCACAAGCGCGCAATCTTGCTCGGCGACCAGAGTTTTGGAAAAGCCTCCGTGCAGCAGGTGTTTCGTCCATTGCCCGATGACACGGCCGTTCTAATCACAACACAGCGCTACTATACTCCGCTGAATCGTTCGCTCCATGGAGTAGGACTCAGACCTGACATCCTGGTGCCGGACATTGTTCCTACACCGCAGGAGTCTGTATACCTGGGAACCATCGAGGAGAAGAAGTTTCTGGAGGAGTTTCTAAAGCAGTACCCGGAATACAATGAGAGTCTCCTCGAAAAGTTCCAGGCGTTTTTGAAGAAACAGAGCATCCAGATCAGGCCGGAGCTTTCGAGACTGATTCTGCGGCGCGAGTACGGGGTGCGTTCACCAGATCCAGACGTGAAGAGCGATCCGCAGCTTGCACGCGCGTTGAAAGAACTTGTTCACTAAGCCCACGATCTGCGGACGATGATCGGCCTTGGAATCGAAACGTCTTGTGACGAAACTTCTATCAGCGTGGTGGAGGACGGCCGCCGCATCCTATCCTGTGTAGTATACTCGCAAATTCAAGAGCATGCAAAGTACGGTGGCGTTGTTCCGGAGATCGCAAGCCGAGCACATCTAGAAAAGATTAACGCTGTTTTTGCTGAGGCAATGGCCGTGGCGCGCGTTAAGCCGGGGGATCTTGGATACTGCGCGGTCACAAATCGTCCGGGCCTTACGGGTTCTCTAATGATCGGAGGCATGTTTGCTCAGTGCCTGAACCTGACGCACAGTGTGCCGCTGGTGACCATTGATCATCTGGAAGCGCATTTCTACGCCGTGGTCTTAAATGAAGGGGAAGGCGAGTTTGAATTTCCTTTCCTGGGGCTTCTACTGTCAGGGGGAAATTCCGCTCTGTTCGTTGTGCGAGGACCCGAGCAAATGGAGAAGATTGCAGACACCCTCGATGATGCATGCGGTGAGGCCTTCGATAAGACGGCGGCGATCCTGGGCCTGGGTTATCCGGGCGGACCGCTCGTGGAAAAAGCGGCGCTTTCGTTCACATCCAATGAACCTTCCATCTTTGCGCCGCTCTTGCGAGATGAGAAGAACCTGGCGTTTTCTTTTTCCGGAATTAAAACCGCTGTCATACGAGCGAAACAAAACGGTCATCAGAACGAGCGAATCTGCAGAGATTTTCAGAATACTGCGTTTGAACTTGTGGAGCGGATGCTTCTGCGCGCCATCGAGCAGACTGGTTTGCGGCGAGTCGTTGCATCCGGTGGCGTACTGGCTAACTCGACATTGCGAAATCGCCTAACGAAAGTTGCGAGTGACCGCAAGATTGCCCTGCGAATCCCGGGGACAAAATTGCTCTGCACGGATAACGGGGCTATGGTAGCTGCAGCGGGTTACTTTCTCTTCAAGGCTGGCAAAAAAGATGTTGTGGGATTCGCGGTCTCCGACAGAAGATAGCAGCACATGAATCTGCGCTCTCGTTTGAACTGGGTCCCCAATTTATTCACACTCGCCAATCTCACTCTCGGGTTTCTTGCGATTTTATTCTCCGCCAGGGAGGGTGGGAGCGTTGGTTCGCTTGCACTTTCTTGCGGTTTGATCCTGCTTGCTTGCCTTTGTGATGGCCTTGATGGATACGCTGCCCGCCTGCTCAACGCACAATCTGAATTGGGAGCCCAGCTTGATAGCCTTGCGGATTTGACTGCCTTTGGAATTGCTCCGGCCGTTGTTATGTATTCATTTGTCCTAAGAGAAATCAATCCGGTGATTCAAGGTGTTACATTTCCAGTTGGAATGGTGATAGCTTCAATTTATCCTGCCTGTGCCGCGTATCGCCTGGCGCGATTCAACGTAATTCACGATTCGTCTTCGTTTTCCGGGCTTCCGTCCCCGGTTGCTGGCATCATTGTAGCCCTGATTCCACTTGCTTATGAAGCCATCCAGATCCCAACGCTGCTCTTCGTTTGCTTGTTTGTGCTGGTAGCTTTTCTGATGGTCAGCACCATCAAGTACTCCAAGCCACAGGTTACCATCTTCAAGCGTTTTAACCCGGTCCGGTTGGGGATTGTCATTACGTTCATTATCGGTGCCCTGATTGCAGTTGGAATCTTTCGCGGTTTCACTTACTCTGCGGCGCTCTTATTCTTGATAATTTTGATCTACGTGATCTCCGGCCTTGTCGCAATTGTACTGCACAGTGTGAACGCGCAGCGTAGCTAACAGTCGAGCCTATCTTTTTACCAGGAAGTTGATGATTGCCTCCGCGATCAGGCGCTGTGCGGCTTCTGCCGGATGGCCGTCATTGGGCAGATACAGATCATGGCCCGGATAAGAAAGGAAGGCAGCTCGCGCATCGATTGTGCAAATAGAATTTTCGTGGAGGAACCCGGCCACATCGTCACGCACTGCATTTGACTTCTCGGGTTTATTGCTACCTCTCTGTACATCCTGATAGAGAACGACGCATAGCCTGGATCCACGTGACTTAACCAATTTGTCAAGGTTCAATATCCCCTGAAAAGTTGGATGGTCGCGACCGACTACGGAGCCGGCCAGATAGGCGTCGCGTCTTCCGCTTTCGCGTAACTGTTTCAAGTAGGCGAAAATGGCGGAGCGCTTTGTAAGTGCAGCACGCACTTGAAACATCCATTGCTTCCATGGCGATGCTTGAATGGCCATCTCCGCTGGATCATCGATGAAGTCGCTGGGGCTGAAGGGCCAGAAGACATGACCGGGGTGACCAATCCGGTTGTTCAAGAGGTCGGCCATGGCGACGGTTCCCATGGAATCGACTCCCAGATTTGCCACGCGAATGGATTGCTCGGACGCGTTGTCCTGCAAGCCCACCGGAGGAACGGAAATGTTCGATCCCTTTTTTCGCAAACGACTTTGGAGCAAGTACGGAAACGTAGCTTCGTCCGAGACGCCGTAGCCCATGGCGATAGAATCACCAAGAATCCAGATTTCAGGGGGAGCGTTTCTATCGCCATTTGCGGTTGCAGGATCAGACGTTATGCGCTCACCTTTTTTATTGGTCGTTACGGTGAAGCTGAATCCTGAGGGATGCTGGAAGAGAACGTGTTGATCGGGACAGAGTCGAAAATAGAAGGAAGCGGGGCAGTGCAGTTGCTTTTCCGCGAGTCGGAATTGGACTGCCGGGTGCAGCCGGAGCAGTAATTCAAGAATGAGTCCGAGTAAGACTGCAGCGGCTAAAAACAGTGCCGGCTTACGGAGTTTCAAAGCAGAGGCCCAGGATTACGTTAGTTCCCGCTTCTGGCAGGTAGCGTTTTTCAGAAATACGTAGCCCGTAGTCTTTGCCGGCCGCCAGAACGCAACGAGCTTTCCCCGCTTCACCGGTGGATGGGAGCTGAAACTCGAGGATGTAGTCGCCCGGCGTCAGACTCAGTATATCGCGCATGGAACCGCGAATACTGGGGTCATAGACCCGAAAGATCATCCCGCGCTGCTTGATCCGGGCTACCTGGCTGTCCGCGACCCCGGCGTCATGATTGCGGTAGACTGAGGCGCAGCCGGGCAGAAACACAAAGAGCGCGACCAGGACAGGTAATTGGCGGCTGATCAGGCGAGTGAGAGTCACGCCAGATCATCGGGTAGGGGACATAATTTATCAAGCCTTTTTGAGAACCGGCCGATGAATTAGTATGTCATTCTTTGATGGTCAGGGTATGCGTAGCCTGAAGCTCCTGGAAATGGGGCTTTCTGCCACAAGCGCGCGCCGCGACGTGATTGCGAACAACATCGCCAATGTGGACGTCCCGGGCTTCAAACGATCTGAAGTGTCCTTCGAGGCTGATCTGCGCCGCGCAATCGATTCGGAACGCGACTTCCTGGAACAGCCAAAGCTTGAAACAATCCATCCCGGTCACGTCGATGGGCGCCGTCCAAGAGACTACCGAACCGTCGAGGCCAAAAGCCATACAGACTTTTTGTCCACTATGCGCGCCGATGGAAACAACGTAGATATGGAAGATGAAATCTCTAAAATGACGCGCAATCAGATGCAGTACAGTCTCTACGTCGATCGAATCGGGGCACAGTTTCGAAACTGGAACTCATTTATCAGAATGGCGTAACAGCTGAAGGTTATCGGAGGTTTGTATGAGCATGTTTTCCGCTATGAACATTGGCGCAAGTGGTCTTTCCGCCCAGCGCATGAAGCTCGATGTAATTTCGAATAACATCGCGAATGCGACAACCACACGAAATGCGCAAGGCGATGGTCCATTTCGCCGTGATCGCGTGGTCATGGAACCCATCAACCAGCGCAGTGTCTGGCGTTCGCCGATTGCACCAAACGGAATCGAAACCGGACCGGGTACAGGCGTTAAGGTAACAAGAATTGAAAAAGATACTAGACCGCTTCGCCTGGTCTATGATCCGAGTCACCCTGATGCGATCGCAATCGGGCCGAAGAAAGGTTACGTAGAGATGCCTAACGTTAATATTGTTGAAGAGATTACGGACATGATTGCTGCTTCGCGATCGTACGAGGCGAACTTACAGGTTGTAATGGGAGCCCGTCAGATGTTCAACAGGGCGCTTGAGATATCAAGAGCGGTATAAGAGGAAGTTAAATGAATATTCAAAGCGAAAAGGGAATCCAGTTTTCAGGCGGTATGCCGGAGTTCAGGCCATCATTCAGATCGCCTGTAGATCCGTCCGTTAAGCTTGCAGTTGCCGATAGTCGCCACATGCAAATTGGTGCTCCCAGCGCCACACCGCTTGCAACATCTCCTGGTTCGAGTTTTGGGGATTTGCTAACGAAAGCCCTTGGCGACGTTGATGCTATCGATGCAAAAGCCCGTGACCTGTCCGCCAGGTCCGTATACGATCCGGACTCAGTGGAAGTTCATGATGTGATGATCGCCGCAGAAAAGAGCCGCTTTGCGCTGAATATGACCAAAACCGTGGCCGATGGCCTGGTTCGTACGTTCCGCGAACTCACGCAACCGCGCTAATTCTCCGGGCAGGCAGGGTAGTTCAGGAAATTTATAAAAATTTCCTGGCTTCTCCAAAATTTTCCTTGTACTTTCCCGTACCGGACTTCCAATGGGAAAAAAGAAACAGGAAGGTGTGCCATGCCGGAGGGCCTGAAAAACATACTGAACCGAGTTCAGCAGCTCTGGACCGAGCTCGATAACACGAAGAAATTAGCAATTGGTGGTGTACTGGCTGCCGTTGTGATCGCATTCATTGCGATGGCCGGGTATTCGTCCAAACCCGCCAAAGAACCCCTCTACGAGAACCTCAGTTCCACAGATTACGCAGCCATTACAAAGGCCCTGGACGCAATGGGCATTGAGTGGTCGGGCAGTGGAACCTCTGCGATCTACGTAGATGGATCCAAACGCCAGCAAGTCGTAACCAAACTTGCACAGGACAATCTCATTCCGGCCGGGGTAGAGGGCTGGGAGATTTTCAACATGTCCAGATGGGACGAAACCTCGTTTGACAAAGACGTTAAGCTACATCGTGCAATCAAGGGCTCACTTGAGCAAATGCTCATGACTCTTGAGTACGTTAAGAGCGCGCGCGTCGAACTTGCAATCCCAAAGAACAACAATTTCCTTACGGACACTGATCCTGTAAAGGCCTCGGTCATTCTAACCCTGAAGCCTGGCATGGAGACAATTTCGCGCAAACAGGTCATGGGCGTTAAGAACCTGATCTATCGTTCGATTCCAGGTCTTGTTCGCGAGAACATCACGATCACGGACCAGAACGGCAAAGAATTTGTTGAACCAGACGAAATCGATGAAGCCCAGCGCAAACTGGATCTCGTGGATCGCAAGAAAGGTTTCGAGGAAAAAGAGCGTCGTAAGTGGTACGACGAAATCAAGACATCATTAAACGAGTTCTACAAAGCCGATCGCGTAAGCATCGTCCGCGTTGCTCTCGATGTGAACTGGGACGAAGTCTCTGAAAAGCAGCACCTGGTAACTCCAGTTGAAGAGGCAGTCGAAAATCCAGATACACCTTATCCGGATCGCAAGATCATGCCAAATGGAACGCTAACCCTCTCTGAAAATTCCAGACAGGAACGCTTCCGTGGAAACGGCTTTACTCCGGGCGGACCAACGGGCACAGAGCAACAACTGCCACCGGGATACCGCGACCTGGACTATCAGAAGTCAGAATACGGTAACAATGACGTTATCCGGAACTACGACTACAATCGGATTGAACGCGATGTAACTCGCCAGCCATGGGAAGAGCGTTCCCGTTCAATTGCGGTCATGGTTGACGGAACCTGGACAAAGGCCGGCTACAAGGCAGACGGCTCAGGCTGGGACAGAAAGTATACTCCTCCTTCTGAAGAGGAATTGCGTACACTTGAGAAACTGCTGAAAGCTTCCATGCTCTACAAGGGATCGCGTGGCGATCAGATCGTTGTGGCACATTTGCAAAAGGATCGCTCGGCAGAGTTCCAGTCGGAAGACGAAGAGATTCGCCAGAAACTGCTGGTGCAACGCCTCTTGATCGTGTCTGTCATTGCAATCGTAGCGCTCTTCCTGATCTACTTGCTGTATCGTTCGATTCGCAAGGAAATCTCCCGTCGTCGCAGGATGCGTGAAGAAGAGCTGGCAGCGCAGCAACAGTTGATGCGTGAAGCAGCGCTCCGCGTGGCTGACGATCAGGCCGCAGAGATCGAACTCTCGGTGGATGAGCGAGCTCGTCGTGAAATGCTCGAGAACGCCATGAACCTGGCGCGTGAGAAGCCGGATCAGGTAGCCAAGCTGCTACGAACCTGGCTTTCCGCAGACGAATAGGATTTTTGGCCCTGGATCAGGGCCGGATAGCACACCAGATTTTGCCTCGGCACGGAGATTCCTCCGTGCCATATTTTTATCTTGCCTCTCCCCAAACATGGACCGAAAATGATAGTGGTCCCCTATGCTCGCAGGCAAACGATCATCGCTTACAGGTCGCCAGAAGGCGGCAATCTTCCTCGTCACGCTCGGTCCGGACGTGGCCTCGGATATCTTTAAGCATCTCCGTGAAGACGAGATTGAAACACTAACATTTGAGATGGCGCGCCTGGACAAGGTGACGCCGGAGGACAAAGAGGGCGTACTTGTAGAGTTCAATGAACTCATGATGGCCCAGGAGTTCATCACTTCTGGCGGTATTGACTACGCCCGTGAAGTTCTCGAACGAGCGCTCGGAACCCAGAAAGCAATCGATATCATCAACCGCCTGACTTCCAGTCTTCAGGTTAGGCCGTTTGACTTTATCCGTAGAACGGATCCATCGCATCTCTTAAACTTTATTCAGAACGAACATCCGCAGACCATTTCACTGATTCTCTGCTACCTGGAGCCGCAGAAAGCCGCGTCGATCTTGGGCGCGTTGCCGCACCAGATTCAGGCCGACGTTGCACGTCGCGTAGCCACAATGGAACGGGTTTCACCGGACGTCCTGCGTGAAGTTGAACGAGTTCTTGAGCGGAAGCTCTCAACTCTGGCTTCGGAAGATTATACCACCGCGGGTGGTGTGGATACAGTGGTTGAAATTCTGAACAACGTGGATCGTGGAACAGAAAAGACAATCATTGAAGCGCTGGAAGAGGAAGATCCGGAACTGGCGGAAGAGATCAAGAAGAAGATGTTCGTATTCGAGGATATTGTTCTCCTTGATGACCGCGCTATTCAGCGAGTTCTTCGCGAGGTGGATAACCAGGAACTTGCCAAGGCACTGAAATCAGTGGAAGCGGAAGTCCAGGAAAAGATTTTCAAGAACATGTCAAAACGCGCTGCATCGCTCTTGCGCGAAGATATGGATTTCATGGGGCCAGTGCGGCTAAAAGACGTGGAAGACTGTCAGCAGAAGATTGTGAATATTATTCGTAAGCTCGAAGATGCTGGTGAAATCGTCGTGGCGCGGGCCGGCGAAGAAGAACTGGTGGTGTGATCCCTCGACCCCCAACCGCACCACGGGTACTGCCGGATTTCCGAACGGGGTGACCAGACACAACACAACTCCGTATCGATTCCAACCCGAAGTATTTCAAGTTCTTGAAGAATGCCCACTCGCTCAAGTAGAGCTGAGAG
>JAEUSB010000026.1 GCA_016788865.1 Leptospirales bacterium
CTATGCAGCAAGTTGTAACAATTTGATCTGTTTGCTGATCTCACTGAAACGCTTATCTGGCCAAAAGGATCGACTTCCGCGAATCTTCTATCTGGGCGTTCTCGCTGTGATCCTCATTCCGTTTTTCATCTCATTGCTGGATTCCAATCTACTCAACTCGGGGCTATTCTCGGGCGTTGTGTCCGTGCTGGTCCTGGCTCGTTCCTGGCAGATTGTGTACCGAGCAGAGTCAGGTAAACTCGCATCATTTCTCCTGCTTGCAAGAGCGGATGCTTACAGAAAGTCCGGATTGTCCGGTGAACGGATGAAAGCTGTTGAAGAGAAGATCAAGCTTGCGATTCAATCCAATGAGTGGATGGATCCGGACTACTCGCTGCGTGATCTTTCCAGGCAAACGGGCGAGACCGTCGATGTTCTTTCTCAGGTTTTCAGCCAGCATCTGGGCTTGAGTTATCCCGCTTATATAACAGCGCTGCGGCTTGAGGCAGCCAGGAGAATGCTTGTGGATCCAGCATTCGCCGAGTTTTCCGTTCTGCGGATTGGTTTCGAGGCTGGCTTCAATTCCAAGTCGGCGTTTCACGAGGCGTTCAAGCGCGCTACCGGCGGAACACCGGCTGAATTTAGAAAAAAATCAAAGTCCATGTGAATTTTGGAGTCCAGAATTCCTGGGAAAGGCGCCTTTCCATCCGGTCCGGGTTACACTGCATCATTGCTATTGCAGCAAGGAGGCTTACATGATGACTCGAAAAAAGATGCTCCTGGGTACCGGGGCTATGCTTACCGTTCCGCTCTTTCTTGAGAACTGCACTTCTTACGGCCGGCTTGCCGGAGAGCACGGCAACGAACCGGAAGCAAACGCTAGAGCCCAGGGAATGAGCGATCCAATCCTCCTTGCAATCAATGCAGGCATTACAGCACCCAATCCGCACAATACGCAGGCCTGGAAGTTCAGAATTCTGAGCCCACTTGCCATGCAGCTTTTTATCGACGAAAAGCGAACTCTGCCACTAACAGATCCGACATTTCGTCAAATTCACATTGGCCAGGGAACATTCCTCGAGGTGCTGAGTCTTGAAGCAGCTCGCCTGGGCTATGCGACGCGAATCGATCTTTTTCCCGAAGGCGAAAGCACTGAATCCGGCAAGAAGCCTGTGGCCAATGTGACTCTGGTCAAAGATCAGGTTCCGGATATTTCTGACCTCGTAAGATATATTGGGGAACGCGCAACAAACCGCGATGATTACTCGGGCGCGTATCTGACATCTGCCGATACAGACGCGCTCGTTAAGGCTGCAGGAGCAAGGTTTTGTGAAATTGGATTCCGGTTACAGGAATCAATGAAACCGATCCTGCCCGTTCTCGCGCAGGGTATGGAGATCGAATCGCGAAGCAGGAGATTGGGCGAGGAATCTCGCTTCTGGTTTCGATTCAGTGACGCAGAAATTCAGAAGCGGCGCGATGGAATTGCGCTCCCTGACCAGGGAATATCGGGAATCCGGCGCTGGATCATTGAAACATTCATATTGGGGCCTGAGCCAGAGAAGTTTTTTGATCCTGGCAATACGGATCAATTTCTAGCAGCGTACAGCAAGAAGATTGCATCGGCTCGTGGTCTTGTATTCTTCAAGACGCAACAAAACACAAAGCGTGATTGGGTCTGCTGCGGGCGCGACTATGTTCGCTTCCAGCTCGCCGCGACAGGGGCCGGCCTCAAAATGCATCCGCTCAGCCAGTGTTTGCAAGAATTTGCGGAGATGAAAGATCTGCGAGAGCGATTGGCCGCGATGCTTGGTCAAAAAGGGACGGAAAAAATTCAAATGATTGCGCGGCTCGGCAGGAGCGACTATCGTTATTTTACGCCACGACGAAGCGTAAAGGAAATGATGGCTAGCCCTTAGTTCTGAATTGCTCCCGGCATCGGCGGATCGATTACTGGCTATCGTCGTCGAGAAAGAAGTTAGCCCTTCTTCTTGAGCTTGTATTGAACAAACTTTACAAAGTCGCCTACGGACATCTTGCCAGATAATCTGGGAGTGTCATCGGTGTGAGCCGGCATGGCGGCTGCGTGGACGGAAGGCATTCCCTCCGTCTGCACCTGGAACGATCCTACGGGAATAATACGGATTTCATCAGTGTTTGATCGCGTGCTTTCTGTAGGTCGCTCGGCTTTCAACGTGATATCAATGCGCAGGAACTTGCGATTAATAATGGAAATGGTCATACTTCCTTGAAGAATGCGAATGATCTCGCGTACGATAGCCCATTTAGCCCAGAGGCTTCCCTTCTCAGGGTTGAGACTGGTAATGAGTTCGTGTAGCTTTCGGGTCTGCTTGAAGTCATTGTGGAAGAGCATAAAGCGGAAGTGAATGTTCCCGCTCAAATCAGATGTAATGATCAGGTCAATATGCTTGAAATCTTTGAACCCGGGAAAGTCAATTAGCCGGATCACCATGGAGTTCACAAGTTCAAGACTCGTCTTGATCTCAATTCCCGGATCCACGTTGATGTAGGACGTGATGGCCCCCTGCGGAATTACGGCAGTAATAAAGTCGTTGAAGTTTACGTTTTCAAACGACTCTGGTTCTTGAATTACTTCAAGCCTTGAAAGCTCAAGAATGTCGTCCATTTCCGCGGTGAGATTGTCCAGATCTCCTTCGAGTCGACCCAGAAGTTCCTTACGATCACGCTCTGCTGTCCCCGAATTTCTTACCGCTATCGTTAGGGCAACAAGCGCCTGGGCGGGCGGTCTAAGAATGCTGTCGATATACCGAAACACTCGATCCCGCAGAGTGTTAACAGAATCCAGTCTGGTGCGTCGGCGCTCGACATCGAGATGCAGTCGAATTAGTCGGAATATCAGTATGAATGAGACGGCAAAGATGAAGAACAACACGCCGGTATCGAACAGATTGCCGCCAAAGTGAATAAATCCGCGTTCACGCAGGAAGTAGTGCACGGTGATGAGCATCATGAACAGCATGGCGCCCAACAGGATCATGGCATCCGTTTCTCTGCTCATGGCGCGCCTGAAGGCGATGTAAAGATACCAGCCGAAGATGATCAGGTTAACGGGGAACCAGGTCGTCATTACCATGTCCATGCGTACGGGGCTGCCCAGGAAAGGCAGGGTCAGCGCAACAAGGGCATTGACGATTGGATAAAGGAAGAACAATCTATGGGGCTTCAGTTTGAAGAATGCCAGGAAGAAAAAGAAGAAAGCCGTCGCAACGCCAACATACAGAACTTGCTCCATTACCTTGAACACATAGAACCAGTCAGCAATCTGAAATCTGAGTTCGTTGCGCATGAATTGCTGAAGAGCAAAGCAAATCGTGAATATACTGTAGTAGATGTAGTCCTTCATGCTGCCAACGCGGATAAACAGCACAATGAAGAATAGCCCGGTCGAAATATAGATAGCGCAGTAAATCAGGCTTTCCAACGCCCGGTTCCAGATGATTGCCTCGCCCTGTTGTATTGTATCAACCGATACAGGCCCGGTTGTTATCCCCATGAACCCGTCAAAGCTGCTTTCCAGACGAATCGCAAGCACGTTGTCACCCTGACGCAGTATGTTTGCCGGCAGTACATAGACGCGCGGGCGTCCATAGCCATATTTCTCTGACATCTTTTCGCCAATGAGTTCGCCATTCAAGAATACGCGATCGCGATCGTACACAGCGCCCAGGACAAGTGCCAGATTGCTTTCAGAGCGGGCCACATTGAACCTCTTGCGTAGCCATACAACAGATTCGCCCTTTGCGGCAGGTGAGACGTTTGAGGGAAGTTCGACGATTGGCCACGCGCTATCATTGATTTCTGTGTCTGCATTTTCAATGCGATCGTTTGTTGTTATGCGCCACTCACCGGCCAGCGATGTTGCTTTTTGGGCAAGAGCAGGTGAGGACAATGCGCAGACCGTAAGCAGGAATATGGACGTTTGGTGCTTGAGTCCAGAAAGCTTGAATTTCTGTGAAAGACCGAGTGAAATCATGCCGCCACCTCAGCATGCAGAGGAAATGAAAAACGGAACGTGGAGAAGAAGCCGCCACCCTCAAGAGAGAGATTTCCACCCAGGCGATCGGCAATCAAACCTACGATTGCAAGGCCAATTCCGGATCCCGGTATTCCTGACTGATCATCCACGGCTCTTTCAAACTTCTGGAAGATTGTCTTTTGTCTTTCTGGTGAAAGTCCTGGACCTTCATCGCGTACCGCAAATTGAATGGTACCATTTGAAATCTCTGCCACTGCTTCCACACGTCCTTTTGTGTAGAGTAGAGCGTTTTCTATCAGGTGATAAAGGGCCGTGCTCAGCAGATCCGGATCCGCTAGAACCTCATCATCCGGGAAATCCATTACCATGCGTTTTTTGGGCTGACCTGTTACCAGTAAAGCTTCCTGAATTGTGTCTTCGCAGAGTTTTCGGAGATTGAACCTGATCCGGCGAATCGTGTAGTCCCGTTCTTCCAGGAGGTGTAGCAATCTTGAATCATGGACAAACTTTTCCAGGTGCAACGAAGCTCCGTGCATGGGCCCGGACTCAGGATCCTTGCCAGCGCGCACATCGCGCGTGGATTTTCTGAAGTTTTCTGTGATTGTATTGAACTCGGAAGATATATTCAGGATTGAGGTGGTTTTCTTTTTTTCGAGAAGTTTGAGATCGTTTTCCTGATTCTTCAAATTTCTATAGAGATCCAGAATCGAATCGGAAAGTTGCAGCGAGATAAATCCAAGGAACAGCAGGAATGCGTAAACTACCAGTCGTGGCATATCGTACACCTTGAGGGTTACGAGCATGTCGTTTACGATGGCCGGAGTGAGGACAAAGAACCCGTACACAATGTACTTTAGCTCGTTCTGGTGTTCCTTATAGTTCCGGAATACGATTGCAAAAATGGTAATCATGGCGATTGCCAGGCCCGCAAGGTTCACCATGATGAGTGCAAGCCAGGCTTGCTTGATGGGCCACTTCCCAACGCCGCTAAATACTGCGCCAAGAATCAGGATGAAACTGAACCCGAAATACGCCCAGATGACGGGAGGTTTCTTTCTTCTTAGCAAATGGAACAGGTAGCTGATAAAGAGAGCTGGAAGAGCAAAGAGTAGAATGAGTTCCACCTGATAGGAAAACTCAAACGACGAGAACATCTCCATCCGCATGCGCGTCCGGATCAACTGATACAATCCAAGGAAAAGCGAGAACAACGCAAAGAAGAGATGCTCAAATCGTGAACGGAAGAAGATGTAGAAGAGTGCAAAGAAGATGGCCGTCAGGATGTAGAGAATGCTGCACACTATTGCAGGCACATCTTTGAGTAGCAGGCGGCGGGCTGTTGCCTGCTCTGGAACAATCCTTGGCGCATCGCTTATGCCAGCCTCGTTTGAAAATCCGCGCAAGTGGATTGCAATGACATTGTCGCCTTCGCGCCAGAGCGCTGCCGGCAGCGAGTAGAGCCTTTCTGTTTCAATATCGATCTTGTTTTGAGCAAATGAGCCAGATTTTCCGACCAGGGTTCCATTGAAGAACACCTCATCGATTTCTTCCATCCGGCCCAAATAGAGGGCCGTGTTCTCCGGTCTGTCCGTATTCAGACGGACCCGGCAGCGATACCAGAGATCTCCCCGGTAGTTTGCAAGGGCAGGTTCCTTTCCCCACAGACCGGGAACGTTCGTGGTGGTCCAGGCAGAGTCGTCCAGTTCCGGCGAGGAGGCGTCTCCAAAGCGGCCGTATTTCCAGGGGCCGCTCAGATCCAGGGTTGTGCCCGGGACCCATTCGCGCTCGCAGTTGGCATGCACTGGCACGATTGCAAGGGCAAACAGAAGGGCAGCCGGCCAGAGAATACGCATACGTTCTATGATCGGTTGGAAGGGGGCCGATTCTTCAAGGCATACTTGCTTCCTTCGCGCATTCTTCCCGTAGGTTTGATATAATCTCCCTTTCGGATGCGGTCTGCGATGCCCAGTGATTCCACCATTCCCTGCAGACTGACCAGCCGATCCCCCTGGAAACCGCCGGTTTCAATCATTTCCTGGATGGCACAGCCGTCGGCTCCGGGTTCGTGCTTGCAGTCCTTGAACCTGCAGTGCTCTGCTGCGGCCTCAAACTCGGGGAAACTATTGAGAATCTGACTTTTATCCAGATGATATACGCCCCATTCCTTCACGCCGGGTGTATCTATATAGAAGGCTCCGGTTGACGGGTCGCGAACCATCATCGAGTTCGTCGTTGTATGGCGTCCTTTGCCGGTCGATTCGCTTACTTCCCCGGTCAAATGGCTTTCTGTGCCCAGTAGACGATTCAGTAGGGTGGATTTTCCCGTGCCGGAGCGGCCAGCAAACAGGGATATGCCATTTGAGACGATGGCTTTGAGGATTTCCCAGGATCCAGGATCGGGGTCGACCAGGTTGATTGCGTGGACTTGATACCCTAGATCCGCATACAACGAAACGAAATAAGACGCATGCTCGCGCGCATCCTCATCGGGTAACAGATCAGGTTTGGTAAACAAGAGGAGGGGAGCAACCCCGCCAGAATGGCAACTTGCAAGAAAGCGATCAATGAACCCCGGGGAAATGTCCGGGAATACTAGACTCATAACAAGAATGGCGCGATCCAGGTTTGCACCCAGAGCCTGCTGCTCGTACTGCGAAGAACGGATGAGTTCGTTTGAGCGCTCAAGCCTTGCTTCGATTACGGCCTCCTGACCCTGGCGGCTACACGTTACGCGATCTCCGACAAGAATGGGATGCCTGGCTTTGATGTGATCCCAGCTCTCCTCCACCTTCCGGCCTGCAATTCTGAGCTTTCCGCGCAAACGGGCGCGGACTGTTTCCTTGCCATCCGGCAAGACCAGTACATCGTAATAGGCGCCAAAGATTCTACACACAGTAGCATCGAAGGTATCTGAGGCTTGCGCTCCCACAGTGCCGATGTATAATATGCCAGAAGATGAGCAATTTTAAAAAAAAGATAGCGGAGCGTCGAGAAGATCGAACGCGGCTGGATTCGTTCAAGAAAGAGATGATCCAGCTCAAGTCTACCGGCGATGTATGCCGGGAGGTTTTGCGCTTTCTGTCACAGGAGATGAATTCCACACGGGCCGGGATCTACCTGTGGAGCGAATCAGCGGGCAGTTTTACTCTATGGCCAGCCCAGGAAGGGGCGGAGGCTTCCTTTCCGCTGATTGATCCATTCTTGATTCACATTGCCGCAAATCCGGATATATACTTACGCGATGATTTTCAGAGCGAGGCAGATTCCAGGCAAACTATCGATCAGGAACGACTGAGGGCTATTCGAAGTGAGGCACTCCGTTTCTTTGCTCTTACAAATGCCCGGATGATTCTGCCCCTCGTCATCAACGAATCGCTTGTGGGAGTTGTGTTTCTTGATCCGCCGGGGTCTTTTGAGATTGGTCGTTCTGAAATTTCGCTGATTGAAGAGGTTCGAAGTCTGGCTGTGATGGCCCTGTCCAATTCAATCCTCTACGCCAGGCTTGAGGGAATTCTCGGCCACATGGAGGAGAAAGTCAAAGAGCGAACGCAGGAGCTTGAAAACACCCAAACGCAACTGGTCCAATCTGAAAAGATGGCGTCCCTGGGTATCATGGTGGCCGGGATAGCGCATGAAATTAACACGCCCAGCGGCGTAATTCAAGCAGCAGCGGAAAACATTGAGAGGAACCTCTCTTTCCTGCTACGCAATCTTGACAGGCTCAGAGATCAGCCCGAGCCAATTCGCGCGCCTGCAGACCAGATTCTCCAGTCAATGGATACACTGCTTGCTGCGGCAGCGGATCAGGGCCCTGTTCGAGATCTGTTTCGCAAGAAGAAAGAGCTCACGCAAAAAATGGAACTTCAGGGCATTGCTTCTGCGCGGGAGCTTGCGTCACTCCTAACGGAGAATGGTCTTGAGGCAAACGAAACAATGCTTGCGAATTTGAAGACAGTTTTTGCCACCCGAACGGCTGAATCGGACTTTTTCTTTGAGTTCCTTACCCAGGCTTCCAATGCGGCCAGGAATCTAAAGAATCTTAGAAACGCAATTCGTTCGATTGTGCGCATCGTTAAGGCCCTCAAGTCATATTCGCATCTTGATGCAGGAGGATTTGTAGATTGCGATGTTCATGATTGTCTTGAGAATACACTCGTTATCATGGGAAGCGTTCTCAAGCATCGTGTTGAGATTGAGCGAGACTTCAAGGAATTGCCTCGCATTCAATGCAATCCGGATGAACTCTCTCAGGTCTGGACTAATTTGATTCAGAATGCATCGCAAGCCTTGAAGGATTCTCCATCGCCGCATATAAAAGTGGAAACGGCGGCGACGGATCTCTGGGGGCGTCCGGCCGTCCGTGTCAGTGTGAAGGACAACGGGCCTGGAATAGCGCCTGACGTTCTCGCCAGAATCTGGGACCCGTTCTTCACAACCAAAGATCAGGGCGAAGGGACGGGGTTGGGTCTGTCCATTGTCAGGAACATTGTTCAAAAGCATCAGGGAAAGATCGATGTGGAAACAGAAGCGGGAAAGGGTGCCGCATTCCATGTGATCTTGCCGGTTGCTCCCGTACAGACAGGGTTGGGCGAGGCCACGATATACAAGTTTGCGCACAAGGAGAAATAGGGGCAGCCGATTGGAGAATATTGTCCAGCTGGGTGAATATAATATGGACGTTTTTGCTCAGTACAGAAAATTCCATTGTGATCGGTTTGCTCACCATGACTGGTTCTTCTTTCCTGGGGCTTCAAAAAAGGAAAATAGCGTGGCCTCAATTTCTTAGGGCGAGTCTACTCGTTCTGCTCCTCGCTCTCCCTGGCTGTTCCGCCACGCAAAATGAGCCTGTTTCGTTGCATGGAACCTGGCGTTTCGCAGAAGGCTTCGACGTTGCCTGGACCCGAGGACTCCCGGTCGATCAACCGCAGACACTCGAGATTCCGGCCCGGCTGGGCAAACAGGTGAATCGACTCATCGGCTATCGAGGTTGGATCACGCTTCAAAAGGAGATTCCCGAGGAGCTTGTCGCTCGGGCACGCAAAGGGGAAAGCCTGGCAATTCGCACCGGTTGGACAGGCGATGTAATCCGGGTCTACGCCGGCGGTCGGCTCGTGACGCAGCTGGGTGATGCCGAGCCTTATAAGAGCGCGCAGTTCCGCTATATACTCACAAACCTTCCCTCCAATTTTCTGAACGATCCAGCAACCAGCGCACCGTCAACGGAACGCAGTCCGCAATTCTTGACGATCGCTCTCTATTCGCCCGGCGACACAGAGTTTGAACTTGGTGGTCCAATCGAAATTGGTCCGAGCCCGCTCGTGTATCGCAGCTTCTGGTTGGGAGAGGCGGGGTCACTTGGCATCATCGCCATGTATTCGACGGCGGGAATCTTCTATGTGTTGCTTGGTCTGCGCCGGCTTCATGAACCGTTCAGTCTCTACTTTGGCCTGCTCTGTCTGACAGCCTGTTTGTACTGGTTCATGCGCACAGGAATGCGCGATCTGGTTTTCGGTGAAGCGGTACTGGCGCGCATCAAAGTTGAATACATTGTTCTCCTGGCTCTGCCGCCACTGTTTCTGATCTTCGTAACACAATTTCTGGAGCAACGATACACGCGTGCAGGTCTCGGGCTGGCTGCATGGTCGGCTGCGCTTGCGCTAGTCGCTCTATTTGGGAATTATAGAATCGTGAACCTTGTGCTTCTGGGGTTCAATGTCACTACAGTCCTGGCTATCGGTTACATGCTCTTTTACATCGTGAGAGCTGTAATGCGCCGTCGTCCAAATGCACTCTATCTCGTGTTTGGAATGGTGCTGCTGGCGGGAGCTTCTGTCTTTGATATTCTCGGTGTGCGCGGATTGCATGAAGGGCCGGAGATCGCGCGCTTTGCATTGGTTTTCTGTGTCATGGGTATTGCCGGGAAGATGGCAAGGGACTACATGAAAATGGGTGTATCGCTCGAGAATGCGAATCGCGAATTGGAGCGCAGGTACGAACAGGTCAACCAGGAAAAGGAAACAATCGCTCGGGAAAACGATGCGCTGCGCAGTCTGACACGTGCGGTCGCGCGCCGATTCGTGCGTGCGGCGCCGCAGCAATGGATAGTTTTTGGTAGCGCTGCGATGCAGTCGGTGATGGAGCTCATCGAACTTGCTTCGCGAACGAACGTACCTGTTCTCATAGAAGGCGAAAGTGGCACAGGAAAGGAGCTGGTGGCCGCGCTGATCCACAAGCAAGCGGGGCGGGCAGATGCGCCTTTTGTTGCAGTCAACTGTGGCGCGATTCCAGAAGCATTGCTTGAGAACGAACTCTTTGGGCACGATCGCGGGGCATTCACGGGCGCCGATCGGCTCTACGCAGGGCGGTTCGAGGAGTCAAACGGAGGTACTTTGTTTCTCGATGAGATTGGTGAAATGCCTCTGGTTCTGCAGACCCGATTGCTTCGCGTTCTTCAAGAGAAGATGTTCCGTCGTCTTGGTGGTAAGACGGATTTGCCCTGGACGGGAAGGCTGGTGCTCGCAACGCACCGAGATCTTGAGAAGCGAGTGAAGGACGGAGCTTTTCGGCAGGATTTGTATTACCGAATTAAGGTTGTTACCATACGAATACCGCCCTTGCGCGAAAGGCCGGAAGACGTTTTGATTCTGGCGGATTACTTTCTTAGAAAAGCCGCGCGGCGCTTGAAGAAGGGTCGGCTCAAGCTCACAGATGAACTCCGCTCGGTACTGTTGTCGTACGACTGGCCCGGGAATGTTCGAGAGCTCGAGAATGCAATCCTGTCCGCTGCGATTATGGCGGGTGACGGCCCGCTCACAGCATCAGCTTTTCCAACACCAACCCGCGATACGCAGCCCCGGATGGGACTCGATGACCTGGCCTCTCGGGATTTTGATACAGAGGTGGGGAATCTTGAAAAACGTCTGTTAACGAGTGCCCTGGAGAACGCAGAGGGCAATCAGTCTGAAGCGGCTCGGGCGCTAGGACTCACGCGGAAAAGACTGACCTACAAAATCAAACAGTATCAAATTCGTACATAGGCCAGTCTTCATATGCCGCTGCGATGTCAGGATCCAAATATTCTGAAGATCAACCAGGTTGGTGTTCCGACGTAGAGAGCAATCAGTCCAAATCCCTCAAGCCATGTTCTTATTTCGACTGTCTTTGCAGGTCTAAGGACTACGGAAAGCAGTGTTCCGATTTCGATCCCCGTGCGCAGGGTCGCGGCTATCAGAACTACACCGATGGCCCATGCAGCCCACCAGATTGCGAATGCCAGTAGATATGCCTTGAGGCCAAAGGCAAAGTACTCGCCGAATGCACTGCCATACCCAATGTTCTGGTGAAGGACAAATGCTGGAATCGCAAGCGCGCATGACAGTAGCATGAACTTCACAATCGGATGATCAAAAAGGCCCGGCCTATTTGACATCCGAGCTTCGACAAAGTGCGAGACAGTAGAGGGGGGCAATGCACTGAGTTTGCTCCCTGCCGCGGCAAGTGCCTCCGAGAAGGCCGCCGGGTTGGCGAGCGTAAGATCGTACTGCCAGGTCTCACCGGTCGACAGTCGCAGGGCGAATCCGGCGCCCGGAATTGGCAGCCGCCAGGGCTCAACCGCGGCAATCTTCGCTAGAGGAATTTCAAACCTGTCTTTCCATCGTGTCAACACCAGGGTACCATTCTCGATCCTGGATTGAGCAGAGAAAATCAAACGAACTAATCGGGCGAGCGCTTCTGGAATCAGGCAGGCTGCTACAAAGATCTTGATCTGAGTCAGAGTAATGCCGGTTAACGTTGAATCAAGAAGCATTGTGACACCCAGGACAATCACACCGCAACGAGCGAAAGCGTGCAGAAGTCCGATTAAAAACCGAACACGCCGCGATACCAGGCTCACACTCGTTGGAAGCGCAATTGATACAGGCGCGGCGGCTTTGTTCATACTCCTGTAAGCGTTAAGCCTGCGAATTCCTACAAGGGCAGCGAGAAAGGCAAGAAACGCAGTGGCGGTGGGACCCACCCAGTTACCAAGGATCACCATGAGTGTTTTAGGCGGTGTTCCTACGGGAGCATTTGCAACCACCAGGGTGCGTTCACCCAGCCGAGACCCATCGACAACCGTACCGTTGGCATCGATTACGGCGCTGTATCCGTTTGTAGTGACTCGAAACTGGGGCAGTCGCGTTTCGATGCTGCGGAATGCTGCGACGAAGTGGTGCATTTCAGCACCCATTTCATGTTCCGTGAACCAGGAATCGTTTGACATGGTCAGAATTGCCTGGGCGCCCATGCGCGCTCCCTGGACCGTTAGATTGGTATCGACATCGTCAAGGCAGATCGATGCAAGCACGGGAATTTCGCGTCCATCGGCAAGTCGCAGAGGAAACACGCGCGCTCCGCTTCCCGGCTTCCATGTACCTGTCCACGGGAACCAACGGCGAAAGAATGGCCCGTCGAGCCAGGCAGGTACATATTCAGTCATTGGGAACAAGCGAGTTTTGCGATAAAAGCCGAGTAAACCAGATTGGGGTTCAATGAATGCTGCTGCATTATACTCACCTTCTGCATCGAGATCGTAGGTTCCAATGACGAAAGGTATTCCCGCCGAGTTCACAAACCTCTGGATCTCATTGTCAAGTTCACGACCGGCTTCGCTCTTTGGATGGCCAAAGGTCGTAGGATACGCCGTCTCCGACCAGAGTACTGCATCTGCCTGCTGTTTGGTCACAGCTTCGTGCGTCATCGCGAAGTGTGTATCGAGCACTTCACGAACGAACTCGTAAGCGCCTTTTTCCTCGCGTTGCTGTTCATAGTGCGTAAGATTGGATTGTATCAATGCTATGCGTAACGGTTGGCCTGATGGGCGGCTCGTTGAGAGAACGAAAACGCCGTAGATAGTAAGCAACAAAGGCACGAGCGCTGCGAATGCGAGTGGTTTGATTGCAGTCCGAATTCCCTGGGCACGTCGGGCGAATGCTGCGGCAATCCCTTCATTAGAGAGGATTAGAAGAAAAGTAAGACCGGCAGAACCACCGAGGTCAGCCGCTTGACGTATCAATGGTGATGGATAGAGACCGTAACTGATGGTATCGTCGAGGAGTCTAGGCAGGAGCCATTCTGCTCCAACCCAGGCTGCGGCCCCGGCGAATATTCCGAGCAATGGACTGCGTTGGGATACCAGCTTCCGTGCCAGTGCAAAGGCAAGGAACTGAGGTTGAAAGAGTGGCGCAATTAGAACAAGGACAATCAGCCCCACCGTTCCGCCGATCTGTATGTAATTACCAAGCGCAACGCCAAGCCAGGCGAAGACGGCCAGGGTAAAAGCAACACACATTGCATACGCGCTTAGAAGCGTACGTACCAGGGTTTGCTGCTCATTGAGCACCAGCAACCACGGAACAAATGCAACGAAACCCAGGAACCATCCGAAGCCGCTGTGTAAAAATAATCCGGAAAGTATTGCGCTTGCAGTGATTCCAACTAACAAGCGCGAGCGGTCAGGCAAGGATACAGCCTTCACAGATCGTATCCGTCGGGATCAACGGGCCTAGGGACCACGATGCGTCGATGTGGCAACCCGCGTGGCGCAAGCTCCGGTGGCACAACGCGATTCTCCGGAATTGCAATTGGCTGGTTGGAAGCATCCCGTGGCTCGTAGTCCGGGGCAAACATCAGGATGGCCTCGATGCGTTGTCCATCGTCCGTGGCCTGATGATGACGAACGTAGCCTTTCGGGAGTACAAAATCCTCTGGTACGGCCAGTCCAATCAACGCAGGACGGGTTCCGGGCGGATTGAATGCTCCAATGCCTGAGTAGTCGCCCATTGCGTGCAAACGATCGATCACTTCTTTCACTGTAGGTGTTTCAAATTTGCTGACATGATCCATAACTTCTGTGGAGAATTCGTGAATCGAATTCTCTCCTTCTTCTTTAACTGGAGTCTCATCAGATTTCTGGTCAAACCATGTTGACCAGGTGGAAGAACTTGAAGGTGAATCTGCGCTGTCCGAGTCCTGAGACTCCGCCTGTGCAACCCTGTCACGTGGAGCAGGTGATGATATCACAAGAAAAGCGAGACTTGCAACTGCAAGGCCCGCGGCGACCAGGAAGATGGTCAGCGAGAAACGGAAAGGCCAGCCACCGACCCGTTTGGTCGGTGGTGGGAATGAACTGTTTCTGTTCATACTCATTTTCTTAGCCTGTGATCAAGGAGCCGAAGGGTTGAAAATCGACACTGCCCAGCCCATGCGTTCGTGGCCAAATTGATTCCAGATTGGATTCTTTCCGCCAGTAAACGATGAGTAGCGTGGTACACCTGTACCTGTGCCAGTTCCCATTGTTCCGCCATTGTAAGTCGGGTGCGTATCGTCTGTTTGCAGGTAGTCATAGCTGCTGCTAGCAGAAACGAAATGCGTGTTCGAGTCCCGGATTGTTGAACGAAGAGTTGTGACAATGCGATTTACATATGTCGCTTCGCTTTCGCCTGAAACGTAGCGCAGCGCCTCAGAGTCAATTTGTCCGTCCCCATTGCTGTCGTAATCAGCACCCATATACTGGGCGAAATTGTCAGCGCACTGGAATCCCTTCTGACGTGCAGTGTCGCACATCGCAAAATTCATACGTGCCAGAACTGGCAGAAACTTGTCTTGCATTTTCACGGTCGCACCAGTTGTTGCATCGCGGCAAGTACTCTGCGTGTTGTCCGTCGCGTAGCCCGGATAATGCAGGTTCGATATGATCTTCACTTTCGTGCCGGCATATGCGTTCGCATTAATGTAGTCCATGGCTTTTGCAACGTACGTCTTGCAATTGGTTTCCGCAGTGGTTAACACGCTGTAATTACAGGTTCCGGTCTGTTTCTTGAACGATGTACGCGCTTGCAGTCCATCGTTACCGCACATTTCAAACGTGACGATCCGGGTCTTCGCATCCTGCATGTAGGATCTTTCTGACACGATCTTGTTGTTGTAAACGTCAGAAGCAACCGCTCCTGATTTCGTCCGACGTATGCTTTCGATATCAGCATTCCACAATGCAGCAAGATATTCCGCAACCACTGTAGGTGCTGAGTACTTTGCAACGCTGTTGAAAGAGCCGTTGTAGCCTGCGTAGATTGAATCGCCGTAGGCCACGATACGATATTTGGCAGTCGTACCTGCACGATCAATCGTCCAGGAGACGTTCTGGTTCAGTGTGCTTGCTGCAAGGCCGGTTCCGAGAGCCGGAAGGGCAAAGGCGAGCAAGAGTAGCCGCAAAGCGGTACCTTTTTTGTTTTTCATGTTTGGTTTCCCCCAATGTGTGTGAATTGAGAGCGAGCCTGAGCGGCCTTATCTCAAATCAGAACCCTGCATAGCACGAGTCATGCCAGGCTGATTAAAAATTTCTCAAGCGCTCGAACGATTCCGTTGAGATTTCAAAGGTCGGGGATTCCTCCGGGAAATCTCCTATAATTAGCCTGGGAATCTGCTGATTTGACGGCTTTAAAGGGCTAAACCCCGGGAAGGCATGGCAAAGAAAGGCAACTACTGACTTGGACAAAAAGGTGCAAATGGACAAAAATGTCCGTACTTTTTTCTCCAATTCGCGCCCCGGCGAGGTTCAGGGCCCAACTTTCTGCGGCACACGCTTAACGAGGCGTACGTCGTAACCGTTCAAGGAGAGGAAGTCCAGGGCTCGTTGATACTCAGATTCGGCAATGCTCGGCGAGCGGGCCATGATCCAAACGTAGTCACGCTTGGTGCGACCGATAATCGTCAGCGTGTAGTCCGGGTTCAGGTAGCTGATGAGGAATTCAGATTTGAAGGGCCAGATGAATTGCATGTCCCAGGTCGAGTTGGTTTGACGATTTACAACGTAGCCAGTGGGATTGTAACGCTTCTCTGGACCATCAAATGAGCCGTCGCGAAAGGTAAACTCTGTGTTGATGGTCCCGTCTGGATTCAGGGTGTATTTCTCGACGGCATTGTGAGCCCGTTCTTCGATGAACGTAGGAATATTCGCAATCACATACCAGGGTCCCATGAAGCGGTCCAGGTCTACATTCGGAACGGTTGGCATTGGTGGCTGTCTCGAGGCGCATGCGGCCAGGATCAGGGGGGCAAGGAAAAGCACCTTTGTTCTCATCCTCTCAAGTATCGCCATCGAAGGTGCAGAGGCGAGCCAAATTTTGTCCAATGTTGCATAAAAACATTGGACGTCGTTGATTCGGAAGCGGGCGTTCGGGGTAAACAGGTGGGTCACAGCTACTGGCTAAATCAGGGCTCAAAGCCTGGGATAGCGCTTCTTCATTTCTTCGAATTCTTTCGAATTAACCGGCGAAGGCTGCTGATTACTGCGATTGATTTGGCGCTTGATATATTTTAGCCGCTCCTTTGAGGATGGGTGTGTCGAGAGGAGTTGAAGCAACAACGGATGTCGCTGAAACTCTAGACTTTCGAGTTTTGAGAAGAACGAAATAGCACTGTAGGAACTATAGCCGGCTCGCCCGGTAATCTCGATGCCCATGAGGTCCGCGTACTTTTCGTACTCGCGCGAGTATTTGAGCATTCCCAATCCGCCAAACAATTGAGCCGGAATACGGAGGACCGGATTCTTCATGCTACCAAAGAACTCGCTCCCCCACTGTTTCTTCTTCTCTGACTTGAAACTGTGACGTAGAATCACATGCGATATCTCATGGCTGAGTACTACAACTAACTCTGATTCATCTCCCACAGCGCGGAGCAATCCTGCGTTCACGACGATGTAGCCCGCCGGAAACGCGTAGGCGTTTACCTCGCCCGCGGAATCGTCAAGGCATACTTCGAAGGTGTACGGATTCTGATCCGCCACTTTGACGAGATCGCCCAGGAGTCGTGTTAGATAGGCAGCATCCGTGGACTTATTGCATTTCAAGTTGGTTGTATACTTTTTCCTGACCTCTGCCGCCCATTGTTTCTCTTGTTCCACGTCCTGGTAAGGGTTTCGACATGCGACGACGGTCAGCCCCATGATGACGAGCCAGCAAGCAAGGATGGAGGTTCTGCTCTCAGATTTTTTCATTTTGCTCTCCCATGAATCGGTCTTTAAATCGCGCATAGAGAAAACTGGCCCCAACAAGCAAAAGGCCAATTGCAATCAGTACAGCGACTCGAATTGTATCTTCCAGATTTTTGAGATCCCAGAATGCAACCTTGGCGAGCATGATGGCTATGAGTGCCATTCCTGTATAGCGAAGGGCGGCCATCCGCCACATCAGCCCGAAGAGCACCAGTGCTGTTGCTTCCACGGCCCATGCAACACTCCAGTAGCGCGCATCGATCAATGTCATTGTCAAAGCCACCAGCAAGAGGAAGATCGAAAAGATGACAAATTTCCGGAACATATCATTTCTGGGATTCCATCCCGGTGCAACCGGGGACGATAGTCTGGTGCTTTCGGAATAGATCCGTGTGGAGAAAGCGATGAAGGCAAGCGGAAGAGCCCCTAGAATTGCCTTCAGCCATTCAGGTCTGAACTGTGGATTCAGATTCATTTTAACCAGCATGTAGATGAAGCTTATCAAAGAAAGGACGGTCAGAATATTCCAGGAGTGTTCCATGCCCTGCTTGCAAAATCGGGAAACGACGGAAATTGCGATGACGGCAAGAACGCTGAAAAGCGTTGGGTGAAACTCCAATGGAAGAATGGAATAGATCGTAAGAACGATGGCTGCAATTGCAGTGTAGTAGAAGTAATTGATAAACATGTTGGATTCGCGGAGCCAGCTACGAATTGCCGACAACAGGAAGAACAGACAGATCAGGCCAAGGCCCAGCCTCGCATCCCAGCCTGTAACATCAGCGACGCTAAATGTAACCCGCAGGGGCCCCATGATGAACGCAAATGCGTTAAGGGCCAGTGCCGGAATGGCGGACGCACGGAATTGGCCGGACACGAGCAATGTTGCAAGCGAATACGCGGCCACCGCGGCCGGGAAGAGTGCGGGTTGGCTGATCTGTTGGAGTATGAGCACTGCCTCAATGGAAGATGTAAATGTAAGGCAGAAAGCTATAACCCCCGATTCTCGATATTTGGCCGTGACAAAGTAGGCTCCGGTAGTGAGGCACCAGAGCACGACGGCATTGCAAAGAAACGTTAGACGATCAGATGCACTGTCTCCGATGAATGCCGTCTGGAATTGATGGAGGCTCAACAGAAATGTGAATGCGCACAGGCCCATGAATTGGAGCTTTCCGTGTTCCGTGCGTCGGTCGGAGAAGAGCAGGAGCAGGGCCGGCGGAATCAGGCAAAGAGCCGTAGTTTGCGGAGGGGCGTAGTTCTCCACCAGAGAAATCGTTGCGATCAACGCAACAAACAGATTGCTTGTTGCAACAATATACCATGGATTTTCGAGGTTCCTTATTTCTTGTCGCAACTGCTCTGGTTGAATTGGTGAGAGCAAAAACAAGAATGCGACAAGCGAGGTTCCAAGTAGCGTGCAAACCACAAAGAGAGGGTTGAGGTTACTCTTGTATCCAGGACCACTCACTAGAATGGCCGCTGAAAACAAGACTGCGATCCCGACCAAAATCGAACCATACGCCATGTGAGCCCGAATCGATGATAGTCGAGCCAGAATCACGAGCGCCAGAGCAGCCGGGGCTATGAGCAAAGCCTGGTGAGGCAGGGAAATGGTGAAGAGTGAGAGCAAGACGACTGCAACAACCAGCATGATGCCCAGCACATGCCAGGCTACAATGTCGATCTGACTCAGCTTGTAGGGCCTTGATACGATCTGGATGGCAAGTGCAGCCAGAATGACAGCCATATAGATGGATCCGTGATTGAGCTGGAGGTCCAGATTCCAGGCGTCCTGGCCGTTATAGATTGCTCCTGCGGTCGGCAGAGCAAAGACGGCTCCAATTTTTAATAGGAACGTCGCATAGCCAAGATTGCGTAGATAGGGTTCCTCGAATAGATACCCGCACAGCACAAGGATTGTGGCCTGTATCAACCAGACCAGTATCAGGCTGGTACCGCTAAAGCGTAAGCCCAGACCCAGGGCGATGAAGGCAGTGCCAATGATTATGCTCGACTTCCAGATATGTTCGCGTTTCGCTTTGCGCGCAACAATGGCGCTAATCACATAGACCAGACCGAGCGTGCCAAATATTGCCAGGCCACCCCATTCTGTAGGTTCCGGTCGAATATAGGTTACCAGTGCTAGAAAGGCTGATGCATTCGCAATGTTCACTGTAAGGCCAGTGCCGACCTCAAGCCTTGTATCTGTCTTCATGCTAAAGACAGATACGTGAAAGATGACCCAGTAGAACGAAAGGTATATCAGTGAAAAAAGAAAATAGTTTGATTCGTCGTTCAGAACGTAGCCGTCCGGCCCCCTTGGCAACGAAAGTGAATACAGAACGAAATTTGCGTATGTGGCAAAGATTCCAATCCCAGTCAGATATTTCCAACGTTTGATTGTAATGATCAGGATCAGGCTCGCGGCAAGTAGACCAATGACTGCAAGCGAGAAGTGATTGAATTCACCTGTTTCGTTTATTGAAACGCAAAGGAATGAAAGGAAGTAAGCGAAACTTGTGATAGCCTCGCGGTCATAGCGCAGGGTCGCAAGAATCATTAGGCCCGTAAGGATTATCTGAATTGCATATCCAATGAAATGCATATCCTCTGGAATGATACGTGTTGCGTCGTAGTTGTACGATGCATAAGCCGTGAAGAACAACACGACCATGCCGCCGGATAGCAGGCCCAGACCAAAGACAACGTAGTTCTTCCGTCGGTAGAAATAGTCGCCCGCACCCATCACAACGGCGCTTGCGCAGACAAGCAAAGCGACCTTGAGTCCGGGACCAATCCAGTCATAAGCTATCTTGAGAAAGAAGCTCACGCCCAGGACAAGGATCAGTATCCCTATCTTATTTAGAAGGTTCATTCCTACGAATTCTTCTACCGGAATGTCACCGATTTTTTCTTTGAGTTTTGCGATCAATCGATCGAGGGACTGACCCGCCGGTGCCGACCCCACGGGAGGAGGAGTGGCTGGCGGCTGATATGCGAGAGGGCGTACGTCCTGGGTGCTCGCAGGTCTCGCTGGCGTTGCGCTTTGGCCGGAAACTGTCGACGGTGAGGGGCTGACGGAAGCCTGCATTGGAACTTGCGGCGCCGGTGCAGCGGTAGGAATACTCTGCGATTGAGCAGGCCGAGTCTGAGAATTCAGTCGAGCGCTCAGTTCGCGATGCTGCCTTTCCAGTGAAATGAATTCAGATCGGATAGATCCCATTTCATTCTCGCTGCGAATCAGGCGAGCCTCAAGCTCGCGCATCCTGGTCTCAAGCTTGATCAAATCATCCATGGCAGATTAGACTTGGATTTATGCGATTAGATGCATTGCATTGGCAATTATTTTGAAGATTGCCAACCGACTAAAATGGATTGAGAAGTTCCGGAAAGTGTTGCCTGATTGGGCTCGCTCAGGCGAGCGGTCTTTAGCCGCGAAGCTCTATTGCATTAACAGTCCGGACAGCCTTAAGCTCGCGCAGCAGGCCGCGTGCTCGCTTTGAGCCAATTGCGCTGACGACTTGCTTCTGCGCAGATTCCCAGTATTCGTAGGCCTCTGCCAGCTTACGTTCGCCAGCGGGGGTAACATTCAATTCTCGAACGTTGCCGGTTATGGCCCTGCCTGATTCGATCCATCCCCGCTTGATAAGCCGCTCAAGACTACGTTGTATTGTCGTGCGATCCGCATCAATCGATTCAGAAAGTCCCGTGATGCTAATACCCGGCATGACCGACAGGCCCGCGAGAATTTGAAACTGGGTGGAACGGATTCCCGCGCGACGCACAGAATCATCGTAAATGGAGCTGACCACTCTGGCTGTTTTCCTGAGACTCAACGCAACGCAGCTGAGGTACGCCGCTCTGAGCTGGCGCTTGCTTGGGTTTTGCGACTGTAGCGATTTTTGCCTCAGCTTTGCCATTTTCAATCTTCCTTGAGGGAAAGCACGGAGGAGGTTGCGTTTGCGACAATCTTGCCGCGTGAGTCCCTGACCTCCGCTTCAAGATGAAGGACTCGACGCCCCCGACCCGTTATGCGGGCTTCCACGGTAACAGTATCCGGGCATTTCACGGAGCGCAAATAATTAATATTCAAACCAATCGTTGTGGTTGGACCTTTCACCGTTGAAAAGCACAGGGGACCCATCGTGTCATCTATGTAGGCTCCGATGATACCGCCCTGAAGCGTGCCAAGTGGGTTTGCGAACTTCAGTGGAGCCGGAAACACCTGCGTCAGTTTCTTTTTTGCCTCAAATTCGGTGAACCGCCGCCAAATTCCTGAATACTGTTCGGGGGAATCTGGATTCCGCTCCTCGTTGCTTCCTGGATAAAACTGCCAAACATTGCCTG
>JAEUSB010000027.1 GCA_016788865.1 Leptospirales bacterium
CGTTCCTCATCACATACCCCACACACCAGATCCCTCCAAACTCACGGCCCAGGGATCACCTGGATAGGTGAACTCATCGGCCCGGCGTGGAACGAAGCCGCACGAGCGTCAGTTCCCACAGCTCATCGACTTGTGTCTCACTCGCATAAGTTCAATCAACGCTTCGCCCATTTGAACCTTCGGTTCTATACAGCACTCACCAAGAATCTTCTATATAGAATGTACCCGAAGTTCTGCCCGCACTGCAAGACCCAGTTGAACAGGGACATCAGCACACGAGAGACTGCGATCCGTTGTGATGCTTGTAATTTTCAAGGCTCAAGAACTTCGTATACTCCGCTTCATCATATCAAACTTCCGCTCTGGGTGTTCTCGTATCTGCTTGTGGAACAGATACACAGATTTCCTCAAGTTCTGAATGCGTCAGAGATCCAGCGCAAGCTGGGATGCGCGAAGAACACAGCGACAAAACTCAAAAGAAGACTGCAAATCTTTCACAGTGAACTGATACCTGGGATCAAAGAAGTACTCAGACACAAGTTGATGAGCGAGGGGAACTCACTGCTTCCAGAAACTGGTGATTTAACCGAGAAAATTAGCAATCGATCAGTTGTGCACATGGATGGGCTGGCTTTGTTCTCTGCTTCACAGCGAGCGAATGGTGGCCGAGCAAGATGGAAGCACACAGGACAAACTGCTTCGGTGTACTTAACGGATTCTGTGGCAGAAGAGAAAGGCAAGTTTCAAATCGGAAGTTTGGTTCATACAATCGCAGTGAAGAAGGGTCCAGTGTTCTTAAGTTCACTTCCATCTTTCAAACAAAAACATGTGCAGCCGTTGCTCGACTTTCTTCCTGAGCACACGCCATTATTTTCAGACGACGGATTTCCTTGGCTTTCCAGGTACAACGCCAATCACAGATCGATCAATCACTCCGCGCGAGCAAAGGACAGGAAGCGCAATGTGTGGGCACGGAACAGGTACTCAAGAGACGGTGTGAACAACAACACGGCGGAAGGGGTGCAGAGGATCGTGAAGCACGCATTCATTTCAGGCTACTCGTACATCTCGCCTGAGTTCTCGCAGATGTATCTGTCAGAGTTCTCAGGGCTCAAGGGGATCAGGGTGTATGGTTTGCAGAATATTTGTGAATCACTTGCTTCTTTGGGCTATGTGCGCAAGAACGATAGCCCTTCGGTTTCCGGAGACGCCACAAGGCCAGACCATCGATACCTTCGGAACAAAATCGCCAAGATTCGTTATAACCCACCCTCATTTCGCGAACGAAACTCACTCGATCATGCAAGCACTCGGAGATTGATCAAGGGCAAACTCAAGGGACTTCTTGATCAAAACGATTTCTTCGAGGCTCGCCAGGGTCACTTAGACTACTTCAGCTTCTGGGAGGATGCCCCTTTATACAGGAAGGCGTTGGAAAAGAAGTACAACGCCATCGCACACGCGTTCTGGAGCAAACTGGATAGATGGGATCAGAAGCACATCAGAAGGATCGCGACGGAAATCAAAGCCCCGCATCGGTTGCTTCTACGCATTGCGCGCAAATGGAATCGCCTTGGTCTCGCAAAACTTGATGAGCGATGGAATCCAACGGAGCGCCGCATCTATGGTTATGCCAACCGGCTCGTGTCGGACTTACCGGATCTCTTATACTCTTATGAAATGCGGGACTGGATGAATTTGAAGCCGCGCGAAGCCCGACGCATCCTCCGACCGCTCGCATCAAAATACGGACTCAATCGAAACAGGCGCGCGGAGCACATCCAGGAGTTGCACCAATGAAAAAGAAGAACGAGAATTTCCGCTTCTTTGCGGAGCATTTTTGGCAACTGATGAAGCAGCAGAATGGATGTTGCGCCTTGACCGGTCGAAAATTGACACCGGACAACACGGAGGTCGAACTGCGAGAACCACATAGAAAGGAAGAGCGGACGGCTTTCTCAAATCACTATTTGATCATTCGCTCTCTGGCAGCGATGGCGCGTTACGCATCCGAGCCGGAGATCATCGACATCGCTATTGAGATTGTAAAACAGCGCGGCCTTGAAAAGGGCTATCTCTTACGACAAGCAAAGTCGCGGAAGACATAGCTCACTAAGTTCTTAGGTATAGGAGATACTGAACGAAAACCATTGACGGGGCTCATCCGAATACGACATCCTCGCAAAATGCGCTCCTGCACTTGCCCCGATGTACCTGACCACAGCATGTTCGGATCATGGTGTTTTACCGTATGATGGTTTCAATCGTAGCTGGCTGGGAAACTATTACAACTTTCCTTACGAAAGTCAGCCCTGCGCTAGCCTTGATTGGATCAGCCCTCGGTTTGTTGACTTTCTACAATCAATACCTGAGAAGATTGAAGCTGAAAGTTTTCGTCAATCGGTCTGTTCATTTTGATTTTGCTCAGCAACAGGCTCTAAGTTTCAAGGACTATGAAGTGAACTGGATTGCTCTTTCACTCTCGTTCGGAAACGCAAAGAATGCGTATGGATTGGTACAAGACTTGGCTCTCGGTCTCTATCGCTATGATTCGCCAAACCCAAAATATATCATGTTTCATGCGAGCCGAACCTCCGCAGCATTGGGAAGCGAGAGTGAGCCGTTTGCTCCTCTGCACCTAACACCCAATTCGCTCTTAACCAAGACGGTCTACTTTCAAGGGCCGTTTGGGACACACAAACCATTCATCAGCATAGACAAGACCTACTGTGTAGACCTTTTCGTCAGGCATAAGGATAAGGGGAAATGGCGACGGGTTGCGCGAAAAACCCTGCACCAGATACCTGAGCTTCCCGCGCCGTCGATTACCGCAACCGCCCCAGTACGGTTGACCGAAACTACTTACTCGGTTCTTGATATTATGGCGGAGCGTTCTGCGTTGGCGAAGACATTACCAAAACCGCGAACCCAGAGATTCACAGGAGTGTTTGCCTGGTGGCGCTATCGCTTCAGGAAACGCGCTTATTCCACCATTGCTTTCTTACCCTCATGGGTTGCCGATTTTGGCCGCATCCTCTTCTTCGTGGTTTGGCGCGTTTGGATTGCGAACGCATTCAGTTTCCTTTTGACTCGAACAATCATCTTGGCTTCAGGGGAGAAGAAACAGGATAGAGCATGGTTGAACCGGTCCGAGGCTGCGAACACTCGTGCGTTCGTGAAAATCATACGCTACCTACAGCAATTCGTTTTGCTTCACAATAGTAAACATTCGCAGACGGAACAGGTGACGATCGATTCTGGGACGCAAGGAGTTTTAACCCTGTCAAAAGGATCGTTCCACTTGAAAGTATATCCGACAGGGCCAATCTCGATTATTGCACAAACAGGAAATCCACTGTTGAATGAAACCACATGGGAACTAAAACAGCAATGGACCAGGCTTGGTTTCTTCATAACCACAATGAACGAAAAACCTATCTCCATATACCGCTACTGCGTCACACTTATCGACCTGGTTGCCCTTTACGGCCGTCACCCAGAACATCCCGTAATCCAGTTCACAGCCATGCGACAGTGACTGTTGAAATCCCCACGAGCAATTGGGGCCTGCTTGAGCGTGAGTGCTAGGCATATCAATAAAATGTCACAGCCGTACTCTATCCTGAAGTGTGGGCAAATTACTTAGATCACCCATGGAAGGTGCGATCACACGCTACCGAGACCGCAGAAGACACGAAGGCAAGATTCTTCACAGTCGAACGAAAAGAAAGAACCGTTCGTGGACGGCCTGTTCGCAAGCCAATTTGACGAAACTGCGACACCGTCATGCCAACGAGTTTAGGAGACCAACAATCGGTGCTTGGGATACCTGCGTTAGCCAGCAGATCTCCAAATACTCAAATCGCATTGATCCTCTCAACGCATGGCAGAGGAAGGAGTTTTTCGTGCTCGAAAAGATGAATGCTCACCGATTCAATAGGGATACCAGGATGATTTGCGGATCTGCTTGGGCGTTTGCCTCTGACATGCAACTAACTAAGATTGCGCGGCTGCATAAGGAAACACGCAGACCTCGATCATCGAGAATCTACTGGAGTCAAGCGTTGCAAGGAGGATGGTTCAGGCTGAGCAAGAAATCTGCCATTGTTTCAGCTGCGCGTGACGGGTGGCTGATGGTAAGCCTGGCAGCAGCGAAACGCGCCTCAAGACTTGGTTCAGGTGCCTGGAGAGAAGTAGTCTACAACGCATTGCGCAGGGATGTATTTCTGGCGGACTGACTTCTTGACGAGGCCCCTTGAATTCTGAGGCCCGCCCCGAAAACCGGGCTCCGTCTAGGCTTCACGACTACCACTACGGACCTAGAATCCCCACTTCTTTACCAAATCCCTCCAGTCTCTTCTTGATCTCATCGCGCGTTAGGCGGAATCGCTCCAGTTGTTCCTCGTCACTTCCACCCTTCCCTGCGGGATCAGGCAATGGCCAATGGAGTTTTTTGGCTTTTGAAATAATCACAGGGCAGACTTCTTCCGCACAAAGCGTGATTACATAGTCAAGTTCTGCGACAAATTCGGGTGGAAGATCATTCACTGACTTCGATGTATGTTTGGTAATGTCGATCCCAAGCTCATTCAATGCGCGAATCGCAAACGGATTCACTTTAGAAGGATTGGAACCGGCGCTCGCAATCTCTGCTTTTCCTGCGAACAATTTTCCAGCGACACCTTCTGCCAACTGACTTCGCGCCGAATTTGCAACACACATAAACAGAATTTTCACGATACCACCTCTTGCTTATTGTTAAAGAAACGATTCCGTATCCAGAGAGCGACACTCACGAGCCCGATCAGAACGGGAACCTCGACCAGGGGTCCGATCACTGCGGCGAAGGCTGCACCGTGATGAATGCCGAAGGTTGCGATTGCTACGGCAATCGCGAGTTCAAAGTTGTTTGACGCGGCCGTGAATGACAGTGTAGCCGATTGTTCGTAATTTGCTCCTGCGCGTTTGCTCAATGCAAATGAAATCAAAAACATCACGATGAAATAGATGATCAGGGGCAACGCGACCCGCGCGACATCAACTGGAACGGAGATGATTCGTTCTCCTTTCAAGGAAAACATCAGCACTATCGTAAACAGAAGAGCAATCAGCGTGATTGGGCTGATACGAGGAATGAATTTGCTATCATACCAGACTACTCCTTTACTGCGCCTCAGCCACAACCGCGTTATGGCTCCGGCTGCAAATGGAATCCCAAGATAGATTGCAACGGATTGGGCAACCTGGCCGATTGTTAAGTCGATCTCTACTCCATGTAAACCGACCATCCGTGGAAGCACCGAGAGAAACACATACGCATAAGCGGGAAAAAGAAGAATCTGAAAGATTGAATTTAAGGCAACGAGACCGGCACAATATTCGGTACTACCTTCTGCCAGCTCATTCCAGACAATCACCATTGCGATACACCGCGCCAGGCCAATCAGGATTAAACCCGCCATATACTCTGGCTTGTCCGGGAGAAAGAAGGTCGCAAGGGCAAACATCAACAACGGGCCAACTACCCAATTCTGAACGAGTGATAACGCTAGAACCTTTGTGTTCCGGAATACTTTTCCCAGTTCTTCGTATTTCACCTTCGCCAGAGGTGGATACATCATAAGAATTAGCCCAATGGCAATTGGGATGGATGTGGTTCCATAGCTCATCGAATTGAGCCAGGGCACCAGAGAGGGAATAATATTCCCGAGAATCACACCCAGCGCCATAGCCAGGAAGATCCAAAGAGTCAAGTATCGATCAAGGAATGATAGTTTCCTTTTGGGTTGCGCGTTTGAATATGTGGACACCTGAAATCCTTTCAGCCAGAAACTAGACAACAGTATTCAGTTCAGACGGCTGATGATCCAGATTTTTTTACTGGACGGGGTTGTCAAATCATCGTATAGTTACGATATACAAGAAAATCGGAGCTATCGTAATGTCAAAAACAGCAGAAGAACTAAAAGAATCGGTCCGGGTTGCCTACAGTGCGATCGCAGAACAGTCGCCGGACCAAAACCTCAGTTCATGTTGCGGTGCGGGAGCCTGTTCAACATCAGATACTTCCTTCATGATGAAGGGCGAAGATTATGCCTCAATGGCCGGCTACAATCCTGATGCAGATCTCGGCCTTGGCTGTGGAATTCCTACTCAATACTCCCGGATCAAAGAGGGGCATACCGTAATCGATCTTGGTTCAGGTGCTGGGAATGACGCATTTATTGCACGGGCTCAGACGGGAGTAACTGGTCGCGTCATAGGCGTGGACATGACGGAAGCAATGCTTCAAAAAGCACGCAAGAACAACGAGAAGCTCGGATTCACGAATGTAGAATTCCGACATGGCGAAATTGAAAACCTCCCCGTAGAAGAGTCCACAGCGGATGTAGTCATCAGCAATTGTGTGTTGAATCTAGTGCCAGAAAAGGCCCGCGCATTTTCTGAAATCTACCGGGTTCTGAAACCGGGCGGACAATTCACAATCTCTGATATTGTGCTGGAAGGAACCTTACCGGACAATCTGCGCGAGGCAGCCGAGATGTATGCAGGCTGCGTTTCCGGAGCAATGCAGAAGAACGGTTATCTTGGACTTATCTTTAGTACCGGATTCCTGAATGTTTCCATTCTGAAAGAAAAGGCAGTTCTCATTCCGGAGGATATTCTCAGCAAGTATCTCTCACCAGAAGAAATCGCCGAGCATCATGGATCGAAGATCGGCCTGAAAAGCATCACACTCACCGCCGAGAAACCCGGCAAAGCCGCATGCTGCGAGCCAGGAAGTGGTTGCTGCTAGGACTCTTTGCTCCACGAAACCGTTTCGGCTCAAGCAGCCATCCCGAACACGGATGGCTGTTTCCCGAATGAAACATATTTGCGTGTTTCAGTCATATGCAGTCTGGCCCTACATGGTACTGAATGCAGGCACTATAGAACAGCAGGAACCCCAGAGGAAATCCGGAAGCATCCGGCTCCCGGTTTCGTTCAGGATTTTCTCGCCGCCCGTTAATCGTGTTGGTTCTGCATTGCGCGTCGCATTGTAAACTTGTAACCTTTTTCAACGAAATCCTCAGGGTTCATTCCTGTCGCTGCCAGGTCCGCGCGAACGGAGGCGAAATCTGCATCAGTTGCCGGTATCAGAGCGGTCGCATCATAAGCATTTAATAATGCCTTCTTCGCCGGTGCAGTCACAGAAAACCGCAGTAGGGCCTCGATCAATTCCATTTTCATTTCTGGTGGCAGGCGACGATTGATTACTACAGGTCCAGATGGTACATTGCCTGTGTCTGCAATCAGAACGAGTTTCTCCAACGCATCCGGATGCAAATCCAGAATCTCGATTCGCGAATCCATGGAGACTCCCCGTGGACCAGGTTTCCCAAAATAGATGGCTCCGGCATCAAATCGCCCCTCATAAACGCCGAGTGCTACATCACGGTAGCTGCCTGCGAAGACTGTGGTTGCCGGGACGATGTTAGATTTGCGTAAGTAGTTGACGGCGAGCAGATGACCCGTTGTCGCATAACGGTCCTTGAAAGCCAGAACACGCCCGTTGATGTCCTCTGGAACTCGAACACGCCCACCCTTGAGGGCAATGATTCCACCTGAGTAATCCGTTTTTCCATTAGAATATTTGAGCCTGAGCTTCGCTTCAGCAAGCGTCCATTCGTGAGCGAGGACATAGCCGAGCGTATTCATGAATGCAACATGAACCGTTCCGGGCCCAAAACCCTCCACGATCTCCACTGTCCCTTTGACTTCCGCCACAACTTTCAGCGATCCGGCAAAGAAATTATTGAGTGCTTGCGCTAACTCGGGAGCACCTTTTGAATCTTGAATTGCAATTCGCACCGGATCTTCTGGAACACCCAACTTTGAATATTCTACACGATCACAGCCTGCCAGCAGAATAACCGATAGGCAGCCAATCGGAATGAGGAGTTCAGAAAAGGCTCTCATTGTAGTTGCTCTTACCCGCTGATTGCACCATTCGCAGCATCGACCTTGCCGATCTCATCCACACGGTTTTGAAGAGCATTCTGCTGCAAGGACGCGAACGGCAACGACGCCAGCAAATCTAGTCGGCGCTTCAAAAGGAAGAACGCGTCCTGAAAGACTTTGCGAACCACTTCGTCCGAACCCGTTGCAAGGGCAGGATCGGGAAGACCCCAGTGCGCAGTCATAGGCTGACCGGGAAACACGGGACAAACTTCCAGCATCTCCGTCTGCGCATTATCACAGAGCGTAAAAGCAAAATCAATGCGTTCCTTCTGTTGGATGAATTGATCCCAGCTCTTTGAATACAACCCTTCCGTCCAAATTCTATTCTCCTGTAAAACACGGAGAGCCATTGGGTGAACGCCCTTCGTTTCCGGAAATTTTCCAAGATCCGGTTCGGACCCTGCACTGTAACCTATGAAACGGTCCTGGTGCAAAGTCTTTACGACCGCTTCCGCCATCTGACTCCGGCACGAATTGCCCGTGCAAAGAAACAGTATTGTTAGTTTTTCCATTGAGAATCGATCCTCCGAAGCCTAATGGACCCTGATCCCAGGCCACCATCCAGAAATTTTATCCTATATCGTAAATATCCGATTAAAAGAACATTGTCAAACAGAAAAGTTCGATAATTTGTAGGTCGGATTACCACGGGGATTGATCCGCCCGCACGCAACCCGAGGCCTGAAACTTGGAATGGAATTTAAATACTGGACCCTGAAAGCCTTGAGCGCTGAGCTAGATCGATACACGGCAAAATTCTTGCCTGGATTCATAGCATCAAACTTCGCAGGGAATATTGATTTTAACACATCCCCCAATCACGAGCGTATCTATTTTCTGGCGGATGAGCTGATGAAGATGCCATTTACAGGCGCTGCCCTTTCGTTGATGGAATCAGATCTCCTCATTTCCTTTGCGACCCACTTGATCAAACTGCTGTTCCTGCTGGCTCATGTCAGGATTTCCGGTCGCGATGGTCTCTATTTTCCGGAAGCGATCGAGGAAGCCTTCCGACTCTCAGCGGAGAGCCTGTGGAAAGCCAATGAACTGAATCCACCATGGTTTCAGGTCGATCGCGGATGAAAAAAATTCTCCTGGTGTTGATCCCTGGAGAGAGGACTCATCCGATCAGCAACACTCTTCCGCGTCCTTGTGCTTTTCCATCTCCTCAAAGAAGTCATCAAACAATGCGCGACATTTCTTCATCGCTTTCCAATCTACGCAATAGCATGATTTCAAGCCCTCAGTCTCTCCTTTGATCAAGCCAATTGTTTTTAGTTCCTTAAGATGCTGTGAAACGGTCGATTGGGCCAGAGGCAGAACCTCGACAATCTCGCCGCAAATGCACTCGCCTCTCTTCGCAATCGTTTTCAGAATCTGAACCCTGGCCGGGTGAGAGAGAACTTTTGCGAAGTCCGCAAGCTGGTTAAGGGCATTTGAGAACTCGGCAGATTTAGTAATCATGTATCGTACATATACGATATTTTTCAGATTTGTCAAACTAAAATCGGCGGTACCTGAGTCGGTAAGCTGGCGAGGAGCCCGATCTCCACGCCAGCCAACACCTGGTCTCCTAACTAACAAGCACACGCATCCTGGTTTTTTCTTTTTCGCTTCTTTATCCAGGAAGCGGCGAACCAGGCACCAACGATCGCCAGCCCAATTGCGATCCAAACGAGTTCGCCGGGATTCCAGAAGGAAGAGACGATGCCGCGCGTGACGAGGAATCCACCTATTAACGGAAGCAGGCAAGCCATGCAGAGAATCGCGGCCATGACCGTTCCGAATTTGAAAATACCTGTACTTTTCCGTTCTGGGAAAGTCATTTGACCACCGAGCATCCAACTATAGGCTTTGCGCAGCGCTGCTTTCCCTGAGCTACCAGTGCTAACCAGAAGGATTCTCTCGCTTGCGCGGGTTGTAAGTTCGTACTTCGCGAACTTACAACACCGGCGTTCATTTTCATACCACTCCTGAATTTCGGAATCGGAAACCGACGGATCAAATTCCAATTCAAAGCCCACTTCCGTTTCCCGCAACCCCATGCATTTTGTAAAGAGTCTTGCTGACCGAGTTACATGATGTTCACGCTCCTCCTTCGTAAATACTCCAAGATCGCACACAACAGGTTGATTCAGAAAATTTGTAGCAGCCATTCTACTACCTCCTTTGTTTTTATTGAGTCCAGTATAAGCCCTGGAGTATACTCCAGGGTCAATAGCCGGAGGCAAAAAATGTCCGCAGAAGCGCAAATTTTTATCGGTGCCCTTGCGAGCAAGTCGGGGCTTTCGCGGGACACGCTCCGGTTTTACGAAAAGGAAGGCATCTTGCGTTCGCATCGTCTCCCGAATAACTACCGAGTTTACGATGGAAGTGATGTTGAGCGTTTGCGGTTTGTCGAGAGCGCCCGTGCATCGGGATTTAGCTTGCGTGAAGTTCGTGGAATCTTGAACCTCATCGGATCTGGGCGGCGATCTTGTGGGGACTACGAGGAACTTGCGCAAAAGAAACTTGCGGACCTCGATTCAAAGATTGCCGCTCTGCAAGAATGCAGGGAGATTCTGAATAATTCGCTTGCCTGCTGCAAAAGGGACGATGCTCAGTGTGATAGTCTTTCAGGAGTTTGAATTCAGTGTTCTTTCTAAAAACCTTCGCTCTGTTTATCGTTACGGCACTCGCAGAAATTATCGGATGCTACCTGCCGTACCTTGTATTGAGGGAATCGAAACCCGCCTGGTTACTCCTCCCCGCCGCTGCCTTCTTATTTCTATTTGCCTGGCTTCTTTCACTTCATCCGGCGGCAGCAGGTCGGGTGTACGCCGCGTATGGTGCCGTATATATTGCTATGTCAATTGCCTGGCTTTGGTCCGTGCAGAGTATTCGTCCGTCGACCTACGACATTGCTGGTATCATCATTGTGCTCGTTGGCTCGGCACTGATTGCGCTGCAACCGCAGCAGAACTGAATTCCAGCCTACTTCACTCCTATCCATCCATAGTGATATGGCGGAAGATCGATCATTCCTCCCTCAACTCGGAAGCCAGCTGAAATCATCCAGACTCGCACTTGTTCGGGCTTCGGTCGAATATCCATAGTTGGACCACGCGGAGTCGTCGGATCGTGGTTCCAATGAACACAGCCAACAAGCCCACCCGGATGCAAAACGCGCAGAGCTTCGGACAGAATCTCAAGTGGATTATCGTGATGAAGAATGTTGAAGAGCATTACATAGCCGATGGAATCTGCTTCTACATCTGCCCCTTCGACGATCAAGTCACGGACCGACGCATTGACATTAGACACACCCGCCCCCGCTGCACGATCGAGTGTAATTCGGACCATCTCCGGTTCAATGTCATAAGCGTGCACCCGACCGTGCACCAGTGTCGCAGCGGGCACGGTGAAGGTTCCGTATCCACAACCAACCTCAACCACATCCTTTATTTCCGCATCAATCCGCATCTCTCGGAGCATCAGTGGGACATTGAAGAGGCTTTCCCAATAAGCCGACTCCGGCATTCCGCTATCACGAACTTTCATACAACTGATAAAAAAAGAGAGACAGAATCGTCAATACTATAATCTAATGATTATTAGAGCATATGAATAATAAAGAATTCAAGGGACTGATCTATGGTCGGCTCGCGCAAGTTGCCAAATGTCTCAGTGACGCCGGTCGCCTGGAGATTCTGGACATGGTTACCCAAGCCCCAAAGCCCGTGGAACAACTGGTCGCGGAGACAAAGATGACGCTGGGCACAGTCTCTCACCACCTCCAGCTTTTGAAACGGGCTGGCCTGGTAACTTCACGGAAAGATGGCCGATATGTTGTCTATTCCCATACAACCCTGGGAAGAGATCTGTTCACACAGCTTTGTGCTGCGGGTGAAACGCACCTAGCGGAGATCCGGATGGCAATGCTGGATTTCTTTGGGCATGATGATCTTGAAGCACTGGATGAGCGGGAGCTGATCAAGAAGGCGCGAGACCGTGAGATAATGCTGATCGATGTCCGGCCGGAGAACGAGTATGAGGCCGGTCACATTCCGGGGGCCGTGTCCGTTCCGATTAAAGAACTGGAAAAGAGACTCAAGTCTCTTCCACGCACAAAGGATATTTTCGCTTACTGTCGAGGACGCTATTGCGTGCTGTCTACGGAAGCAACCAAAACACTTCGCAAGAATGGTTACAGGGTACTCAGACTGCCACGCGGACCGATGGATTTTCAAGCAAAAGGCATCACACTATCAGTGGGGAAACAATGAACGAAAAGAGAAAATTGAAACTGGGGATCGTCATCCACTCGAACGAACCAGAGACGGTCTGGAATGCGTTGCGATTGGCGAACTTCTCTCTCGATAAGGGTGAAGGCGTAAAGATCTTCCTTCTCGGACGCGGCGTTGAAGTAGAATCTCTTGACACAGATAAATTCCGCATAACGGCAGAGATCAGAAAATTCGTCGAGACCGGAGGATCAGTTCTTGCCTGCGGAACCTGTTTGAAAAGCAGGCAGATGGAGGGAACTGATTTATGCCCTCTTTCCTCCATGGCCGATCTCCATGCACTTGCTATGGAATCAGATAAACTTTTGACCTTCTAAAATATCAAGGAGTGTATATGAAAAATGTAGTCGTTATTGGTGCTGGTACTGGTGGTCTTGTAGCAGCCAATCGTCTTAAAGCCGGACTTGGTAAAAGAGCACACATAACAATCTTCGAGAAGACTCATTCGCATGCATTTCCTCCCTCGTTGCTGTGGTTAGCCGTCGGCAAGCGGCGGCCTGCTCAGATTACAAGGCGACACAAGCGTCGCCGAGGAATCGAAATGGTCAATGCAAGTGTCACAAAAATAGACTGGTCAAACCGGGTGGTTCAAACAGCAGACAGAAGTGTCCCTTATGACTATCTCATTCTTGCGCCAGGTGCAGCCCACTACCCTGAAAGACTGCCGGGGTTTTCCGAGGCCGCGCTCGATCTATACTCCGCCGAAGGAGCAACGCGCATAAGCGCCGAGCTTGCTGCCTTCACAGGGGGAAAAATAGTAATCCTCGTGGCCTCCCTGCCGTTCAAGTGCCCGGCGGCACCTTACGAAGCAGCCTTCCTTGTCGATGCGCGTCTCCAAGAAAGGAACATCGATGCGCAAATTCAGATCATCACGCCAGAACCAATGCCGATGCCGAGCGCTGGGCCGGAAATCGGGAAAAGTGTCGAGCAAATGTTGTTATCGCGGAATATTGAGTACCTACCCAGTCAAAACGCAGTTTCCATCAATGCTTCGTCGCAGAAGATCAAAATGCAGAACGGAGAGGAACTCTCTTACGATCTCCTGATTGGCATCCCTCCGCACGGCTTGCCTTCGTTCCTCTCCGGAAGCCAGGTTCTCGCTGAGAACGGATGGGTTAAGGTAAATCCGCAAACACTCGAAACATCAGTCGCAGATGTGTTTGCTATTGGTGATGTTACAACGATAGGTTTAAGAAATGGAAAGCCGCTTCCGAAGGCAGGCGTGTTCGCTCACGCGGAGGCCGAAACTGCCTCAGCCATGGTGATTGGTCGAATCAAAGGAAAAGAAAGTTCAAACCGATTCGACGGACACGGTGCGTGCTTTCTGGAAACAGGCTACGGACGCGCGGGCCATGCGACCGGAGATTTTTTTGCAGAATCGGGTCCGAAGGTGTTTATGAAAACACCTTCGCGGTTCTCACATTTGGTAAAAGTCGTCTTCGAGAAATGGTGGCTCTGGAAATGGTTTTGACCACAGATGCCACCTAACGCGATCGTGCAGTCACAATATACTGATATGGAAGGAGATTATTTTCCACTTCTGTAGCATAACCGGCCTGTTGCAACTCTACCTCGGCTTCACCAGAACTTAGCTTGTGTTTGTCTGGTGGACCCACCGGCAGGTCACCTTTGCGAAAGTCGACGATAACGATTCTGCCACGCGGTTTCAATTTTGTTTTTGCTCCTTTAAAAAATGCGACGCGGTTACCTATGTGGTGGTAAACATCGACCAGTAGTAACAAATCAACTTCTCCGTCATTGAGGCGCAACCCATCAGGTTCGGTTTTCCGGACAGCTAAGCCACTCACACCCCGGCGCTCTTGTTCCTTGCGGATAAATTCCAGGAACCGCTCGTCAATATCAAGTGCGATAACCGTCGCGCCTTTCTCAGCAAGTCTAAAACTAAAGTAGCCGGTACCGGCACCCAAATCCGCGACTGTCTTGCCCTTCAACTCTCCGAGGAACCGGACTAGATCTTGTGGCTTCTGCCATTTTTCGCGCTCCGGATTTTCAAATCGTTTTACCAGTTCATCGAAAGAACTCTGGTTCATGTATTCGTTGCTATCGTGCCCGTGTTTTTTGCAATCTGACATACTTACAACGAGCCCCAATACACTCAGTGTTCCAAGAACCATTCTCCTTTTCATTACATTCATCCAAATACAGAAAGAGGAACTGTCCGTCGTGGCGAGGAAAAAAGTGCGATTCGTTAACTCCTTCGAGCTGTTACGATATATCCCCACAGGTTCAGGTAGCCATACAGACCGGGAAATCGGTGAAATACTACATCGGTAAAGCCGGAACTCTCAAATGCATTGCGCAGCTCCAGCGCATTGTAAAAATTAGATTCCCACCACGAGCCGATCAACGGACGAGTAAGCAAGTTTCGTCGAGTCATGAAAAGAACAAACCGACCAGTAGGAGCCAGTAGGCTGCGCAACCCCGACATAGATTCGGAAAGTCTTTCCCGTGGGACATATTCCAACATGGAAGCAGAAACGAGCAGATCAAAATTCTTCCAGGACTTAGGCAAGTTGTGTAGTTGGAGAACATCGCACTGGGCAAGTTCAACACCTGTAATAGATTGGGCATGCAAAGAGCGACGAAATGCGTCAAGCATCGCACCGGTGAGATCAAATGCGTGAAGTGGTCCTGGTGTAAGGCCGCGTTGGATGAGCGCTTCGCGCAATCCGAGTGTTACGACTCCACTTCCGCAGCCCGCATCAAGCACGCGCTTCCCGGCCTGAAGCAGATCTGACTGCCGGAAAAAAGCACACAACCCATGCCGGTATCGAACGAACTTAATGAAGCGAATGTAAGAACGATTGTGATCGGAATACAATTTTAGAGGATCAGATGTTATGCTCATGAGTCGTGTTTACAGCAATGATTCAAATTCCGCGACTTCTCAAAACATTCCTGCCCCTCCTTAAAAGAAAAATATGAAGCGCCAGACTCCCGAGCGTGTCAAGGTGCGGAATCTGAACGAGCATGTACAACCCGCTTGCGACAAGCAAAATCACGGACATGTAGACACAGACCTTTGTGCATTCCGCATCCGCTATTATGGCAGGTGAATTCAGTTTCTGTCCCGTGCGCCGTTTTGCTCTCATCAGTACCAACATTATCAAAATCGAGAGAGAGGAGATAACAACTCCTGCAACGGATTTCCGGACGATGACCGACCCAGGTGTTGTACGCGGCTGAAGATACCAGACCAACAACCAGAATGTAAAAGGCAACGCCGGTGATTCGGAGTGCGCTCTGCTCGAAACCATCGCGAGAGCTGGCAGGGTTGCGCCTGGTTCGGAGAATCATGTGCGCGATTCCAATACCGGAAAGAACTTCAATAAAACTGTCAGTTCCAAAACCGAGAAGAGTGAAGTTCTCATCGCTAACTCCAAAAAATATTGAAACCAGACCTTCAACAATGTTGTAAACGATAGTGAATCCGGCGAGAATGAGAGCAGTTCTGAAAGATCCGTTGGTTGTGCGATCAGATTGTAGAAGTTCAGGTTGCACAGTTGAATCAAGATTCATTTGTTGCAACCAACCAACAAAATAAGTCCCACAAGACACCAACAAAATCAATGAGGTGGACCGAATGACGGTCTCTTTCCGCCGATCAGCATGTGGTGGCCTGATTCTTCTTAATTGTTCCCATTTCTTCAATGACCGAGTAAACTTCTACAGGCTCAATCCGTCCGCGAACTGTCATGCGCCCCATGCTTCGCAATTCGTCCTTTGATGCGGATGAAAGTAGATCCCGAATGCCTCCCGATATTACAAAGCTGCCCTCTGCCTTGCGGCTTTCTTCGAGCAACCGGGCAGTGACATTTACTGTGTCCCCAAGAAACGCGATTTCCTTTTTCAATGTTCCAATCTCTGATGCAACCACTTCACCCGCGTGAGCGGCCGCTCGGAATTGGGGAACTCGCCCGAACTCGCTTTCGTATCGCATCCGATTCTTTTCTATTTCTGTCTTTAGGAGAGCGTGAAAGCGAAGGCAACTTGCCCCGGATGTGTCACGCAGAGGCCAGGTGATGATGGCCTCATCTCCAACATATTTGTAAATCGCGCCGCCTGTGAGAATCAGCGCCTCTGTCATATCTGAAAAGAATCGATCCAGCATGAGTGCGAATTTCTCACCACCGATTTCTTCTGCGATTGTTGTTGATCCTACAAGATCCACAAAAAGGAAAACGCGATCCTCTCGACGAGGACGATGATACCTGCCCGACAGAAAGGCAAGAATGGTCGGGAGATCCAGGAGTGCAGTAACATAAACCAGAAAATTCAAGACCAGCGCCGCAATCGCGGCCACAAAGACAGCTTCAACCGTGTATGAATCCCTAAGTATGTCGCCCGGACTTGTGTAGTCGCCTGCAAGGAAGCGTCCGATCGTTCGCATGACTACGATCAAAACCATGTACACAGAAAACTGAATCATCAGAACAGCACCAAAGGGTCTTCTCCGGAAGAACTCATGAGCGTACCCACGATAGATGAACCAATGATAGAATCCAAGAGTCCCCGCAA
>JAEUSB010000033.1 GCA_016788865.1 Leptospirales bacterium
GAACACATACGACGTAGTATTTATGGATTTGCAAATGCCAGAGCTTGACGGGCTCGCAGCCACACGAATCATTCGATCGAGGGAAGAACAAACCATTAATCCGGATATCCCTATCATCGCAATGACCGCCTATGCAACCAACGAGGTCCGCTCTGAATGCAGCAAGGCCGGAATCACCGCCTATATCACTAAGCCTTTGAGCAAGGACCGGATCATGAAGGAAGTTCGCCGAGTTCTTGATTTACCTGAGTAGTCGAGGCAACTGTTACTCGACCATCTGACGCACTATGTCAAGGAACTGTGCAGGTTGAAACGGCTTTACAATCCAACCGTCTGCACCCAGACCGTTTCCGGTTTGCTTAATCCCGGCTTCCGCCTCCGTGGTCAATGCAAGGATCGGGATGTTTGTATCAAGTTTGCGAACCTCACGGATAAAGGTTAAACCATCCATGATTGGCATATTGATGTCGGTAACAATCAGATCGATCTTGTTGTTGCTCAATGTGGCGAGCGCTTCTTTGCCATGTTCTGCAAGCAGGACTGTAAATCCGCCGGACTCAAGAGTTTGCTGAACCATTGAGCGCATAGCGCGCGAGTCATCGACTGCCAGTACTGTTTTCATATTTTCTCCTGGGAATTTGGTCGTTTGAATATTGTAATTTTGCTGGTATTCCACTCATAATAACGGGCAAGGCCGCACTGACGCAGAACGTAATCATCCGTAATTCCAAACAGTGATTCCGAAGAGCCTAGAATCAGGGTAGAGTCGGGGTTCATGCATTTTCGCAAGGCTTCGAGTATCTTCACGCGGGTCGCCATGTCAAAGTAGACCAGAACGTTTCGGCAGAATACAATATCGTAGGCCCCCTCATATGGCAAATCCAGAAGATTTCCCTGTTTGAAATTCACTGCATTCCGAATCGATTCGATTACCTGGAAATTTTCTCCCATGGGCCTGAAGAATCGCTCGCTGTAAGCAGCCGGTAGCCCACGGCCAACATCAAACTGCGAATAGATACCCAGCCTTGCGCGCGCAACAGTAGCTTCACTAATGTCCGTTGCGGTCATTTTGACGCGATCAAACACATGCGGCAGCGATTCTTTGATTAACATCAGAATCGAATACGGCTCCTGGCCTGTTGCGCAGGCTGCACACCAGATGCGCAAGGGTCGATCGACGCTGTTGCGAGCCAGCCATTCAGGAATGATCTGAGTTGTGAGCGCCGTGAAAATACTTTCATCTCTGAAGAATAGAGTCTCATGTGTTGCAATACGCTCGATCAGTTCTGCCCTGAGATTACCCTGGCTATCGCGCACTACCGCATCGGCCAACGCATCGTATGAAGCAAAATTCATTGAAGTCAAAAGCGGTCCGAGTCGCGCTTCAATCAAGTAGTCCTTATCTTCGCCAAGTTCGATTCCTGTTGTACGGTGAACAAGCGTCTTGATCTTTGCGTATGGCATTACTTCACCATCCCCAGGCGGCTCTGAACGGAGAAAGCCAGGCCCGGAATATCTCGCGGCAGAGCAAGGTGTTCGCGAATGGGTCGTTCAGGCATACCAAACACAACACATGATTCGGGGCTCTGCGCATAGACAAAGCCTCCTCGATTTCGAATGTCTCGAACTCCTTCGTACCCATCTTCGCCCATGCCGGTCATGATCAATGCAAGCGCGCGATTTCCAAACTCAAGCGCAACCGATCTAAACAAGATGTTGACGGAGGGCTTACAGCTCAACTCTGGCGGCCTGTCATTGGTACGGGCAATGATTGCACCGGCTCCGCGCACAAGCTCCAGATGCGAACCGCCAGGCGCTATCACCACCATTCCAGCTTCAAGACGCATCCCGTCACTAGCTTCAACCACAGTGAGCCTTGTATGATAGGACAATGTTTCCGCCAGATGCTTTGTGAAGAGCGGCGGCATATGCTGCACAATTACAATTGGCCCGCGCAGTGGAGGGGTGATTCGCGCAAGCAATTCGCGCAGCGCATTGGGGCCGCCCGTGGAAATTCCTATTGCGCAGATGTCCGCCTGCCCCACTTCTTCACGCAGGCTCACTTCCGTTGGGGCTGGCACAACGGGCACCGGTTGGGTCTTTGTGCGGGCCAGATCCTTGATCCGCTTGATCAAAGTATTTCTCAGGTAGCCACTGACATCCAATAGCCCGGTCGGCTTGGGAACAAAGTCAATTGCGCCAAGCTCCAGAGCACGCAACGTTAGGCGCGCACCCTCGACCGTATGTGAGCTGAACATAACGACCCTGGTGTCTGGCCATTTTTTCTTGACGACTTCAAGCGTGGCAAGGCCATCCATTTCTGGCATTTCCAGATCCAGAATCACAAAATCTGGACGGTAATGGTTGATCCTCGGGAGGGCAAGCCTGCCATTCGCAGCAACAGATACCACTTCAATTCGTGGATCCAGGGCCAACTCATGGCGCAGCAAATTTCTGTACGCCTGTGAGTCATCCACGATCATCACGCGAATCTGATCTGATGCTTGCTCACTCATAACTGCCGGCGACACCATTGTTCGATCAATGACCTCAGTTCAGCGCCGCCACGCGACGGGCACTATTGCGGCTGCCCCCGTTGTCGTTGCCTAACTTGAATCCGCTTACATCCGCGTCGATTTCGACCGCCAGTTCTTTGAGACTTTGCGATAACTGCAATGTTCGGGCAGCGTCCTTCGCGCCAACTCTTGCCTGGTCTGAAATTCCGTTGATGTTCTTTGTCACCTCGGTAGACGCACAGGAAATTTGAGCCACGTTAGAGGCAATTTCTCTTGATGTAATGGATTGCTCCTCCACGGCCGAAGCAATCGAGCCGCTGATTTCATTGACCCGACGTATCACGGCAGCGATATCCTCAATAGCGCCTATCGTCTTGTCCGTGCTTTTCTGAATGGAAGAGATCCGGCCCTTAATATCTTCCGAAAGCAGACCTGCCTGCCGGGCCAGCTCCTTCACTTCCGCTGCGACCACTGCGAATCCTTTCCCAGCATCACCCGCTCCTGCGGCTTCAATTGCTGCATTCAAAGCAAGCAGGTTGGTCTGGGCTGCGATACTTGCGATACTCTCGATAAACTTTCCAATTTCATCCGCACTCTGTCCCAGGTCACGGACAACGGAGGTAGTACTTGCCGCCTTTGCATTTGCATCCGTTGCAATAACAGATGCATCCGCGGCCTGTCGCGCCACTTCTGAAATCGAGCTCGACATTTCCTCAATTGCACTCGCGAGTGATTGTAGTCCGTGATTCATTGTGCCGGCCGTGTCAGCAATCAGTCTGGACTGTTGAGATGTCTGTTCGGTGCCGGAAGAAAGACTCAAGCTAGCCTCGTTCAATTCACTGGCTGCCCTCGTGAGTTCTTTGCTCACGGAGAAGACGCGACTCAGTACGCGGTCCAGATTCTCAAGGAAGCTGTTCATCGACTGCCCAAGAACACCCAGCTCGTTAGCTGAAACATCGTCCACGCGCTGGGTTAGATCACCAGTAGCGACAACGCCGAGTCGATCCACAGTAGCACCCAGAGGCCTCGTGATGGAGCGCGCAATCTTGATCGAAAGGAATCCTCCCAGGCCAATTGAGCTAATTAACAGAAGCCCCACCCAGACGAAGGACGAATTATAAATGCCCTGGACCTGCTCGACGTCTCGCTTCGAAGAGTCAATGACCGCCTGATCCAGGACCTGCATATGCTTTAGCATTGAGTTCAATGTTTCCTGCGATCTCCCGGCCATTAGCGATTTCGCTTCATCTGTTTTTCCGCCTGAAATCAGCCCGACCAGCGCCGCATGTTCCTCCATGTATTCAGCCCGCGCTTTGCTGTACTCGCCAAACAGTCCCTTGAAGTCAGGATCCAACACCGATTCAAGATTCTTTTCCGCACGCTGAATTCCCTCTATAGCCTGGCCCATTTCGCGCTGAGCCCCGGCCTTCGCTGCCCCCTCACTGACGAGAAAGAGCAATTCCTTTCGTCTCAGAGTATTCACTTGTACGAGCAGCTCTGAAGATGCTTTGAGTTCTGGCAGGGCCTTCTCCGCAATCTCCCTCGTATTCTGGTAAACCCTCGTCAGCGAGACCAGGGCAAATATTCCAAGCACTACAGTCAGGCTCAATGTAATTGAAAATCCAAGCAAGAGCTTGGTGCTGATATTCAGCTGTTCCCAACGACTGGATGATTTTGTTTTGTTACTCATAAAGACCTCCGTCTTCTTCCTTAAAAATTGCCATGCGCTTTGGAAAGCTCCCTGGGATTTAGAACTATTGTGACAATCTCCGGTCTCCTGACCATGCAGGCAACCAGCGCTGCTTGCGTCTCACTCATACTCGCCGGAGCGATTTCAATTTGGTCTTGCGAAACAGTTACAATGTCCGTTAGGCGATCAACCAGCAGAGCTACATTCTGTTGAGCACCCTTGATTCTCACAAGCGCCACTGTAGAAGGCCGATTTTCTTTGCGATCTAAACCAAAGAGACAGGATACATCCAGAACGGTTACAGGCTCGCCATTGACGTTTGCAAGGCCGGCCACGTAGTCAGGCATTCCAGGTATGTGAAAGAGCGCAGTATTCTCCTTCACGTCGCGACAATCTTCGAGTTTCATGCCGTAACTTTCTTTGCCAAGTATCCAGGTTAGTATCTGCATATCAAGCCTCCACCCTGAAGGCATTTCTATCCAATTGCTGTAGCAGAACCGGCACGTTGACAGACAAGACTGTTCTATCTCCAACTATAGCGCGTGATTCGATCGCCGGATGGTTGAAAGAATCGGAATGCTGATCTGGCAAGTGATCGTGAATTGCTATGATAGCTGTTGCGGCAAGAGCGATGGAGGTCTCACCGGAGCTCACGATTATTACAAAAGCAGGCTGAAGTGCGCGCTGACCTGCCTCTCCAAAAACCCGATCGGGATGGATCAGCGGCAACGCCTTGTTCTGAAACCGGAATACTTCGCCACCCATCACAGCTTCGTACAGGCCAAAATGGAATGTTTCAATCCTGGGCGAATAGTTAGTGGAGACAGCCAGGCGAATTTCCCCCGCATCAAAAACCAGAAAGCTCTCCAGTTTCTGGCGAGTTGCGGGCGCCTGCGCAGTGGCTTCTTCCAGTTCTGCATGCAAGTGCACGCTTCGCGCAACGCCCGCAACATCCAGGATTGTAACAACATTGCTGTCTCCGAGAACTGCGGCGCCGGAGTAGAAAGGATTTCCCTCGAAGTGGATGCTGAGCGGCCTGACAAGGATTTCCTCTGGATTTCCAACAGCCTGGACCATTAAGCCAAAACGCCGGGAATCGGCCTGCACAACAGCAATGAAGCAAGGTTCACTTTCCGACACAGGTTCTCTGTAGAACAGATCACGCAAATCAACGAGCGGCAGGATGCGATCGCGCAACTGGTAAATACGCTGGCCTGCGGCCAGCGAAAGATGTGCGGGATTTACAAGGACGAGCTCAAGAATGCTGGCGCGAGGAATTGCGAACCGCGCCGATCCCACCTGTACGACAAGGCACGTTACAATAGAAAGGGTTTGCGGAAGCGTCCCAATGAAAGTGGTTCCCCGCCCGCGTTCCGCGTGAACCGTGATGCTGCCTCCGGCCCGTTTGAAGCTGGCCCGGACTACGTCCATTCCAACGCCGCGCCCTGAGGTTTGCGTTATAGCTTTCGCAGTGGAAAGACCTGGAAGAAAAAGCAGTTCCGCTGCATCGGTATCACTCATTGCTGCAGCCTGCTCTTCCGAAATCAGGCCACGGCTAAGCGCCGTTGCTTTTAAAGCATCGTAATTCAATCCCTGGCCATCATCGCTCAAGATAACCTGAACCAACCGATTTTGAACAACTGCTTTGATACTCAAATGACCTTGCGGGTCTTTACCTTTCAGCTTCCTTTCTTCGGGTGTCTCAATTCCATGATCAATGGCGTTTTTAACCATATGCAGAATTGATTCTGCAATGGTATCTATCAAAGTTTTGTCCAGCTCTACCTGTTCGCCTTCAAATGAAACACGAACGTCCTTCCCCGTTAGGCGACATGTGTCGCGCACCACGCGAGGAATCCGCTTGAAAAGCTGGCTCAAATCCTGGAGCCTCGTTCGCATGATCTCTTCCTGGAGGCGCGTGATCATTTGACTCAGACGCGAGCCTATGAGTTGCAAACCAGTGTCCTGGCTTGCTGATAACTTCTGAATTAGTTCGTTTCGCACACCAACAGTCTGGCCGGCCAGGTCAATCATCCGATCCAGGAGTGAGAGAGGTACGCGCAAGTGTTCTGCGACCAGCGGCGCAGAATCCTGCTCTCCGGACACGTTCTCCGTATTTTCCGCTGGCGCCATAGCCTTAGCTTCAAGCGGCTGATCCGAATGCGCCATCCTGGAATTCTCTGCGTCACCGGGTGATCGCGTTTTGATGGGTCGCAGACGAACTGCCGGAATGCCATATTTCTCAAGTGTCGCAGCCGGCTCGTTTGAACCAAATACCAGGGCAGCAATCAAATGATCTCCGTTCAATGATTGGAGATCTGGAATCAGATCCGGGCGAACCTTACAGTATGCTAGCTCACCGGCAACCCGTGCCCGGGCACAACGTTCTTCCAGCTCAAATGGAGAAATCGAGTTGGGTCCGGACAATGGAACGTCTGCAAGAACAAGCTGCTTTTGTAAATCGGTTGCACGGCGGACCAATTTGGCTGGGATCTTCAGCGGCTCGATTGCGCGCGCACCAGAGGCCTTGAAAACTGCCGGATGCGCACGATCGGCCGTCGCTGTCTTTGGCTTGCTACGAGCCATCGCAATTCGATCGAGCAGATCAGGGTCTTCCGTGGATTCCACGCGGGGATTGGCAAGCGCACGCCTGATCCAGTCGATCGCGATTAAGATTACATCAATGATTTCTCCGGTGACGGATTCCTTCCCGGAACGGACATCGCCGAGCAGGGTTTCCAACTCATGGGCAACAGACGTTAGGCGCTGATTCTGAAAGTACCCGACGTTTCCTTTCACGGTGTGGACAAAACGGAATAATTCGTTCACGGTTGCTGCGTCCGTGTCGGTTTCCAGGCGGAGGGTGGACGACTCGGCCAGGGAAAGCATTTCCTGGCTTTCAGTTATGAATTCCAGGTAGATATCATCGCCTTCTGCAAGCCGGCTCATGACGATCGTGCCTCCCCGGCAAGCAGGCTTTCCAGCCCCAGGAAGCGAAAAAGCGAGGCTCCCTGCTCGTCACATTGAATCGTGAGCTTCCGGCCGGCATCGAGGGTGGAACGGGCAAAGGCCAGGATGATGAGGAGGGCCTCCCCTTGTATGGCTTCAACTCCGGACAAACGTACCACAACCTGAGGCGCCAGGGCTGGCAACACACCCAGGAGCTTCTCTCTGAGGCTCGCGCCGCCACCCGCAAGATCCTCCCCGTATAAAGCGACGTTCGAGATTCCCTTCTTTACAAAATAGTTCACTGGAGCCTACCAGAAGGTAGTATAGCCTACCAGAAGGTAGTATAGCCTCCCGGCAAGTAACCTACTACGGGTAGAACCACAATTATTTGCAGTACAAGTACGGTAGCCACGGATTGGACGGGCGGCATCAGATCAAAGCCCTGTCCACGGCAAATTTGACCAAACCCTGGACATTTGGGATCTTAAGCTTGTGCATAATGCGGGCACGGGTTGATTCCACTGTGCGCACGCTTAAGAAGAGCTCTTTTGCAATCTCCTTATTCATCATGCCTCTAGCGATCATCTTCAGGACTTCCTGTTCCTTGGCTGTAAGCAATTGCAGGGAATCGTTCTTGTCCTGCCGCATTTCGTATTCTTCAACAATCAGCTTGTTGATCTCTGCAGAGTAGAATTTCTCGCCGGCGAAAACAGTCCGAATCGCATGAATCAGTGTTTCGAACACGTCATCCTTGAGGACATAGCCATGAACGCCCCGTCCCATGGCAGCGCGGAAGTAGTCGCGGTTCTTATGCATGGTAAGGGCAATCACGCGAACGCTGGGATGCTCTTTCTTGACAAACTCCATTAGTTCCAGACCATCCGCGTCTGGCATAGAGAGATCAAGGAGGAGGACATCGCAGGGCTTCGCTTTCAGTGTTTCCTTCAGGTCTGTTCCATCAACAGATGCGACGAGTTGCATGTCTTTCCGCTCTTCAATGATTTTGCGCAAACCCATCCGGAAGAGCGCGTGGTCATCGGCGTGGACGACACGGCAAACCGGGGTAATTTCCTTCTTACGTCCTTTTGCGTTCAACAACGACCTCCAGCCCTTTGCGTCGGCCGTTCTTCAGTGTAAGCAGGCAACCGATTGCCTGAGCGCGCTCGGCCATGAGCCTCAGCCCAATTCCTTTCTTGCTATTCGGCTTCAGACCGATTCCGTTGTCGCGAATAAGAATCCTTGGACCGCCGCTCAAGCTTCCGAGTTCGACTCCAATTCGACTTGCTTTTGAATGCTTCAAACTATTCGCGATTGCCTCCTGGATGAGACGATATGCTTCGCGCTTGGAAGCATCTGACAACCTGGGAAGACGCCCTTTCATTTTCAGTTGAAACTCGACGTTGGGATGCGCGGCAGCCAATCGATCCAGCAGTTCCGCCGTTGCTTCTTTGAGGCCAAGACCGGCAAGGGCAACCGGTGACAACGAATGTGCAATTCCGCGAGCCGTTTCTGTTGTCTCATCAATGAGTGCGATCATCTGTTTCACGGCGTCATTCTGCGCCTGATCCTTCTTACCTAGCAGAGCGCACTGTGTCTGAATCATTAGCTTGAGAGTGATTAGAGAAGTACCCAGGGCATCATGGATCTCGCGCGCAAAGCGGGCTCGTTCTGCCTCTTGAATTTCTGAGAGCGCTTGCGAAAGATATCGAATCTCGGACTCAGACGCGGCAAGGCGTGTCGCAGTTCCGGATAACGTGCGATTGATCTGAACAATTTCCTCTGTGCGCTTGATGACACGCTCTTCCAGATTACGGTTCATTTGAGCAAGATCGGTTTGCACTCGCTTGAGTCGAACCATGGAGCGCACACGCGCCCGGAGTTCCAGCGGATCAGCGGGCTTTGCCAGGAAATCTTCTGCCCAGGACAGGCCTTCCAACCTTGCTTCTCTATCCGTCCGAGCTGATAGAATGATGACAGGAATCATGGAAGCCTGCGGCATCTGACGGATCTCGCGCAGTATGGAAATCCCGTCCGCATCGGGGAGGTTCAGGTCTGAGAGGATCACGTCGGGTCGCCAGCTCTCAACCAGGCGCAGAGCGACAGCGCCAGTTCGCGCAACCTCGACGGTATGCGAATCGTGGCGAAGCGATTCAATCAGCAAAGTGGCCATTGAGACGTCATCCTCGATGATGAGAACGCGGCCTCCGGACGATTCGATTGGGTTCATGCTTGCAAAACTACCCTGATACAACTCCAGATCTGCGTCGGCGTCCAGAAGAGGGTCAAGGAGAAAAGCATCCATTTTCTGTCTTACCCGCGACGGCGCTTCAATCGAGTTTGAACCGCTTGCAGAATTTCGGCCGGGGTAAAGGGTTTTGAGATATAATCCTCGGCGCCCAATCCCATTCCCTCGCGGACGGAGGCTCGATCGCTCTTAGCGGATATATAGATGAAGGGAATAGATGTTGTTTCCGGATTCTCTGCGGCGCGCCGGATTACTTCAAAACCATCTATTCCGGGCAAAACCAGATCACATAGGACCAGATCGGGCTTCAGATTGAGGCAGGCCGCCAGGCCTGCTTCGCCATCCGGCGCGGTCTGGACTTTGAAGCCTTTCTCCTCAAGGACCAGCTGAATAAACTCGGCAATTACCTTATTGTCCTCAATGACAAGTATGCTTGCTCCGATTGCCTGATCTCCCATATTCTCGATTGTAAGGTTTCTTGCGCGGAACGCAAGCTGTGGGAATACTGCAATAATCCGTACTGGTACGCAGGGGATTTGATCGATTTAGTGGACCAAAATGAGTAAGTTTGACGCCGGTAACATTTCTTTCCTGAGTATTCAATCCCAGCTACGGGTTGCTTCCACTTTCTTGGATCAGCTGACGGAATACGAGAGGCGATTGAATGAAGAGCACGGCCTGGCAGATAGAAAGGCTACGGCAATCCTGGCGCACTCTCTGCGAGGATCAAGCCTTGCCTTCGGAATCCCGGAGCTGGCCGCTGCCTGTGAGGCACTCGAGGAAGCGGCCGCGTTGCCGGACAGCGATCTGTCGGCACACGCGCTAAAGGTGAGAGAGCTTGCAGGCCGCTCAGCGGAATCTTTGCGGCCATTTGTTGAATCGCTGAAACAGCAAATCGCCCAGGAAAATGGAAGTTAGCTCTGTCCGTTCTGTTTATCCCAATCGCGCGCATACTGTTGCACTTGTTTCAGACGTTCGGCCTTGTCGAGACCCTCGTATTCTTTTTTTGAAAACTCATCCACATCATAAGACCGACCGGTCACATAGTCTGGAGAGGGCAAAGGGATCCATTCATCAAGAGGTTCTGTATTTGTCGGAATCACCTCCCCGCGCGCAAGCATACCGTCGAGTTTACGCGGATCAAATGGAAGGTTCATACGCCTGCCTCGCAGGTTTTTCAATACAAGCTTTCCCTGGTTAAACTCTCGATCGTGGAAGATGATTCCAAAAAATTGCAGGGGCAGTTTTTGCTGACCGCGCTCTAGATACGTGACAAGATGTACACGTCCATACGGCTCTCCGGATTGATCAAATACGTTCGCATCAAAGACATACTTGCCTGCCTTTTTCACGTCGATGGATGCATCAATAACCAGCGAACCGTTTTCCAGATGGTCATAGTAGTCACCCGTGAACAACGCCGGAGCCGTTGGCGTGCTACTGAAGTCCGCTACTACCAGATTGTTTTTTACATTTGGAGTGTCAAAGAGGACGCGCAGTTCGATTTCACCCCAGTGCAATCTTTCTCCGTCGCGCGGTGTCCATGAGATTTTTGTTTTCCCGTCACCTGCCGCCTCGCTTGTTGCCTGACCTGCAAGCTTTCGCCCAAACGTAAAATCGGAGTATACGTCCGCAGAGATTACGCGCGGCTTCACCACGTTTCCATCCAGATCAAAAACTTCAAGGAACGCAACCGCCGGAGAATTGGCCGTCACAACATGACTGGGGCCGGACCAGGAATAATAGAGCAATGGCTTTTCGCCTTCACCGGGCGGATTGTGGGCGTAGATGGGATGCCTGGCTGGTTGGATCTTAAAGGGCTCGGTGAGATCTGTCATTGTGCGGGTGAGCGGCCTTGAATCCAGGGGATACCTGTACTGCATCTGGAATTGAAGCATCATGATTTCAGGCGTAGCAACCTCGGCAGATTGCACCTTTTTTGCTACTCCGTTCTCATCCGGGCTCGTGTATTCTTGATTGGAGGAGGATCTATTTCTTTCTTCTTCGAACGCAACGGCGGCTCGACCAGCCCGATTCGTGACCCGTCCACTCATGAGCACAGCGCCAATTGCAACCACCAACACACCAACAATGCCGCCAACGATGTAGAGTTTCTTCTTTTCCATTCAATCCCCCTGTAAAAACAAAATCCCGGCCAAACAAGGACCGGGATTCACAATTTTAACTCACGTCCTGTAATCTGTTCATGCTTTCAGATCAAAGATTGCCCGTTAAGCGATCAAACGCATCACGACCAACGCACTTCATACCTGTATGATCTGTATTATAGGCGGAATTGCTGGTGTTACACGGCTTGGCACCTTTGCTATTGCAATATGTGGAACGCGATTTGTACTTCGCGTTGTTTGGATCAACGCACTTGGTCATGTTCCCGTTTGAGCTGAAACCACAAGTCGACGCAAAGTTAACCGCAGAGTCATCAGAACCACCGATTACCACAGAAGCAGAACACGCTGTTGCGCCGTAGCAAGCATAGCCAGCAGTCATGTATTCGGTTACTGGATTGTTGTTATGGTTCCAGCTGCGAGCTGTTGAAATTTTCAGAGCATTGTCCATACCTGTACCCGTGGCCCATGCACCAGCGGAAGCAAGAGCAGACCCGCCGGAGGCACTTGCGGCGTTTACAACATACAGAAGCCCGGTTGCGCCGGATGCATTTCCTTGTTCAAACGCATAGTCCATTGCCATGCAACCTGCGCTATGGCAGAGAAACACGCACTGGTTACCATTCTTGCAGTAGGTGTTCAGTGCGGATTGAATGTAGGTTTGCGCGCGGCAAGTTCCGTAAGTGCGTGGATCAGAGTTTCCATCATAGTTAATGAAGAGCGATCTCCATGATCCTGCTGTCACAGCCCGTGATCGGTTTGCTGAGCCATAGGAATCGGAACTGTTGAAGTTTCCATTGTTGTCGCTGGTATTGATCCCGCAATTGGTTGCAGGTGCACTGCGACCGTGTACGTAAATTACGTAGTTTACTGCCATGGCCGGCGTGGTAAGTACCGCAGCGCCGCCCAGGACCAGCAAAGCCGCAAGAGATTTGAGTTTAGTCATTTAGCTTTCCCCCTTTGATTCCGGCTTGGCCGGTTGCCCCCATTTTGCACAATGCGTGCCAGCCCTTGAGGAATCGCACCCTCGTCGAGAAACGCGTCGAACCCCGGATTTTGGAGCATTCCACGACGCCAGGCTACCTTTCGTGACCGGGCTCCGCTCAATTTCGGCCGGCTCATTTGGGCCGTACGGCTCAAATCGGCCACCCTCTTATAAAGAATTACTCGGGTGAATGGATCCGTGTGAGGACCCCTTGATTGCGGACAGGGATGCCGGAGATCAGGCGTAGCCGATTTCGGGTGTAAGCGGGATAGCTGATCGCATGAACTTGCCGGAGCCAGTGGCGATCACTTCATTTTCCGAGTTCAGCAACCTGGACTCGCAAACAAATACCCGCTTCGATGCCGACACGACGCTCCCAATTGCATGAAGCTGGCCCGAACTGACTGGCTTGAGGAATCGGATCTCAAAAACAGCGGTAAGGACGAAAACATCCTCAACAAGCGAGTTTGCAGCAAAGAACGCGGCGTCATCGAGCGCCTTGAAATAGACGTGGCCGTGGACGGCCCCCCCTGCGTGAAAGAAGTCGGTCCGGACGGGTATGCGGATATGGGCTTCGCTGTGACGAATTTCGACTGCCAACCGGAAGTATTCGTTTACCGGGGCTTTCAGATACATTCGTTCCAGTTTCCGGTAATGATCTTCGCCAGGCATAGCTACCTCTGATCTGAAACTGAGAACGGGCACCGTGGCGGCAAGAAAAAGCGCGCCCTGGCCGACCGGATTTGGGCTTTCATATCTGGAGGGCTGTGCCGCAATGTCCCCGTGTTAGCGGGCAAGAAATCGCACCTGACCGGTCGCCAGAAAGCGGCCGTCTTCCTGATCACACTGGGCCCTGAAGTGGCCTCCGATATCTTCAAGCACCTGCGCGAAGATGAAATCGAAACCCTTACTTTCGAGATGGCTCGCGTCAACAATGTCGATCCGGCTGAAAAAGAAGGCGTCCTTGTAGAATTTAATGAACTCATGATGGCCCAACAGTTCATTACGACTGGTGGGATAGACTACGCTCGCGAAGTCCTTGAACGCGCCGTGGGAACTCAAAAGTCCATTGATATCATCAATCGGCTTACTTCAAGCATTCAGGTCCGACCGTTCGATTTTGTAAGACGAACAGATCCAACTCAGCTGCTGAACTTCATTCAGTATGAGCATCCGCAGACTGTAGCCTTGATCCTGTGCTATCTCGAACCGCAGAAATCCTCCGCAATCCTTGGCTCGCTACCGCATCAAATCCAGGCTGAAGTAGCCAGACGGATCGCCACGATGGAGCGAGTGTCGCCCGACGTTTTGCGGGAAGTGGAACGCGTACTTGAGCGGAAGCTCTCCAGCCTTACATCACAGGATTTTGCAACAACCGGTGGTGTTGATACAATTGTAGAGATTCTCACAAACGTGGACCGTGGAACAGAAAAGACGATCATTGAAGCACTTGAAGAGGAAGATCCGGAACTCGCAGAAGAAATAAAGAAAAAGATGTTTGTCTTTGAAGATATTGTCTTGCTGGACGACAGAGCAATCCAGCGCGTACTGCGCGAAGTAGATAATCAAGAACTTGCCAAAGCACTTAAATCTGTTGAAGCAGAAGTCCAGGAAAAAATATTCAAGAACATGTCCAAACGCGCAGCATCACTCTTGCGCGAAGATATGGACTTCATGGGCCCGGTGCGACTCAAAGACGTGGAAGACTGTCAGCAAAAGATCGTGAATATCATTCGAAAACTGGAGGACGCAGGGGAGATTGTTGTTGCTCGCTCCGGAGAAGAGGAACTGGTCGTCTAACGTCCAAATTGACCGAGGTCGCATGAAACAGAAACACATCATAGATACCTTTAAGGGCCTGACCGGTCCTGTCGTGCTGTGTTTGATTTTCGCGTTTCATCGTCAGGAAAGCATCACGGCCTGGGTCTACCTGGCACTTCACGGAACCTACGGTATCCTCTGGATACTAAAGAGCCAGATCTTTGGGGACAAGCAATGGGAACAGCCTGTCACACTCATCCGCGGCGGGATGCTTGTTTCGGGCCTGAGTCTCTATTGGATTTCGCCCCTGGTAATCACATACTACGGTGTCCAGGCGCACCCGATCCAGATTGCAGTCGCCGTTGCAATGTTTGGATTTGGAGTCTTCTTCCATTTTGCTTCAGATCTCCAGAAGCACATCTCTTTGAAACTACAACCAGGCTTGATAACGACGGGATTGTTTTCCAGAACCAGGAATCCTAACTACTTTGGCGAGTTGCTCATCTACACCAGCTTTGCCCTCCTCCCCATCCAGGGTTTTTCCTGGTGGGTTGGCTTTCTTCCGGCTGTCGCATTCGCTTCCATCATTGCAGTGGAATGGATTCCAAACATCTTACGCAAAGAGAGGTCGCTGTCGCGATATCCAGAGTTTGCTGCCTACAAGAAACGCAGCGCGCTTCTGATTCCGTTTCTTTTTTGAGGCATCTCCTGCGTGCGCCTGTCAAAGCGATTTGGCAGGCCGAATCCGCGTCAGTTGATCGGTGGCACCCTCGGCGTCTGCCCGGGAGCAAGCGATGGTTGAATTGGCAACGGCAGTTGATACACACCACAGCTATAACTCAGATATTGTCTGGCCATGTTGGGCTTGTTTGAATTGATCCAGACGTAGTTTTGCCCGGAAGTATTGCGGTGCACGCTGTGATTGTCACCGAGCGCCCGCCCTTGATCCTGCAATTCTATTCGCGTTGTAACAAGTGCCGTATCATCGGGAGCGCCTTCGATAAGCGAATTCGCCATCAGGCGATTGGTCGGTGTTAGATTTACAAAGAATGCGGCCGATATGTCGGGGTGCCCCATGAGCATCTGCTTCTCGTATGCAATGGCCATTCGATTTGCAGGGGGGAAGCCTGGGCTCATGGCCTCCTTCTCTGTTGCCACAACCTTCCAGAAACAGACGAGACGTAGTTTTGCGTAGTCGTCCCACATAGTGGACGCTTTTGGATTGGCCGCTGCGCTTCCACCGGCGATGAGACAGATAAGCATGGCTATTGAGCACTTCATTCTTGTAAGACGTCCAGGGCGCAGATTTCGGCCCAGAAAATTGCACGCAACAAGTATATGATTGGATACGGCGTCGGCTTTTTTTGTGCTTCCCTGGTCTTCCTGTACTTATTTGCGCGCGGTGGCGGACTCAGACTATCGACTATCGCCGCCGTCTTTTTTTGCGGGATTGTTGTGGGTCCGATTTGCGGACTTGCGGAGATCTTTTTCGAAAAAGAAATATTGTCCGGCCCGGAAATGCGGAATCCTGGGTTACGCGCGTTCGCACTCTACATGTTTGGGGTTGGCCCCATTGAGGAGATCGGAAAGTTTCTTGCAGTATTTCTCATAGCTCTTCAACGCCCGGACTTCAAGAATTCATCGGACGGCATTCTTCTTGCAATTTGCTCGGCCCTCGGTTTTGCCGCGGGCGAGAATGTACTCTACATGTTAAACTTTGGACCCGCGGCGACATTACCTCGACTGGTCCTCGGGAACCTGGGGCATGCATCATTCAGTGCCTACTGGGGATATGCCCTTGGCGTTGCACTTCACGAGAACGCAAGGTTCACAGTCGTGCTTGAAGGACTACTCCTTGCGGCGGTCCTGCATGGCCTGTACGATGTCCTTCTTACTATTTCCTTTGGCGGTGCTATTGCCGCTCTCTTGCTTGCAGGTGTTTTGATTGTGCTCCTGGTTGGATTCTTTAGACGGGAGGCATCCCGCCACAAAAATCACCGATAGCAGTGATCACGCCACGACTTGGACCAATATCCTAACGGGCTATTGGACGCGCGAAATTCACAATAACCCACGGGACATTGTAAAAATCTTTTCGATCGACGCAAGTTTTCTCCCCGACAACAATTACGAGATTTTGCCCATCCAGCAAACGTGACCTGACAAAAACTATTCGACATTTTCTCAGGATAGCTTGCCAATTTCTGAAAGGTGGTTAGACTTGTGTATGTGACTGAGATCCTGACACCACTGTTGCTCACAGCAACCAGAAGAGGCTCAATTCCGCTCAACACGTGGTGTGCGGCGTTTAAAGATATTCCGGTGAAAGAGTTTGAGCAGTTTTCAGTGGAAGCAGACTGTCCCGCGGAATTGCGCAGCACATTGATTTACTGCCTCTGGATCTTCAGAGATGTACCATCCGTTCAGGAGGTCATGAATCATCCGGACTTTCCTTCCGTCCTTCTCGAGGAACTGGTCCTGTACGCACAGGGAAGATTCCTGTTACGTGCATCCGAACATGAAACATTCCTTCAACGGTCCCTCCCCTTTCTCAAGCCCCAGAAATCCATGGAGTTAATTCTGGAAGCGGATTGGATAAAAAGGGACGTGATGCTGGTTATGCATTTGATGGTGAATTTTGACCTCCGCACCATTGATGATTTTCTGGGGAAGTTTGAATCAGCGGAAGCAGCCATCAAGTATCTGATCGGCTTCTTTGACCAACTCCAGGATTACGATCTACGCTTCTTCTTTTCGCGAAACCCTGACCTGTTCATCTACATAACGAGTTTGTTTGAGGCATTCCGGCAAGAGCCTTCAATTCGTGCGTTCATGGAAAAGTACGCTGCCGTCATTGAGAACCTCCGTTCCGTTAAGCATCTAGCCGAACTGTGTGAGAAGGTTTTCGCACGCCTGCGCGGAAAAATGGATACGCAACAATTCCGCACACTACGGTGCGCATCACTCATTCAAGAAGTTGGGAAGTTTCCCGAGATTCCAGCAGTGATTGAGATGCTTGATCACCTTCACATTTTCTCAGACAAATCGGAAAAGGCCATCATTGCCGTCTTTCTCACCAGTCAGGATTTTCGACGAGACCTGGCCCCGATGCCAGAGTTTTTCCTTGATACACTGGCCCGGAAAGCTGGCGTTTCAAATGAAGCCGTCGAACTCTTTTGAGGGCGCGGGGGACTCTGGCCGGCTATCCGTCGTGGGAAGAGGCTTCACAGTACACTATTGATGCCATGGGTGCGCTCCCGAAACGACTGTGAATTTCACCGGGGCCCCAAAGTCTCAGCCTGGAAATGAGGCAAATCGTTGATTTTCGGTACAGCCTTGCTTTTTTTTGAGTTCTTACAGAATTGGCGTGTGGTGAAAGCTCTCACACCATTGTTGCTGTCGGCAGGCAGGCAAGGCTCCTTTCCGCTGAACCGCGTTCACATGGCCTTTAAGGAGATTCCGGTCGACGAGTTCGCTCACTTTGCAGTGGATCCGGACGCCCCGGCTGAGGCAAGGAGCACTCTGATTTACTGTCTCTGGATTTTCCGGGGGGTTCAGGAGGTGCAGGACCTGATGAACCGCCCGGAGTTTCCCACAACCCTCCTGGAGGAACTCATACTCTACGCGCAGGGGCGATTTCTCCTGCGTGACTCAGGGCGGGAGGCTTTCCTTCAATCGTCGCTCCCTTTCCTGAGGCCGCAGAAGTCGATGGAGCTGATTCTCGAGGCTGACTGGATCAAGCAAGACGTTCTGCTTGTGATGCATTTGATGGTGAATTTCGATCTGCGAACCGTTGACGATTTTCTTGGTAAGTTTGAAACGGCTGAAACGGCAATCGAATATCTAGTTGGCTTCTTCGATCAGCTCCGCGACTACGATCTGCGATATTTCTTTACTCGGAATCCCGATCTTTTCATCTACATCACGAGCCTGTTTGAGGCCTTTGCAAGCGAGCCGCCCATCCGATCCTTTCTCAACAAATACTCCGAGGTGATTGAAAGTCTCCGATCCGTCAAACACCTGGCAGAACTGTGCCAAAAGGTCTTTTCCAGATTGCGCGGCCAAATGGATGTGCAACAATTCCGAGCACTCAGGTGTGCGTCCCTCATTCAGGAAGTCAGCAAATTTCAGGAAGTGTCTGCGGTCATTGAAATGCTCGATCAGTTGCACATTTTTTCCGACAACTCTGAGAAGGCTATCGTTGCAGTCTTTCTCACCAACCCTGACTTTAGAAACGGCCTGGCGACAGCACCCGAATATGATCTGGATGTCCTCGCCCGGCGGGCTGGCGTTACAAGCGAGACCGTCGAGTTTTTCTAGGTCTCAATCGCGAAGGACTTTGAATTCAGTGCGTCGATTCTTCGCGTACGCTTCTTCGTTCGCAGCCGGGTCAACGGGTTCTGATTGTCCCTTGCCCGCTGTCTCCATTCGCTTTGCTTCAATGCCACGCCGGATGAGTGCCTGTTTTACAGCATTGGCGCGATCATGGGAAAGCTGAATGTTCGCAACGGGATCACCGGTCTTATCAGTGTGACCTGTTATTTGAAGTCGAACTCTACTGCGCGCAAGGTAGGAAGCAAGGCGATCGAGAATCTCGTCAGACTCTGGCAGAATGGTGCTCTCTGAACGCTTAAAAAGAATATTTGTGAGAGAGAAAGCCTCTTGATCCTCCCAGGGATCCCTTCTCATTTCAAACAAATCATAGTCGCCGGCCTTTGAACGCCGCGCAAATACAATAATGGTCAGATCGTTAGAGGTAGCATACGCGGCCTCATCTGAACCCGGGTCAAGGCCCGGTTCCGGTCGGATCTGCTTTTGATCAATGGAATCAATGTCGGTTAACGGAACCGAAACAATCTGATAGTACCCGTTCAGCTTCCGCGAGAAATAGAACCTGTCCCCGAAAACACCCGGGGTAATCGCCTGAAAATCAAACAGTTGTTTCGCCTCGCTCCATTCTTCTTCCTGGGCCTCCGAGTAATAGATGCGAGCCTGTTCAGGCTTTCCGAATGGGTAACGAACAAAGTACAGGCGCCGTCCGTGGAGAAATGGATTCTCTTCCATCATGTCCGAATTGATTGTGTCCGGCATTCTCTCCGGCCGACCCCAGCGCCCATTCACCTTTTTCGAGAAATACAAATCCCGCGAAACGGCAATCCCGCTCGCTGTTCTGAATTCACGGGCGCCGTCGCGGTTAGAACTAAAGATAATTGCGTTCTCTTCAGGAAATATAAAGGGATTCTGATCATCGTATGGTGAATTCAGCGCGGCCAGCGCTTCGGGTGACTGAAACTCGCCCTTTACTCGCATGCTCACAAAAAGATCCGTGTTCTTCCCATTGCGATTCGAGTAAAAATAGAGATTGCCTTTGGCACTGATCGAAGCCCCAAACTCTTGCCTGTTCGAGTTCCACGGAATTTTAACCGGTTCGCTTGCAGTCAGAAAACTCGGCAATGTCACGAACAGACCCAGAACAGCATACAAGCAAAGATTTCTCAGATCTCTCATAGAATGGCCCTGCACGTGGTGGTCCTCTCGTATAGAGGTCCGTCGCGAACCTGGCCGGTGCTTCATTATCGAACAGGCAGAAAAAATATTGAGGCTCACGGAAAAGGGATGGGTCTTTTTTTGGCGCGTTTTAAGTCCTGAAATATGGGTGAAGAAAAGTGGTCCGTTACGGTGAACGCGACCGGCACTCGCGTTCAGGATCCAGGCGGCGAGGTTGCAGAAATCTCCTGGGAAGATACCCTTGGCATCTTCATTGAAACAAATGATTCCGGGCCCCTGGGCATGGACGTCATATGGCTCGTAGCCGGAGAGAACGGATCTATCATGTTCCCCATGGGCGCGCAGGGAGAAGGTGCGGCCTTGCAATACTTTCAATCGCTTCCAGGATTTAACAACAAACAGGTAATCCAGGCCATGAGCTGCTCAGAGAATCAAACCTTCGAGGTGTGGAGGAAAGCTCCATAACGCAACCCTTTACGGGGATTCAAGGTTGCGTCTTATCCCGTCGTAGTACCCGTTCCAATCATCGCCAAGCAGATCTCCTCCCCAGAATCCATGGAAGAAATCTGCAATTTCAAGCAAGTTTACTTCCAGGGTTAGACCCAGAATGAGTCCCAATCTAACTCGCAACCTGCCATAATCATAGGGCTGCAAAGTGGCGTCTCCCCTTCCGGAACAATGTGTTTTGTTTCTGTATCGCGCCCGATCGTCAGAATCTTCGAGATTGAACCGTTCAAAGTGCAGCAGGGTATCACATCCCAGGCCAAAAACAAACGTCCCGTCCACGGGTCTAGCTTCCGTCGTTCCATTGAATACGCCTGGTCCTGCCATGCCCAGATAGATTCCGGCCGTGGCACCCGAAACCGAGGCCTGGGCTCCGAGTGAGATATCTCCCACCGAAAAAGAAATCACATCCTTTGCATCATCTGCACGGTCCCGCATAGTGGGCGTGGTGCAACTGACGAAGAGAAGGAGAGCCACTAAAAAGACATACCGAAACAAGAACGAATTCATGGCAGTATTCTCATCCTCGCTGGATTCGAGTCCTGCGTGTAAGTGACTCCTCGCGAACCATACTTTCTGTCCACTTCCTCGTCAGAGGGAACATCCATAGCGCGAATTACATACGTGTAGTCCCCCGGGGCAAGATCTGATTTGTGAAAGTAGACAAAATATTCCAGATTCAGGCGCTCGTCCTTGCGCTCAATCCACTGCTTTCGCGAAACAACCAGTCGACTTACTTCTGCTTCTTCTCGCGATATGATGATCTCATAACGTTCCCGAATCGCCTCGGGGTACCAGATGAAGAACAACTTTTCATTTCTCGAAAAGGTTAAATCGATAGCCGGAACGGAGACCATGCGCACGTGCACCGGGGCCGGAGAGGTTGCGATTGAAGCTACAATGGCTAAAGCCAACCCAATAAATCCTACCGCCCGTCGGCTGCTATCTGTTGCTGTTTTATGCAGAAACCAGAACGGAAGCAGCATCACTAGCGCAACGAGATCGGATGGGTCGTACATCCCCATTGGTATCATTTGATTAATGATTCGATTGGAAACCGGACTGGCCTTTAACAACAGGAAGAAGACAAGAACGCCAAGTATTCCCATGGTTCTCGCAAGTGCAGGCCGACGGAAAATGAAATCCAGAGGAAGAGCAAGCAGCGCTGGAGCGACAAGTACGCCACAGAAATCACTTATTTTTCCCGTAACTGGTCCGGGAAACGTAGCTTTGAGAAATAGATCGTTTAGTAGCCAGAGAACCGTCGCACAGATTAGAAAGGGATTTGAAAGCGGCGCGAGAGCGGATGTCATTTTCCCCATATGAATGCCTGGCATGCCGCGGCGTGGCCGTCACATGTTTTTTTGTCTCAGGAAATGGTTGTCCATCCCGCCGAATGCTTTGAGCACGAATTACCGGAAGATGGGATAACCTTCCGTGGGCAAAATGGCGGTCTGATTCTTCCCCGCATTTAGGTAGGCTTGAACCCGGAAATCAGAGCGATTGTACTGGTGCTTATATGTGCCGGACAGAATTCTGATCATCGTGACGATCGGGGCACAACAACGGATCTATTTCACAGCGTTCATCAGCGCGCTCTGCCTGAATGCTTTGTCACCAATCATTCCCGACCTTTCGCATGAGTTCACTCTCAGCAGAATGGAAGGCCTCGTGCGCATTGGAGGTCTGAACAATCTCCTGCTGTACCTGCCTATGGGCCTTATTTCGTTGGGATGTGCAATCTGGAGCGATCGTTTTCAAATTCGCATCAGTCTGCTCAATGGAATCCTTGTAGGTGTCTTCGCCTTCCTCGCGCTTGTGGGCAACGCCCCGCTATTTGCAACCGGCTACCTTATTCTTGGTGGACTGCTGGGCCTCGTCATTCCGGGACTATACGCAGCTGCTCGACGAATTCCCGAGGCCTCCGGATTTCAACTCAGTATAAACATCAACATTGTCATTGGAATTGGGATGGCCGTCGGTCAATATGCGTCCGCGACTATTGCCGATTATGTCTCCTGGCGATTTGTGTACGCCCTACTTTCCCTGCTACACCTCGTCGGCTGGCCCGTGATCCACCGCGTGGACTCCAGTAGAACCAGAGGAGCCACACAGTTTAACTTTTCGCGAGTCTCAGGAAGTGCATGGCTTCTCCTATCGCAATACCTGCCGGGAAGCATTCCGTGGGGCGGTATAGGTGTTTTTATTTTTTCTTATTTAGAACTCGAATGCGGGATTAGGAAGAGCCTCGCAGTGCTGTTGGTTACGGCTCTTGGAATTGGCATGATCGCCGGCTCCTTCCTTGCTGGACGAGCAGGCGCGCGAATGGCAAATAGGGATACACGCATTGTACCCATGCTCATCATAGTTTTCTTTCTCAGTAGCATCGGAGTGGTCCAGGGGCTAATCCACCTTTCTCCCACCGTGCCCTTCTTGGGATTACTCCCAATGTACTTCGCCGCTGGACTGGTTCTCTCGGTACCGGGAACGTACATTAAGGGACTCCTTTTCGAAGCCACGTCCGAACGAGACGTGCAGGCTGTCTTCTCCCTGGAGAATTTCCTGGAATCTTTGGGCAAGGGGTTTGGGCCCTTTGCGGTGGCCCTGCTGATCCAGGCGGTGGCAGATCTGCGGAGTGGCATGATCCTTGCGCTGTATTCGTGGCTACTTTGCATTCCTCCAATCTTGATTCTACTTTTTTCCCGGGGCGGCAATGATAGAGAAGAGACAAGACTCAAGGCGTAAGGTCCTCGAGTCTCCCTGTTCGGTCATTCTAGCGAATCACCGGCTCCGCGCAACGTTGCTCGATGTAAGTAGGACTGGTTGCCGTGTGGAACTTCGGGAGCCTGCCCGGCTTTCTCCAGGGGTATCCGTTGATGTTTCCTTCTCATTGGATGAGGAACCTGTTCTCATCACGGGATACGTCATCAACACTACTGATCGCCAAATCGGTGTGTCCACTCTGGCCTGCAGCGATTCAAGTGAACGCGCCATCGTGGCGGCCTTGCGAGGAGAACACCTCGCAGGGACACGCAAACCGCCAATCCACCCGCCATCACCGCGCAATGTGCTGGCACTGGGAGCCGGTGGGGGTAAGATACTTGGTCAACTCAAGATGCTCGAAACCCTGGAGACCTTCCTGGGTAAAACACTTCTCTCTCATTTTGACATGTTTGCAGGATGTTCCTCCGGTGCACTGATCCTGGCTCTGATCGCGAATGGCAGGAGCATTGCTGAAATCCGAGAACTTGTAACAGCAAACATCAAGGGGTTTAGCATCCCGGGATTGTTTATCTTTAGCAATCTGCTAAACAAGACGGAGTTCCACCGAGGGATAGATCGCAACTTCGGAGACGCACGTTTTGGAGATCTGCAACGACCAATGTTTACCCTATCGCGAAATTTCAAGTCTTCAATCCATCGTCACTACGCCACCTGGAGCGAGGGTAGTTTGCCGGTTGCATCGATTCTGAAACGGGCGACTGCAATTCCGGTGCTAATGGGCACGCACGAAAATGAAATGGACGGAGGATCAGGCCTCTTCATAAATCCAGTTGAAATGTTTCTGCGCGTACTGCGTCATTCTGAAAGCATCAAAGACGATCTAAATGTTCTGTATGTCGACTCGGGCTTTGATCCGCTTCTTCGTCCGGAATCTATCTCCGGGATCGACGGAAATGTCATATCCCAGCTCTTCTGGATTATTGGGGCTATGCAACGTGACCTGAATATTCTTGCCACCGACCGGATTGTAAACGAGTTTCCTGGAGTCCGCTATTCGCCCTACTTCTTTACGTATTCCAGATCTTACGACCTTTCAAAGCAGAAAGACTTTTATGCTGCTGAAGCAGATGCACAATCCCACAGTGTGGCGTTCACGGACTGGCTCCGGGAGAATTACCAAACGTCCATGACAACCTGAAGCATGGTGCGTGCAAAGAAATTGCTAACGGTGCACACCGTTTCCTGAAAAGCTCACGCTAGAAAATCTCTTCCAGTACGTAGAAATAGTTCTTATCGGTGCCAAACATGATTCGCTTGCCTGAGATCACAGGTGAGCTCAGGATAGCTCCTTCCGTATCCATTTGCCAGAGAATCGAACCGTTGGCTGCGGACATACATATCAACTGGGGTTTCTTACTGGAGACACCTTCTGCATTCTCGTCGCCACGCATTCCAAAGTAGATGCGATCACCGGCAACGGTTGGCGCACTGCTCGTCGCGTACGTCAACTGCTTACGCCAGGCTGGATTGCCGGTTTTGCTATCGAATGCTCGAACGATCGAATCCCCACTCGTGTAAATAACAAGATCCTTGTAGAGACTGGGGGCAAGATAATCGAGCAATTGGACATGGCGCATGAAGACTGTTTCCCTGTTCCAGGGCGTTTCTCCCATGTCGATGCTGTCTTCATATTGCCAGGCTATGTTTCCCGTCAGGCGATCAAGCGCATAGTAGGTGAGTTTTACTGGATCGTTGCCGCCCATGAAATAGCTGCTTGAGTAATAGACCTGCTTCTTATCGAGCGCTGGAAATGAATACCACACAGCGTAAGGAACAGTAACGTCGACACTCCACAGAAATTGGCGCGTATTCATATCATAGGCACCAAAGCTTCTGCCGCGGGGAGCCCAGTAGACTACATCCTCGTAGACCTGGAACGTATGATGTGACCAGACAGGGTTTGGGATCCGATTCTGTTCCACTCCGTTTGGATCCACGAAGTAAGTAGCACCAGTATCGCTTGTAAAGATGATGGTATCTTTGTATCGGAGTACCAGGGACTGCACTGTGTTGCCGGTTGGGAAAGACCACTTCTGCTTTCCACCTTCAATATCAACCGCGTAAACACTGCCGTCATTTGAACCGAAATAGACTGTATCCTTGTCAGCAAAAGGCACGGAGTTCACCGCACTCTTTGTCTTAAATGACCAGCGCATATACCCCGACTCCGTATCGAGCGCATAGAAATTCCCATCCACGGATCCAAAATACATAGTGTCGCCGATTACTACGGGAGGATTGAATGCCTTTGCATCCTTCCCGCTTTCTTCCTGGAGTCGAAGCTTCCAGCGCAGGCCCAACGGTGGATGAAGCGCATTGGCCGTTGCACCGGAGCCCTGACTTCCCCTGTATTCAATCCAGTCTAATTGCTGACTGCAGGAAAACAGAAGGATCGCCGGCACGAGGAGCGCCAAAAATCTACATCTGGCAGTTAGAGCCTTTACCGTTATGCGACGAATCTTTGATAAAGAGCCGTGACCGAACATACGCAACATCAAATCCAGAGGCCACGCAGGCTTAGTGTCCGACGGAGGACCCCCACCGGACCGGATTTCTTTATGGCTGACCTGACATTTGAATATTCGGACCGGAGTGCGGCTAGCTCCTGGGCCTTCTCTTCTGCGGGCAATGTCTCGCGAAAGCGTAATGCGGTGAACTGATCTGCAAACTTTTGAATCTGTGGATAGCGCTCTGCGTACTCCACATGCGTTGCGAAGGGCGGACGAATGTCATAACCCTCATGAGCCATGCGAATAATCAAGAGGCGAAATAAAGAATCAAGAGCCCGGGAATCGGCTCCCCTGGCTCTGTAACCGAGGTAGAGCATTCGCAGGCTGCGGTATGAATACAGGCCAAAAAGCAAGACTCCCAGTGCATAGAGCAGAACCTTACCTACAAAGCGATACGGGAAATCGAACTTCTTTTCCTGTACCTGAGGGACTTCCTCAATCATTGGAATGACTACATCCTGCTGGTTGGGATCCATCTTTGGTTCCGGCGGAATAGCAAATGACGTAGTCTCAAAGTCCACCCATCCAAACTGTGGAAGATAAAACTGAACCCACGCATGATGATGCGACGTTGTCACCAGATAGAGATCGTCCATCTTGTATTTTTGCAGTGCCGGGATTCGGCGGCGCAGCTGGTAGGCGCCCCCACGGTGTGCTGGAGTTTGCAGCTCGCGCGACGCGATGTAGCCGGTCACGGCCCGTGAAGGAATACCGGCGAGGCGGCCCATGAGTGCTGCAGTCTGCGAAAATTCAGTACAGTCTCCACGCTTGTCTTCGAAGAGGAACTTACCGAGCTTATCGAGATTCATCTGCTCGTCGTAGCCCATCTCGTATTTGTGCCCTTTGAAACTTCGGAGAATTGCTTCAATCTTCTGAAAATGAAACTGTTTTCCCTTTGTGATTTCGTTCACGCGGGCTCGCATCCGCTCGATGCGGGGATCTTTGGGCACGTTCAAGTAAAACGCATTCTGTTCGCGTTCCACTGACGATAGGTTTCCGGCGGCATTCCACTCTTCAGGCGAAGTAACATTCATCCTGGAGAGCGCCAGATACGAAAGGTTGAACGGTTTGTATCGCTTGTCCTGAATCGTTGGCTCAATTGCAACGGGTCGATAAGCCAGAACACGGAGTTCTATGGTTGAGAAATAGAAGATCTCAACAGGTTTTCTAAATTCATCTTCCGGTTCATCCGGACTGCGCCAGGTTTGAAGCAAACGCATCCTCGCCAGCGAATTAAGTCCGTCATCAATTGGGTCCGGCTGAAACGATTTGTCGATTGTAAATAGGCCGTTGTAACTTTCCGCCGCGTAGACTGGCTGAATCGGACTGGCTATTACCATGACTGCCTTTTGTTTTCCCTGCCCTTCACCCTGCTGCTGTTGATTGTCCCATTGATCGGAAGGTACGCCTTCGAGCTTTGGACCCTTTTGATTCTTACTCTGATTTTGATCCTGATTCTGTTGTTGCTGCTGTTGATTGCCTTGCTGACCCTGGCCGCCCTGAGAATCACCGCTCTGCGGCTTGCCTTCTCCTTTCTCAGGTTTCTTGCCACCCTTGTCGTCTTGATTCGGGTTGCCCTGACCACCACGGCCGCCCTGCAATTCTGACGGATATTTTTCCTCACGATCGCCTAACGGCAAACCGTTCTGTGTATTGCGCTCCGGCTTTTTTGGCTTATTTCCCTGGCCTTCCCTATCGTCCATTGGCTCACCATCGAGCGGAGAAGGATTCAGCGGCGGTTCTTTCTGAAGCTCGTTCAGCACAATATTGTGCGAAACAAAATCAGTTGGAATCACAAAGGCCACAGCCATAAAGACAGCGGCGGCGATTCCGCCGTACAGAAACATTTTCTTAACGTTAGCCGCCTTTTGAGGGAAGGCCGCCAGATACAGCACGCAGGCGTGAACCGCAAACACGATGACTGTTCCGGCAAGTAGAATCGTTGTAATACGCGCGCTTTGCTGTGCCACGTCTTCCGACGCCCGAGCAAAGTTCAATATTTTGAAGTAAATGAAGGCAAAGGCAAACAGCTCCAGACTTGCAAGCACCGGGAAGCGCGTAATCCGCGCAAATACGAGCCGCGTCCAAACATAGGACAAGAGGGCAACAACGACAAGCAACCAGGCATCCCGATTCCATCCGGAAATGAATGTAATGGCAAACAGCAAGACGGCGAGTAAGCCGCCCAACCATTTGAGTTGTGCTTTCTCGCGCCCGTAGAATGCGCCTATCATCATGACAGGTCCAAGGACCAGGAACGCAAAGCGAGATACGGCATCATGCGGAACGGCCACGGCCGGATGCAACCATGGTGTGCAGATCAGTATGACGTATAGGACAAGCCGGGTGTAAAAGAGTATCTGCATGGTCAAATTATCGCGAGCTTCAATTTTTCTTCCATGTAAAAGCCGTTTGCGCGGCCAGGCGACACAGGAATTTTTCGCTGGGATGCAGATCGAATAAACGCCGGAAATCCGCGCAACGGCGGGAGTGCCAGGCCAGGGGCCAGGTGAAAGAGCCGAACGCGCCGGGTTTCTTTCTTATCCTGCCCGGGACCCGAGGTTTTGAAGAGATGAGTCTTCGCGAGACTTCTCAGGCCAAGGTATCCGGCAAGTCCCTGGTCAAATGCGGTTGTAAAAATGAAAACTTCGTCGTTACGTTTATCTGGTTGGAGTGCTTCGCTTTGAAAATGGACATCGCAGAGTACTTGCGCCAGGGTTTCAATATCCTTCCCATCCTCGATCATGGCTTCATGCGTGCCGGCCCGAACGTGAAACCGGTACTGTGGATGCTTGGTCTGAATGGCTGAAATGAAAGATAGCAGCCAGCTTTTAGCATAGTTCAAGTGCATGAGCGTGAGCGGCGTTTCACCCTGACTGGAAAAAGGTCTGAGTTCGAGCCTGAGCAAACGCGAAGGTTCGGGGGAGACGGGTGAAATCCGCGTAATCATTTCATAGACGCGAAACGATGCCTTCCAGTTCACATCTTTCATGCGATCTCCGGGCTCATACTCGCGCATATAGTATTTCTCTTCGTCTGACTGCTGTTGCTTCCGGCTTGGCTCCGGACTCGACGTAACGTCGACCCGAAGGGCTTCGGGAACGGGAAACAATGGGGGCTTCACGTAAACGACCTTTGCGATCGAAGGTTGAAGCGGGATCCGGATGAAGCCCAGAACGTCGCGCAAATACAGCCGACCGTTCGCGTGCAGAACGCCGCATAACGGAAAATACATTGGAACCAGGCAAACCCCGTCTCGATCCGCTGCAGATTCAGATTTCACTTTCAGGCGAACTTTGTTGCCGCATTCAAAAACCCCTTCTATGGCAAAATGCATTCTAAACAGGGGAATCGCGGGAGACGGAGAAAGCCCAATTGTATGTTCTGTTTCGTGTCTGGCTTTGAGATTGCGAGCCTGCCACGATACAATTGTAAAGTGAAGCTTCAGGGCTAAGAGACGCGAGGCTACGCCCAGAAGTCCCAGGACAACCAGAGCTGCGGCGGCAAACCAGAAAGCATAGATGTTGGAGGCTGCGCGAGCGTAACCCAGGAGATATAGTCCTGTTGCCAGCACCAGGGTGCCCGGAGCTGTGAACGGGTAGTATTCTAGAATCTTACGAATGAATCCAGAGATCTTAGCCAGGTGCGGCTACCTCTTTGAGAACCTCTTGTAGTACGGACGCAGGAGTGCGTGACGGATCTTCCAGTTCGATCCTGTGACTGAGGGCCGGGAAAACCATCTCCTTCACCATATCCGGCGTTACAAAGTCCTGGCCTCGAACGAGTGCTAAAGCTCGCACGAGTCGTGAAAGACGAATCCCGGCGCGCGGACTTGCTCCGGTGATTACCCCAGGATGTTTTCTGGTCTGGCGAATGATGCGTACGATATAAGAAGCGACGTCAGGGTGAAGAGAAACTTCATCCACCAGTTTAGTCCAGGCAAGCAGCTCTCCAGGGGCGATGACGGGTTTGAATGAGCTCCAGGAGTTCTCTTTTCCGTGCTGTGCGAGAATTTGGATCTCGTCCTGCTCGGATGGATAGCCAAGTGAAATCTGAACCATGAAACGATCGAGCTGCGGAGCAGGCAGAGGGAACAAATGACTGCCCTTCAGGTTCATTGTCGCAATGATGAAGAAAGGATCTGGAATGGCGTAAGTCTTACCTTCAATGGTAACCTTCTGTTCTTCCATCACCTGGAGGAAGCTTCCCTGTGTCTTGGGCGTCAGGAGATTGATTTCATCGCATAACAGGAAGTTGGCGAATATTGGTCCGCTGTGAAATGTGGATTTGTTCGACTGCATGTCGAACCGGTTGAAGCCCAGTATATCTTGCGGAAGCAAATCAACAGTACACTGAATCCGGCTGAACGGCTCGATCTTAACGCCGTCCACCTTATGCTCTCCACCCCAGTCAATGGAGCCAGAGAGTGCGCGCGCCAACGATGTCTTTCCAACACCGTGCGCATCCGCGAGAATTACATGACCACCAGCAATCTTTGAAGCAATGATCGTTTCGATGGTTGTTGTTTGAACAACAATTACCGAGCGAATATTGGCAATCAGTCGGGCAATGCCCGACTTAGCAGCAGCGATGTACTCTTTCACGGAGAAATCGCTTACTTCATTTTGTATTTTTTCTTGAATCGATCAACGCGGCCCGCCGCATCGATCATACGCTCTTGCCCGGTGAAGAACGGATGGCAGCTGGAGCAAATATCCACTGTCATGTCTCCGCGTGTTGAACGCATGTTGTACACAGTACCACAAGAGGCGCACTTAACGACCGCTTCTTTATAGTCCGGATGAATCTTAAGTTTCATTCCCTATCTCCCAAAATATCTCAAAAGCGGGGCGTCCGCTGACCGGGTTAACCACCCGGTACGTTCATGCTGCCAAGAAAGTCTTCATTTGTCTTCGAGGCCTTGATTTTTTCCAGCAGAAGCTCCATAGCTTCCGTGCTGGCCATAGGACTCAGGACCTTACGCAGGATGAACACCCGGTTTAGAACATCCTTGGCCAGAAGAAGTTCTTCCTTTCTTGTTCCAGACCGGTTAATGTCCATTGCCGGGAAGATTCTCTTGTCGGCAAGTCTTCTATCGAGGATAATCTCCATATTTCCAGTGCCTTTGAACTCTTCAAAGATTACATCGTCCATTTTGGAGCCGGTTTCCACAAGGGCCGTGGCCAGAATGGTCAAAGAACCCCCGTTTTCGATGTTTCTGGCGGCACCAAAGAAGCGCTTTGGCTTGTGGAGCGCGTTTGAGTCCACACCCCCGGACAGAATCTTACCGGAAGTGGGCACGACCTGGTTATAGGCCCGGGCCAGCCTGGTGATAGAATCAAGCAAGATCACGACATCCCGGCCGTGTTCAACCTGACGCTTGGCCTTCTCGATGACCATTTCAGCTACCTGAACGTGGCGAGATGCGGGCTCATCAAACGTGGATGAGACGACTTCCCCTTTGACGCTCCGAGCCATGTCCGTTACTTCTTCCGGTCTTTCATCGATGAGGAGAACGAGCAGGATGACTTCCGGGTGATTCTTGGTAATCGCATTTGCGATATTCTGCATGAGGATGGTCTTACCGGTCCTGGGTGGAGCAACAATGAGTCCCCGCTGCCCTTTCCCAATCGGAGTAAGCAGATCAATGATACGCGTATCCAGGAGCGATGGATTCCACTCCATGTTCAAACGCTGGTCTGGATACAGTGGCGTCAGGTTATCAAATAACTGGCGGCGATGCGCGGCTTCGGTAGTAGTTCCATTAACGGTATCCACGCGAAGCAAAGCAAAGAATCGTTCCGATTCCTTTGGCGGACGAATATAGCCGTTAACTGTATCACCCGTGCGAAGACCGAACAATCGGATCTGCGAAGGTGAAACATAGATATCATCCGGACCTGGTAAGTAGCTGTAGTCCGCGCTGCGGAGGAAGCCGTAGCCTTCCTGCATTTTCTCAAGCGTGCCGGATGCCAGAATGGATCCGTTCTGCTCTGCCTGCTTCTGCAGAATTGCAAAGATCAGATTTTGCTTTTTGTGACCTGTGGTGTTTTCAACGCCGAGCTTTTCTGCGAGTACTGTTAGATCTTCAATTGGCTTGCGTTTGAGTTCTGTTATATCAAGTGGAGGCGGCTCGTTTCCTGTTCTGTGACCGTTTTCTGATTGTTCGAGTTGTTGCTGCTCTGCCGCGAGATCGTCCATTGGAAGCTCTCCGCGCGCGTCCATGCCGCGATTGTCAAAACCCCCGCCGCCTGGCCTTCTATGTCCGTGATTTGGTCTTCTTTCTCTTGCTCTTCTTGGAGGCATTTGTACCTTCCTGCCCTTATGGGTTAGTTTTTTCCTGGTAGTGATTTTTGCCGGGAGTCGGTAGACTCCGGTAGGTGCCGCGTTGCGGCTAAATAGTATATCTTCTTCTAATTTCTAAAGTTGCTCGCTGTCAAATCAAAATTTTACGAAAAGTCCAGGGCTAATCGGCTTGCCGTTCTGAATCACTTCAAAATGGAGATGCGGCCCGGTTGTAAGTCCGGTGTTGCCTGAGATCGCGATCTCTTGTCCCGCCACAACTTCCTGACCACGTCTCACGCGCACGCTACTGAGATGAGCGTAAAGAGTCTTCAGTCCTGAACCATGTTCAATTACGATTGCATTTCCGTACGATCCCATGCCACCCGCATACACAACAATCCCTGTGCGCGCTGCGAGAACCGGTCTGTAATACATAACAATATCAAAACCAGTGTGCATGTTGAGTCTGCCGGGATTGAACGGATCCGGTCTCCATCCAAATCCTGACGAAAGCATACCCCAGGCCGGACGGAACCAGACTGGAGGTGGTGGTGGAATCTTTGCGTTAGGCAAGAAAACCTTTGTGCCCGGACGGATGAGGTCCATGTCGCGCAATTCCGGATTATCATTTTGAATTTCTTCAAGGGCCACCGAGTAGTACTGTGCAACTGCGGCCAGACTGTCACCTGGCTTCATGCGATACATCAGGCCCGGTCTGTTTGGAATTGTGAGCTTCTGTCCAGGCTGCAGGTCATCGGCACGCTTGAGACCTGACGATGACAGAATGCTGGCAGGAAGAACGCGATACATGCCAGCAATTTCGGATAACGTGTCCCCCGGGCGGACGGTGTATTCAATCTTCCCGTCTTTCTGCGTACTGGTATTGGTAATGATTTTTGCTTTAAGTTCTTCTGATTTCTTTTCAAGTTCTGCCGGCGAGATTGAGGCAACAGGCCCGCCTTCTGTACCATTGCGTGTGGACGCTGTGCCGACGCTCGTCCACATCCCCATGCCAGAAAAACCAATCATGGCCAGGAGAACAGCGCTGGCGCTCAGGCGATATTTCATTCCACCAAAATCAATTCTGCGGACGATTGGGTGATCTTTGCCGGGCAGTGTGTAAACGAAGCTCCCGCCGCCAGTATAGATGAGCGAAAAACGACCCTGCAGATTCAGGATTTTTCGACCCGGGCGGTTTTTGAATCGTCTATGATACATGGCATCCGGGCATATTGGTGTCTATTTGAGGAATCGGTCGGGTTCCGCCAGCTGTTAAGCGAATAACGGCCCCCTTAGATCCGGTAAAACCGGATTATTTCTCCGAAAGCTTCATTCCTCCGTAGGATTCTTCGATCACTTTGCGGACGTCTTTCTTCTGACCGCCTGTTATTGTAATATTTCCTTTGGCCATGACACCTGGCTGGATGTTCAGCAGGGGCGAAGTAATGTCTCCGAGGAGTTTGCCCGACTTTTCAAGGCGGACTTCGTTCTCAGCTGCGATGTTACCGATCATGGTGCCGGCGACGACTACGTTCTTGGCCGTGATATTGGTCTTGATCTTGCCAGTTTCACCCACAACCAGGGCATCTTCCGTCTTGATTTCGCCCTCAAACTTCCCATCGATCTTCAGGGAGCCTGAAATATAGAATTTACCTTCAAAGATCGAACCAGGTCCGATCACACTGTTCATTGAATCGTTACGGCCAGCCATTTCGCCTTATGTGGCATAGCACACAAAACTCACAACCAAAAAAGGGCAAAACACTACTTTGAGGCCGTGCGGATGGCCAGGTTGCAACCTCAAGGGGCACCATAAGCCGGAGAGAAAAGCCGCAAAAAAAGGCTTGCGGGGCCCTTAACAGCCCGACACAATCCTGGTATGCCCTGGATCAACCTCCGCACCTTATCCTGGGCGACCGGGATTCTACTGGCATCCTTGAACTGTGCGCAGGCACTCCCGGTTTCGACCTCGGCGGCTGGTGAGGCCCTCATGACCGTTCTTCTGGCTGGCGCCCAGACGAGTGTCAGTACGGCAACTGCAACGTCTGCGCCCACTCCAAGCTGCTCAAGCTCGGCATTTTGCTACACGTATCGCACTACAGCCCTTTCAAATGCCAATCTCGGCGGAATCTCGGGGGCCGATGCCACCTGCAATTCGAATGCGAATAAGCCCGGTGCTGCCACCGGCACATTCAAAGCACTCCTGGCCGATGACCCAACAAATGCACGCCGCGCAAGTGTCACCGCGAACGCAGGAGACGGTCAGATAGATTGGGTGCTGTACGCCAATAAGCAATATCGCCGGAGCGATGGCGTGACTGTGATCGCCACGTCGAATGCAAACCGCTTGTTCACGTTTCCTCTGACCGTCGGATTCATTGCTGGAGCCGGGGGGCACTGGACAGGATTTGGGGCAGGTTGGACCAGCGACGCGACAAATTGCGCAGGCTGGACAAATGGCGTGGCTGGAACAGGTCGCGATGGCACCGACAATGGCACCGGAACCGGGGCAATCTCAAACATACTCAACAACTGCAACACAACCGGCCCCGGTCTCATCTGCATTGAGCAATAGGGCTGAACGCGCTAGCGTTCAAAGTCGGGAGCGAGAACAGGTGAGCGAAGCATGCCATCGGCCAGGGTCAGGCGGATCCGCTCGAGGTTTTCCCGCGCGCGAGTTTGCTCGGGTCCGGTTCCGCGCAAAACCATCTCGCGATACTTGGCGCCTGCCGTATTAAAGTCCCGGGCCCGTTCAGCCAGATACGCCTGACGTTCGAGGACCAGGCCAAAATTCATTGAATCAAGTCGCGTGCGAATGTAACCCGTGACTTCTGCCGCTTCCGTCAGATCGATCCGTTGCAGCCGATAGTACTCTCGCTGTAGATCCTCGTCTTCGCGCGAGATTACTTTCTGTTTTATTTCAAATAGTTTGGATCGGATCGTATCTTCGGCCTGCCGAGCCGCTGCAAAATCCTTTTCAACCGTGCGAAACACTCCTTCGCTGGCCTGGAGGGACGCGAGTTCTTGTTCAGTGCGAAGACTACGACGAGCAATTGCAGCCAGGTTTTTGTGTACGCGGTACCGGACCAGCGCTGACTCGGTTCGTTTCTTTGTGTCCGTGATCTGATCGAGTGGCGGTTGAGCTGAGAGAAATTGTTCGTACAGTTCCTTTGCGCGTTCCAATTTTCCGGTGCGCTGAAAACTAATATCAGCCAACTGTAGACGCACTTGCGGCGAGTTGACGTTCTTAACGTATTTCTCGAGCAACTCGGAGGCGCGGATGTAGTTTTGTGAATCTGTATAAAGCCCGGCGTAGGTTAGAAGATTCGCATCATAGTCACCGGGGCGTTGAGGCAACTTATCTGCGAGATCGAAATAATCCTGGAAATACCGCAACGCCAGGGGGACCTGCCTGCTGCGCTTGTATTCATTTGCAAGCAATGTAACGTAGCTGATGTTGCTGGGATCGATCTTGTTGGCCAGCTCAAGGACCATGCCATAGGCCGTGAATTCACGATACGGTGTGCGATCTTCACCCAATTCTGTTCCGATTCCTCGATAGAATGAGGATCGATTGAGGATTCGATCAATCTCTTTATTCTTTCCTTCAAGCTGTTGTACCAGGACAGCCATCAAGAATGCCAGATCACCGTCGCGCTTTTGTTTCTCGGTTGCATACTTCTTATAGGATGTTGTGCGCACGTTCTCAAGTCTTTGTTCAAGCGCCTTCTTTTGAGCCGATAGCTGTTCAAATTTGGCGCGAGCGGCAGCAGGATCTCCGGGCTGGCCACGCGCGATCCTGGCTTCCTCGCCTGCGATCTGCTTACGAGCTTCCTCAGCGTCTGCTGACACCTTCGTATACTGGCTCAGGTCAGTCCGAAACGATCGAGCATCGGCGATAGCCTGAGGATCCCGTTCTTCGCTCAATCGATCCTCATTTGCAAAGCCGTTGAGAATCTGAATATAGCGAGCGTGTCGATCATTTTCGCTTAACGTTTCGACGTATGGTTGTTCCAGACTGGTAAACCGGAAGGCCATTGCATATTGATTCAATGCTCGATAGCGGTCACGCGATCGGTCGTAGGATTCTCCTATCAAACGATGAAGTCTAAAAAGGTACGGGTGATCGCCAAGGAAGTAGTTCCGACCCGCTTCCTTGCTTCGGGATAGAGCCATTAGGCGAATTGCATTTTCACTCAGGGCTACATGCTGGCCCCGGCGCTCATCCTGGATTCGTTTGTCGGCAATGAACTGGGAATTGTAGCGGGCCAGCTCAGCCTCGCCCTCCCCAATGATTTTCGGAAGGTCTGGATTCTGCCCCGCTAGCTCGTTCTCCAGTCGGGTAATGACGGCCCCATCGATCACTTCCCCAGGCGTCTTATATATGGACTGAGCCGAGAGGCTGGTGGCGAAAAGGGTCAGTGCTACGCAGAGCTTCACGGTTTATTGTCGGACTTTCCTAAAAAATCGCAAGCCCGATTGGCAATGCCCGTTGCCCAGCAAGGGGCAATCCAGACCAGACCCTTCCAGCCCCGAGGCCATACTCTCCCCCACACTATCATACCTCGCAAGTGAGACATGATTCCCTTGACCCCGGCCCGCAATCTGCTAAGGCCGGTCAGCACGCGGAGCCTTCGCCTCCATCCTGTTCCTGCTATCCCACCTCCAGAAGAGGAAACCACCCACGGGGGTGGGACAGGTCTGCCCGGACAGAATTAGTCGCAGGTTTCGATTTGGCCGTTCTTCTTGTATTTAACCGACGCACCGGAGGTGAACTGGATATACTTTACATCGTCGATGCAAATTGTCGAGTAACCGGTGTAACCCGCGATCTTGCGGTCAATGAGTCCGCAGGCGCCGCAGAAAAGTGCGATCACGGCAATTGAAAATATTCTCATCTTAAATTCCTCGTTGGTTGCTATTTGATTTAGATTCGTCGCAGACCCGCTATGAAAACGCAAACCCAACCCGCCATCAAACAGAGTCCGCCGATTGGAGCAATGGCCCCAAAGCTGCGTATCCCACTGAAGATGATCAGATAGAGACTGCCGCTAAAGACAACGATGCCGGACACCCAGAGAATACCTGCCGCCTCAAGAAGCTTGCCTGGTATTTTCTCCATTAGCAAGACAAGAGTCAGCAACGCCAGAGCGTGCAGGAGCTGATAGCGAACGGCAGTTTCAAAGATTCCCAGATCCTTCTCGCTCAGGGAACCCCGAAGCGCATGCGCGCCGGCAGCCCCGAGGACAACCCCCAGGAATCCGAGCAGGCCAGAAGCAGACAGAACGAATCGTTTCATGCCTCAGGCAGCGCCTGACCCTCTCTGCGTCAAAACAATTCGCAATGACACCAGAGGGCGTTTTTTATTCATTGGGATCATGCCTTCTTTTCGCGTCAGCGACCAAATCAGCCAGCTTCCGATCCGAGTTTTGCCCGGCGGGGAACGAATCCTCTTCATTAAGAACAATAGTTATATAACCAATATTCAAATCCTAACGGACGTGGGCTCGGAAGCGGAAGACGCGGACATACACGGGATGGCTCATATCCTGGAGCATATGTTTTTCAAAGGCTCGCAAAAGTACCAGGGGGGCACGGCCATATCTCGTGCTGCAAATGATATCGGCGGCAAGCTGAACGCTTATACCACCTATGATCACACTGTCTTCTATATCAGTGTGCTAAACGATGAATTCGAACGGGGCTTTGATCTGCTTACTGATATGTACAGAAATCCGCTCTTCCCACCCGATGAATTCAAGAAAGAACTAAATCCTATTCTCTCTGAAATGCGCGAACGCGAAGACGATCCAGAAGGTTTTCTGATGGAAAAAGCGCTCGCACAGTACCTTGGCAAGCATTACCATCCCGTAATCGGAACGGCCCCAACAGTGAAGAGTGCGACTGTTGAAAAAATGCACGCATTCAAATCACGATACTACGGTGGGTCGAATTGCTTAATTGCAGTAGTCGGTGGAATCGATGAAGAGCGGTTCATCCGAGCCGTTACTGAAAAGTTTGCCGATCATTGGCATGGGGAAAAAGCAGGGGCCCGCCAGTACGATTACATGCCAGGAGAAATCTCTCTTACAAGACCAGGAATCCAGGAGGCGCATTTCAATCTGTATTTCCCGGCCCTCGGTCCTACCGACCCAAACCGATTCAAACAGGACCTAATGAGTTATCTGCTCGGAGGAAATGAATCAGCGCTTCTTTTTGAACGGATTCGCGAAGAACTCGGCATGTCGTGCTACGGGATCTATTCATATGCCATGCGCACAACGAATCATTCAATTCTTGGAATTTCCTGCGGCATTGCTCCCGAGGAATTGCCACAACTCGAAAAGGAAGTCGATTCGTGCATTGCCCGCATCTGTGACTCATTGCTGGAAGAGCATCGACTGACCCGTGCTCGCGCCTCATTGCGCACGTCGATTGCATCGCATGCAGAAACCTCGGGCGGTCTGAATGGTATGATGGGACTTCCCGCGCTCCGCGGGGAAACGGCCCATCCTGTCGAAAGGGCTCTCGCTGAAATTGAAAAGATAACTCTCGATGACGTGCTTGCAACTGCTCGGTCAACTTTTTCCGGCGCTCGGTTCAAGGCAGTTCTCTTACCGGAGTAAATCAAGTGCGCGTCAATATTTCAAACGCGCTCAGTTTGCTAAGGGCCGGTGAGCTTGTTGGGATTCCAACTGAAACCGTTTACGGACTGGCTGCCGATGCGCTCAACCCCACGGCAGTCGTTAAGATTTTCGAGGCCAAGAATCGTCCTGCATTCAATCCTTTGATCTGCCACCTTGCGAGCGCGGATGCTGTATTTGGATTCGGGAAGGCCAATCCACTTTCCGAACGACTCGCAGAGTTCTGGCCTGGACCTCTGACACTACTTCTAAAGCATGAAAACAGAATCCCTTCCATTGTAACGTCGGGTTCTGAATATTGCGCCTTTCGCGTGCCGGCACACAAGACCGCGCTTGAACTTCTCGCGAGCACTGGACCACTTGCGGCGCCCTCTGCGAATAAGAGTGGCCAGGTCAGTCCCGTCCGCGCTGAAATGGTCGAGCGTGCGTTTGGCCCTGATTTTCCTGTAATCGACGGTGGCCCATGCGAGGTTGGGATAGAATCCACCATCTGCCTTGCAGAGAAACACGGAGTTCGAATCCTGCGAAGCGGTTCCATAACCATCGAGGAAATCGCAGGAAAGGGTATTCCTATCTTAGAGAAACAAGCGGAAAATGCGGCAGTCCTGGCACCCGGGCAGGCGCTCAGTCATTATGCCCCGGCTGTTCCGCTTGTGCTCCTCGAGGAACACGTTCCCCCTGCCGAACCCATGAATTCCTTGGGGGAGACGCCAAACCCGGCCTGGGCCAGTAGATGGCGAGATGCGGGGACCGATCCTGCAAGGATTGCGGCACTGGATTTTCACCTGCCTCTGCCGATCGACGCTCGTATCCGTTTCAACCTCTCCGAGCAGGGCAATCTTCGCGAAGCCGCGAGAAATCTGTTTTTTTATTTTGACCTTCCCGGCGCATCGGACATTCAAATGCTTGTGGCAGCTACAGTACCGGACCAGGGAATTGGTCGCGCAATCAATGACAGACTGAGGCGCGCAGCAACGCACACTGGCCGGATTGAGAACGGCAGACTGCTAATCCTGGAACGAGCGTGAACTATTTTCCTGAATTCACTGCATTTCTCCGCAATCTGCAAGATCGCATAACGGGAGAGCTGGACCAGCTCGAACATGACCAGGGATCCTCGATTCAGTTTCAGTCAGATGAATGGAAAGGAGAAGATTGGTTGGCCGGCGGTGGCCGAACCCGGGTGATTGAAGAAGGATTGGTCCTGGAGCGTGGTGGGGTCAACATTTCCGACGTGCATGGCCAGCTTCCCGATGATCTTGCTCAGAAAATGCCGGGTGACAGTCGCGATTTTCGCGCCGCGGGGATTTCACTTGTACTCCATCCAAGGAATCCTCATGCGCCAACCGTCCACGCAAACTTCCGCATGATTTGCCGCGGAAATCCCGAATCGCCTGAGAAGCTCTGGTTCGGCGGTGGCGGCGATCTGACACCCATGTATTTATATGAGGACGATGCCGCTCACTTTCACAGCATCTGGCGCAGCGTATGCGAGGCGCATTCAAATGTGGCTTCCTACGCAAAAATGAAGAAGGACTGCGATCAATACTTTTATCTTCCGCACCGGAAAGAGGCCCGCGGAATTGGTGGTATTTTCTACGACTATATGCAGGAGTCACCCACAGAAATGCTGGCATTCTCCAGAGCAGCGGGCAACGCTTTTCTTGACGCGTACTTACCCATTCTCCGCAAACGATCCATCCAACCATGGACTGCAGAAGAGAGAGAGTTTCAATTGTGGCGTAGGGGACGTTATGTGGAATTCAACCTTGCTTTTGATCGCGGAACTCAGTTTGGACTAAAGACCGGCGGGCGCATCGAATCCATTCTGATGAGTTTGCCACCCCTCGTCCGGTACAAGTATAACTATACCCCCGCACAGGGTCGAGAGGCTGAAATCATGGCGGTCCTTAGAACCCCGAGGGATTGGATTTGAGAACCATATTCATTGGGGACGTGCACGGCTGCTCAACCGAACTGAAAGAAATGATTCGCACGCTTGAGATTTCCTCACACGATCGTGTAATCATGCTCGGGGATTTGATCAACCGGGGACCAGACTCCGTCGGAGTTGTTGAAATCGTTCGCGAAAGGAAATTCGAATGCCTCATGGGAAACCATGAGTTTGAGTATCTTCACCATTACCGCGAGATTCCAGCTCTGAAGAAATTACGTGAAAAAATGCCGGCCAAACTACACGATTGGATTGCGCAGCGTCCACTCTGGATCGAATCAGATGCCTTCCTGGCTGTACATGCTGGCCTTTTTCCCGGAAAGCACCCTTCCGAAACTCCGGAGGAAATCGTCCTGAACATCAGGACTGTCGCTCCAGAACACGGTTTTCAAAGCGAACTCAGCAGCCCAATGAACAAACCATGGCACCATTTTTACACAGGAATTAAACCCGTATTCTACGGGCACTGGGCCAGACAGGGCCTGGCAATCAATCCTCCCACGTACGGCCTCGATTCCGGTTGTGTGTACGGGCGGGCGCTCTCTGCATTCATTCTCGAAAGCAAAGAACTCGTGCAGATCCCTGCCCGAGAGCAATACTACAAAAAACTGACGGATCCCGTCTAACATGCACAGCTTTATAAGTCGCCTAACGTTACAGGGCTCGAACAGAGCTTTGCTTCTACTCAGTCTCGCTATGTTTTGTCTTCCCAAACCGGAAAAAACGGACGCGAGATGGAAACGAATCCTGACTACGGAACAGGGAGCAGAGGTAGTGCAGCTCAGGGCGGAAGGCCTTGCCGATCTCCTGGTATATGCAGGAACGTCGGATAGCCTGGAAGAGATAAGTCCCGCAAGCGATCTATTGCTATCCCATGGTTGGAACCTGATGGCCCTGCGACCGGTCCCCGGGGAAACGCAGACCCCTGAAAGCGTCGTCGAATCGAAAAGGGAATTTTTTCGTTTCGCGGACGCAAGGCCGGGCTTCAGAAGAAAAGTCTTGCTGATCTATGGACAGGATTTGCAATCCATGCTGGACTCCGTGAATCTGCAGCATTGGACCGCCATTATCGTACTGAGGCCGGACCTTGCGGGCTATCCAGATCTGCGACTCCAGGTTGGGCTGTCAGCAATTCGTCAGGAACTTCCTATGCTCTTCCTGACCCACCCAAATTTTCCAGGAACGTCCTATATTATCTACGGCCTTGCCGGATCAAAAGCCAAGGAAATCCAGGAGGAAAACCTTCTAATCCCGCAGAAGCGTGCCTTGTTCGAAGGCCGGCTTCTGACCTTTCTTTTAAGGCAACGTTATACGCTCACCTTCATCGAATCTCGTCAGACTTTCAAGAGCGGTTGCAAGGTACTGCCCGATGGTCCCTGGGTAATTGGTTACGTCAGCGGCGAGCGCGCGGAAGGTTTTTGTCCATTGTTCTTGAAATCCAGCGGGGATATTTTTCGCGCCGTCGGTGTTCTCGATGGTGCCATGTGTGACTACGGACTCAATTCCGCTCCGATGATTCGTTGTCGCTAAACAGAAGCAATTCCTGAACTTGCTTCTCACGAAAACGAACGCTTTTGACCTTCTTTCCTGCGCTTGCTTCAAGCTCGGTTAGCTTTTCGCGCGCACGCCTGAGCACGTTCTCCGGAAGCCCTGCAAGCTCTGCGACGTGGATGCCATACGACCGATCCGCCGCACCATCGCGAACCTTGCGAAGGAAATGGATGTGACCATCGATTTCGCGCACTTCCATGGTCAGGTTGAAGACACCATCGCGGGAATCCAGCGATGTAAGCTCATGGTAGTGTGTTGCAAAGAGAACAAACGGGTTCTTTCCGCTTGAAAGCGCCTCAACAATCGCCCACGCAATCGAAAGACCATCATAGGTTGATGTGCCCCTTCCCACTTCGTCTAGAATCACAAGGGATCGCTCCGTTGCGCGTCGGAGAATTCGGGCGGTTTCCAGCATCTCAACATAGAACGTAGATTCGCCCCGGCTCAGATTGTCGGCCGCACCAATGCGAGTAAAAATCCCATCGCAAACTGGAAGGTTTGCCTTTCGCGCGGGAACAAACGAACCGATTTGAGCAAGCAACTGAATCAGTGCAGTCTGGCGAATGTAAGTGGACTTTCCGGCCATGTTAGGCCCGGTGAGGATTGCCAGCGTATGCGGACCGCCAAGCTCGAGATTGTTGGGAACAAAGTACTCTCCGGTCTCCAGATAAGCCTCAACGACTGGATGGCGACCCTCTTCAATCCGTATCTGAGGCAAAGGACTATCGCCTGAGACGAGGCCTGGCCTGGTCCACTTGAAACGACCGGCCACCTGTGCCAGAGATAAGCAAACATCGAGCGACGCCAGCGCTTGCATTAAGATCTTCAGTGTCGCGGCGCTTGATACCACAAGCTCTGCGAGTCTTTCGAATTCTTCTTTCTCTGCGCGTTCAATTACGCTCTCTGCACCCTGTATCTTCTCTTCGAGAACAGCGAGACGATCCGTTGAATAACGCTCCGCTCCAAGCAGAGTCTGCCTCCGTTTGAAATGCGGCGGTGTGGAACCAACATAGCTCTTGGTGACTTCAATGTAGTATCCGTGCACACGATTGTAACGAACCTTCAGTGGAATTCCGGCCTTTGCCTTCTCTTCCTCCTCGTATGCCAGTATCCAGGCGGCTCCCTCCTGGCGCGCGCTCCGGGCTTCATCTAAATCCTGGCGGACACCGCCGCGAACAAAGTCGCCGCCCCCAAGGACGGGTGGAGGATCATCAACAACAACATCGCCTAACGTCTTTTTCAGAGGCGCAAGATTGGCAATCTCCTTGACGTCCGGCCTGTTTCTAACAAAGCAATGGAAACCAGTCTCGCTTATCTTTCCCTGGAGTGCATCATACGCGCCGATGGTTGATCTGACCGCATTGAAATCCTGGGGACCGCCACCACCACGTGCAAGACGAGTCAGGATTCTTTCCAGGTCACGCACTGGCAAAAGCTCTCGCTGAAGTGGACCCCGACTCAAGGCCCCGAGTCCCTCCGCAACCGCCGCTTGCCTCACTTCAATTTGAGCAAGGTCGTGCAGAGGTTCGAGGATGCAATCACGCAGCAGCCGCCTCCCCGCTGCCGTCTGGCATTGATTCAGTACAGAATAAAGCGTTCGTTCTTCGCCACCTCGGGCGCTCTCTACCAATTCCAGGTTTCGAATGGTTTCCTCATCCAACGCGATTACGCTTTCGCTCTTGCCCATGAAAATGGGAGCGGGAAGTGGAAACGGTCCGGTCGGGAAACTCGAAGCAAGGTAATGGATGATAAGACTACAGGCACCAGGTGCCAGGCTTCCATCCGGAAAACCGAGGGTCCGTCCCTTCATTGCGAACCGTTCTTCAATCTGACGAAGACCCTCAGCCGGGGCGCCTTTCCAGTCTTCAAGCAGCATTGGAACGGGAAGGCCAGGCTGCTTCAAGACTGCCCGATAGTCGGCTAACGTTAGTATTTCTACTGGCTCATGCTTAAAAAGAAAATTGCTCAGGTCTTCGGACGCAAGGTCAAAAGCCCTAAAATCGCCTGTTGCCACGTCGGCCAGGGCCACGCCAACACGGCTTTTTTCCCTGGAGTCCGGTATTACGGCAACGAGGTAGGAATGACGAGACTCGGGCAGTAGAGAATCCTCGATCGCCGTACCGGGAGAAACGATCCGGGTGACGAGCCGACGCATTAACTTCGGATTTGTCTCGTCGACTACCTGCTCCGCAATCGCCACTCGCAGACCGGCACCAATGAGTCGGGCAAGGTAACCATCCATACTGTGGTATGGAATCCCGGCCATGGGAATCGCATTCTGCCTCCGGGTAAGGGCCAGATCGAGAATGGGGGCTGCAGTTTTTGCATCCTCGAGAAACATCTCGTAGAAATCGCCCATGCGAAAAAACAAAATTGAATCGGGATGGTTCTTCTTAAGATCAAGATACTGCCGCATCACGGGCGTATCAAGAGCTTCGCTGAGATCGGGATCCGTCAATGACGGCTGGGTCATCGGCTCACCTGAATGGATTTCACAAGACGAACAAATTCCCGAACCCTGGTGAGATCCTTCCGACCAGGTGTTTCTCCGGATTCAACTCCGGAGCTTACATCCGCACCCCAGGCACCGGTTTTCCTGAGTGCATCAACAACGTTAGTCGGCGTTAATCCACCGGCCAGCAGGAAGCGTTTTTCAACATGCGAGACCCACGCAGGATCAAGCGTGACGCCCGTACCTCCAGGCTTACCTGGAACGTACGAATCAAGTAGTACCCAATCCGCTGGCATAAATGCTGACAAACCTGGATCTGCAATCTTCTCTTTCACGCGGAAGGCGGGAATCACGTCCATATATCCACGGAGCATTTCCCTCACCTCGGAAACAACGCCGGGCCCGTCGGATGTTTGAACAAAATCAAAGTGCGGGATCGCTTCAACCACGCTGAGTATGTATGGAATTGGATTGCTGGCAAACACAGCAACGTGATGGATCTCAGGCCACTGGCGGTAGATGGATTCAATCTGTTGGCGCGCGGCTTCAATTGTAACGCGTCGCTTTGACCTGGGCGAAAATATCCAACCCATGAAATCGGGTCTGCATGCCGCCACTTGCAGCGAGTCCTCAAAGAAGAGATTTCCGCATATTTTCACAAGCGGCCTCGTTCCGGCAACGCGAATGAGGGAGCGAGTATTTGAAAGCATTAGGGCCTCGATTTGTACTTGATACACAGCGGCTGTCGGAGACAAAAGCTGGTGCGACCTACACTGCATTTGCAATTGAACTCTGCAATCCTTTCTGTGCTGGGCCGTCAGGACCTTGGGCCGCTTGACTCACTTCCCGCGGACGGTCGCAGAAAAGCGGAGATTGATCTGGCCCGGGAGGTCAGCGGATGCAGCCGCGTTTTTACCCTGAATCAGGTTCACGGAGATACGTTCTTCGAAATCGATCAAAGTACAAAACAGTCTGGATTGTTCCTCGCCGACGGTGACGCTCTGTACACCGCTATGAAGGATACCTGCCTCCTGGTTCGCACGGCGGATTGCTTGCCGCTATTCTTCGTCGCGGAAGGCAGTGCCGGTTCAATCATAGGACTCGTTCACGCCGGATGGAGGGGCGTTGTTGCGAGAATTGTAGAAAAAATACTGACGCACATTGCGGCAAATTCGGATACCATTGAAAAGTGGACCATAGCTCCAGGCCCCTGTATTTCAGGCAAAAACTATGAGGTGAGTGACGACGTTGGAAGCCGGTTTTCTAAGCGAACCCCCCGTGGTGAAAAGTTCCTGGTGGACCTGATTGAGAACGTCAGTGAGCAATGGCAGAAACCCCTGGATGGGGTACAAATTGAATTGATTGATACCCTTGGAGCCTGTACAGTGGATCAGAATCTTCTGTTTTACTCTCACCGCAAGGGAGATACGGGCAGAAACCTGAATCTGATCTACAAACGCTGACATGCAGGACTCAAACGAAGAACTCGTCGCATACAATCGCAAGTTCAAGAAGGCGATTCTTGACGTCATGTTTTCCCTGAGTGATACATTCTACGTTCACTGTGTGCCAAATCCGCTTCTGCACATTGGAAGCCGCGGCCTTCAGGACAGAGAAGAACGCGAGGGAATCGTCCTGGTGTTTGGCCCGTACAGCACGAAAAATCTGAACTGGGATGAAACGGGCATTCATTGTGAAATGCAGTTCAACAAATGGGAGCGCGTCAGAATTCCATTTGAGTGCATCGACAGAATGTTTGATAAGAGCGGTCAGGTTAATATGCAATGGGCCACTCTGGTCTCAGCGGAGAGCCATCGCGAAGAGCAGATCGTCCAGAAAACGGAGTCCGGAGCCACCCAGGAACCGGCCAGACGGAAAGAAAAATCCCGCGTAATCGAAGTGGACTTTACTCGAAAAAAAAAGTAACCCGCTCGGCTTAAAACTTCAACAGAAACTGCTTGATTGGCTGGTAACGTAGAGCCTCATGTCGCGGTGCAGTTCGCGAATTCAAATTCCTCAAGCACCCTGATTCATCCCTGGAAGGTGATTCTCGTCTGTATTGGAATGGGCGCCCTTTCCACCTGGCCTTTGTTGCGACATCCGCTCGACCTGCCTTACGATCCAACGAGCGATACGCTACTCTTCAGCTGGAGCTTCTGGTGGTTGAAAGATTCAATTGTCAACTGGCACAATCCTTTCTACTCTACCACGATCTTCTATCCCGAGCAGGCGAACCTGGCAATGGCAACCCTTGCGTTGCCTTACGGTGTTTTCTACTTGATTGTATCCTGGTTGCCACAGACGGTCGCGTTTCCTCTTTCTTTTTTCTTCTTCATTATTTTCACATTTGCAATGACGGGGCTAACAACCTTTCTGCTCGGTCGTGAGCTGGGGCTCGGGGAGCGGGCTTCCCTTTACGCAGGAATCTTTATTACAATTTCTGCGACGCATCTTGAGAACCTGGGTCGCGTTCACCTCGGCTGCATGGAGCTACCGATCGGCGCAATCGTCTTGCTCTTGCGGGTTTTAAAAAGCGAGACCAGGAAAGCAAGCTATGGTTGGGGGGCTGTGCTTGGCTTTGTAGTTGCACTCTTGCTTTTGAGCAGTCAAACTTACTCTCTGTATTTTCTGATAATCGGTTCGGTTCTATCGCTGGCCTTCGTTGTGCGAGACCCCGGAAAAATCTTACGCGTGGCCGGTCCTGGCTTGCTGCTCGGCGCCGCAGTCTTCCTTGTAATATCCTGGCCCTACATCTCAGCATTGCGGGATTTCACAAAACACTATCCGACCGTCCCATTGGGGTCGCTGGACCCGGATCTCTTGCGTTTTGTTTTACCCGGACTGAACCAGGCCACTTATCGAACCTTGTTTCCGGGATGGACATTCAACTGGGGCAATCACCTTTTCATGGGACTATTTCTCTATGGATTTGCGCTGGCTGGAATCAAGCGTTTCTACCCGCAGCCGGTGAATCGCATGGTGTTTTTCGGTCTGGCGATTACCGGCTTCATTCTCTGCCTCGGCAGTGAGCTCGTCGTTAACAAACAATCGCTGGGTTTCAAGCTGCCGTATCACTATTTAAAAAGCGCCATCCCGATTCTCCAGGCGGACCGGTCACCCGACCGCTTCTTCTTTTTGGCGCTGCTTGTACTGGGGCTGCTGGCCGGCTGCGGGGCGGATCGTCTGCTAGACTGGATTTCGAAATATCAGAAGGTCGCACGTTATGCGACCATTGCTCTGTCGGTTCTATTGGGACTTGAGGTTCATGTTGACTCGTACCGGTATCACAAAGTGGATCAGTATTTTTCTAAAACTCTGGAAAGCGCCGCGCAACGCAATCCTGGCTCGGCCGTTATGGGTTTGCCGCCGCAGCTCGATTCAAAGCACACCTTCTTCTTGCAGGCCAGGACCGGCGCAGCCGTACTGGATGCTGACTATCCAAGAGTCTCCCCTCTGCTCGGTTACAGTCCCCTCAGGAAAGCAAACCTGTTAGAGCTATTCAAAGAACCTGCCCAATTCAAGGCACTGACTATCGCACAAAAACAGTCCACCTGTGACCGCATCAATGGCACCTTGAAGCAGAATCGAATTGAAACCGTCTACGTCCTGGACGATGCCTATGCGATGTCGTTTGGAACACGCATGGCTGACACGCGCGAAATCCTTACTGCCTGTGAATGGCAACGAATTGATCCGGGACCGGAAAAGGGACTCTTTCTCCAGGCTTCCGTGTGGGTGCCCCCAAAATAGGGTCAAACCTCATCGTAGAGACTACCCGAGATCATCCCGGTTTCAAAAAGATGCGGATAGATCTCTTTGAGTGATGTGAACATTTCCTCAAATGGCAAATCCGCGTAGATGCCGCGATAGCGAGTGTATTCCATAAACCGCCTGCCTTCCTTGTCAAATTCCTGAAACAGGCTATCAGACGTTCCGTCAAACTCCATTGGCTCTACTTTGAATTTACGACAAAGGCCTTTGTCAAAAGCCGGGGTGCAAGCCACCCATTCATTGTTCAGATACAATTCCGTGAATCCGTGCCAGGCAAAATTCTCACTGCGCAAATGGTCTATCAGCCTCTGGCTTGAGAGATGATTGCGCACGTCGCCAAAGCCTATCCGGGAAGGAATGCCAATGGCTCTGGCAAAACCTGCCAGAAGCAATGCCTTGGGCGTGCAATACGCATGCTTCTGAGTGAGGAGAAAACTAATCGTGCATTTCTCCCGCTCCACGTGTACCGTATACGGATTGTAGCGCCAGCCATCACGCACCTTGTAATATAGATCCTGAATCTGTTCTGTCTTTGAAAGTCCGGCGGGAAGATTTTCATCAAGCCAGTGCTGGACGGCAGTATCCTTGTAGTTTAAAAACTCAGTTGGCTCCAGGCACTTTTCCGGAACTGGCTCTATGACTTTTTCGCGCGTTTGACTCATGGATCTCCGACTACGAGAATTTCCGGGGGTGAAGGAATCCAAGGTGGTGTGCTGCATGATTCAGGTGCAGTATTTTCCATTGTGTATTCGTAAGATCACCAAACAGGGCCGAAGGATAGAGCTGTGCTTGCGTTTTTTCGAGCCGGTCAAGGAGCACGAGAACCTCGCCCACAGATTGCGGTTCGTCTATATCCGGTGGATAGACTGACGCAGGAGCTGTGGGTGAACCGGCTTTGCGCTTCTCGCCTTTTAGCATTCCCTTCAATGCAAGCCTCCCCACAGTAGCACGGATGATCCATGGTAGCATTGCAGGGAAGCCTTCGAGCGAGCCTCGAAAATAATACGATAGGTGTTTGCAGATCTGTCCCAGGCTCCATTTCCCGGCACGGGCGTACCCTTTACTGAGCCGCTGAATCTCAGCGGAAATTTCGGCATAGCTGGTAAAATGCAAATCTCTGCGATCCATAGAACACCTACCCCCTGGAGAGAACCTTCTTCATCCTCTCAACGAGAGCTTCTTTCGTAAAAGGTCTAACCACGTAGTCGGCTGCCCCGGCTTCAAGCAAGTAGCGAATTACCGCAGGTGTATTCTCAACGGAAACAAACATGGTGCGGGGAAAGCGGCCGGTGTCGCGCAATTCATGAAATGCGGCAAAGCCATCCAGCACCGGCATAACAATATCCAGGATCAACAAATCAAAATCACCTGGAAGTCGCTTAACGTGGTCAACCAGCAACCTTGCATTGTCGAATACCTGCACGAAGAAACCGCGGGAACTCAAAAAGAGCTTTATTTCAGACACTTCAAACTTCTTATCATCGCATATTGCTATGCGATAAGCCCGCCCGCCCTGTGAAACGCCTTCTGGCTTCATAAGCGTCGAATTATTTCCTGGGTCATTTCCTGCGTGCTGATGCTCTTTTCTCCGGAATTCACAAGATCAATTGTGCGCGCTCCGGCGGAGATGGCTTTGCGAACGGCAGATTCGATTCTATCAGCAGCCGCTGATTTTCCAAATGAGTAGCGAAGCATCATTGCAGCCGAGAGGATTTGAGCGATTGGGTTTGCAATGCCCTTCCCTGCAATATCGGGAGCTGTCCCGCCGGCGGGCTCATACAAACCAAAGCCTGTCTTCTCAGAGAGCGAAGCGCTTGCAAGCATTCCCAGACTTCCGCCAAGCACGGAAGCCTCATCGCTCAGGATATCTCCAAACATATTACCGCAGAGCACCACATCAAAACGAGACGGTTTTACAATCAATTGCATGGCAGCGTTGTCCACATACATGTGATCGAGCTCCACCCTGACAGGACTCGAGGCATTGTACTGTTTCTCAAACGCTGTCACAACCTCACGCCAGAGGACCATGCTCGTTAGTACGTTTGCTTTGTCGATGCTGGTGACTTTCTTCTTACGCTGGACGGCTGCGTCAAAGGCCACTTTTGCAATCCGTTCGATCTCGTAGCGATGATACACCATGGTATCAAAGGCGCGCTCATCCGGACCCGCTCCATCGCGACCTTTGGGCTGGCCAAAGTACACGTCTCCCGTTAACTCGCGAATCACGAGCAAGTCCGTTCCCTCAATCCGCTCTTTCTTGAGCGGCGATGACGCGGCCAGCTCGGGATAGAGCGTTACCGGACGAAGGTTGGCAAATAGTTTAAAATGTTTACGAAGTGGCAGGAGCGAAGCGCGCTCCGGTTGCTTTTCAGGAGGCAGGTGCTCCCACTTTGGTCCGCCCACCGAACCAAACAGGATTGCATCGGAAGATTCGCATAGCTTCAACGTGGAGGCTGGCAATGCTTCCCCCAATTGATCAATAGCCGCGCCGCCGACCGGCGCTTCCTTAAAACTAAAGTTGGAAAACTCGTCTCCAAGCGCCGCAGAAAGAACGGATATGGCGCTGGGCATTACTTCGGGGCCGATTCCATCACCGGCAAGAACTGCAATCTGGGACATGCACCAGAGGCCGCAAAAACGGCCCTGGTGTCAAGTGATGTGCAAATCCATATTCGATTCCAGGCCGCACAATCACGGTTGCAATGAGGGACTTAGCAAACGAACCTGCTCTGGTTTGCAGACTCGTGCGATCTCCGGAGGATTTAGTTGCGTCGATTTCTTTTGCTTCTAGTGCTCTCCAGCTCGAATTGCTGGGCAAACCCGGTTGAAGTAGTTGAGAAAACGGAACGCGGGACCATAGCATGCACGGAGATGGTTGAACGCAGGCGCGTGAACAACTACTGGTGGGAACTCTCCGCGAACGGTAAACCTTTCATTCCGCCGGGCGGGGATTCGAACAAGGTGGGGACCTGCACGATTAGCCAAAACCCGGCAGCAAGTGTATTCGTGTACATCCTCGGAGAAAGCCTCTTCGCTTTCCAGGTGGTCGCCGGTAAGCCGACGATCAGTGAAATCACAGGGCCACCCGGACTTGATTCAATTCAGCAAATGAAAAAGCTCGTGTGGTCATGCAGCGGCGATTGCCTGATCTGGCCCGGGCACCTTGTCCTGGTCAAGACCGGAGAAGTTAGGAAGCTGCCAAGGACGGACCTGGACCTGATTGGAATTTCGCCTGATCTGAAAACGATCGTCGCAGAAGATAGCAGGGCCAGCGACGTTGAACAGGGATTGATTTCGCTCGCGCTGATCGACTCTGAGACTGGAAAACCATCGAAGCGAAGGCTGAGTCGAAATAAGCACAACTGGTTGCTCGATCGTACCAGGGGAGTGGAAGGTATTGCCGATCAGTTCAAATGGGTGCGCAGATCCGGAAAAGACGAACTCGCGTATCCTGAGTAAAAATCATCGCTGAATGAGTGCCCCCTGGGAAACCAGGTTAAATGAGCAACCGATATCTGCCAACATTCACCCGCCACCTCAGCTTGCTTCTAGTCACGCAGTCATTGGCGAGTTCCACATCGGCAGTCTCATTCCTCGTGAGCGGCTTTATTGGTACGCGCCTCTCTCCTGTGCGCGCGCTGGCAACGTTACCCATGTCAACCTTTGTCATCGGAGTGGCCGTCTCAAGTACCTTTGCTGCATGGACCATGTCAAGGACGGGACGCAAGAAAGGTCACCTGATTGGAGTTTCCGTAGCACTCCTGGGTGCTGCACTGGCGGGTCTTTCATTGTTCTTGCAATCCTTCATTGGCTATGCTCTTTCCTGTGCTTTTCTTGGGATTGGAACGGCCTTTACAAATCAAATCAGATTCACGGCTGCGGAGGGTGCGCCACCCGAACAAAAAGCGTTGGTTCACTCGAGCATTCTCATGTGCGGACTATTTGCCGCTGTCCTGGGCCCCGGTATTGCAGCGATCGGCAAGGATTTGCTTGGCCATTCAAACAATGTCGGCCAATCACTGGAATACATTGGCTCCTACTTGCTTCTGGGGGTTCTTCTGATTCTGGCCATGACAGCCCTTTCATTCTTACCCGGAGGAACAAAACCCGTCCCACCTCCAAAGACAGAGTCAAATCAAAGTCGCCTAACGGGTGTGCTTTCAAGACCGGAATTCTGGTTGGCCGGGACTTCCGGCACAGCATCCTTTGCAGTGATGACGCTACTGATGGCCGCCACGCCCATGCAGATGACAGAGGTTGAACACTTCAGTCATCACGATGCCATCTTCACAATTCAGAGTCACATCATTGCAATGTTTTTGCCATCGCTCTTCAGCGGCATTCTCGTTGCTCGCCTGGGATTGTACAAATTGATTCTGAGCGGATTGGTTCTTTTCAGTGCTTGCGTTCCAATTGCCTACTTCGCAGGAACTCTGCACGAATACTGGTGGGCCCTGGTACTTCTGGGGGTTGGCTGGAACTTTCTCTTTCTCGCGGGTTCAACAATGCTGTCACTCAGCTTCAGTGGCAGCGATCGATTCGCAGCTCAGGGCCTGAACGACACAATGATATACGGTACTCAAGCTTTTGCGAGCCTGGCAGCGGGCTGGATGCTCTATACATTTGGCTGGCAAGCGCTGTCGCTCTTCCCGATTCCTTTTCTCGTGGTGGTGTTCGTCTTATCGACAATATATCGAAGAAATCTGGCTGCAGCGACTGGAACACCGGTTGTTGCAACCGGTGATGCGCAACTGGCAAAGTAACCGGTTAAAGTCTCCCGGTACGGGTCTTAAGGAAAGGGCTGAATCTGGCTTCAAGGAATGCTTTGATAGGGCCAAGATATACATCGCCCCAGGCATCTTCGTAATGCTGACGGACTTTGCGCGAAGGCAAATTTGAGTGCCTGAGTTCAATGCGCGTGCCTCGTTCTGTTTCAGACAGCTGAATTGAAACGAGCGAGTCAAGATCACGTTCATGCCAGTGAATCTCGCGGAGCGTGAAGGCAATCCGACCTGGATTCTGCACGTCCTTTACCACACCATGCATGATTCCATCCCAGAGGCTCCATTTTCCGCCTGCTCTGGCCTGGAAACGAGCGGGCCCGCCTCCCCAGTCGTCCATCAGACGGGCATTGGTAAGCGCTTTATAGACTTCTGCAATGGGAGCACGAATCAATTCCGAGAACTGAAGGTCGGGCATAGATTCGCTGCGTAGTAGTGCTGACATAAGATTTTCCTATCCAGATAATCGGCCAGAATTGCAAATTTCCGGCGCGATTTTTAGACGCAGGGATGAGGGAAAAGTTTGCGCTCAGCCAATCCCGGAGAGGTAGGCGCTGTCCTTTTCTGCAAACCGATCCGTCATCCCGGAAATATAATCTGAAACCACTCGTGCCGTCCCATCGACTTTTGTGCGCGTAAGGTAGTGCTCGGGCATCATGTCCGGCCTGCTGTTGTATTCGAAAAACAGATTTTCGATTATCCGCTCTCCCCGCCTCGACATCCGCAGTACATTTGGATGCCGGTATAGCTTTGCATGGAGGAACTTTTGCATGACTGTGAGACGCTCTTTCATTGCAGGCGAGTTGGCCACAGGGTACGCGTCGTGCGATAGCGAAAGAACATCGCTCATGGTTTCAACTCTCGACGTTGCAATGTTCCCTTTGATTGTTTCAATTAGATCTGTAATACAATCATTCAGCAAAAATCGAACCAGAATCCTGGCCTTCAGCGCGAATCGCGCGCCCGTGAAGGATTGTCCATGCTGCTTTTCAAGTGCAATCCGTGCCATCTCAAACGGTGCAAGGGCCAGCACGTCCGATGGCTCAAGAAATCCCGAATCAAGTCCATCTTCAAAGTCATGATGCAGGTACGCAAGGCGATCACACGTATCCACAATTGCTGCCTCCAACGGCTGTGATTTGCCCTTTCTTTGTTCCAGGATTTCGTGGAGTTGCACGTCCCCTTCGTAGATGCGCGCATGCTTCAACATGCCAATCAGTGTAAGTCTCGTAAGATTTAGTCCATTCCACTCCAGGTAGCGCGACTCGAGAGCGCTGACAATGCGCAGGGTCTGGCAATTGTGCTCAAAACCACCGTGATCTTTCATGAGGGTGTTCAACGCTTCCTGACCGGCGTGACCAAAGGGGGAATGACCCATATCATGCGCCAGGGCCAGGGCCTCTGCATAATCGGAGTTGAGATCCAAATATCCGGTAACGCTGCGCGAGAGCTGTGCCACCTCCATGCTGTGCGTCAGCCTGGTCCGAAACATGTCGCCCTCAGAATTTACAAACACCTGGGTCTTGTAACCAAGACGACGGAACGCTTTAGAGTGAATGATACGATCGCGATCGCGTTGGAAACACGTGCGCTGTTCCTGAGAACTTTCAGTAAAAATCCGCCCACCACTCAATGAATGTTTGACGGCATAGGGCGCGAGCAAAGCATCTTCTTTCCGCTCTAGCTCAGTAATGGAAGGCAGCATGTTTTCAACAACCTCTCACAGATTATCGACCCCTGTCAAATGGATCGTCACACTTGTTGGCGCAATTTCAACTGTGGCATTGATCAGCCATTGCGGTTTCTTTCAACCCACGCAATCATCCAAAGGCGCGGTTAAGTTTTATCCGGACGTTCCCCCAAACTGCAATACAATCAAAGGCTTAAACGCCACAACCGTGAAGCGTGTTACCTCCGAGAAAGCCTTGATCGATCACTACGGACTTACATTCCGTGTGCGGTTCCAGGACAAAGTCAGCCCGGACCTGTACGGTGCGCTCTATTACCAGGATGAGAAGGAAAACAAGTATTGCATGGCTCTGCCGGATGGGAGATTTGCAACATTTGAAGATTCTAAAGTGGACGCAAACAAGAACAACATCATGCAGGATCTCTGCCACCCCATCGTTTCCTGCAAGTAGCACCGCATCGTGCGGTGCTACGCTGCATGCGCATGAATTCCGATGTTCACAAAACAATTGACCTTGCGGTAACTCAAGGTCTGCGCTCAGGAGCGCGATGCTCTCTCTCTATCAACCGCTCCTGCGGCTCATAGAGATGACTGAGATAGACAGAAGTGATTTCATAGAGAGTCCCCTTCTCATCTCGAACCACATACGAACTGTAGTCCTTCTGACCGAGAATCTCAAACCTGAGCACCTTCTCTTCAACCGTGTTTGGTTTGTACGTGACTTCCAGAGTCATCGCCTTCTTACGATCTAAATCCGCGGCCGGTTGCAACGGGAATGCAATTGCTTTCCAATCCAGAACATCGTTGAGCAATAGATTCATCTCCGAGGTATTGATAGCAGCGGCCACAGGAGCCATCATCTGCCAGATGGTTCCGCCAGACCTCTTTAATAGCATTTGCTTGCCCGCAGCGATCGTTTTGACTTCGAAAACGGAGTCCTTTGCAATCTCCGGGAAAACTCGACGGTTTCTGAAGAAGTCAACATCGCCTCCACCGGACGTGGTTCGGAGGTTTTCCTCAACAATATAGATGTCGTTTTCATCATCTACGCGAATGTAGGAATCATTCCCCCGCAGGCTCGACTTACCGACATACAGTCTGGCCGTCTTCCCGTTCTCCAGTCCAAGGCGGATCTGCATGCACGTCAGGCGGCCTTCATTGTCCGTAAGCATCTCTGCGGCCCGCTCATTGTCCGGGGTGCGCGCAATCGAATAGTATCGCTTTGCCTTCTCGATGGACGCAAACAGATCCCGAACGCGGTCCCTGTCCGCCATGAACGTCTCCGTTTTACCACCGACAGTTCGTGTGAATTCCCAGTTGTACTGCGGCTCTTTCTTTTCTTTTGGATCGAGAGGAATCAGTTCTTTCCGTGTAAGCTTGAGGAGCGAGCGCTTCTGCGGGTCCTCAACCTCGACGGAAGTGACCAGGGATTCCGACGCACGCATGATTGGTCTGGCTCCGGCGTATCCAGTCTTAATGACTCCCAGGGGATCCTGAATGACAAGCCAGAGAATTAGCAAACTTGCATTTGCTCCGAGCAAAGAAAGGCCCGGATTCTTACGAATTGTTGCGATGATCCCTTTCATTTGGCCTCCTGCAGACCGCGGCGCTGATGTCTTGTACTCAACCGCCTCCATCCGTAAATGGCAAGGCCAACCGGGATTAACAGAACATGAAACCATGTGAAAAGGCGCTCAAACCATTTGGTTGCCTTCTCACTTCCTGGGAGGATGGGACTGATGAAATCAATTCCCTGCACACGCGAACGCGCTTCTGAAAGGTCTGTATCGCCTTGCGTAAATTCGATGAGGTTCATGGCAAAAGCCTGATTGAGCATGAAGATCTGCATGTTTGCTTGATTTCGCAGGAATATATCAGACACCAGATAGGGCGTACTGATAACCAGGATACTCGACTGCGTAGCACCAGATTGTCCGCTGCGAAACAAGGCTTTGTCTTCTCCCTTTGGAATATCCTTTTCGCTGAACGCGCTCTGGAACTGGCCCTGCGCAAACACAGCCAGCTTGCGCGGCGCGCCCACTGGCACATCATCTGGCTGCCGGCCGAGATTCTGCATTTCACGCAAACCGGTTGATGCTGCTTCTTTAGCGATGCCCTCCGGCGTAGAGAGGAGAATTGGTGTAAACTTCACGTTGGGTTGAGATTCAGGCTTGATCTCAAGCGATGAGAACCATGGAAGGACAAGCTGTTGAATATTCTTAACGGAGGGAACTTCAGAAACCACATTCCCGCCTTCGCGCGAGTAGAAGGCCCAGGCAGGATTTGGAACAGGCTGCGCGTATTGGCCGGATTCCGGTGTAGGTAGGCCAGGTTCAAAAATGATTTCTCCGTTCAAGAGAATGCCGTAGTGTCCAAAGACGCGATTCAAACGATCGAGATCCTCGCGGTTCACGTTTGTAAAGCCCTGTCCGGGATTCATGCGGCCCATCCGCGGATCCGGCTGTTGGAGATCAAAATCAAATCCTTTCAGCATGCAGATAAGGTTTCCACCGCGCATTATGAACTGATCAAGGTAGTACGCCTGTTTGTCATCGAGTCGTGGTTGGCCTACAATCAATAACGTTTCCACTTCCGTTCCAATGGGCGCATTCAAGTCGACATCCGGAATCGTGCCAAACTGCTCTTCGAGCATGGCACGAAAGAAGTACATATTGTCTTTGTCCTGGTCCTGATACGATTGCCATCTGCGCGTATCGGAGGTGCCGGCCACCTTCAAATATCCAAGACCTGACGGGCCTTCTTTACGCGTGAGGCGCTTAATTTCGCGCAAGAACCTGAATTCGAAATCCGAGATGAGTGCACCCTGCTCCACAAGATTCAGAACCGCCGACTTGTCGCCCGTCTGAATGTAGACACCAAAGTACGCCAGCCTCTGACTGATTTCGTCTACACGTGCCTGCTCGATTGGAATGCCCTGCACACCCCGCTGCTCTGCTGCCTGGCGCTTTTCGTCGGAGTCCGGATTCACAACGCGGAGTTTGACGCGCGATCCTGCCACGCGACCAATCTCGTCCAGTTGCGAAAGGATGGGACTGATTTGCGACTTAAGCTCACCAGGCAAGTCCGCACTAATGTATGCTTCCACAAGGACCGGATCTTTCAATGCACCCAGGACTTTCAGCGTACTGGGAGTAACTGAGTTCAGTCTGTCACGACTCCAATCCCATCTGCAGTTCCAGGCACTGGCAACGCCGTTTGCAAGTAGAAATAGAGCGATCACATTTGCGTAAATGAAACCACGATTGTGATTTAGATGTGCAAGAATTGCTTTCATCGCTCTCTCCGAAGAATCCAGACATTCAGGGTTAGCATCAGCGCAATGAATGACCCATAGTAAACCACATCAGCCGAGTCGATTAGCCCGCGTGAGAATGTGGTAAAGTGATAGCTGTGCGAGAAAAATCCAATCACGCGCGCTGCAGCCGGGTTGAGATGCTGACTGACGATATAGTAATTGGAAAGAAACATGTACAGACTGACGAAAAACGTAATGATGAACGCGACAATCTGCTCGCGCGTAAGCGAAGAAATCACCATCCCGGTGCTCACATAGGCTCCGGCCATGAGGAATGAACCGGTATACAGCGCCAGGGTACTTCCCCAATCCAGCCTGCCCATAAACCAGATGGTAACCGCGAGCGGCAAAGAAGCCACAATCAACGTTCCCACGTAAGCCCAAGCGGCAGCAAACTTTGCAATCACCAGATCAACGTCGCGTAACGGTAGAGTTGAAACAAGCTCCAGGGTTCCGCTCTTACGTTCTTCTGCCCAGATACGCATGCTCACAGCGGGAACCATAAGTATGAAAGTGAGAGGCAACAAATTCATATACGTGCGGATTGACGCGGAGCGCGCGTCCCAGAAAGCCGGAACAAGATCCGGAACAAACCAGATTCCCGCAAAGAAGAACAGGAAGTTGAAGAACAAACATGCTACGGCAAAGACATAGCCGATTGGCGTGTTGAAATAGTTGCTCAGCTCTCGCTTGAATAAGACTTTCAATGTGTGAGCTCCTCAAATACAGTTTGTAGCGATTTCGAAACCGGAGAAAACTCCCTGACTTCAAAGCCTGCCTGCGCAATTACCGGAAATAGTTTTTCCGGAGCGTCTTCAGTCATTTCGCATAGATACTGTTTAAATCCGTCGTGCATTTCAGGCCCGGTTGCCCGGACAGATTTGATCAAACTGGAAGCTTTCAGTTTGGTTTCAATGTCTTGCCCGCGCGCAACAACAGAACAGGCGGCTGCACTGCGCAGCACGGCCGTATTCTCATCCGCCACAACCTTGCCGCGACTAACAATGATTACGCGCGAGCAAAGCTCTTCTACTTCTTGTAGGATGTGTGTGGAGAGAACCAGCGTTGCCGTCTTGCCAAGCTCCTTGATCAAGTCCCGCATTTCCGAGATCTGATTTGGGTCCAGACCCGACGTTGGTTCATCCAGAATAATGACTTCCGGTTTATGAATCAGTGTACCTGCCAGTGCAACGCGCTGCCTGAAACCCTTTGAGAGAATCCCAATAGGAGAGTACAAATGACTTCCCAGGTCCAGACGTTCGACCATTTCTCTGGCTGATTGCTCAAGGGCGTTCCCGGTAACGCCGCGCACTTCTCCCATGAATTGTAAAAATTCAGAAACAAGCATTTCTGGATACAGCGGCGTGGTTTCCGCCAGATAGCCGATCCGTCGTTTGATTTCCGTGAGATTATCCGTATCCAGAACGGAAAGGCCACCCACAGTAATATCCCCCGAAGTTGGCCGAAGGTAGCCCGTAATCATGCGCATGGTTGTGGTCTTGCCAGCGCCATTTGGACCGAGCAAACCGGTGATCCCGGATTTCTGGTCTATTGAAAAGCGAACCCCGGCGACTGCCGTAAACTCCCCAAACGATCGCGTCACATCTTTGACTTCTATCACGATACCAGTGACTCCTGAGACTGGCTGCGCGGCAATTCTTATTCAAACCAGAGCCTGCAAGCCACCCACCTCGTCGTACGGAATCCGACTACTTTTAAGGACAAAAAAATCAAGACAACGGTGCGCTTGATTTGGTTGACGCAGTTTAGAAAAAGGAGCCAACTGGCCCATGGGCGCGGCGGAAGATCTTCAGGAAAAAATCAAGCGGCTAGAAAATATCACCCGAGTATATGAGAAGCTTTCGCGGCTTACAGAACAAGAACTCAGCAATGCCTATGAAATGATAAAGATGTATGAAGTCATCAATGACTTCACGCGCAAAGAACTCATTCAGATAAAAGAGACAGCACAGGCTAGAGAAGCAGTCTCTAACCTGGGCTCAGAAGAGTTAAAGAAGTCGTTCGCCAGGATCACAGAGCTGGAAGCCGCTAACAAGAAGCTCCAGGAAGAGCGCACAAAGCTCCAATAACCTGGTCCAGGCCACCTGAAACCGGGGTGGCTCAAACTCAACCACTACAAACTCTTTGCGTACTCCACCAGCTGATCGAGAGCCGTTCCCCAACCATTGTGAAACCCCATCTCTTCGTGTTTCTTGCAGGTTTCCGCGTCCGAATGAATGGCAATCGCCGTATATTTTGTCCCTGTTCCGGAGGGTTCCAGAAATAGAAAAGCCGTCATAAAAGGACTGCCGTTGGGACGATACCCGCCAGCAAGCGCATCCGTCCAGACAAGCTTCTGATTCGGAACTATTTCAAGAAAACAACCGTGTCCCGGGATCTCCTGACCTTCAGGTGATCGCATAACGGTCTTAAACGATCCACCGGGCCGAAGATCAATTTCGCATTCCACCGTCTGCCAGGGCCTGGGTGTAAACCATTTCTTTAGATGTTCGGGCTCAGTCCATACCTTCCAGACCAGTTCAGGCGGAACATCGATTGTCCGCTCCAGGATAAGATCCAGACTGGGATCCGTTTTGAGTTTGTTACTTTTTGGGTTCACCTGTTCTCTCCTTCAATTCCATTAGATATGCATCGAGCTGATCGAGTCGCCGTTCCCACATGTTCCGCTGCTTTTCCATCCACCCTTCCGCCTTAACCAACGGCTCTGGTGTCAGGTGGTAAATGCGCACTCGTCCGGATTTTTCAGAACGCACCAGCTTACAGCCTTCAAGCACCGAGAGGTGTTGCATAAACGACGGCAGAGCCATATCAAAAGGCCGGGCCAGATCAGAAACAGAGGCCGGGCCATCGCTCAAACGCCTGATTACGGCACGCCTGGTCCCATCTGCAAGCGCCTGAAAGACTTGATCGAGTTGGTTAGGCATATGCCTAAGTATTCAGCACACCCCATCCGGTCAATCAAAAGCGGAAATTTTTTAGTAGACCGGAATGATCGATGTATATACTATAGGGGGTATACTATATGACTCGAGGAATCTATGTATCGCCTTCAAACTGACTTCTGGTATCTTGAACGGGCAATCTGGCTTGTTGCAGGCCTGTTTACCCTGGCATCCGTGGGGCTCGGCTATTTCGTCAGTCCGTACTGGTTGATTCTGACCGGGCTTGTCGGCACAAACCTGTTGATTCTGGCCCTCACGGGATTCTGCCCAATGACAGCCCTGCTCCGATTGTTGGGCCTCAGATCTGCATTCGAGAAACGACCATGAACAGAGTTATCCTGCTCTTATCCCTGGCTTTCACCCAGGCGACTCGGATTCATGCACAACCGGTGGCCGAGTCGACCTTTCGAGAGATTGTAGCCCGGGTACAGAGTCAGGGGCAGTCCCGAGCAGCGGGCCTTGAGCTGCAAGCGCAGACGATTGCCCGGGAAAGATCTGAGCGACACATTTACCCGCGCGTCTATTTGGACGCACGTGCCCTTCAAACAAACGATGCGACGAATGCATTTATGGCCAACCTGGCCCAGCGATCCGCAACCATAGTCGACTTTCTACCCGACAGACTCAATCGCCCGGGAAGCACAAACCTACAGAAGGCGGCCCTGGGAGTTGACCTTCCCCTGTATGAAGGCGGCGGCAAGTCAGCCATGGCGAAGGTTCAAAAAAACATAGAGGAGATTCGCAGAGAGGACGTAGCCCTGACTCTGCGGGAAGAATTTGTAACCGTCCTGGGGTTGTACGCAAGCTTGCTCACCACGCAGGACTTGAATCCACGACTATTAGCCCTTGAGGCCCAGGCAGATCAGCTGCTGGCACGTTACCAACTCGGCTCCGCTGCCAATCCGGTAGGCTATTCCGGACTGCTGGGTCTGCGAGCGCTCAAGAACCGACTGCAATCGCTTCGCCAGACGTTTCAAGCCCAGCACAAAACGGCCCATTACACCCTCCGCGTTCTGTCCGGCCTGCCTGAATCCTGGAAATACGCAAACGTTTCGCTCGAGAGCCTTTTGCGAGAAGCCTCTCCGGGCTCAATTTCCGCCTCACACAAACTCCGTTCTTTGCAGGCTGCCGGTAAAACCAAAGAAAGTATGATCGACGTTGAAACAGCTAGATTCTTGCCACGAGCGGGTCTCTTCGCCGAGACAGTTGGATCTGCGGGCAAAAGAAGGTCTGCAAGTGCGTATAACGTTGGTTTTTATCTGACAATGAACCTGTTTGCACCGGAAGACTTTGGTGCGCGTTCCCAGGCCAAACTTGAAAGCGAGGCCATCAACGGGCGAATTGCTGACCTTCAACGGCGCGAAGAGGCGGAGTATCGCGCACTCCAATCTCACATCGAGGTCACGAAAAGAAATCTCGCCTTGCTGGACGAAAGCGAAAGACTTCTCGACGAGCAAATCCGCACCGCACGTGAACTTTTCCGAACTGGATCCATTCAATTGGGTCAATTCGTTGAAATACTGTCGCGCCGGGCAGATCAGGTGGAGCAGCGAGCCACACTCTCGGCTGAACTGACCAGAGCACACGGATCGCTTTATCTGCTCTCAAGCGACGAATCCCCCGCAAGAAACGGAGAAAACGATGTTAAAACCAGGTAATCAAGAACAAAAGCCCGGCTTCGCTGGAACGCTGGCAAAAACCTTCATAAACTCACATCTGACTCCGGTCATTATTGTATCCGCCATTCTGTTCGGGCTAATCGCAGTTGCTTTGACCCCAAAAGAGGAAGAACCACAAATATCGGTTCCAATGATCGACATAGAGATTGGAGCGCCGGGCTTTGGCGCCTCGGAAGTTGAGCGGAAAGTGACCGAGGTCGTCGAACGATCGCTGTGGGGCCTGCAGGGAGTGGAATACATCTACTCAGCCAGCCGCCCAAATTCGAGCCTGATCGCCGTTCGTTTTAAGGTCAATGAACCAATGGAGCCGTCGCTGCTCAAAGTGCATCACAAGCTGATGCTTGTAAAACAAGATCTACCCCGCAACACAGCTGAGCCACGAATCAACGCATTCTCCATCGATGATGTTCCCTTTCTTGTTCTTACATTCAGTTCGGACTCCCGTGATGACTATTCGCTTCGGACGCTCGCAGCACCGCTTGCCCGGCAAATTGCTTCGACCCCCGATCTATCACGCGTCGAAATGCTCGGAGGCCGGAAGCATGCGATTCGTGTAACAATTGACCCTGCCCGAGCGACTGCAATGGGGATTAACGTTTCCGATGTCAACGCCGCATTGCTGGCAAACGACGTGGTATGGCCCGTAGGGAAGAACTGGAGTAAGGATAAGGTCCTCGACGTTGAAATGGGCGGTCGACAGACAAATGCAGGCGATGTCCTGGAAACCGCAATTGGCCAACGCGATGGCAGGGTCGTAAGAATCCGGGATGTTGCCTCCGTCTCAACAGGACCAGAGGAGCGCACGCGGGTTTCAGTTTTGCTCGATCGGACTCTTCCAGGCGATAGATCCGCCGTTTCCATTGCATTTGCCAAGCGCAAAGGAACCAATGCTGTCCATCTCAGCGAAGCACTACTGGAACGCGCCAGGGAGTTTTCGCAACAGTTGCCGCCTGACGTTAAGATGTCGGTCATCCGCAACTACGGCGATACTGCCCGTGTAAAGTCAAACGAGCTAATCAAGCATTTGCTCCTTGCGACGCTGTCCGTCGCCGTGTTGATCGCTGTTGTGATGGGACTCAGAGCATCGCTCGTTGTCGCGATTGCAATACCGGTCACTCTCGCATTGACACTGGCAGTCTATTACTTCCTGGACTACAGTCTGAATCGCGTCACTCTCTTTGCGCTGATCTTTTCAATTGGTATCCTGGTAGATGACGCAATCGTTGTCGTGGAAAACGTAGAGAGACACTTGCATACGCGAACGAATCTGGGACTTGTAGAAACAACAATACGGGCTGTCTCAGAAGTAGGCAATCCGACAATCCTTGCAACGTTCACTGTAATTGCTGCCATCCTGCCAATGGCATTCGTAAGCGGCTTGATGGGCCCTTACATGAAACCAATTCCGGTTGGCGCAAGCCTGGCAATGATCCTTTCGCTCCTGATCGCGTTTGTAGTTACTCCCTGGGCGTCTGTTCGCTTGCTTTCGAGGCTACAGGGAAACCATGCTCCCGGAAGCGAAGCCAGAGAAAGCAGGTTGGACCGAATGTACAGACGCGTTACAGAAGGACTTCTAGCCAGCAAGAAACGTTCGCTCCTTTTTGCAAGCGCCACGCTCGGGTTGCTCCTGATTTCAATGAGTTTTGTTTATTTCAAGGCTGTGAAAGTGAAGATGCTTCCCTTTGACAACAAAAACGAGTTTCAAATCACACTCGACTTTCCTCCGTCCACACCTCTCGAGATAAGCCGCGCCAAATCGCTGGAGTTAGCACATTCATTAATGGAATATCCCGACATCAAAAGTGTCCAGGTTTTCGCCGGCGTCAGCGCTCCGTTTTCATTTTCGGGAATGGTGAAACATACCTTTCTGCGCCAGGCTGATTACATGAGCGATCTTCATGTCGTCCTAAAAGACAAGGAAGATCGAAGCCGAACGAGTCATGAGATTATAGAGTCCACGCGGTCCGTGATTCAAACGTTCGCAAACAAGAATAACGTTGTATCAAAGATCCTGGAAATTCCGCCCGGGCCTCCGGTACTTGCAACAATGGTGGCGGAAGTATATGGGGCTGATCCAGCACAACGCCGCGCCGCCGCGGAACAGGTTCGCGAGGTCTTTCGCACCGAACCGTCAGTAGTTGACCTGGACTATTCCTGGAGGGAGTCTCGCCCGCGGATTTTCTACGAGTTTGATCCCGTTCGGGGGGGACTTCTAGGAATCAGACCAGGGCAGATGGCTCTTGCGGGACAAACCCTTTTCCGGGATCAGCCCGCGCTTGCAACCAGCGACGTGAGCCAGCCGGAACCCGTCACAATCGATGTCGCCGTCACAGACCGCATTCGGTCCGGGCCCAGACCATTTGCCGGTGTAACACTTTCTTCGAATGAATCCGGGACGGCAACGCTTGAACAGGTTCTAAAACCGGCGCGAATCCTGGAATCAGAAGCCCTCTATCGGAAGAATCTCAGGTCGGTTGAATATGTAATGAGCGAGCTTTCCGGATCCGAGGAGTCGCCCGTCTATGCGATTCTAAAGCTTGCACCCAAAATCAAGATTCCAGTCTTCACAGCTGAAATTCCTTTCAGCCAGAGCACGCCAGTTATGAAATGGGATGGAGAATGGCATATAACGTTTGAAGTGTTCAGGGATCTCGGCGGAGCCTTTGCAGTTGTCCTGGTCCTGATCTATGTTCTGGTGCTCGGTTGGTTTCGACACTACACCCTGCCCATAGTCATCATGGCACCAATCCCGATCAGCCTGATTGGCATTCTCCCGGGACATGCACTCATGGGCGCCTACTTCACGGCCACGTCTATGATTGGATTTATTGCCGGGGCCGGGATCATAGTGCGTAACTCAATTATACTTGTGGACTTTATTGAGCAACAGTTGGCCGCCGGAGTTCCGCTACAGGAGGCGGTAGTTACGGCGGGAATTCTGCGCTTCCGGCCCATGCTACTTACTGCCGCGGCTGTCGTAGTAGGAAGTTCCGTCATGCTGTTTGATCCAATCTTTCAGGGATTGGCTATCAGCATGATGTTTGGAGAAATTGCGGCCACGTTGATTAGCCGCTTTGCTGTTCCCTTGCTCTATTACTGGTTTATTGGGCTGCGAGCGCAGGGGGAGTAGAATAACCTGGTGTTTAGAGCGTGAACGCAGCCGAGATAGCGGAACGCAGGCCCTTTTCCATTTTGCGATCCGGTGGCGTTTCCGAATCTGCCATGCAGACTTCGAAGTAGTGGAGCACGTAGGCCTGCGCAAACTCAGTGATAGCGCGATGCGCTGCTTTGAGCTGCTGCATTGTTTGTTTGCAATCCGGCGATTCCCCGGCCGCCAGTTTCTTTTTCACGCTCTCCAGTTGGCCCTGAGCTCTGCTGAGACGGTGGATAAGCGCTTGCACTTCCTCTTCTGGTTTCATACTATATATGGTATAGTATTTGACTGGACGCGTCAATCAAAAACGCCATTCTTCAGTCCAGGAACAATCGACGAAACAACGGCTGTTGCGTAAGTTCAGAGATGGGCCGTTCGTTGCGGTGGGCCCAACACGGATATTCATCTGTTGTTCCAGGCAAGTTAGGTTGACGCATCTCTCCAAAAAGGTCATAGAGTGACACAAGCCGGATGCCCGACCCGGAGCGTAGCAATCGTTCATACAGACGCGCGCAGAATTCGCCGGGCACGGCCTCATCTTCCGCGGCAAAGCCCGCAAGATCGCGCGCCATTCGGATTTCCAGTTCACGTTCCGCGCGCATTTCTGTAGCGGCATGCTCAGAGACGATCTTTAGCTCCTCTCGTATGCGAATATCTTCACCTGCCAGCCATCCATAGAACGTGGGCAGATCGTGTGTATTGATTGTGGCTATCGAACGTTCCGGATATTCCTCAGGGTTGTGAAACCTTTCTGATTCCCGCTCAAAGAAGACAATCTTCCAGGAAAACAATTCCGCACGTTTTAGCGCTGCACGAAAGTAGTCCGGAACCGTTCCCAGATCCTCACCAATGACCATGCACTTGTTCCGCTGGCTGACGAGCGCCAGCAGCCTGAGCAAATCCTCGAACGGATAGCCCACATACGCCCCCTCCTTCCCCTGAGGCGTCGGGACTACCCAGTAGAGCCTGCAAAGCGACATGACATGGTCAATGCGAACCACACCGCCTTCCGGCAGGTTCTTTTCGAGGATATCCATAAACGCCGCATAACGTTCCTCTGAGATGCGTTGCGGATTGAGGGGAACAAGACCCCAGTCCTGACCTTGCGGTCCAAGCGGATCGGGGGGAGCACCAATAGACGCGCCTCTACAGTATGCCCCTGGTCTGCTCCAGACCTCGGCCCCGCCGGGATGCGAACCCACTGCCAGATCTGCGTACAGCGAGATCCCCATTTCTCCACAAAGCCAGCTTATGCCACTGAACTGTTTATCAAAGAGATATTGCAAATACGAATAGAAGAGGATTCGTTTTTGGTTTACCAGCGCAAAGTCCGCCACAGCGGAGGAATTCACATCCTGAAACTCAGCGGGCCATCCATGGAAACCAGTGTGCCTTTGTTCACCTTCCGGATTGCGAAAACGCTCTTCCAGGGTATCAAAGATCGCCTGACGTCTCAGCATTTCCCCCTGGTCTTCCAGATACTTAGCAAACTGAATGCCCTTGTCGCGAAACGTAATCCTCTCCGCAGTCGGGTTTTCATAGCTATCAGTATACTTATAGAGGAAATCGTTGAATAAGATTTCAAAAAATCGGAACTTCCAGATGAAGACGCTGCGATAATCGATTCGATCTTCGCTGCGGCAGCGTTTTAGAAAGTCCAGGAACTCACGGGTGAGCACTTGATCTCTGGCTTCTTCACATTCTTGAAACTCACCCAGCGCTGGAATATCGATGAAGATTGGATTCTTGAACAGCCGGCTCGACGGCGAATAGGGACTGCGGGATTCAGGTAGCAGAAAGAAGGGGGTGTGTAGCGGCGAGAGTCCTATCAAGCGGACCCGGGAATCGGCGACCGAGCGAGCCAAATCCAGTAGATCTCCCAGATCTCCAATTCCCCAGTTCTTCTGTGACTTCAACGCATATAGTTGAAGCCAGATACCGTTCCAGGGTTGATCGCGATTCAATTCGTGATGGATATAGCAGTCTTCGGGGCAAATGAACAGCGCCGAACGTGCCAGCTCTGCGCCGTTTCGGGTGAGTATCAGAGTGTGCCCCCCAGGAGGAAGCTGATCGGCCAGAAACGCTTCGACCCGACGATAGAAACGGCCGCTTGCTATAGAAGAAAACTGTTCCACCTCGGTAGTCGCCGGACGCAGTCCAATTCGCAATCCCCCTTCCAGCTCCAGGGAAAACTCAATCTCATGAACGGGAATCTCTCCCGGCAAACGCATATAGAACGTAAGCGCGCCAACAGGTAGCACAATCGAGGGCTCAAGAATTGTATTCCAGATCCGTTCTGATTCTCTCAAGAAGACGTACTCGGGATCTCCTCCCCAGCGCATCAGGTTGAGCACACTGGCTTTTGCCTCGGCCGAGGGCCGGTGCGGTACACCGTCTATATCAAAGTATTCGGGTGCAATTCCACCCAGGTCGGACAATTTGTCCAGGTAGGACTTTTCTGGCGGGCGTTCATTTGTTATATCAGTCATACGCAATACCGTGAGGAATTACCCCTGAGACGCTGAGCACACAGAGAAATCAAAGAATTATCGCAGCGGCTAAGAAGCAGACTAAACCCTGCCCTTTCTCCGATCCGGTCTGAATACAGAAATGGATCGTTCTGAAATTTCAATCTTTGTTCCTGGCTTAACGGAAATTGGTCCGTGTAAATCGGAATCGAGAATTCGATACCAGTGGAACGCTGGTTCCAATGGAATTACAAATGTCCCGGCCTTGCGGGAAATCAAAACCAGAAGCGGTTCGATTGTCTCGTCCGGCTCGCCCATAACAAACTTACTTCTGGCCTCCTGTGGATGAAGGCCATCAATGAATGCGCCAAACACATCAAGTTCGTCGGACCAATCCTTTTCAGCCATTTCGCGACCATCCGGGTGAAGCCAGAGCATATCACTGGCACCGCGGTCGCGCCCGCGTAGAAAATGATTCCGCCGCAGCACTCTACTCTCGCGCCGAATGCGCGTCAGCTGCTGAACAAAATCCAGAAGTTGCTCCTGGTCTGCTGATAGCTTCCAATCAAACCAACTGATCTCATTGTCCTGGCAGTAGGCGTTGTTGTTCCCCTTTTGCGTTCGGCCAATCTCGTCACCGGCATTGATCATGGGCACACCCTGGGAGAGGAGGAGGGTTGCAAAGAAATTGCGCATCTGTTTCCAGCGGAGCGCTTCAATGGCCTTGTCCTGCCCCGGTCCTTCTGCGCCACAGTTCCAGCTGTGATCGTGATCCGAACCATCGGTATTGTCCCAGCCATTGGCCTGATTGTGTTTCTTGTTGTAGCTTACCAGGTCGCGCAGGGTAAATCCATCGTGGCACGTTACAAAGTTCACACTGGCATAAGGGCGACGACCCGCGGATTCATACAGGTCACTTGATCCCGTAATGCGCGTTGCAAATTCGCGAGCCACACCGTCCCCTTTCCAGTAGCGACGAATGCAGTCCCGGTATTTTCCGTTCCATTCCGTCCATTGAACGGGGAAGTTTCCAACCTGGTATCCACCCTCCCCGAGGTCCCAGGGCTCAGCAATGAGCTTCACGCGGGACAGCACTGGATCCTGATGGATGATGTCAAAAAACGCCGAGAGCCTGTCTACCGCATGGAGTTCGCGCGCAAGGGCACTGGCCAGATCAAATCTGAACCCGTCTACGTGCATTTCGTTCACCCAATAGCGCAGGCTATCCATGATCAATTGAAGCACCCGGGGGTTCTGCATATCGAGCGTATTGCCACATCCGGTGAAATCGGTGTACTTTGATTTGTCCTTTGGATCGAGACGGTAGTAGGCAGCGTTGTCTATGCCACGGAACGCCAGGTTTGGGCCCTTTTCATCACCCTCACACGTATGGTTGTAAACCACATCCAGGATCACCTCAAGTCCGGCTTTGTGCAGCGCCTTAACCATGACTTTGAATTCCTGTATAGCGTCTCCCACGCGTCTGCCACAGGAATATGCCAGGTCCGGTGCAAAATATCCAAGCGTTGAATAGCCCCAGAGATTCTTCAAACCCCGCTTAACCAGGACATGCTCGTCCACATGGTGGTGAACGGGCAATAGTTCAACCGCCGTCACACCCAGCTCTTTCAGGTAGCGAATGACGGGTTCTGAGCAGAATCCGGCGTAGGTTCCCCGCAAGCGTTCCGGGATATCAGGGTGACGCATTGTCATTGATTTAACGTGCGTTTCATAAATGATTGTGTCTTTCCAGGGAATCCTGGGAGGGCGATCTTCTCCCCATGTGAACGCACGATCGACCACAGCGCAAAGCGGAGCGAAAGGTGCGCTGTCGCGAGTGTCCATTTTTGTAGGGTCCTTTGGATCAAACGCGTAGACTGCGTCATCCCAGACCATGTCGCGCGCAATTGCAAGGGCATAGGGATCGGCCAGGAGCTTGTGCCGATTGAATCGATGCCCTTCCGCAGGTGACCAGGGCCCGTCAACTCGATACCCGTAAACCTGACCCGGTCTTATGTCGGGAAGGTAACAGTGAAAGATCATATCTGTGCGGTGCTCCATTCGAATTGTGCCACTTTCTTTTTTCGCGTCGGCAGAATCGAATAGACAGAGATCGACCGTTCTCGCATTTTCGGAGTAGAGAGAAAAATTTACGCCCGATCCATCCCAGGTTGCTCCAAGCGGATAGGGCTCACCAGCCATGACTTTAATCACGCAATCCTCCCGACTAAATGCATATTCACCGATGCAATTAAGCCATTATTTGTTTGCGAGCAGAAAAGCAGCACGCCTCGACAGTTTCACTTGCGTGACTACAAAAAGCGATAACACTGACAGGAAAGTGCACGGGTAATGGGCAAGTTTCGAATTTTCATGATCGGCTGGGAGTATCCCCCGCGTATTACCGGTGGCCTGGCCGTTGCTTGCGAAGGGATTGCAAGTTCCCTTGGAAAACAGGGGAACCTGGTTCGATTCCTGGTGCCCAGACTCAACGGCGATGAGCCAGTTCGCGAGAACGTAGAGCTCATAGACGCGGGTACGCGAACTGAATTCTACACCGAAAGTGAGCTCCAGGTCTTAGAAAATCTGGCGCTGCACGACTATAAACAGCAGAAACTTTTTTCGCCGTATGCTTCAGGTGAGTATGAAGGCCAATCCCAATGGGTCAGGGAGACATCGCAGACTCAGTCAAGCCATTCGCGCACTCGTCGGATGCCATTGCTTCGTGGGGGCTACGGGGATTGGATGTACCAAGAAATTGAACGTTATGCGCGCGCGGCGTATTTCCTGGCACAAAAGTTTAACATCGATGTAATACACGCGCACGACTGGATGACGTTTCCCGCCGGACTCGCGGCTATGAACGCCACAGGCAAGCCCCTGGTTGTCCATGTTCATGCCACGGAATACGACCGCAGTGGTGACAAAGTAAATCAGTACGTCTTCGATCTGGAACGATACGCCTTCCAGCATGCGACTGCAATAATGACCGTCAGCAACTATACGCGCACAATCCTGGTGGAAAAATACGGGATAAAGGCGGAGAAGATTTTTCCAGTTCACAATGCAGTTGATTTTGAACTGCCGCGGTCAGTGCTCGAACGGAAGAAGACCATCAAGGATCACATTGTGTTATTCCTGGGTCGCATAACGTTCCAGAAGGGACCGGATTATTTTGTTCGAGCGGCGCGACTGGTGATTGATCAAATGCAAAACGTGCGCTTTGTTATGGCCGGCACGGGAGATATGTATTCGCGAATGATTGAGTTTGCCGCTGACCTCGGGATCGGGAAACACTTTCACTACACGGGATTTCTTGGCCGCGAACAGGTGAAACGGCTTTATTCAATGAGCGACCTCTACGTAATGCCAAGTGTTTCGGAACCATTCGGCATATCCCCGCTCGAAGCCATGCTGCACGGAGTACCCGTGATCGTCTCAAAACAGTCAGGTGTGAGTGAGGTTATTCAAAACTGTGTCAAGGTCGACTTCTGGAACGTGGAAGAAATGGCAGATCAAATCCTTCGAATCCTGCGCGACAGTGAGCTTAAAGCAAACATGCAATCGGAAGGCCACAAGGAAGTGTCGGGAATCTCCTGGGATGCAGCCGCTTCAAAGATGGAAAAAGTCTACGAGCAGATTGGTAAGAAATAGTGGTCTCAATTTGCTTTTACTTTGAAGTCCATCAGCCATTCAGACTCAGACCTTACCATTTCTTTGATGTAGGCGTTGATCCGCATTACCTGGACGAGGATAGAAACCGGGAAATCTGCATCAAAGTAGCCAACAAGTGTTACTTACCTACCAACAAGCTCTTGCTCGATCTGATCAAGAAGTACGGCGCGGATTTCCGCATAACGTTTTCCGTTTCCGGGACAGCCCTTGATCAATTCCGAATGTACTCACCGGACACATTGGTAAGCTTTCAAAGGCTAGCAGATACCGGTCAGGTTGAATTCCTGAACGAAACATACTATCACTCGCTTTCCGCATTGTACTCCGAACGTGAGTTCCGGGCACAGGTTCAAAAGCATGGACAGGCCGTGCGTGACCTTTTTGGCCAGTCCCCGGTTTCATTTAGAAACACGGAGCTCATTTACTCCAACCATATTGCCTGGCTCGCTCGCGACATGGGCTTTCAGGCCATCCTGCTCGAAGGAACAGAGAAGATTCTCGATTGGCGCAGCCCAAACTTTGTTTATGCTCCCGAACACACGCCCGGCATCAAATGTCTTTTAAAGAACTATAAACTGAGCGATGACATTGCGTTCAGGTTCTCGGACAGAAACTGGAAGGAATGGCCCATGTCGGCGGATAAATTCGCCAGCTGGGTGCACCAGGTGGCCGGCAACGGAACCAATATCAATCTATTCATGGACTTTGAAACATTCGGCGAGCACCAATGGGAAGACTCGGGCATCTTTCAGTTTCTGAAAGACTTGCCGGCAAAGATCCTGCGCAGACCGGACTTCTCTTTTAGAACGGTAACCCAGGTAGCAAGACAGAACGAGCCAGTTGGCACAATCGACACGCACGAACCAATTTCCTGGGCTGACCTGGAACGCGATCTGTCTGCATGGCTGGGCAACAGCATGCAGAAGGAGGCCTTGAATGGCATCTACGAGCTGGAAGAGGCCGTGTACGCGTCTCAGAATCCGGATTTCCTCGAAATCTTCCGGAAGCTACAGACCTCCGATCACTTTTACTATATGAGCACAAAGTATTGGAGCGATGGGGACGTTCACAAGTATTTTAGCCCCTATTCCACCCCTCATGACGCCTACATCTATTATATGAACGTCCTGCACGACTTCCGGCAACGCCTGGGGCTGTAATCGAACGCAGGCGGGTGGTTTTCCGTTTAGTGCCGTAATCAAATGGCCGGTTCCTATTCCGCGAAACACTCGTCTAATGGGGGATGGGAGGCCGATATTACAGTAACATGGGGGCAAAGACTCAAATCACTGCTTGCTTGAGGCCGGTAGGTCTTACACTTGCAGTTCTATTGCTCGCTTCAGCAGCTGATGCCGACACCGTGAAGCTGCGCAGTGGGAAAATCCTGACTGGAAAAGTAGTCTCCCAGGATCCTTCTGGAATTACTCTTGAGTCTTCGGGCCAGGAACAGTACATCCTCAAGCGGGACATTGTCGCTTTCCGTGAGGACTCGGTCGGGCTTGAGTTTTCAAACAAAAGGCAACAAGAAGTCGAGCAAGCCGCAGCCGAGCGAGAGAAACAGATTGAAGAGGGCTCAGAGAAGCTCGCTCCATCTTACAATGGCATCTGGTTTGGTGCCGGCTACGCGCAGGGTAGACTGCAAACATTCCAGGAATCACTATTGCAGGCTGACCGTATTCAATCCAATGGAATCAACGGAGCGGGCACAGCCTCAGTCTATTCAAAGGTCGATAACCAGAGAGCGCGTGGCTATGCGGGGTACGCTATGCTCCGCCGCGAGAGCTATTACCTGGAAGCCGAGGCTTATGCGTTCCGTTCAGAGGGTAAGTTTGATCAAATTGGTCTTCCACCCATAACAAGCATCGTTCAATCAACCGCCACGACAACGAATCAAATCGGTGACTTTCGTATGAAGCCGGCTCGCAAGCAGCATGCTACAGCGGTCTTTGCAATTCGACCGGCTTCCTTCTCGCCCCGCTGGCAGGTCTTTCTCCTGGGCGGTATCGTCGGCGACAGGACTAACGTTCGATTGGATGCAGACATCCTTACCAGTGCCACGCAGAGAATCTCATCCTCATTCACGCTTGCAGCAAACGCATTCACCCGGCTCAGGGGATTCACGTCGAAGCTATACGGAGAAGGCGGTATTGGCGGCCTTGATATCCGCTTTCGTCCAGGTGGAGGATTCGAGCTGCGCGCGATGGCCAGGTTTAGCTCAATTGAGGGCAACTTTAAAGGTCGGGGAAATCTGGCCACGGGTACGTCTATTTATCTGCCGAGCTCTGTATTTACATCGGGATCGGTTAGTCACTTTCGCGAAGACGCCGTCATGTATCAGCGAAGTGCAGACTACACACTGACATTCTACGCACCCATCGGTTCCCGGTTGCGCGTATTCACAACCGCGGGCACCGAATTCACGCACGCCCGTCTGATGCACCGCGCTGCTCTTGATATTTCTCAGAACACTACGGTTCAGAGTTTCTTTCAAAGCGGCCTCGGCCCCTATTTAACAAAGTTATATTCAAGACCGGAACATTCGGGTCGACTTTCGCGCGTTGTGGTCGGAATCGAAGCGCGTATCTAAAAAGCCTTCCCCCGCCTAAAATCACATTGACTGAATCGCAGGCGGGATCACAATCATGGTAAATCCGCCCAGGAAAAAACCATGACCAGGCATCAAAAACTCTACGAATTACTTGAAAGAACACAACGTTTCGACAAGGAATCCCTCTTCAGGGCATTCGCGCATCACATCGAATATCGCCTGGGTAAGTATAAAGACAACATAACGCCCCGTGACGTTTATCAGGCTGTAGCCTTCACTATGCGTGACACGCTGATTGACCGCTGGAATGAAACACAGGACATCTTCAGACGCGACAAGGCCAAGCGTGTGTATTATCTCTCCATGGAATTTCTACTGGGAAGACTGCTCGATACTTCAATGGTAAATCTCGGGGCACGTGAAATGGTTCGCGACATGCTCAAGGAAATCGACTATGATCCGGATGAATTACCGGATCAGGAACCGGATGCTGGCCTTGGGAATGGCGGTCTGGGAAGACTTGCTGCTTGTTTTCTGGATAGCATGGCAACACTCGACCTGCCTACGTTTGGGTGCGGACTCAGATACGAGTACGGAATCTTTCACCAGGAAATTGAGGGCGGCTACCAGAAAGAAGCACCGGACAACTGGCTGCAGCATGGAAACCCATGGGAGATCATGCGTCAGGACGTGATCTATCCCGTCCGATTCTACGGGCATACGGAACGTTATGTGACTCCAACCGGTAAAACACTCATGCGCTGGGTGGATGGTGAGAGTCTCGTTGCGCAGGCATACGATATTCTAATTCCGGGCTTCCAGACACGGACGGTAGCAAACCTCAGACTCTGGCGCACCACTGCAAGCAGTCAATTTCACTTTGACTATTTCAATCACGGTGACTATATGCGCGCGGTTGAAGACAAGCAACGCTCTGAAAATATTTCCAAAGTACTCTATCCAAATGAAAACGTGATCCAGGGACGCGAGCTTCGCCTGAAGCAAGAATATGTTCTGGTGAGCGCAACGCTCCAGGATGCACTTGCAACCTTCCTTTCAGAGGAAACAGATCTTAAGAGAATCCCGGACCGTATGTTCTTCCAGATGAATGATACGCATCCGGCGCTTGCAGTTGCGGAGCTCATGCGACTGCTGCTGGATGAAAAAGGCATCAGTTGGGACGAGGCCTGGTCAATCACAACCAGGTCTTTGGCGTACACCAACCACACGGTGATGCCTGAGGCTCTTGAGAAATGGGATCTGGAAATGTTCCAGCGCCTGCTGCCACGCCACCTCGAAATCATCTATGAGATCAATCAGCGTTTCCTCGACTCGCTGCGTGCAAAGGGCGTTTCGGATGAAGTTCTGGGGCACGTGTCAATCATTGAGGATCATCCGGTCAAGAAAGTGCGCATGGCGAACCTGGCGATTGTTGGGTCGAGCGCCGTGAATGGAGTCGCCGCACTCCATACGGACCTGCTGAAGAAAGATCTGTTCAAAGAGTTCTACGCAATCTGGCCAGAGAAGTTCCAGAATAAGACCAATGGAATTACACACCGCAGATGGCTCATCGCCGCCAACCCGCAACTGAGCGACCTTATCAGTGCGAAGATCGGCACCGATTGGATGCTCGATCTGGATCGTCTGAAAAAACTGGAAGAATTCGCGAATGATGCGGACTTTGGAAACGATTGGAATCGTATCCGCCGCATGAACAAAGAAAGACTGGCAAAGATCATCCAGCGCGATTGTGGAATAACCGTAAATCCGGATGCAATGTTCGACACGCATATCAAACGGATGCACGAATACAAACGTCAGTTATTGAATCTGTTGCGCGTGATTGGCGATTACCAGAAGCTGAAATCGAATCCTGGAATGGAATACACGCCGCGCGTGGTTCTCTTTGCTGGAAAAGCGGCGCCTGGTTATTTGAGAGCCAAACTGATCATCAAGCTAATCCATTCGGTTGGCAACGTCATCAACAAAGACCGCGAGATTGGCGACAAGCTTAAGGTTGCTTTCCTTCCCAACTTCCGCGTAAGCCTGGCAGAAAGAATGTATCCGGCAACGGATTTGTCCGAGCAGATTTCAACCGCCGGTACAGAGGCTTCCGGAACCGGAAATATGAAGTTCATGCTCAATGGAGCGCTCACGGTTGGAACTCTCGACGGCGCTAACGTGGAGATGCTTGAAGAAGCGGGAGATGAGAATTTCTACATCTTTGGAAATACGGTCGAGCAAATTGAGAAAATCCATCGCACGTACAATCCGGTACTGATCTACGAGCAAAACCTTGAAATTCGCGCCATCCTCGACGCAATTAAAGGCGACTACTTCAATCCAGAAGCGCAGGGATTGTTCCAGGAAATCTTCCATTCGCTTACGTACGGCGGGGATAAGTATCTATTGCTGGCGGACTATCCTTCCTATGTGGACGTGCAAGCCCGCATTTCGCGCGAATTCCTCGATCGCAAACTCTGGACCCGGAAATCCATCCTGAATGCGGCTCGATCCGGGAAATTTACGAGTGATCGCACAATCGATCAGTACGCGAAGGAAATCTGGCACGTGAAACCGATTCGTCAGCGTTCACCCAGGCTTGAAGGCGTAATCAAGGAACACGGGCTCGGGTAGCGATTCAAATTCCGCGTGATACCGGACTTGAGTAACGTCATGTTCAAAATCGGTGTCGACCTCGGGGGCACAAAGACGGAGAGCATCCTGCTCTCCGCCGAGGGGAAAGAAATGTTTCGTACGCGTATTCCAACTCGCAAAGACGTTGGGTATGACGCCATCGTTGCAGACACTACGGAGCTGATCCGCAACACCGCCGCACAGGCAAACGCAAGTCTGTCTGATTGCACAATTGGAATCGGAATTCCGGGCATTGTAGGTCCTGACGGACTGATCATGAATGCGAATACAACCTGCCTAATCGGCAACCCATTCCAGGCGGAACTCGTAAAACAATTGAATCATCCCGTTGGCATGGAGAACGATGCGAATTGTTTTACCATGGCTGAATGCACGCAGGGAGCGGCCCGGGGATTCGATCTCGTGTTTGGCGTAATTCTTGGAACCGGCTGTGGAGGCGGCCTTGCAATCGGAGGAAAAGTCAGACGCGGGATGCATGGGATCGCAGGCGAATGGGGACATGTGTCAGTTGATCCGGCTGGAGACATGTGCTACAGCGGAATCATTGGCTGTGTTGAATCGCGCATCAGTGGATCCGGTGTAGAATCGCGATTTCAAAAGCAAACAGGAACTCCTCTCAAATTTCCCGAGATACTGGCAAAGGCTGATGCAAACGACGAAGTTTGCAAGAAGCACGTGGACTTCTTCTTTGAAGAGTTTGGTCGCTGCATGGCTCTTGTGATAAATACAATCGATCCGGATGCAATTGTCATTGGTGGTGGGCTTTCAAAGATCGATCTTCTGTACTCAGAAGGCGTAAAGCGAATCCAGAAATATGCGTTCACAAAGAACCTGCGTACACCGGTTCTCAAGAATCAGCTGGGGGATTCAGCCGGAGTCTTTGGTGCTGCGTGGATTGGCCTTTAAGGTGAAAGCGCCAGATTCAAGAAAGTGACCCGCAAGAGCCGTGTCCAACGAATCAGCATTCGCAGACGAAGGCGATCTGATCTATCTGGCATGATAGGCTTTTACTCAAGCGCGCGCAAGTTCAATCACGGAGATTTCAGGCGGAGATCCAACGCGAATAGGCGGCCCCCAGTATCCAGTGCCGCGGCTGATATAAATCCAGGTCTTCTTTTTGTGTAGATGAAGTCCTTTAACATAGGGCTGTTGCAGTTTCACAAGATAGGGTCCCGGGAAGAATTGCCCACCGTGAGTGTGACCTGAAATCTGCAGGTCGAAGCCGGCTGCAGCCGCGCCGTGGATACTGCGCGGCTGATGTGCAAGCAGAACCTTCGCATTCACAACGTCATTTGGTTTCTTGCTTTTATGTGAATGCGGGCTTTTTGTGCGCATGGCGCGATGAGGATCGGATGTATGGTCTCTGTAGAATTCAGCTGCCTTGAAATCAGTTACGCCTGCGAGCATGATGCTTTTGCCATTGTGATGAATGATCGCATGTTCGTTTAGAAGCGGTTTGAATCCAAGCGAAGAGAATTCGCGAAGCCATGGCATGCAGCCAGAATAATAATCGTGATTCCCCGTAACAAAAAACGTTCCGTAGCGCGACGACAGGCCCGCAAACGGGGCTGTATGCTCGCGGAGCTGCTCCACACTTCCATCCACAACGTCTCCTGTTACAGCAACAATGTCGGCGCTGAGCGAATTCACCCGCTCAACCACGCTCTCGGCAAAGGCGCGTTTGATTGTGGGTCCAATGTGGATGTCTGTGATCTGAACAATGCGAAATCCAACAAGTTCATCCGGTAGGTCCCGGATAGGCACCCGCACGTGCACTGTGTCCATTGTCTTGACTGCCCGGAACAGACCGTATCCAAACATTCCCCCGGCGGTTCCAAACAACACAAGGTTGGTTGCTGCAATCAAAAGCTGGCGGCGATCCTGACTCAGGATGTGGCCGCTTAGGTTCAGATCCTTGAAATTTTGAATCAATGACATGCCCTGATCGACTGCAACGAGGCCAAGATCACGCAGAAGAAGGAGCGTCAACAGCATTGCAAAAAATCCAAAAGCCATGTAACTGACCCAGGAAACAACCTGCTGCAAACCCTCAGGAACGGTGATTAGCCTGAAGGCAAATGTTAGCGGGGTCAAAACCAGGAAGAACCCCACAATCAACCAGATTGCAAGTTTCCACGTTGAATCATTGAAGCCCGCCGTCAGTCGCATTGCGACGAAGGCATATCCAAGCCCCAGAACACAAGTAAGCACAGACAGAAAAATTACAAATCGCAGCCATTGCTCACGCATTCTTACGCTCCTCAACCAGTGCAACGACTCGAAGCTTCTCTTCGTCCGAGAGGCGACTCCAGCTTGCGATTTCGTCAAGGGTTCGAAGGCATCCCCGACAGAGCCCGTTATATTCATCCATGATGCAAACATCAATGCAGGGTGATTCAATCATACAGTTATACGGCCTTTGTAAACGATCCGTGCCGGCCCATATAGAACAACCTCGTCTGTCCACTCGGCGCGAAGCTCCCCTCCCCGAACGCGAATTGTATTTTTCCTGGGCAGGTTCCGGGCCAGAACGCTTGCAACGAGAACAGCGCAGACGCCGCTACCACATGCCAGCGTTTCCCCGCTGCCCCGCTCCCATGTGCGCTGCTTGATGCTCCCATCCGGTAGTATGCTGACAAACTCTACGTTGGTTTTTTCTGGAAACGCCGGATGCCTCTCAATGGCAGGACCGCTCAGAGAAATATCGATTGCGTCGGGCTCCGGGACAAAAACCACACAGTGCGGATTCCCCATGGAAACCAGCGTAGCACGCACCTCACCTGCAATTCCGGGAATAGTTCCAAGCGGAACGTCGACCAGCGGACCTGCTCCGGTCGTTCCGGGCCCACTGAATGGAATCTGCGCAGCTTCAAGCCGGGGCTTGCCTATGGAAACCGAGACGTATCCCTGCAGAGTTACCGGATCTTTTGAATCGCCGGCGCCCTTCTCAAGAATCTGCGCGGGATGAACGCCAGATAACGTTTCAATGGAAAGCGAATCCTGCCCGAGCTGTTGGCCCGTATAGAAAGCCACGCAACGCAGCGCATTACCGCACATAGCCGACTCGGAACCGTCCGAGTTCCACATGCGCATGAAGGCGTCAGCCCTGTCGGATGGTAATATCATTACGACTCCATCCGAACCAATTCCAAAATGACGGTCGGAAATTCGCGCAATCTGGGCAGGTGAAAGTGACGGCGCCGGAGTTTTCAGGCAGTCCAGGTAGACATAATCATTCCCGGCACCTTCCATTTTGATAAAATCGAGCTGCACCGGTCAAAGAAAATCAAGCGGGGCTGGCTCAGGATAACTTTTTTGCTCGATGCCCTGCATTTCGCACAAAAAAATCGGAACGATCGGCAGACCATGGACATTTCAAGACTAACGAGCCATCCGATGGAAAAGAAACAACTGACCGATCCATTGAAACATCTGCCCCGAGCGTATTATGAGTCCGAGGATATGGCAGCGTTTATGAATGGGTGCGCGCCCTGGATCCTCAGGTATGTTCAGGTCCGCCTAACGCGCGATCCTGACCTTGCCGGCGATTTCTATCTTCACTTCTATGAAAAGAAGGGCCAGGCCTGCTTGAAGGCGTACAGCACCCGCCAGGACATTCCGTTTACCGGTTTTCTTGCCGTCTATCTGCGAAACGAGTTTTCCAATTTCTTGCGTACGCGAAAGCGCAAAACAATAGAGGCATTTCCAACGGAAGACCTATCGCGGCTTCCCAATGTGGAAAGTGTCCCTGATTCGCGCGGTGATCGCTTGCTTGATCGGCTAACCGATCTGCCACTTGAACTAAGATTACCTCTGAAATTGCACTATGGTATGGATCTGACGGCGCCAGAGCTTCGAGCGCTGGCTATCTCACGTGGTCCGGAAGACGCGTCGCGGATGCTTTGCGAAATGGCCAGCCGGCGTAAAGCGCACCTGACCCGCTCCGAACAACGAATTGATAGGGCTGGCAGACTCAATCACTTGATCCACGCCCGGCCGTCGGGTCGCCTGCACCGCTGGAAGGACCGAATTGTCCAGGCGCTTGAAAAACCCACGCCTATCTTCTCTTATGCCGAAATCGGCAAATTCCTGGGAACGAGCAAAACAACCATCGCACGCAGAATTGACATGGCCCGCGCGCATCTCCGCCGAGCTATCGAACTGGAAGGAGCAATCCAATGACACCCCTCAAGCCACAGGCCAGACCAGCACAGACCACAGACCTCTTAAGAATGGCAGTCAGTTACCTTGAAACAGGCCTACCCTTGCCGCAACGCGCGTTAGCCAGCAGTCGGTCCTGCCAGGAGATGCTGGAGATTCTCACGGACCTGGCCTGCATTGAGCCTGAGCCACGAATTCCCTCTTTTACGATCGCGGGAGAGGCCCTGACGTCGTCCAGCCTTGGATTTGGGACTCTCGCGCCAGCCTTTCGCTCCGAAAGCCCTGTTGCGATCTTACACAGCGATGTTTTTCCGTTGGGCGCAGACTTCCTTTTGGTCGAGTTGTCGGGAAATGGGCAGGGATGGGATCTCCTGCTGGAAAAAGGGTCAAAAAAAGGCAGCCCGGTGTCAATTTCACTTTACAAAGGTGACAACCTGGTAGAATTCTTGCTCATTAAAAATAGACTTCGCAAGAGCCTGGACCAGCTCGGCCCAGGAAACTACCGTGTTCTCTACGAAGAAAAAACACTACTGAATTTTAGCATACTAGATGAAGACAAAGATAATAACCAAAGGCGAAGTCACTATCGTCAAAATTGAAGGCGCGATTAAATCGGGCGATGAATACGAACTTGCGGAACGGATGGAGAAGTACATCAAGCCTGATAGCGCTCCCAAGTTCATAGTCGATATGAAGAAGGTTCCCTTCATCAATTCCGCGGCACTTGGTTTGTTTTTGAATATCTTCAAGCACGTAGATTACCTCAAGGGACGCATGGTTTTCGCCGGGTTGAATTCAGATGTTGAAAACCTTATGGAAATCACCAAACTCAGTTCTGTTTTTGAGATTTTCAAGACCGTTGAAGAAGCCCTCGAAAGTTTCGACTTCTGATTTCAGAATTTGTCCGTAACGGCAGACAGCAGCTCCCGGGAAGCTTACTGCCCGGAACGCACGGTAGGTCACCTCACTGGTCCGATTCTTTCTTGGATTGACCGTTCAACGCCTCGGTCGCTTCATTGACCATGTCCGATATTGACGCGCTCAGGCGCGCAGCCCAACAGTCCCCGGATAATGTTCCCCTGTTGTTACTGCTGGCCGAGGCATGCATCAATGCGTCCAACGCGAATGAAGCGCGTGAAACATTTGAGCGGGCCCTGGCAATCGACGGCAATCTCCCCGAGGCCATGCTCGGAATTGCCCGCGCCATCCTTTTGCTCGAAAAGCGTTCGGAAGCCATTGTGCGATCGGAAGTTATTGTGGAGCGTTTCCCTGGATTTGCCCCGGCCAGACTCTTCCTTGCTCAACTACTGCATGCAGAGGGTCGCGAAGCAGAAGCGCGCAAGAAATATGAAGAAGCGCTCGTACTTGATTCCGGTCTACGTGACCCGGACCTTGAAGAAGAAATCGTAAACAAGAAGTCGGAACCTACAAAGCTCACTGCCGACTCTAGACCGGCCCAGGAAACATCAGCCGCAGCTGACGGAACGTTTGAGGAACCCACCCTCACTTTTCAGGGCGTCGGTGGCATGGATTCAGTCAAAGAAGAAATTCGGATGAAAATCCTTTATCCAATGAAGAATCCCGAACTGTTCCGCGCGTACGGCAAGAAACCAGGTGGCGGTGTGTTGCTCTACGGTCCTCCTGGATGCGGCAAGACAATGCTATCACGCGCAACGGCCGGAGAAATCCATGCGCGATTCCTTTCGATTGGCATTCATGAAATCCTGGATCTCTATCTGGGCAATAGTGAGAAGAACCTGCATCAGATTTTCGAACAGGCCCGCGCGAACACGCCTGCAGTGCTGTTCTTCGATGAAGTGGACGCCCTTGCAGCCGATCGTAACGACATGAAAAGAAGTGCGGGTCGCACCCTCATCAACCAGTTCCTCGCCGAGCTTGATGGAACCAACGGCTCAAACGAAGGCCTGCTGGTCCTGGGAGCAACGAACGCTCCCTGGCATATCGATCCTGCATTCAGACGGCCAGGACGCTTTGACAGGATTTTATTTGTACCGCCTCCGGATGAGACTGCTCGCAAAAGCATTATCGCTTTGATGGCTGAGGGAAAACCCACCAACTCGCTCGATATTGCCTCCATTGCAAAGAAGACCAAGGACTTCTCCGGCGCAGATCTCAAGCTCGTTTTTGATGTAACCATCGAACGTTGTCTTGCAAGGGCCCTGAAAGAAAACAAAATGCAACCCATCACAACAGATGAATTGCTCAAGAGCGTGAAGGCTATCCAACCCTCTACCAAAGCCTGGTTTGAAAGCGCGCGGAATTATGCAATGTACTCTAATCAGAGTGGCTTCTACAACGATATTCTCACATTCCTTGGGATCAACAAACCGAGTAACTAAAATGTCATACGATCCATCCGGCAACCTGGCTCGCGGCCTCCTACTCAAAGAACAAAGACGTTATGCGGAAGCAGAAGAGTACATTAAAGGCGCTCTGGGTTCTGAGCCTAACAATCCTTTTGCCTTTCATGCCCTGGCCGCCTGTCAATTTCACCAGGAAAAGTTAACCGAAGCACTGGATTCGATCTCGCAGGCGATTGCGCTTGATCCCAACGAATCGGACCACCGCGCATTGAAGGCATTTATTCTTGTAGGCGCAGAAAAAAAAGCCGAGGCCCGGCGAGAAGCGCAAGAAGCGGTTTCGCTCGATCCGCATTCTGCGTACGCTCATTGTGCAGTGGCACAGGCCAGCATGGCCCTTGAGAAGTGGCCGGAGACAGAAGAAGCTGCGCGCCAGGCTCTGTCCATTGATCCGGAAAACGTCTTCGCAGGAAACGCGCTCGCACATGCGCTTCGGTTGCAAAATAAGATGGCAGAGAATCGCGCGCACGTCGACGACATGCTCGCCCGCGATCCGGAAGATGCCTATACACATTCTACCGCGGGCTGGGCTGCATTACAATCAGGTGATACGCGTCGCGCTGAAGATCACTTCAGAGAGGCGCTGCGCCTGGATCCCAACATGGACGGCGCCCGCGAAGGCCTGCTGCATTCATTCAAAGCTCGTTCCGTTTTTTATCGCGCGTATCTGAAGTACTGCTTCTGGATGCAGCGCCTGAGTGAAAGAGCTCGATGGGCTGTAATCATTGGTCTCATGCTTGGAGTTCGATTCATTCGCCCACTATTCACAGGAGCGGCTGCCCCCATTGGCGTTGCTATTGGTGCCCTCTATTTTCTGTTCGTACTCTGGGTTCATGTGGCGCAGGGTGTAGGAAACTTCATTCTGCTCACCGATCGGTTTGCCAGATACGCGTTAAAGTTTCGCGAACGGATTGAGGCTGTTTTCGTAGGTGCGTCTGTCCTCAGTGGAATTGTATGTCTTGGCATTGGCCTGGCATTGAGTGCCCACATCTGGACAATCCTGGGCTCTGCGCTGATTGGCGCGGCGTTCCCGTTCGCTTATACGTTCACCAACGATTCAAAACCGGGGGCGGCACTTTTTGGCAGTGTAGGGCTCCTGGCACTTGTTGCCGGGGGGCTTGAGATATACGCTTCCCTCCTCCCAGAGACAATCGATCCCGAGCTGGTTGGTTCCATCACCACGTTCGCAATCGTCGGAGTGGTAGGCACCACCTGGCTATGCAATGTGCGCGCCCTGAATCAACCCATGTAGCCTGGGCTCCGGACTTGAATAGAGCATGGACCCGCTCAACCTGACGCCTACTCCCTTTGGCTTACCAGAAAAACTCTCTGTAAATTTCCTTTGCAGTGATCGAACCAAATCTATATCGTGTGGATGCGCCGCATTTTGTACCTCGCAATCCTCATTGCCATACCCCCGTTATGGTCGGCCCCGGAACTTCAGCTCCAGACGATAGGTGACCTTGAGAGAGAAACTTCACTCGATTCGCAGGACTCCCACACGTGGTGGGCAACGTCGCATGACGTCAAACCTGACGAGGAATGGGCGCGCACGCGTGATAGCCGCACCGACGAACCCTCAGGAGTGTGGGAACCTGTGGGGATTCCCACTGTCAGCCATTTTCAGAGGAAGCAAGAGTCTCCACGCGTCGCCTGGCTACGCAAAGTCTTCGTGCTTTCTAAGCCAGAGAACGAAAACGTGGCCATCCGCCTCGGTGTCGTCACAGACAAGGACAGGGTCTATGTCAATGGCCAGTTGATTGGGTGGTCCGGCAAATGGGATGCCTCGACTCCGGAAGCGTACGATAAGATTCGAATCTATCGAATTCCTGGCGGAATCCTCCGCGCCGGCGTCAATCAAATCCTGATTCAAGCCCGGGGCTATTTCCCGGATGAAGTTGGGATTCAGAAGGATCACACCTCAATAGGCCCCGCGGACGCAATGTTCCAGGATTTCTATATTTATAACTTTCGCGAGGCAGGGTTCCTGGTCCTCTATTTCACAGCAGGAAGTTACTTTTTGTTTCTGTTCATACGGCGGAGAAAAGAACGTGAGAATTTGCTGTTTGGACTATTTGTCTGGGTCCTTGTTGGCTACCAATTCCTGCGAACTCAGTTTAAGAATATACTGGGCTGGGATTTCCTGTTCTGGAAGCAGATTGAGTACGGACTGCTCTTTCTTCTGATTCCGTTGATGTACTACTTCATTCGAACCTACTTTGAGCTGCCGCGAAATAGAATTGTGCGATTGCTCGATATTGTGACCGCGATTCCGGCAGCAATTCAGGGAGGCCTTGCTGTATTCGCGCTTTTCTCAAGCGACATGCGTCTCTTGAACAAACTCAATACCAATCTGGCGCAACCACTCTGGCTAATCCTTGTGATTGCAATGCTCGGAATAATCATATATAGAATCGTGAGGAAAGATCGTGACGCGTTCTATATGCTCATGGGGCTGCTGGTGGTCCTGGGAGCAACAATCAACGATATCTTCAGCAGCCGAACGATCATAAACACGCCCCGTCTGACCGGGTATGCATTCATATTCTTTATTATGAGTCTGGCTCTAGTCCTTGCCAATCGGTTTGTCCGATTGAATGAAGAAATTGAGGACTTGAACAAGAATCTGGAAGGGAAGGTTCAAAAGCGAACAGAGGAATTGAACACGACTCTCAACGCGGTTCACGCCCTCAAAGTGCAACAGGACGGCGATTACTTCCTCACCTCACTACTACTTCGGCCATTAAACGGCATTCACGCAGTCTCTGAAACTGTGTCTGCGTCAATGATTGTAGAGCAGAAGAAGAAATTCGTATTCAAAAAATGGTCCGCCGACATCGGCGGAGATGTTGTTTCCACCTATTCTATTGAGCTCAAAGGGCGTCCTTATACGGCCCTGATCAACGCCGATGCCATGGGTAAATCCATGCAGGGAGCCGGGGGCGCGCTGGTTCTAGGTACGGTGTTCAAGAATGTCGTGGCCCGTTCCCAATCGCAGGGTCTCCTTTCAGATCGCTTTCCGGAGCAATGGATGAAAGAGTGCTTCATCGAATTGCAGAATGTTTTCGTATCATTTGACGGCAGCATGATGATCTCTGCCATTCTCGGTCTCGTAGACGACTCAACCGGGCTGTTCTACTTCATAAACGCCGAGCATCCTTACACCGTTCTCTATCGAAATCGCCAGGCAACCTTCGTCGAGCGCGAAGCCGACTATCTTCGAAAAATTGGCGTTCAGGGCCTGGACTCGGGCCTGCGTGTCGGCACTTTGCAACTCGGACCAGGTGATGCAGTCATCATGGGTTCAGACGGTCGCGATGACATTGCAATTGGGGTCGACGAACGAGGAAATCGAATCATCAGCGAAGATACAGATGCGTTCCTGAAAATCGTCGAAGAGGCGAATGGAGATCTCGAGGACATTGTAGGAAGAATCAAGGCCCGGGGTGAAATAACAGACGATCTTTCTCTCCTGCGGGTTAGTTTTGCCGGTACTCCAGGATCATTTCAAGCACCTCCGGAAGACTACAAATCGCAAATTGAAAAGGCCCGCGCTACCGTGGGCCCCGCTGCCCTTTCGCTTTTCTCAAGTGCGTTTGAAACGTGGGCTAACGACGCAAACGGGCTAATCGAGGCAGCAAAGATCGCAGCGCAGCAAAAGGAATGGAAGCTTGCAGTTCGCTTTCTGGACCTGGCGCTTGCAGCGGAACCCGGAAACTCGGAAACACTCTTCCAGCTTGCTCTGGCGATGCGACAGGCTGCGCAAACAAGGAAGGATGCACTGAATGCCGCGGAAGTCGGTGAACGATTGCGCCTGCGCAATCCAGAACATCTGGGAAATCTTATTCTGCTCGCTGAACTGTATCGCCTGGCCGGCAATCCGGAAAGAGCCAGGGTCTACCTGTCCCGCGCAGAGGGGCTGGACGCGTCCCATCCAGGTATCGATCGACTCAGGTCGTCACTTGGTGACTCGTAAGGGAAAGACGCGCGTTTTCTTTTATCGGAAGAAGAACTTTCCTGTAGTTGGATCGTAGTGCAGGCGCTTCCCGTCACCCGCCGGCGGAGGCTGCAAATCTTCCGGAGTTGGGTTGATAACTTTTTCTTGCGGATAATCCTGCGTTTGCCAGCGCTCTGGTCGAATCCGCTGCATTCCCTGCAGGATCTCACGGACCTTTTCCTGTTCCATTAGCTTGCGGCGAAGAAACGTGTCTTCCTGCGGGTTTAGATTCTGCGCTCCAAAACGAAGGCCCAGAGCAAACCTTGCGTACAATACGCCAGCGATCAATCCTGCAATGTGATTTGCGGGCGAAATGGATTCAATGATCCCGAGCAAGGGCAACAGGATTGAGAGCGCTCCGAATACAATTGCAGCGGTCCGTGCGCGCATGGAGACCACGAACACAAGCAAACTGGAATTGGGATAGTAAACCGCGAGCGCACCGAGCAGGCCCATGAGCATGCCTGATGTGCCCATGGCAGGATGCTCAAGATCCGGCTGAAACACGATAACAGCAAGCGAGCTGGTTGCAGCGGTAACAAAGCAGAGCCAGGCAAAGCGCGCGGAGCCAAGTGTATTCTCGACGGCCTGGCCAAGGCTCCAGAGAGTTATCATGCAAAACAGAAGGTGGAATAAACCGGTGTGAAGCAGGACGGCGGTCAGGGGTTGCCAGACCGCGCCATCACGAAAATCAGCAGGAAGCAGGGCAAAACGATTCACCCACTCAAGCGCAGCCCCCTGCCCCGAGACCATGGGCAACACGTACCAGATCAAGCCGTGAATCAGTACGCTTGCTCCGACCAGAAACTTAGTGACAGGTTGCTTCATGCGATCACCAGGATAGGCATAGCGAACATTCCAGACAGCGTTTTTTCAGTCATACGGCTCCAATTCGGTCGAGACACCACTCGAAACAATTGAGTCCGGACCGGGTCTGCTTTTCCAACGGTGGTGCATCCAGAAATACTGCTCAGGATACTTGCGAATGTATTTCTCAAGGAGCGAAACCCAGCGAGCCGTAAAGCTCAAAATGGAATCCGGATCTTTCTTTGGACCGGGCCCAAGGTCGATTAGTTCGACACGGAAGGAACCATCTGGTCTCGCAAGACAAACGCCAAAGAAGACAGGTGAGCCCGAAATAGCAGCATACGATGCGGGACCCTTATGGGTGGACGCGAGCTGGCCTAGATACGGAACAAAAAGACCGCGGCTTCCGGCATTCTGATCGGCAACAAACCCCGCAACTTCACCCCGCTTCAATGCGCGAAGCAAATCGGGACTCGTGACCATGCGCGGTGCGTGAAACCTGGCTCCAAATCTTGTGCGAAGTTTCTCAACTCGACGATCTGCAAAATCATTCGCAAGCACCGCTGCATACGCATTTAGTTTGAAACCTTGAAGCACCAGCGCATGCGATAGAATCTCCCAGTTGCCCAGGTGTCCCGTAATAAAGACGATTCCGTTTCCTGCCTTGTAAGCACGCTCAAAGGCGGCCAGGCCACGCGGCTCAAAGTCAATTTTTGCAACTAATTCATCCTTTGGCACCCGCCCCGACCAGATGAACTCATACATCACCCTGCCCATGAAATCGTACGCCTCATGCGCCAGACCCCGCAGTGCTGCTTGCGAGAGATCCGGAAAGGCAATCTGCAGATTTGAGAGCGTGCGCTTTCGCACACGGGGATTCAAAACCCAGGCTAAGCGACCCATGGCCTTCCCGGCAAATCGCGCGGAGGCAGGGTACGGGAAGACTCGGAAGATTGAAAAGAAGCCCAGGATGAACCAGACTTCAAGTCGTCGTCGCAACCAGGTCACGGATAAAAAATAAAGATTGACTTGTAAGAATCCACCTATTTTTAGAAACATGGCTGGACGCGATCCTAGTAGCGGCTTTGGCTCCGGTGTCGATAATGACGACGGCCTCCAGCTGAAACTCACCTTCGACGAAGATACCAAGACGGCTTATGGCGAATATCGCTGCCCCGCAAAATTTCGCGGGGAGAAAGATTCCGTGCATCCAGGTGTCCTCGCAGTCATCCTGGATGAGATCATGGCGCGCATCAATGAAGCCATGAACTTTGACACTGTCACAGGTGAGCTTACAATCCGCTACCTTCAGTCAGCCACGCTTGATGAAAACCTGTACCTTCGCGGATGGTTTGTGAAAAAGAACCGCCGTGTAGTTGAAAACCGCGCAGAGATTGAGAACGAAATCGGCAAGATCGTTGCGCGCGGGAAAGGCAAGTACATCGAACGCGAAGAACCCTGAATTCTGCGCGGACTGAGAAATATCCGGGCCGCCTGGCCCACAGACTTACTTTCTTCTCACCAGCTTTTCTGAGGTAACTTCGAGCGACCTCGCCTTCAGTCGCGCAAGTTCTTCGCCTGAAAATCCCCAATCGACCAGAATGTCAAACTCGCGCGGTAGATCCGTGTCAAAAATTCCGGGATCGTCTGCACCAATTACCACAGGAAGATCAGCATCGATAAAACGATGGATTGGATGCCTGCCTTGAATGGCAGCAATCCGCAAGTTCGACGTTGGGCAGCTTTCAATGATGGCAGTTGTTTTGCGAATCTCCTGCATGGCCCAATCCTGAAACGCACGCAGGTTTGCCAGGCGTTGTTCATCGTACCGGATTGGGACGAGTTCGTCAGGGCGCTCAACCATTTGCTTCTCAAGCATGCTCAGTTCTGCTTTCAAACTGGCCGGATCGAGTTTGATTCCGACTGCGTTCAATGATTCGATCTCTGCAAGTTCAAAGCGAATCTGATCTACACGTTCACTGAGGATTTCCATGCGCGTGGTTCCGCCATACATCTGAGGATCAATACCAAGTGCAATTGCATGGCCCAGTCTATGACAACCAAACCGTGCTGCCTGGACAATCCATCGGACCGCTGACTCCACGCTCTTGTCCGAGAAACTTTCACCAACATGGTAGAGAATTGCCAGGGCTTTGTCCGGATTGGCTCGGTTAAATGCGTGAATCTCTTCCAGTACCGGTTTGATCGCTTGCGGAGGATTCCCCTCTTCTTGCGAGCAAAAATCCACACCAACGATCTGCCTGGCCACGGCTTCCTCCTCCATGATTTCTTGAAGCGCCTTCCAGTACTCACGAGCGCGGTCAATCCGACGCGGCAATGAAACGGCAAGCCTGGCTATCTTGCCACGATTCGCACGATTGGATTCTTCAAATGCAAGTGCGAGTGCTCGCATCCGGGCCTTGAAATCTTCCACGGGCAAGAATGGAGAAAGTAATTGCCTGTACTCTGCATGCTTTGCGGGCTCGCGCGCGGCTACGCGAAGTGCTATTTCGCGCAACTCTTCGGGTTCCGTGCTCGAGAGTGCAATGATAAGATCAAAGCAGGCCTGGAATTTTGGAAAGTCGGATGCGCGTTTAAAGTGATAGTGTTTTTCCAGCAATCCACGGTTGGAGGGATCCATGAGCCCGTCCATGATTGGCGCCGACCCATGTGCCTTAGTCCACGAATCCACAAATATTTGCCAGCGCGGAGTGTTGCGCTTGGCCAGAAAATAGAGATCGTCTACAGTAAGACAACCATACAGGTGCGAATGTAATTCTGCGAAATCAGTCAATTGGAAGCTCCTTTTTGTCACGAATGTCGAGCTCCAGTTGTAATACTTCAGTCAGCTCCGGGTACTCAGGATGCTTTTGGCCAAATTCTGCCATCTGCTCGAGAATAAAGGACCGGCTCCAGGTGCGGGCACGTTTTGAAAGCCTCGTCAGGAATTCTGGAGTGATATAATAGGCGCGTAAATCCTCTGCGCCGTTTTCACCTTTCACTTTGCGTCTTTCTTCTCGTTGTTCTTTGAGTCGCTTTCCGCCTTTGCGCGCTTCTTTGCCTCAAGTAGATGAGTCTCATCGTGATCGTCAATTTCAATGGATTCTGTTTCAGGTTTCCGGTCCTGCATGCAATCCCCCTGATACTGCTGATGCGGGTCAGCTGCCCGGGGTTAGAATGGGTCAGTTACCGATTCCGGTCAAACACTTCAAAAAGAAAATCTTCTTCCACGATGGAAACTCCACGGTGTGGGTAGGCCTGATCAAAAAACAACGAAGCCAGGATTTCGAATCGCTCGTCGTAATCCATGTTGTTCTCTTCCCAGTATTCGTTTCTCAGTTTTATGAAATATGACACAATTTTGTCAGAAGCGCGAAACTCAACGCCGAGCTGGTTCATCTTGCGAACAAGCCAGTTCAAGTTGTAGGTCAAAAAGTCGCCCATGAATTCGAGCGCCGCAAGTGTTGGTTCATACTCAAAGAGGGTTTCACACAGGTAAAATGCGGTTCTATACAACTCCGGGTCGGTCGCTTCCGCCTGCCGCATCACCCGAGAAATATGCTCGTACAGGTTCAGTACTTCATGGTAAGATTCCAGCAGGCCCGTAATGGTTTGCGGAAACTCGTTCATCACCTCCATCAGATCCACAAAGCGATTCTTATCACTGGCCCATTTAAGTACTTCGTCCTGGGGCCGGATCACGGGGTCGATCAGCGGCACATACAGAGATCGGGTCTCGACAGCGAACTTCGATTCCTTGGGGATATAGTATTCGATTCGCACCGGTTCCACGTAGTAATTTCCAAGGGCACCGGGAGCAATGCCAGGGGCCTCAGACAAGGATTTTAGCTTCTTAACGTCGTCTGTAACGACCTTACTTCCGTGCACGCGCACGCCAGCTTTCTTGATGGTCTTGAGATCAGAGCGCGTGGCCAGTTCGCGCTTCTGCGTGACTGTATCGCTCGAGGCTATGGGGCCGAGGTTTCGAAACGGGTCGAACCGTCGACGGATGGGTGTCTCCTGAGAGCCGGGCCCCCCAGGTCGTGTTTCGTCTGTCATTTGTGTATAAGACTATTATCTAAACCGAAGCCGGATCTGGCGCGCAAAACGCTGGTCCCGGATACGATCTGCTAGAGAAAGTAGTCCGCTTCTTTTATCGGCAATTGGAAGGCGTAAATACGAGAGGAGCGCTGCACTTTTTACTGCGTAGGATTCCCCGTCATCGGCCATGGATTGCAGCAGAGGGGCAGCCGAAGACAAATCCCCGATTTCGCCCAGGGCGTCCGCACACTCCATCCTGATGTTTTCCTGCGGATCCAGGCGCATGCTGTAATGCAAAGAACCCAGGCCAGTCCGCTCCCGGAACAAATTCAAGGCCACGGCAGCACGCAGCCTCAGGTTCGAATCTTCATCCGAAGCAAGTATATGCGTTATCCCCGTCCCGCCGCCAGAGTTCCCGAGGTAAAACAGGGTATCCAGGCCAAAGCGTCTGAGCTCCGGGACACTCTCATTTTCAAGCTGACGCGAGACAGATTGTGACAGACCAAAGACGCGTGCCCCTTGAAAGGCAGCCATGCGAACCAATGGTGATGGATCCGAGCATGCCTGTGAAACAAGTCCTGCATGCTGGCCCCACCGTCTGGCAACTATGATTTGAATGACACGTTCGCGCAGTTCCTCGTCCGCTTCCTGGTTGTACATCTTTGCAATCAGGTAGCTGTTTCCTTCCGAGCCGGGCTGCATTGCATAGCCGGGTATGGCGTACATTTTTACGGATCGATTGGGATCTTGCAGCAGGCGTTCCGCAAAAGGTGCAAGTCTTGAATCCCCGTACTCGCGCATGCCTTCCAGCGCATACATGCGATCAATTGCACGACCGGATTGTGTAAGCTTGAGTATGACCGGGATGATTTGATCGTTGCGCATTGCAGCCATGGCGCGAAAGGCGCGAGTGCGAACCTTGCGCATTGGATGGGCAGCCATTCGGGTAAGCGCTTCCATTAAGCGCGACTCTTTCCATTTTGCTCCCAGATCCATTGCCATGATGAGCATATCTTCATCGCGCCCAAATTTCAAATAGCGATCAATATAAACATACCATTCAGGCAATGCTGATTCCAGGTCCGTGCTATAGGCATCGAAAACCTCAAGAACTGCTTTTTGATCCAGAATGTCTTCACTGGTAAGTAGAATTTCGGCAGCTCGCTTTAGAAGCTCCGGACGTTTCTCCTGGAAGATATACCAGATCCCAACGCGACGATCCTGGCCGCTCTTCTCGAGAAGTGAAACGACCTTGTCATCTGCCTCAAGCGCAAACGTTCCATTTGAAAGAATGCAGGGGGCCAGGAGAATAAACAGGAAAAGGAGATGGCGCATCAAGGCTGGTCTACCGATCAAAAAACTGTTCCACCTCATCTGCTGCAAACAGATTCTCAAGGCTCATCAGTACAATGAACTGGTCTCCGGCTTTGCCAACGCCAATGACGTGTCGATTAGCCGCGCTGCGGAGTACAGGCGGACCTTCATCGATTGAATCCGCGCTGAAGCTTCGAACATGCGCCACCCGGTCGACTGCAAGCCCCACGCGCCTGTTGCCGACAGCAATTAGAATGGCACGCTCGCGTGTACCATCCAGGCTTTCCATTTGTAGCTTTTTCCTGAGGTCCAGAATGGGAATCACATGACCGCGAATGTCCATCATGCCCATCAAGTAGTCGCGGGCATGCGGTACGCGGATCAGGTTTTCAATCCGCACGATCTCAAGGACTTCCAGGACTGGAATCCCGTAGTCTTCATCTCCCAGGGAGAATGTAATGAACTTCTGTTCGGTTGAGCGTGTTTCGCCTTGCGGCATGGTTCAATTTAGTTTGAGGGGCTATCTTATCAATTAAGAAAGATACCCCAGATGCGATACTGAATCTGCACCCAAACGGTATAAGCGCTGACCCCCAGCATGGCCGCAACACGCGGGATGAAGGGGTTCTTCTGACGGACGAGCCAATCGTAAGCGCCAGACCACAGACCAAAGAAGCCAACCAGGCAGGCGAACTGCGCAATGGTGAGGAGCTGGTGAAAGTAGCCCAGGGCCAGTGCACACACGCAGCCAACCTGAAATGCTTCGGCGGGTAAACGGCGAAACAGACGCTCGTACCAGGCACCGGGACGATTCTCAGCAGCCCGCTTCTTTCTCAGGAATTTCTGGAAGCGGCTGACTCGGGGAATTCGAACCAGGCGCGCCGGCCGACTCGATCCAGCTGGCGCTGTGGTCGGAATGCCATAATTGCCTCCGATCGTGCGTCTGAGCATTGCATCGGGAATGGCGCCAATCAGGTGACGAAATGGAAACATTCGCGCCGTCAGTTCCATTGGCCGACCGACCGTAATGTCGCGTTCCTGCAGGATAGTCCCGGACTTGATCACGCAGGCGTATTGACGCCCCCCTTCGCGTGCAATCGTGAGTTGGATCCGCACCATCTGGCGCGCATGATTAGAATCGATAACGATCTGGTCTTCTTCCGGCGTTACAGTGTAGTATGTCTTGTGAAATCCATCGCGATCGGATGGCTTCACCTTCCAGAGGGGGAGTTGAAGAGATTCAGTCATTGGACCCATCCCTTCGATTTACGGCCATTTCGCGCCGGGCCATGCGCATTTTTGTGCCACCCGGACTCTCGCCGGAGACCGAAAAATCCGGACCGGGAGGCCGTTCGCGTTAAAGGCTATTTCTTGCGAAAGACCAGATGCGCTGCATTCTCAGAAGGAGTATATTTGGAGCATTCATATCCAAGCGCCGGAAGATTGAGCCCGGCAAAGAGTGGCTCACCTGCGCCCAGTACAACCGGTGCAAGGGCAAGATGCATTTCATCAATGAGTTTCGCAGTCAGATACTGCCGTATCGTACTGGCACCTCCTCCAATCCGGATGTCTTTCCCCTTTGCTGCGGCTTTCGCCTTCTTCAGAGCTGATTCGATTCCATCCGTGACAAAATGAAAAACAGTTCCGCCTTTCATTTCAATGGATTTCCGGGGATGATGCGTTAACACAAATACGTCGGAATGATAGGGCGGAGTTTCTCCCCACCACCCCTCCCAGGACTCATCCGCTTTCCATGCTCCGCGAATGGGGCCAAACATATTTCGCCCCAGTATCCAGGGGCCAATGTTTTCAAATCCCTTTGAAGCAAAATCATTGTCTACGCCCGTCGTTCCTTCACCAGGCGCGCTGCCAGTCATTTCACTGTGCATGGCCTGAAATGTTTTTGTGGGTAACACCCAGGCATGCAGGGCCATGCCGCCCACACCCATAGGGTTTTCCAGACTCTGGTCTGGCCCTGCGGCAAATCCGTCCATAGACACAGAATAGCAGAGAACTTTCACTTTACTCATTCGATCGATCCTGATGCATTGCTCACTGACGCCTTTTTCAAGTCATTCAAAAGAAAAGAAGCGTTTTCACCGGGGCATTTGAAGAACTCTCCGCACATTCTGAATACATCGGCCAACCTGGCCGGAATATGCTTTCTGGTATTCAGCTCAGTAAATGCCCTGGGTATCGGCCACAAGAGTTTCTTTGATGAAATTACTGCCATCGCCATGTTTCTTTTTGTTTTGAGCAGTCTGTTATCGTTTCTTTCCCTTCGCGCAGGCTCGGACGAAAGGGCGAGTTCCTTTGAAAAGACTGCCGACTTGATATTCTTTACTGGCCTGATGATACTGATGGGACTTACCGTTTTTATAGTGATAAGTGGTTTTGTAAGTTTCACCTGACGGCAGTAGTATTTGTAAATGCAATGTGCCGGACAAAGAACCAGTTTCGTGATCTCTCAAGCAATACGGCAATGTCGGAGCCGAAGGTGAACTGCCGTTATGCGACAAAGTAAGAGACTCCTTGCCTTCGTGCTAATACTGTGCGTATTTTCCTCCTGCCTGGCAGGTACCCTCAGACTCGCAGCCGACCATGTTTCAAAAAGAGAACCGCTTGATCACCGCTGTGCAAATTACTCGCGCGGGATTGGACGTGCAAATCCAATGGAGGATTGGCCGGCAGGCCTTTTCATTGGCACAGCCATCACCGCCATCACCGCTGACCTTGGAATACTGTATCTGCTTGCAAAAGCGAATCCGTGGTACGCCTTCGGCTACCTGGTCATAGGTTATCCACTTGCAGCGTCAGAAAGGTTTGGACCGATCCCAATCGGGGGTTGGTGTGGCTCTCCCGAGAACCCGGTTTCCGGTTCACCGGACTACTTCTATTACACAATGCCGCGCGGCAATGATCCGGAACCGTGCCTGATTGATAAGGCAACGCAGGAGTCAATTCTCATCTCGATGCTGCCGCGTCCTCGGAACTTCAAAGATTCGGATCAGCTTCAAGCGCTGATCAAACAGCGTGGGATCGAATTTTCAACGTATCTCAATGCTGACTCCGGGTATTCATGCGTGATAAGCCTGAAAGTCCCCGGGGGCGAAGCCGCGCTCAAACAAATGCAAGTCCCGGCACCATAGTCGGGCGAGGCATTTGGTGCCTCATATTTTTCCCTTGACCAGAGGCCACGGCATGCGTTCCAGAGATATGCAGGACATAGACACGATTCTCGGCGAAGACATCCAGTTTCGCGGCAGACTGCAGTTCAAAAAGAACCTCAAGATATCCGGCAATTTCCGCGGCAAGATTCAGACCGCAGGCCACCTCATTGTTGGCGCCGGAGCACATGTAGAAGCGGACGTTGAAGCTGCATTCATTACCGTTGAAGGTGAACTGAAAGGAAGCCTGCAAGCAGGAAAGAAGCTCGAGATCAAGAAGAGCGCAAAGCTAGTGGGCGATGTTCGCACCGCTGACCTGCAAATAGAGCCAGGCTCCCATTTTACCGGCAGCTGTATCATGGATTGATTGCCATCGGCCACCCCATCCTGTGGCAAGATAGACTTCGGGAAGAAGGGATTCAGATCAACAACGCTCCTTAGCATTCTGGCTTGTCACGCTTCCCGCCTGGCTCCTCAAGGCGCTCAATTTCATGCGAAAAATACTTTCCCCCCTCAGAAGGGCGCAGAGTCTAACCTGACACCGGGTTTTATGAGCGTTCGGCCATGCTCCGGTTCGATTATTTGTAGCATGAGGGATTCAATGAATAAACCGCTAATCGCAATTGCGATACTTTCCGTCCTGGCACTTGGCTGTAAGCCGGATGGGGCATGGGTTTCCGTAGACGGAAGTAAACTCACCGAACGAGACATCGAAAAAGAGATGCCAGAAGAATACAAACGGATGCGCGAGCAGTACAATAGTCAGATACGCGAAATCCTCGAACAACTAGCAGTAAAAAAGATGATGGAACTTGCAGCAAAAAAGGAAGGGGTGGATGTGGAAAGTTACTCCCGCTCCCTGATGGAGAAGGCTCCCGCTCCCACAGACATGGAAGTTGCTGCTTTTTATGAGCAAATCAAACGTAGCGGACAGACAAACGGCCAGAGTCTTCCGGAGCTGCGCGGCCGAATCCAACAGCATCTGCGTGAACAAGCCGGGCGCGACATGGTCCAGGCTCAAATCGGCAAACTGAAGAAAACCTACAATTATACCTATGACTACACCCGGGTAAAAGTGGAGACAGCTGGCTTCCCGGATCGTGGAAACCCACAGGCCAAAGTTACAATTGTTGAATATTCCGATTTTGAATGCCCGTTCTGCATCCGTGTCCAACCGACCACCGCTAAGATCCGTGAAAAGTATGGTGATAAGGTCCGCTGGGTGTTTAAGGACTTTCCACTGAGCTTTCATCCAAACGCGATGACCATGCATATTGGCGCCAGATGCGTTTACCGTGTGAATAAGAATGGCTACTGGAAGTTCTTCGACACAATGTTCGGTCACGACAGGCCAGCCGACGTAATAACCAAAGAAGGGACGGCCAAAGTAGCTGCGCAGGCGGGTACAGACATGGCACAATACCAGAGTTGCGTCTCAGATCCGGCTGTTGTGAAGGAAATCCAGGATGCGCAAAAATCTGGCGAAGCCGTTGGCGTTTCCGGTACACCTGCATTCTTTATCAATGGCAGAATGCTCTCTGGCGCGCAGCCGCAGGCAGCATTTGAGCAAATCATCGACGAAGAGCTATGAAACCAAACCCGGGCGAATGGAAACTCACGGCTATTGCCGCGGGCACACTGGCAATCAGCGTGGCCGTTCCGCTCGGGAACTTGCCGGAAGTGATCCTCTGTCCGTTTCGCCAGGTCACGGGTCTTCCGTGTCCCGGTTGCGGCCTGACCCGCGGATTCGTATGCATTGGCCACGGACAGATTGGCCAGGCTATCGAATTCAATCCATTCGCGCTTCCGCTATTCGCGCTAACAGCGTTTCAAGTCATTGGGTTTCTAATTGAGCTGGGTACTGGTTGGAATCCGGCCCGACTCGTCAGGCAGAGCCGATTCTTTGCGCCGGGCCTTGTTACCATGGCCGCTATGATGTTTGCTTTTAATATCTTTAGAATCGTAAGAATGTGAAGCGGGCTTCCACCCGCTTCAAGGCTAATAAGAATTAGTTATTTTTGATTAGAGGACGGCCTTCTGCGTCTTTGTAAGAACCAGTGATGATTGTAATCAGGTCATACAGAGACCACAGACCGCATCCACCCAGCGTAAGTAGCTGTGCGATTGCTGAGCCTTTGTATCCTGTATAGAAGCGATGAACGCCCAGTGAACCCAGGAAAAGTGCCAGCAAGAGTGTGGTCATCCATTCTCTTTGTGGTGTTGAATCTGCCATTTGTTTGTAACTCCATGTGTGCTGCAGCTTATGCTGCGCAGGAGGAGTCAGAAATGTTGGTGTGTTAAAGTCAAACGAAAATCTGCGAAAGATGCATTAGCCCGGCCGTTTCGCCGGGCTAATCCTAAGAATCAGGATCCGGCTGCGCTTGCGCCGATTGCGTTAGCGATGATGTTCAGAAGAATGGAAACAACGATTGCCCCAGTCCACGCCATCATAAGGTTTTTGCTAACTTTTTCAGGTTGGTTTTGCCAGCCCCATACGAGAGCGTACAGTCCGCAGATCAGACCGATAATCCCCTTGCCGACACTTTCGCCGAACATCTTGATCAGTACCATAATCCAGCATACGAGCGACACGAGGCCGACGATACCAGTGAGCACCATAATGACCATTGCCATATTTTTTTCCTCCGAACTTTCGCGGGACCTTGCTGGTCATTTCCGCGTATTCGCAATCGTGGATCAGACCTCCTTGGCCTAATGAGTCAATTTCTTTTTTTGTATCACGAAAAAATGACGCGCCGTTAGCCAGCGCCTGGCCGGTTTTAGCTTGCCGCCTGGTTTTCAGTGCGTGAATTCGCTTATGGCAAAAGACTTCATAATCTCCATTGATCAGGGCACCACCGGTTCGCGCGTCTTCTGTTTTGATACCACGGGCAAGGTAGTATCGAGCGCCTACCGCGAGTTCACGCAGCATTTTCCAAAACCAGGGTGGGTTGAGCACGATGCAACGGAGATATGGACGGGTGTATGCTCTCTACTGGCTGAAGCACTGAGCAAAGGCGGCCTGGACGCCCGGAATGCCGCCGGGATCGCTATTACCAACCAGCGCGAAACAACGCTTATCTGGGACAAGAAGACCGGCGAACCTGTGCACCGCGCCATCGTCTGGCAATGCCGGCGGACAGCAGACTATTGCGAAGAGCTGAAAAAGAAGAACCTGGCCGATCTGGTGCGCAAGAAGACCGGCCTTGTAATTGATGCCTATTTCTCCGGCACAAAGATCCGGTGGATGCTTGAGAATGTGGCCGGTGCCAGGACAAGGGCTGAAAAGGGCGAACTCATGGCCGGGACAATTGATACCTGGCTCCTATACAAACTCACCGGCGAATGGAAGACCGATTACACAAATGCCTCGCGCACCCTGCTCTACAACATCGAGACCAAGCAATGGGACGACGAACTTTGCAAAATTCTTAACGTTCCCAGGAGCCTGCTGCCTGAAGTCCAGGCCAGCAGGAGCAAATTTGGAACCACGCGAAACGTTCAGGGGCTGATCGATGGGATCCCTGTGCTTGCCATTGCGGGTGATCAGCAAGCTGCATTGTTTGGACAGCTCTGCGTGAAGCCTGGCCAGGCCAAGAACACATACGGGACAGGATGCTTCCTTCTATTTCAAACCGGTTCAAAGTACATTATTAGCAAGTCAGGTCTGCTAACGACCCTGGCATGCGACGAGAAAGGCGGAGTGTCCTATGCTCTTGAGGGGTCCGTGTTCATTGGCGGTGCTGTGATCCAGTGGCTGCGTGACTTCATGAAGTTCTTTGCAAGCGCTCGCGAAACAGAAGACATGATCAAGAATATTCGGGATGATGAAGACGATGTGGTTTTTGTTCCCGCATTTGCCGGGCTCGGCGCGCCACACTGGGATATGCAAGCCCGCGGCGCAGTATTTGGCTTAACGCGCGATACAGATCCGGCGCGCATGACCCGCGCCGCATTAAAATCCATCGCATTTCAATCGCATGACCTTGTGCGCGCTATGGAAAAGGACACTGGCGAAAAACTTCCGTCGCTGCGGGTAGATGGTGGCGCAACAGCCAATCACTATCTAATGCAATTTCAATCGGATATACTGAATGTTCCGGTTGAGCGTCCCCAGAATGCGGATACCACGGCGCTGGGAGTTGCATACCTGGCCGGCATGGAAGCGGGTATATGGAAGGATGCGGAGGCTCTGCTCAAACTCCAAGAGAATCGGACTTTCTTCAGGCCTTCCATGAGCCAGGAGAGACGCGACCGAGAGCTCCGGCTCTGGAGCAAGGGTGTGGAGCGCGTGAAGAACTGGTCCGAGTAAGCGCTTAGCGCAGACGATTTAGGCGCACACGGCGGCACATGACCATCATCAAACGCATCCCCTTCCGATTCGCGGTGAACCTCATGCTTGCGATGCTTTCTCTGGTTGTGGTCTTCCATTTGCTGGTGCTGATCGAATTGATTCCCTACTCAATCGTATGGGGTGGTAGAATCCAGGATCCTCTTCAAATGCGGACAATGGAAGCAGTCTCGCTGACTGTGAACCTGATCATGATCGCAGCCATTGCGGTAAAAGGCCTGGGCCTGCGTGTATCGCTTTCTCCAACGCTGATTGCTATCGTTCTCTGGCTAATGGTGGCAATCTTCGCACTCAACACAATTGGAAATCTTTTTGCAGCAAGCAGGCTTGAGACGATTCTTTTTACACCGCTAACCCTTATCGCAGCCGTGCTTTGCTTTCGAATTGCAGTTGAATAACACACCTGTTGACATCGATCAACGGCGAGAATGCGAATAGCTCTCATTCGCGCCGACAAATGTATCGCAGACCAAAAGCTGCTTGTCCAATCGTAGCGCTGCCACCTTCGTTAAGGAGTGCGCCGATTGATTTTCCCTTTTCTAATTGTGGTATCGCAACTCCAGGCAGCCCCTGCGGAGGGATCGCTGTCTACTCGAAGGGAAATGCTACAGTGGCACCAGATTGCCGGAATGGCTACCTGGGGTTTCTGGCTCGCGACCAATCTAGAAGGAGAGAAAGCGCTCCATTCGCTTCGCCGCACGGCCGAGCCCACCGCCAACACTTTGCTGCTCTTAAACACCCAGGAAAATTTGCTACTCTATCATACACTGATGAGCCGCTCTGAGTGGAAGGCCACCCGAGGCGGCGGTCACAGAGCCCTTGCCGGAGCAACCGTGGGTGCGTACGCCCTTACCGGGGCCCTGTCGCTTCTCGCTCCCTCACGCGTACGCGAGACAGATGAATTCGATACCCTGAGCGCACACAAGCTTCTCGCCTTGCTTCACTTTGCAGCCCTTGCAAGCATGCCCTCGCTCGGGAAGCGAATCGAGCACGGTGGTCCGTCGGCAGCACGGAGCATGCAGCGAGCGGGCTGGGCCGGTTTTGGCGCGTTAAGGGTTTCCATCGCTGTCTTCTACTTCTAACGTTATGAAACAAACAATTCGAATCTCCATCTTCCTGATCATCGCACTTTGCGCATCGCTTCAGCCGTTGCTCGCGCAACAAATCAGGCAAAAGACGGTCGGCTTTACGCTCAGCCATACCCTCAAATCCGTAAAGGGTACGTGCCAGAAAGTGGAGTTACAAGAGCTTTCAATCAAACAGGAAGGCCAAACATACACAAGCAATGCATTTCGCGTGATTGTGCCACTGGAAGGAATGACAACCGGCAATCAGAACCGTGACTCCAACATGCTTGAGATCCTGGGTTACCCCGGCACTAAAGAAGTTATAGCCAGGATCAACCCGGTCACCGCACAGCCAGGGAAGAATCGCCTCCGCGGAACCATCCTTTTGAATGGGCAGGAGAAGCCGTTTGAGTCCGAGTTTGAACTGACAAAGAGTGAATCGGGAGTAACCATCACGGGGACCGCGCGGCTCCGCCTGAGTGACTTCAGCATTGCTCCGCCCAGGCTACTTCTCTTCAGTATCGATGATGAAATAGAAATAGCGTATAACGTTCAATTCTAAATGCAACAACTCGCTAGAGCGCGGGCTTAAGGAAACGGATCAAAAACCTGTAGCCAGTCATGCATAGGGCTGAAAGGAGCGCCGGAGGCAAAACGTGGGACAGAAGGCGATGGAATCCCCCGAGCTCGACGCAGGCAACGTTCTGAGCAAGTGCGCCAAGCGATGCCGCAGCGAGTGAGGCCAGCATGATGGAGTGAAAGGGTCTGAGTACGAATCCACTTCGCAGTATCCATATCATCAAGATCATTCCAGGCAGGGTCCAGGCAGCGCTGGCCAGAATGCAGCGCAGGGTAAAAAACCAAACCGGCTGTGTTGGTAGAATCAGCAGAGTTCCCATCACGGGAATTGGCCAGAGGAACACCAATCCTCTCCAGCGCCTCGAAATTCCAATCTCATGCGGGGAGGCGCTTGCTATTGCAAGCGCGCCAGCGGCAAGACTTAGAAACAGATGCACAAAAATAATGATGGGAGTGTGAGGTTTCAATGGCTGCCGAATCAAGAAAGCAAGCCCCAGGAATACTGCACAGAAAAGTGTCCAGATTACAATCAGCCGCGCCGTGGAGGGCGCGCGTTTAACGGGCTTCAAATCTTGAAGCAGATCTTCAATCGAATTCATAGTCTTGCCTCAATAGTTTCTCAAGAGCCTTGCGCGCTCGGTGCGCTCTAACTTTGGTCGCAGAAATCCCCAGATCCAGTTCGGCTGCCATTTCCTGGATACTGCTGCCGTGCATTTGCAAGCGAAGCACCTTTTGCTGAACGTCTGGTAGCCTGGCAATCGCTTCCTGAATTGCGTCACGCGCGACCCAGTCTGGATCCCTGGCGATCACAAGACCCACAGCCTCCTCAGAGGCAAATTCCACCGGTCGACGGCGGGTAGCCCGAATCATATCAATGAAGCGATTCTTTACAATGGCAAAAAACCAGGGGCTAAACAGTCGGCTTCCCTGGAAGGTGTGACGGGCTCGGTGAACAGCCAGAAGTACATCCTGCGAAAAATCCGCTACGTGACTCTCGTCCGATATTCGTTTGCCTGCGTAAGAACCTGCGGCATCAGCAAGCTCTCGAAGCAGACGTTCGTAGGACTTTTCGTTCCCAGCTTGTGCTTCGAGCATCCAATTCTTCCAGCGAGACTCGCGATCCGCAAGTGCTCCTTTGCTCAACTGCACCACGGCCAATGGTCTCAGGGGAAAAGACCGTGTGTCCACCCTTTTTGCGATCGACCAGGACAAGTAGAGGAACAACGTTATGCGACCAAACTGATATCTACTCGTCCCGTGAGACACGAAGCACAGAAAGCACAAGCAGCATGAACCCGGAAAAATCAAATATAAAGCAGCCTGCCTGGCCAAACTGCCATTGATTGCGCCAGCGCATCCAATCTTCTGGCACCGTCTGCGAAGCAAGCCAGGTGATGAGATGTCCGTTTGCCGGAGCGACGGCAAGTAGCCAGATCGCAAGTGAGCCCAGCATGGCAATGAGAGCACCAACGGTAAACCCGAAGGACGGCTTGCCGCGGAGTAATATGGCCAGCGCAACGAGGCAAAGAAGGGCACCCAGGTCGACAATTGGGCCAAAAATCGCAAAAGCGCGATAGAGTGTGGTTTGAACTGGAAAGTAGAGCTCCGCATCCCAGGCGAGCTTGGGTCCAAGCTCAAGTACATGAGCCAACTTCATTCCAACGGTCAACGCAGCGAGGACCAGCGCCAGGAAGCGCAGGATTCGAATTTTCATAAAAACCTCCGATTGGACCCAGATACGCGCGCGGACCTCGGCTGGTTACACTCTCGTCCGTGTTTGTTTCGGCCCAAAAAAAGTACTTGCCTATAGTGCTGATACACAGTGTATTAGCACTATACATCGCACCCCCTGAGCGGTTTGCGAAATGGAGGACATTCATGATTTC
>JAEUSB010000028.1 GCA_016788865.1 Leptospirales bacterium
CGAAGAGTACAATCTGACGGTGGCGCTTCGTCAAGGAGCGGTGCAGGGATTCTTTTCAACCATGTTCTACTTCCCGCTCGCATTCGCCGGTTTCCCACCTGTAATGTTCATTACGCTTTCGCAATTCAATACGATCTATCAATTCTGGATTCACACCAAAGCAATTGGCAAGATGGGCTTCCTCGAAACGTTCCTGAATACTCCATCGCATCATAGAGTGCATCACGGAAAAAATCCAATGTACATCGACAAGAACTATGCTGGAACGCTGATTATCTGGGACAAGATGTTTGGATCGTTCAAAGAAGAAACAGAGGAAGTGGTGTTCGGCACCATTAAGCCTCTCGCAAGCTGGAATCCAGTCTGGGCACAGGTTCACTACTTTATTGAACTTTTCCAGAAATCCTGGAAAGCTCCCTACTTCCTTGATAAGATCAAAGTCTGGTTCAAAGGACCGGGTTGGTTGCCACGCGGAATGCAATACGATCAATTCATGGCCGATCCTGCGTACACAGAAGACGGAATGAAGAAAGGGATTCAGGCGAAGTATCCACCAAAATACAAAACAACGATCCCCCGCGCACTCAACGCCTACACGGTTGTTCAGTTTTTTTCAATCCTGGGTTTTGCTCTCTTCTTTCTTGCCACAGAGTCACTCATGTCGTTCGGAACGCGGCTGATGTGCGGAGCGTTCGTGCTGGTCACACTCACGGCAATCGGCGGAATTTTTGAGAACAAGAGATGGGCGCATATCCTGGAGATCCACAGGCTCTTCTTTGCGGCAATTGCTCTACTTGTGAATTTTGAGCAAGGCATCTGGCTTGCACTCATCCCGGTTGCTTTCGCTGTGATTTTCTACAGCCTCGTCTTTCGCGAACCGCAAACCGCTCAGACGTGAAGCTGGTCTCTCCGGGACATTCGGAAGTATTCCTTGAAATGCGGAATGCGGATGGAAAAACCATCCGCATTCTACTGGATGCCTGGCTATCAGACTTTGCTTTTGGCGATCTGCTGGCCCGAAATCCCTACTCAATCGATCTTACATCCATCCCGGAACTCCATGCGGTTTACATTTCGCATACGCACTGCGACCATTTAGATCCCTATACGCTCATCCCCCTATTTGCACTCCAAAACCCGATACTGTTACTTCCTGAAACGGCGGAGTTTTTGAGTGCGCTCATACAGAAGCACCTTCCGCAGGCCAGAATTCATATTCTCAGACATGCAAAGACCGAGCATCTCCTTGGTCTCAATTTCACGGCGTTCGCATTCGCGTCGGGATATCTGACAAACGAAGAAGATGTAATGCCGCTCTGCGTAGCTTCGACAAGCGAGGCGGTTTTTTTTGAAGCTGACACCGCCCTGCCCGATGATCCCGAAACCCATGAAGCGGTAGCACGCGCAATGAAATCCGCAAAGGACAGAGTTTTCCTTTCAACTCGAAACGAACTTGAAGCACTCTACGCCAGTTACGACGCACGTTCCGCGGACGACCGCAAACGAGCCTTGAGCGCCTACAAGGCCAAACGTCAGCAAGAACTGGCATGGGAGTATGAACGTTATGCGGAACTCGACCTGGTTTGTTCTTTTGATCGGCCGGCGGTGCGTGTCCTTGTGGGACAGGGCATGGTTCTTCCGCCTGAGATTGATCCAAATGCAACAAAACTCTCAGCACCTTTTCCTTTGAACGACGTACTCGTCATGGAACGGACCAGGGCCCGCGAGGCGGGGTTTACTCAACTGCATTTCGAGGCGCTGAAACCCGGAACTGAACTTGTGATTGAGAATGCCGGGCAGGCAAAACCGGAAATTCACTCGAGCAAAGCCAGCTGGCCCACGGCCAAATCCTACCCCGTTACATTTGAGAATGCAACCGCCCCGGTGCCACTCTCGAAGCCTGCGCCAATTCGTAGTGACCCGCGCAATCCAGTAGAGCTCAGTGCAAAGATACTCGCATTGCTGAATCATCGCTTCCTGCCTTACCAGACATACCATCGCGAAGAGCCCTTGAAAAAGCTCCTCGCGACAGAATCACCCTACGTGATTAGAATTCGATTCGGAAACGCGCACGAGCATACGGTCGCCGATTTCGGAATTGATTTTGGTAGGATTCAATTTGAAGAACTGGAACAGGCCAATCGAAAGTATAATGAAATTTACTGGGCCAATGATCTCGACGATTTCATGTCCGGAGCACAGGACCAATTCTCTACTACCCTGCACCATTTTGAGCCAGGAACGGCCCTTCGTCTCTGGACTATGATGGGTATGCCCTTTCTAAATTCAGATATTGTTCAAAACAAAGTCGCGCTGCACTTTGAAAGAGCTGCTCGCGGTCTCACCGTGAACGATTGGATGAAAGAAATTCTAGCAGGACGCCAGACGTAGCCGCGGAAGCACAAGGCTCTGATGCTCCGGACCGCAGATCGGAAGCCCGCGCGCGTTGGGACTTCTAGTTTCCCGAAACTAAGCGCTCAAGGCTGAACTGATTTATCTGAATTTTCCGCAACGGTTGGCGCCGGGGCCTTCAGGCTTTCAATGTAACTCTGCCATTCGGCGGGAATCAGATAGCGCTTCTTGTTGTTACAATCCTTACAACAGGCAACAAGGTTCTCTTTCACCGATCGACCCCCGCGCGCTAGCGGGATTACGTGATCCATTGTGAGATCTGCAGGCCTGAATTTCTTTCTGCAATAGTGGCAAACACCTGACTCTTTTTTTCTGCGCCACCAGGGAGAATCACGCAGCTTGCGGGCTTTTTCTTTTTCCCTCGCCACCTCATGATCGGCTAACGGTGGCCCGTAGTGCCATGGGAAATCAGAGTCGACCAGTGCGTATCTCCTCATGGGTGTTCCGGTACCACTTGACCAGATCCACCATGGATACAACGCCGCGAATGAGTTCATCATCGATCACAGCGACGGTACGCAGATTCTGTTCTACCATTAGATTCAGAAGCTCCCAGAGCCGCGTGGTAGAAGGAATCGATGGCAATGGCCTGTCTCCCATGAGCTGACCCAGGGTTGTTTTCAGGTAATCTCGATTTGGATCAAAGACCTCTTCATATCCCAGCCGCAAGAGGTCGAATGCTGTCACCATTCCCGCAGGCCGACCGTCCTTCATTACAAGTACGCCCAGGAACCCGTGTTCCAGTATCATGCGAGCTGCCGCGGCAGACGGATCATTGAAGTCGCAAGTGGTAACCCGCCTGGTCATAACCTGCTCTACGTTTGCATCGAGCATCTGGCGTGTGCGATTGAATATTTTTTCTTTGAGCTGCTCGTCCATTCTCAGCCGTCCTGATAGAATTTGAAAACGCCGCGATGCACCAGTTCCTTGTGAATCCGATTCTGAATACGCATCCGAATATTTGCTGCTGCCTCTTCCAAAAACCGAATGTTCTTGGCTTCCTTCTTGCCGTACTTATCCAGATGCACTGGCTTCATGAAGATGATCTTCCATTGAACAGGCAAAGGGATAAGGTTTAGCGGAATAGGGATCTTAGCGCCGATGTACTTTTCCGTCCAATCGATTGTCCCAAGATTCAGATGGGTTTCCTCTGCACCAATGATACACGCCGGAATGATTGGAGTCTTTGTCATGATAGCAAGAGAGACGAAGCCTGGATTGAACTCTTGAAGCTGATACATCTGAGTTGAAGGTTTAAAATTTCCCTCCTCCGCTTCTGGAAACAGGACCATCACCTTGCGCTTTCTGAGGATGCGAATGGCCATCTTGAAGTCTTGAGGGAAATACCCCAGTTTCTGTGACCAACGAGCAAAAGGCTCAGACGAGTGCCAGAAGTTGTGGCTCATGGTCCTTGGAATGCGGTGGCCAAATTTTAGAATTTCATTCTGAATCACAAACGCGTCCCAGCCCATGACCCCGCTATGGTTAGGGATTACAATGGCGCTGCCATTCCGGGGAATGTGCTCCAGGCCCTCCGTTTCCAGATGTGTATAGTTGCGCATCCAATCCAGCGCAACATGTGACACGCCACGCAGGAGCCAGTGTTCGGCTGGCTTACCCAGCAATTCCTGCGGGCTGGGCGTCTGGAAAAAGCGGCGGAACGACACGGTCAGGATTACATCGAGGCAGGATTTACCGTCAATTCTTTCCGAGCGTCCTCATAAAAAAACAGGTCCGACCCTTCGAAAAAGGACAAACAAATCCGCACTGCAAACCCGTTGGAATCCGCTACAATCGGAACAAACCGCCGGACCACGGAGGGAATCCCCAACTCTTGAAATAGCTTCTTCACTTTGCGCCTATGGGTCCCGGCTCGATACATCATTCCATCCGAGAAACAGACAACCGACTCACCAACTCCGACGCGAATCAACTGCTTTCGATTGCCATAGGAAACAAGGCATTCCCCGGCCTCGCGCACGACATGCATCTCCCGAAACAATGGAGAATCACTTCGGAAGAAATGCACGGGACCGCGCTCATCAGACCAGACTCTAAATTCAGATGACTCAAGGCGCAAACGAAATCGCTCCCGCCTGCACCTGTCTTCAATAGAAACGACCAGAGCACGGCTTGCTGGAGGCAGATGCATTCTATCCATTACAATGTCCAGGAGCGACTTGACTTGAAGAGCGGTGCTTCCGTGAAGCAGGGCACGGTCCAGCTTGATGTGCGAACACACCGGGATCGTCGGTGAATTTGTTTGGACGTCGTGAAAGTTTTCCCAGAGACGCGTCGAGCTCAGACCTTCCCTCTGCAATAGCGGGATAACATCCTGTCGAATCCGATTCCGCAAGAAATCACGCCCGGCGTTGCTGGCGTCCTCTCTGAAAGTCAAATCTTTCATGGCGGCTACAATTTGCCGCTTGTCAAACAAAACCAGGGGCCTGAATCTCTGCTGCCCCCGCACAACATCGTATAACGGTAAAGTGGACAACGCGGCCATACCTCCACCGCGGATCAAATGAATGAGCAAGCTCTCAAGATAATCGTCAGCGTGGTGGGCCGTTACCACTATTGCGGGCAAGGTTGGCTTACTCAGTCGGGTGACCAGACGATCCAGGATTCTGTAGCGCAACTCCCGCCCGGCTTCCTCAAGACCCACCTTCAAGCGCCTGGCAAATTCACTAACATTCCTCGATTCCAGATAGACGGGAAATCCGGCCGACCTGGCGGTCGCACAAACAAAATCCGCGTCTGCTGCAGACTCCGCGCGAAGCCTATGATCCAGGTGAAAGACGACCGCATCCCCCTGAAGCCGACCTGACCTGAGTAGAGAATCGTACACATGCAGGAGGGCAATCGAATCGATTCCTCCGGATACGCAGAGAATGTGCGTACAGGCATGCCTGGGCAGAATCTGCGCCACGCGCTCTGCAATGTCTGGGAGCGTAGCCACAAATCCCATCTTACGGGCTCAGATTATCCCGCAAAACATTTCTTGCCCCTCCGGCGTCCAATATCATGCTTAGACCACAAATAGAGGTAGGTGTTACATGAGAAAATTCACGATAGGTCTCCTTGTGCTCGGCTTGCTGAGCGCTGGAAGCTTGAGTGCAGCCCCGGACAGCGTGCTTGGAAATTGGAGAACAGAGAATAACAAGTCTGTTGTAAACATTTACAAGTGCGGGGGAAACTATTGCGGGAACATTGTTTCACTGGCGGAACCAAATTATCCAGCCAACGACCCCAAGGGTATGGCCGGAAAACCAAAGATTGATCGCAACAACCCGGAAGAGAAATTCCGTTCGCGCCCTATTGTGGGTTTGTTCCTGCTCTGGGGATTTGTGCCGGATGGGGAAAACTCCTGGAAGAACGGTCAGATTTATGATCCGGAAAGTGGGAAAGTTTATTCCTGCAAGATGACATTGAACGGAAACCAGCTAGAAGTGCGCGGTTTCATTGGCGTGTCCTTCATTGGTCGCACGTCAATCTGGACCCGATAGGAACTTCAACATACGTGAGCCACTGACTCACGTATGTTTCTTTATTTTTGTAGAAGTTTGACGCTTTCGCGTCTGCCTAATTCGATCAGAACTTACCCGCGATACCAGGTTTGTGTTCTGTAGAACGGTCCAATGTAACCTCTGAGCTTCAGGTTTCCACCCTCGAGCCAGATTTTGCAAGTGTAGACCTTACCGTTATTTGGATCCAGGATTTGTCCGCCTGACCATCCGTCGCCGTCTTTCTTAAGACCCCACATGATGGTCATTCCCTTAACTGGCTTGTCTTTATAATCACCTGAGCATTTGGTGCATTTTGGATCTGGTTCAGATGGATTGATTAGCTGGCTAATAGTCCCGTAGAACACGCCGTTCTGTTCCCAGATATTTACGTACGATTTTGGCTGTCCAGTCTCATCATCGATTGTCTTCCACATACCCGCTGGTGTTGCCTGAGCAAACAAATTGGAACTCAGGACAAGCACTGATACTGCCATCAAGTGCCCCGCATATTTCATGATTCGGTTCATGACCCCTCCCTGTGACGCATGAGCGCCTGACTCTTATGAGTCAATTGATCTCGTTCATTCGTGCGAAGTGTTCTGGCAAGTAGAATTTGTCCAACCGGGAGGAGTTTGCTCCGGCTCTGAGGATTTAACCGGGGTCTGCCAGCTGGCACGGCGAGGCGAGTTCTGCTTCGAGCAGTCGTATTTTTTTGCGAACCTAACATGCAGTTTGCTGTCTGATAAATCATGCGTATTACTTGGATTACACTTACTATTTTAACGTTAGCTTTTTGCAAACAGCGAAACGAGGATGCTGTCGCGACCAAACAAAGCGCCCCGGAAGCAGTAGCGATGCATGACGAAGCTCCTATGGAGAGCGACCGCTCCCGGATGGTGGGGGGCAATCAAGGACAGGCCACTGACAATCGCAAAATGGATGGTCCTGGACTCGGAACTGTAGCACTCGTAGCTCCAATCAAAGCGCAGGGTCGCCTGCTTGAATATCGGGTCAATGTCTCTTACCGATCAACCGACCTGCTGGCGGGCCGCACTCTGCTGTTCGACATTGCGTCGCGTCGCGGCTTTCTTCGGAATAGTTATGCTTCGTCCAACTCTTCGAGCATGCAAATTGAAATGGCCGTTCGCTCCAGCGAGCTCTACGATACCCTGAAGGAGCTTGATCGTGCCGGGGAATTACGCGAAGAACAGATTACAGTTTCCGACCATACCGAAAATGACTTTGCCCAGGAGTTAAAGGCAACCCGCGAAGAGAAGCGCATGCTACGCAGAAATCTCGCGCTACAGGGCGACGCCGCCGCTAGAAACTGGACGGAGCGCGACGCAGCACTGGCAAGAAGCGAGGATGAAACCGACGCGGCTCGACTCGAGAAGTGGCGAATCCAGGATCGTGTCAACTGGGCCACAATTCATGTAAGTTTGCAGGGCCCCGACCTACCGGCACCCGTACAGGTGCCCAATTACAGAAACGCGTTTGTGGGACTGTTGAACATGCTTCTGGAACTGATCTATGGAATCATCTACCTGTCCCCGTTTCTTGTGCTCGGAGGAATACTGTTCTGGAATCGTAAACGAATCCTGGGACTGTTCAAACGGGGAAGCTGAGTAGAAAGTGTTGAGCGGACCTTTACGGTCCGCTGCAAAGACGTTAGCCGATCAGGCGGCCTCACCGGTGTGTAGCGGAGCAGGTCGTCTGGCCCAGATCAACGCCATAGTCATTCCGGCCATATACATCCAGAGGCTAAAGAGTGCGGCTGGCATGGCGACGGTGCCATTGAAGAATGTTACAGCCAGGGTCATACCAAGCGTTGTATTCTGAACTGCCATTTCTATTGCAATTGTGCGCGACTGGGCCTCCGGAACGCGAAGCAGCTTTGGCACAAAATACCCTAGTGCGAATGCGATTGTATTGTGGAGAACAACTGCCAGACCAACGGTTGTAACCATGCTCCAGAAATTATCACGATTCTGGAACAACACCAGGATGATCATAAATAACAAGAAGAGAATTCCAAATATCTTGAAAACTTTCTCAAGAATACCGGCTACCTTCGCTGAAAGCTTTCTGACAAGCATTCCGAGCCCTACCGGGATTGCAATGATGGCAACCACCAAACCGATCATATCTTTAATGGGCACAGCAATTTCCTTTCCCGGAGGCGCCTCAAGGAATCCCCCCAGGAAGTTCACAATCAGCGGCGTAAGGATAGGACAGAGCAAAGTCGACAGAGACGTGATTACAATTGCAAGCGCCACATCAGCTTTGGCAAAGTAGTTGATCAGATTGGACGTGGTTCCACTCGGACAGGAGCCGACGATAATGACACCCAGAGCTAACTCAAAGGGAAGATTCAGAACCTTAACGACAATGAAAGCGGCCAGGGGCATGAGGATAAAATGCCCTGCTGTGCCTATGAGTGCCTGCCAGGGAGTCTGAAGCACACGGCGAAAATCCCGGACTGATAGGCCAAGCCCCATTCCGAACATTACGACAGCCAGCATTATCTTCAGTAGGGTCAGTACCGTCTGATTCATTTCCATGGGCTAGGAATGGGATACGAGTCTTAACTAGGCAAGATATTTTTTTGGCTCGGAACCTGAATCGGATCCGTATCTTTCGCGACGAACAGAAAATCCTGGAACCTAACATCGGTTAATCGTTCGCGTTAGCTGACTTTCGCGATCCGCCTGGCCAGAGTAGCACGGCAAGCCCCAGACTCGTGATCAGAAAAGAGAGTATTGACCTCTGTGTCAGGGGTTCCGAGAACAACAACCAGGCAGAAATGGCCGCCAGCGCCGGCTCCAACAGCTTTGAGCATCCCATAAGGTTGATATCTAGATGTTTCAGCAAGTAGGAATAGAGCGTATGGCCGAGTAACGTTGGTAGAAGTACATAGATGCCGATTGCAATCCAGGCCTGCGCTGGCCATTCCGTGAAGGAGAGGTTGCGAAATACTACCGCAAAAAAGAATAGAACCGACGCGGAGGCGTACACACCAAATGTATAAGGGACATTGCGCACGGATCTACGGGCAAGTCTGCCAGTAAGTATGTAGCCGGCGAAGAAAATGGCAGAAGCAAATGCTGCGAGATCCGCGAGACTCAATGTTTCTGCCTCAACTTTTTCGCTCTTTAGAACCACAAGCCCCAGACCCGTAAACAGGATTGCAAGGGCGTAGCGAAACGATAGTCGCTCTTGAAAGAACAGGAATGCCCCGCCCGCGATCAAAAGCGGATTGGAGGCGAAAATGATCACGGTATGAGCAATGTTCGTATTTTGGGCTGCGTAGATGTAGGTCCAGAGATGGAGAAAGAAGAATCCCCCGGAAGAAATACACAGAACCACTGAGGGCCAATGAAGTAAAGATCCGCCTGCCTCGACTTTCGCGCCGGATTTGTTTTCGCGATCAGTCGAATCAGGCTCGGGACCGGGGTTTGCATTCCAGAATCGTGAACCGTGCAAGGCAAACGGAAAGAGGCAAACACTGGCCGCGACCATCCGCCAGAATCCAACAATCTCAGGCGGCGCGGCGGCCCAGCGCGAAAGGATTGCAGCCTGTGAAAGGCTGATCACCGCCGTGGACAGGAGCAACAGATGGACCCAGCCGGGCACTATACTGTTCCCATCGGCGGAGGATTGCGACTCTGGGCATTGCCCGGGGTAGACATGAGGCTCATTCCCTGAGCGAATGGGGGACCGTCAATCAACACTTGACCCTGCCGGCGCGCATGACAGACTGGGTTCTGCATGAAGCGAATTCTAGACATTTTCAAATACGATTTGCTTGCCTTTATCCCGGGCAGCGGTATCCCGCTGACCATCCATGCATTTCTAAAACTCATTCTCTACGCGGGATTCGTGCTGTTCTGTCTTCAGCTGTTCTACTTCTCTACTTCCTCGCGCCCCGCCATGCCACGATTGGAGAAAACAATTTGATCAATCGTCGCGCGTGGTATCACCTCTCCTGCCCGGTTCAAAAGTATGCCTGGGGAAGCAAAGCCCAGGATAGCATTCTCAGAAAGCTCGCCGCAGAGAAACACGCGGCGCTAAAGCCGGAAGATCCTGCCGCAGAACTGTGGATGGGTGCGCACCCGTCGGCCCCTTCAGTCATTGTTCCTGAAAACGTCGCGCTCAATGCAGCCATCGCTGCAGACCCGGAGTACATGATCGGCAACCATGGCTCGCTGAGTTTCCTGTTTAAGATATTGCATGCAGGTTCTCCTCTGTCTATTCAAGCGCATCCGGATAAAGCTCTTGCCCGCGTTCTGCATGCGCGCGATCCGGCAAATTATCCCGATGCAAATCACAAACCGGAACTGGCTCTGTGCATCCGCGGGATGCGAGCGTTGGTTGGCTTCAGAGCGTTCGCGGAGATACACGAAGAACTGAAACGTCGCATAGCCCTCGGTCGGCTCGCGGACATTTCCAACGTCGCTGGATCAGAAATTGAACAGCTGAAGCACTGGTATTCTGCCATCATGCGCGCCAAACCGGATGCGGTAGAAACGGCAGCCGTTGCAATCCAGGAAAACATTGAATCGGCCAATCCTATTGAAGAGTGCTTCCTGCAGCTAACAAGACAATACGGCCTTCGGGATCCGGGCATCTTTGCCCCGTTCTTCTTGAACTTGATGGAGTTTGCTCCGGGGGAGGGTATTTTCCTGGGTCCAAATGAACCCCATTCATACCTGGGTGGAGAGATCCTGGAATGTATGGCCGCATCAGACAATGTGGTTCGCGCCGGACTCACCCCCAAGTTCTGTGACGTCGATACCCTCCTCTCCATGC
>JAEUSB010000039.1 GCA_016788865.1 Leptospirales bacterium
CAGGTCGTTCTGAGGGATGAAGATAGTATTCTGTTTTGGATACTGGATAGCCAGATGTGCCGCAAGGTTGAGCGCGTCGCTGTGGATATCCCCAATGTTCTTCTTGTAGACTGTCATCCCGGAAACAAGAGACATGTTTACTGAAATGGAATCGTACAGGTTCTCAGTTGTAAGACTCACAATGTTCAGATAACCGCGCAGTTCCAGGCAGCAGAAGAGCGCCGATAGAGTGCGATCCGCATTAAAAACAAATATACCACCGTCACGCCGGCGTACCCAGAGTTGACCGCCATATTTGGCCGGCAGCGCAGAAATACGGTCGAGCGTATCATTGATAACTTTATTGGCCCTTGCTTCATCGCCCCCGCGGCTGAGTGAATCCGGGAACTGAATCTGCACAAACACAAACGTCAGATCGTACGATTTGCCTTCTTCGTATTGATCTGTAGTTTCTATTGCAGAGCGCATGCGCGCGCGGCGAACTTCAGCCTGTTCAACGGCAATGGCTCCACGCATTGTTTGCGTGGCCTTAATAAACTCCGGACGCGCCGGAAGAGTTTCGAGAATACCGCGCGCCTCCGCCCAGCGATCCGCTTCGAGAAATGCACGACGGACACAATCAAGTAAGAGTCCCAGCTTAATGTTTCGTTTGGACAGAAAGTCCAGGGCCCCGGCTTTCAGACATTCTACAATCAAACGCTCATTGCATTCTTCTGAAACTACGATTACTGGAATTCTGCGTGCTGCAAGATCTTCGATCAGGCCAAGAACGGGAATACCGGCAAATGATTCCGTAATGACGATGTCACATGGGTGCTCGTCGATCTTTCTATTCAGCGCATCGACAGACGTTACGAAAGTCAATTCCAGAGTCCGGAGTTCCGTTCCCAGAAGATTCCGATAGTATTCCTGGATATTTGTGTCCGGTTCGAGAACGTAAGCGCGCATCAAATGGACCTGTAGATTAAGATTTTGTTTCCTGCAAGTTCCCCTGACATGGAGAATACGCGCCGAACTTCGGGTGGCAGCGAATTGGCCGCGCGCTCAGTGATTGCAATGCTGTTGGATTCCGCGAAGCTCTTTTCAATCTCTTCCGTGAACCTGATGTCCGGGCTGAGAATTTTCTCCGTGTCCGTTTGATACGTTGCAAGCCCAGAATGAATACCAATGCGAAGCGCCACATCGTTTTCGGGTCGTAGTTCATTCTGCGTTACGTTAAACAGCGGCAGATAGGAGAGGATGGCTACTGCAGTTGTCACACTCCTGGCGGGGCCGTCCGATCCATGGAATGCCATCACTCCCCCGTCGCCGTGCCAGTACCAGATCCGTCCGTTTCTGGACTCAATTTGCTCCTGTATAAAGGCGCGCAGGCGCGTCAGAGTACTTTCTACGTCCACCGGAACGTTGGTGCGGGCCAGGGCTGAGCTCCCCACAATATCAATGCTACCAAAGGTAAGTGCGTATTCTTGACCGGCCTGTAAGAATCCCCAATCAGAAGTGCGAGTCTGACTCTGGCTCTTGAAGAATCTGCCTGCACGCGGATCATACAGCCACTGACGCTCTTTAAGTTTCTTAATGATAGGGTCCGGACTAATGAAGGCAATGACTCCACCGCTTGCATTCTTCCCTTCCATGAAAAGACATGTGGCAAAGAAATGCAGGAACTGCTCCTCGCTTGCAAAGTAATCAATTATGACGTCAGCCGCCACCTGACGAGTTACAACGATGCTATGCCCAAACCCGGATACCTGACCCAGGTCAAACCGACGATCCGCTTCGCGGGCCACGTAATTCATTTGGTCGGTATTGAGCGACTTCCAGAGGAACTCTTTGGCCATTCGCCGAACATCTTTAAGATTATCTGCAGCCATAATGTGTGTTTGTAGCGGATCTCCGCCAAACGGCCTTGATCAGCGGTCGCTTCTGTCGGGATGGTTTGGACTGGGTCCGGCGCGCACGAAGAACTTTGCGAGCAGTGACCGTTATTTGAAAAGCACTTTTTCCCCGGCCAAAGGGCCTTGTTTCGCCACATTTCACCTCTCCGGTGTAACCGGATGGCCCAGGAAACGAACTAACCTTGATGAAACTTGTATTCTCACTTCTTGTCTTGATTTGCGTGGCCGGATGTGCTCCCGGCAAGGTGGAAGCCCAGAGCCCGCAAAACCGCCCCCTGCCTGAATTCACCCACAAAGCTCCAGGCGACTGGATCAATTCTGCGCCGCTAACGCGAAAAGATCTATCTGGCAAGGTGGTGCTAATCGATGTCTGGACCTTCGCATGCTGGAATTGCTACCGATCTTTTCCCTGGTTGCAAGAAGTTGAGAAGAAATTTGCCGGCAAAGCGTTTACAGTTGTCGGCGTTCATACACCAGAACTCGAGATTGAGAAGATTTCGGCTAACGTCGAGGCAAAAGTAAAACATTTCAAACTCAACCATCCCATTGTGATTGACACGGATTTTTCATACTGGAATGCACTGGACAATCAATACTGGCCAGCTTACTACCTCGTGGACAAGAAGGGAATCATTCGGTATGTCTTCGTGGGCGAAACTCACTCAGGTGACACCCAGGCTCTGAAGATAGAAGCATCCCTGGCTCAACTACTGAATGAATGACATGCGCGAAAATACTTAGTCCAGTCCTGCTGCATACCCGATCTCAGGTAGCTGCTCTTGATGCTCTGGATAAGAGGCTGGGCTATCTGACGTTATATGATTCTGACCCGGAAGCATCCTCGTCCGGGCAAGAATCCACCAGAAATCTCGATTGGTCAATTTTAAGACGACCGAAAATTCAAGACCTGGCGTCATAGGTTCAGACTCTGAAGGAGGGTTTATGAGATCAATTTTACTGATAGCAGCAATGGTTTCGTCCATTGCGTTTGGATCCGTTTCAGCTCAAACTGCGAGCGTAACTACGGACTACTGTTACGATATTACATGGTACGGTGGCGCGGCGGGCACTATGGGCAAAACCGTAAAGGGCCACCTCAAACAGAATCCGTATGTCATCCGCTACGAGTGGAAGAACGGAATCATGAACTACAACTGGATAAGCGACGGTGGGCGCGCCGTTGGAATCAAAGGAACCTGGAAACAGGACGGATCAAATGGCACCTTTGACGTTCGTATCACTGACGACGACGGATACGAAGGCTATTGGTCCAGTGCAGGTAACCCGGCAAAACACAAATTGATCTTCAAGAACTGCAAGTAACAATCCCGATGCTTCCGGTTACCTGAACCGGAAGCAATCCACCCCGGCAAATTTCAGCTTGCCCACAAGCGCTGAAGCGTTTCTTTTCAGAAATAAGGCCCTTGCCGGTAAAGTTTGCAATTGGTTTGAAGTTCAGAGCGAACTGAGGGCATTGGCGGTGGAAAAGCAAATGAACTACCAGGAACCAGATCTTTATGAACGCATCGACGAACTCAACAAGATAAAGCTGCAACGTTTCATAGCCTGGTTGACCGAAAAGGAACTGGTGGCCTTGATGAAGGCAGTTGATCAACATCTCGAAGACGCGATCCTTGATAATTGTTCAAAAACGGCGCGATCCATCCTGCTTCAGGACCTGGGCTTCGACGAAACCGCGTTTGAGAAACGTGCGGTGGTCCGCAGACAAATCAACAAAGTCTATATGAGCCTGCTCGAACAACGCGAACAGGCGCCCACAAAGAAAGAGCGCCAGGCAATGCTCGCTGAGGCCGTACAAACACTTTCTTCCCAGGATCGCGAGATTTACGAAAGTCGATTCAAGACCGAAACCGTAGAAATAAGTGAAGCCCTGCGAAATCGTTTGCGTGGATACCTTGCAGTGCTCGAACGCGGGGGAAGTCTGAATCTAGAACCTGAAAGTTAGAAGCCGTAGGTGCTCCTGCGGCAGGAAAAGGCTCCATATCGGAGCGGTTCAGGATGTGTGTGTTGGAAATAATTGGAGACTACCGGGATCGAACCGGTGACCTTCTGCGTGCAAGGCAGACGCTCTCCCAGCTGAGCTAAGTCCCCATGGGCCCGAGAACCGGACCAAAATGCAAGACTTCGCAAACACTTTTACGCGTAAAGCAGTTTTTGCTTCCCCGGCCAGGGCTACCTTAAAGTGTTTCTTAAAGCGATGAAACCGCGTGTTTTTCTCATTACTGGCGCTGGATCGGGCATTGGATTTGAACTGGCACGTCAGGCGGCGGCCAGGGGCAACATTGTCTACGCCGGGATTCGCAACCTTTCAAAGTGGAAAGCCCCCGCTGAAAGCGCCCGGCCAATCCAGCTCGATGTGAATGCTCAAGATCAAGTCGATGCATGCATCAACCAGATTCAGAAGGACGCAGGCCCGGTCGATGTCCTGGTCAACAATGCAGGTTTTGGTGTATATGGCGCATTTGAAGAACTGACGGAGGTGCAGATTCGTGAGCAGTATGAAACGAATTTGTTCGGTTGCATGCGCATGGTTCGCGCTGTTCTTCCACAAATGCGTGAGCGCAGATCTGGCACCGTCGTGAACGTGTCTTCGATTCTTGGAAGGCTAACCATTCCAACCGGCTCAGCGTACACGGGGTCGAAGTTCGCACTCGAAGCATTCACAGAGACCCTGCGCTATGAAGTTAAACCGTTCGGGGTGAAAGTCTTTGCCGTAGAACCGGGTCTTATCCGCACTCGATTCAAGGATAACATGGTCCGCTCAAATCGAGTAGAGGACAGCGCATCCCCCTACCGATTTCTAAATCGAATGATTCAGCGCGACTACCCCGGGTTCTCAACTTCACCACAGCGCGCTGCATCGCGAATTCTGACCTTCATAAATCGTAGGAATCCTTCGCGGCGTTACCGCGTGGGCCTTGATGCAATTTTCTACAACCGTCTCATTGAATGGTTTCCGGACTCATTCATTGCAGCCCTCGTACAAATTGGTGTAAATACTTCCTATAAGAAATCCTGAACATGGCAAAAAAACCTGAAAAGAAACCTCAAGCGAAAGCGCGCCCAAAGCCCGCGAAGCCAGAAAAGAAAACGGCAAAACCTGTAGCAAAGGTTGCAAAGTCTCCGGCCAAATTGCCGGCAAAGCCTGCGGCCAAGCCTGTAAAGATCGCGGCCAGCTCCAGGCCGGTTGATAAGAGCGCTAATAAGGGAGATCTGCTCAGACTGTGGAGCACGCACGCCCAGGAAACCAGCGATATCCCTTCCCTTTTTCATCAGATCGCTTTATTCTTAAAGAAGCATATTGGTTTTGAAACAATGAACCTTCACACCGGTGTAGGTCAGAATTCCACGTTAGTCGGCGTTCATCATGCAGGTTCAAGCTATGTTTCTGAGTCAGCTGAATTCACAGGACCTGCCGCAGAGCCCGGCCAAATCCTCAAAGAAGCGACCGTTTTCTTAGTAGAGGAAGGAAGCCCAGTAAAACAAACGCTGCGTGGCTCGTCCCTCGTAGTCCAGGTGCACTCGATTTCCGAAAGCGGACCCGCCATACTGACACTGACGGCGGGCGAGTCTTCACCGGCGTACCTGAAAAGCGATCTTCAAGTACTGCAATCACTTACCCCTTTACTAACCCCTGTCGTTATCAACTTCCATCAGATTTCGTTCAGAAAGAAACAGGCAGAAACCCAGGCTCAGCTGCGCGATTTGCAGAAACAGGCCAAAGAACATGCCCGCGAGCTCGAAGAGCAAAGGCGCTCGATTGAAGAAGAACTCACGAAAAAGCACCAGTCAGAATTGACAGCACTCGCAGAGAATCAGGCAGCAGAAACCGACGGACTGAAGGAAAAAATCAAGTCCCTGGAATCCGCATCCTGGGAAGTCGCAGAAAAACTCCAGAACGAAACATCTCAGGTTGCCACAATCACAGAACAGCTTAGAAGTATCACGGAAAAGGCCAATGCCGCAACCGTTGAAATTGAAAAGCTCCGTGCCAGTAACGCAGAGCTAGAGCAGGCCCGCAGCAGGGCCGCGGATGAAGAGCGCGCCAAACACGCCGATCGCATTGCGGAACTCGAGCTTTCGCTTGAGGACGCTCAAGCTGAAAGCAAGAAAGCACATGAATCAATTGAATCGGAACTTCAGAAAGTCCGATCTGAGCTCCAGGCAATCCAGGCCGAAAAAGCAAAATTCCAATCAGAACTCGCGGCGCGAGACAGACTTCTCGAAGAAGCCGGCATGGAGCATGCGAGAAAAGAGGATGAGCTCCAGAAGCGAATTGAGGAGTCCAATCGCACCCTTGAGGCGCAGAAGGCGAATGCTGAGAAAGAACTGCGCGACCTCAAACTGGCAAAAGAGCGCCTTGAGCAAGATGCAGGAAATGCAAGACGGACTACCGACCAGCAAACAAATAATCTCCGTCAAGAAATCTCAAAACTGGACGAGCAACTAAAGCAGGCCCAGGCACAGGCGCAAAAGGAGCTCGCCTTTCAAGAAGCCAAGAATCGGGAAATCGCAAGTCATCTCGCCGATGAAAAGGCAAAACTGGCCAATGAAGAAAAGCGCGCGGCACTTGAACTTTCAAAGCTGCAGACCGTGATCGAACAAAAGGAAAAGGAAGCTCTTGAGATAAGAGCTTCAAACGATAAGCAGGCCGCCAGCCTCAAATCGGAAATCCAGAGCAAACTCGCTGAGATTGAACGGATGCAATCCGAAATCGCAGCAAGAAACAAGTCGCTTGAGGAGAGCCGAGAACAATCGGCAGGATTGAATCGATCACTGGATGAGCTTGGGAAACGGGCACAAAATCTTGAATTGGACCTGAAGCGCAATGAAGAAAAGACAAAGCGCGTAGAAGCCGATCTCGAAGGGGCACGCAAAGAAATCTATCGTTTGCAAGAAGAACGAACCGAGGCGCACAAGCGAATCAAAGCAGTCGAAGAGCTATTGCTCATTCGCGATCGCGATCTCAAGCAACAGGCAGAAGAGCTTGCGCTCACGCACGAAGAGATTGCCGGTCTAACCGCAGACATCAAAACTTTGCGAACAGAAAAAGAACAGCTTCAGGCAACGGTAGCAAGCCAGACAAGAGACCTGGGGCACTATCGCGAGCGTGAATCTCGACTTGAGCAGGATGTGCTTGGTCTTCAGGAAGAAAAACGCATTCTGGGCGGCAAGCTTGAGCGGCAGGCAGAAGAAATTGCGAAGCTCAAACAGAATGTACAGCAAGAAATCAAGGAACGCGAGAGCGTACTTTCTGAACTTGCGAATGTGCGCGGAAAGGAAAAGCGCCTTGGAGAAGAACTGCAATCGGCATTGAGTCGTGAGAAGGGGTCGCGCGAGGAAGGGGTGATTCTCTTTAATTTTGCCCGTGCGCTCGCCGAGGTTGAAGACTTTCAATCCAGACTTGAGGCGCTTCGTAAAGGGCTGAGCGCCAGGATCCAGATCAACCGAATGTTTGCGTATAGCTTGCGCGGCGAAGATCGCCTGAGGCTGGAGGAAGCCTACTCCAGCAAATGGCTGACGTTAAGCGGCAATCCTTACTTCCAACTGGCTGATACAGTCATGGGGACGGCATTGGCAACGCTCAAACCAGATGTTCTTAAACCCGGTATGCTTGAGATTCCGGACAACGCCATCGCAAAGATCATCCCCATCGATGAAGCAAAGGGTCCGGGGACTGTGATTGTGCCGCTTGCAGAATCTAAAGAAACTCTTGGGGTGCTTTGCGTCGTATGCGACGCGGTCCTACCAGAATCGGAATTGCGCCTCCTGGCAAACCTCTCCCCTCTTATTGCAACGTCGCTCAGGCAGCGACTTGAGGAAGAAGGGCGGAAAGGAACCAGGATCAGAACGGAAACCAAGAATGCCATCATCGCCTACCTGGGTCACCGGCTGCATAAGCGGGGTCTTGAAATCGATCCAGGCAGAAGACCAGAAGAACAAATGGCCGGCTTTGAACTATGGGTCAATGACCTTGCTCGCTCCTGCAAGGAAAGTGGCATCGAAAGCGAATTGGAAATTCCGCCCAAAACCTTGATGCGCCTCTCAGATATCATCAAGGCGCCCGCACATCTCTACTACATTGCAATGGAAGCCGTGGACAATATTCGACAGCATTCAGAAGCGACGAAAATGTCGATTCGCCTCAGGGAAGACGGCACTGCTATTGCGCTTACAATCGAAGACAATGGCGAGGGTTTACTTCGAAAAGCCGGAACAGAAACACCGGCAAAGGGCACGGGACTTCGTGCCATTCGGAACCTTGCGGTTGATTCCGGTGCGGAATGCAGAATGTCAAAGGGTGCTGATGGCAAGGGACTCAAGATCGAGTGCACGTGGCATCTTGGAGACTGATTCTGGATTGGGGTGGGTTTAAAATTACCTGGGCCAGGGAAGACTCGAACTTCCGACCCCTTCCTTATCAGAGAAGTGCTCTAACCAACTGAGCTACTGGCCCGGTGGGACAAGATTTCGTTCACCCGCGCTCGCGTCAAATTGTTCTCTATTGCGATGACTTGAATTGCGGATCACGCGGCCGTATCCACAGGAGAAAGATTGCTCCAAACAAGGTGACAAGGGTTACGGCAATTCCGGCTACGGCGAACGGGCTCGAATAGGACAAGACCAGCAAATTCTTTCCTGACTTCAAACGAACCCCGAGCAAGCCATCGACCGACTCTGCGGTGAAATCGCCAGACGCCTTCCATCCCCGATAGAAGTTCTGGTTAACCACCAGTATGTCGGGCGCATCCAATTCCACTTCAAACGCCAGGCGATTCATGGACCAGGAAACGGGGACAACAGGTCGTCCCATCTGCATGAGATAGAACTCTCCGCGATAACCGGGTTCTCCTATAGAAGAAACCCGCGTGGGCCAGCTCAGCATTTCGTACCCCTCACGCATCGAAAGGTGATTGAGCATTGCCTGGTATTGCGAAGACGCCGCCCCATATCCCGGTAGAGTCTTTACTGTCTCGATCCCCTTTTCCTTTCTGAAAACCAGGTTCCGCGCATGTACTCCCGTTTCAAAAACGCTGTTCAAAGGTTTGCGATTGATGCGAAGGTCGTATGCAACGTACACAAACACAACGAGCAGTAGTCCGTTGAAAAGCAAAGCCAGCCTGGCAGACCATTGAATAGATTCACGCGCCCGTTCTACCAAAGACGCCAAAAGGACCACACCGCAAAACAATACTACAATGCCCCAACGCGCATGGCAGCGCATCCCGCCAAACCCTGGGATTTGCGCTAGCAGGGACGCTGGCGCGAACGGATGAAACTCACCGGCCATAAGTAAGAGGCACAGGAACGTAGCAGCGGCAATGGGGATGTCTTTTCGACGAGCGAAAGGCAGCAGCAGGAGCAAACCGACAATCGGAGCGAATCCAACATAGTTTCCGTATTCCCACCAGTTGTGCGCCTGCGGTGAAAAGTTCCGCGCCAGCACCGGGTGTTGCGAATGACTCAAAAACGTCTGTAGAATCTGCCACGGACCAAGTATTTCTCCCGAAGGCATGAAGTATGCACCCTGCTCTACATAGAAGGACGCCGCCGGAATAAGCCTGATCGCGGAGAATCCCAGCGTCAGAATCGCAAGGAGCGAGAGTTTCCGTAGCGTAATCAGATCTGGACTCTGGATGAAATGAAGGACGCCCAGGACTGAATAAAGAAATATGAGGAACAAGAATCCATAGACGAATCCATCCCAGAGCACCCAGGCAAAGAAGATTGAAAAGGCCAGCGCGAAGCCTGCTCGACCGGCTGTTTTAAAACGATGGAAACAGGCATAGATCGCAGGAAAAAGCTGCACCGACATGTAGTTTGCATGGCCGGCAAACATGTGCTGGGCCATGAACCCGGAAAAAACAAAGGTCACAGAACAAAACGCCGTTACAAGCGGATGCGCCTGAAGCGTTCGGTCGAATAAATACCAGCTGCCCAGGCAGCCCGCCAGGTAATAAAGGGGAATCGAAAGCTTCAGTCCCTGCAAGCTTCCAAAGAGAACGCCTAGCCATACCGTTGGCGTAAAAATACGAATCTGAGGGTTTTCAAAAATCGGCATCCCACCTTTGTAGTACGGATTCCAGAAGGGGATCTCAAGTCCGCGAAGGGATCGCACAACTGCTTCAAGGTAGAAGGTATGCTGATCCCAATCGTCAAGACCCAGCGAATCGTCCTGCCAGGAGGCGAGGCGGAGAAATCGCAGAAAATAAACCGCATAGGCGATTATCAGTGTCAGGCTAACCCAACTGGAGAAGCGAAAGGTGCGGGGCACAGAACGTCTTACCATATGGCCGGAGGCGGGCCAACAAAAAAGCCGCAGGCCAGGTCCAGGCCCGGTTCAAACAAATCTTTACAAGCCGACTGCGCATGCTACTTACGTCTGTGACTTACAGAAGAATTTCATTCCTGGTTCTTAACCTGAGCCTGCTCGCTTTTGCGAACGCGCTTATGGCGGAAGCACCACAACAAATCCTGAGTTCCACGCTTGCCGGGCTGAAAGGCGATATCAAAAAGGTTACACTGCCCAATGGACTCAGAATTCTAATGGTCCGCCGGGCGTTCTCGCCTACGGTTGCGGCCTATATAAAGTACAAAGCTGGCGGCGCAGACGAAACAGATGAAAGTGCTGGGATTGCCCACATGCTTGAGCATATGCTCTTCAAGGGAACCCCAACCGTGGGAACCAATGACTACGAGAAGGAAAAGAAATATATTGAGCAAAGCAACGCCTGGGCTGCAAGGCTCGACGGAGCGCGCCGTAAACTGGAACGACTGCAAAAACAGAAAGCGGATCCGGCAAGTATAGCCGCAACAGAACAGGAAGTAAAACTATTTCGCACTCGGCTGCTTTCGTTGCAACAGGCTTCTCGAAAGTACATTATTCCGGACGAGGATTCT
>JAEUSB010000058.1 GCA_016788865.1 Leptospirales bacterium
CAATCTGCGAAATCAGGTTTCCGTTATGAACTATTACGAACTCAGAAAAATTAAGCGCAACATCTGGCTCTGCAGCCTTTGAACTAACAATCCGAATTGCTTGAACATCAAGCCTTCCGCGGTCACGTTTTTCACTTATCCGTTGAGCTAGATCGGCGAGAGCTCGCGGCCCAGGAACAACCACACTGAGCTTGATTGTGTCGAATTCAGCCTCAGCCCGAAGCGACGTTCCTCGGTCATAGCGGTACAAATGCCAGCCTTCAACCTTTTCAGGCGGCTTGATTTCGTAGACTAAAAGGGTTTCCGGGCGACAATTGAAAGTCGCCGTGCAGGCAACCAGAAGCGCGATGCGAGTGATAGACGAGGGACGCGATAGAAACTGTGGTGAATACTGTATCGAGCTCAAAACCCTTGAGAACAGCATCCATGTTCTTCCCGGGTGTAATTGCATCTACTGGTCCGATTTGAGTAGGGCCAGGAAGGCCTCTTGCGGGATCTCGACTGATCCTACCTGCTTCATGCGTTTCTTACCTTCTTTTTGTTTCTCGAGCAGTTTCTTCTTCCGCGTGATGTCCCCACCGTAGCATTTGGCCGTCACATTCTTTCTCAGTGCAGAGATGTTCTCGCGCGCAATCACTTTGGCACCCATGGCTGCCTGTAGGGGAATCTGGAACTGCTGTCTTGGGATGAGTTCTTTTAGTTTGTCAACGAGTTGTCTACCGCGCTGATCTGCCCGGGATCTATGGACGATCATAGCAAGGGCATCTACCGGTTCGCCATTCACCAGGATATCCACTTTGACGAGATCTGAATCCTTATAGTCTGACGCCTCATAGTCAAGCGAAGCGTAACCCTTTGAACAGGATTTCAACTTGTCATAGAATTCAAAAATGAGTTCCGAAAGCGGCATCGAATACAGGAGCTGAATTTTACCATCCGCTAGATAGATCATGTTCTCCTGTATTCCGCGCTTATCCTGGCAGAGCGCAAGTATGTTTCCCACAAACTCAGGTGGCGTGAGAATTGTGGCCCTAACATGGGGCTCTGTCATAGTTTCGATTCGAACCGGGTCAGGCCATTTTGCAGGATTATCAATTTCAAGTTCAGTCTTGTCTGTCAACGTTATGCGATATTTAACGGTTGGGGCGGAATTGATTAGATCGAGGTTGAACTCACGCTCGAGCCTTTCCTGAATAATCTCCATATGGAGAAGTCCCAGGTAGCCTACGCGATATCCAAAGCCCAGTGCATTTGAACTTTCCGGCTCGAAGACGAGCGAAGCATCGTTCATTTTTAGTTTCAGCAGAGCGTCTTTGAGAACCGGATAATCTTCGCCGTTAATTGGGAACAAACCCGCGAAAACCATGGGTTTGGCTTCCCGGTAACCTGCAAGGGCCTGGACGGCCGGACGATTTGCCAGCGTTACCGTGTCACCAACGCGGGTGTCTTCAACGGATTTGATTCCGGAAATTACATAACCTACTTCTCCAACGGAGAGTTCTTCGCGAGGTTGATTTGTAATTGCTGTGATTCCGACTTCTGTAACGAGATACTCCCGGTCGTGTGTCATGAACCGGATGCGGTCGCCCTTCTTAAGGGCTCCATCTACAACGCGAACTTTCATAACCGCGCCGCAATAGCTGTCGTAGTAGGAATCGTAAATCAGGGCACGAAGTGGAGCATCTTTGTCCCCGTTAGGCGGCGGGATGAGTTTGGCAATGGATTCAAGAATGGCTGGCACGTTCTGACCGGTCTTTGCGGAAACGGCGATTGCTTCTGTGGGATCAAGCCCCAGGGTCTCTTCGATCAGGTGAAGGCAACGCGGAACATCTGCCGCTGGTAAGTCGATCTTGTTTATGACCGGGATGATGCGCAGGTTGGCTTCCATTGCCAGGTAAAGGTTTGCCAGAGTTTGGGCTTCCACACCCTGACTTGCATCCACTACCAGGATGACTCCTTCGCAGGCGGCAAGCGAACGCGACACTTCATACGTGAAGTCAACGTGCCCAGGCGTGTCGATCAGGTTGTAGACATACGTGGTCCCGTCTTCCGTCTTGTAGCGGAACGTGGCCGAGTTCATCTTAATTGTAATGCCGCGCTCGCGCTCAATATCCATGGAGTCCAGGATCTGATCTTTACCGGTTCGCGCGTCCGTTACCCCGCCCAGGCCCAGAATCCGGTCTGCGAGCGTGGATTTCCCATGATCGATATGTGCAATAATGGAGAAATTGCGTATGTATTTTTGGTCGATTGACATTCGAAACTGCGCTTGGAAGCGATTAGTGCAATGATTTTCTAAGCACCTGGGCCATGAACCTTTTTTTAAGGTCACGGAAGCGGTAATTTCAGTCACTTCTCGCCCGTAGTTTCGTTGATACCTCGCCCGGGGCGACTGTCCATCCACCCGCCCAATGCCACTTGATGATGAAGTACGATTGCAGGTTGGGGCCCCAGGCCTGATTGTTTGTCCTGGGGCGGCATTTCAATCGAGGCGCTTATTCAGATAATAGCGACCCGTTGCAGGGTCATAGATCAGTTGCACTTCCGCAGGCCGCGTCTCCGTCCGGCCGCGGCTCATGGGCCTGGAATACGGGTTAGCATGTTCATGCCCCCAATCGAAACGTCGCGTAGCCCCGATCTTGTTATTCTGAAGATACTTTGAGAGTGCAAGGCCCCCGATCAACCCACCGAGGTGCCCCGCATGCGAAATGCCTGAACCCTGATCCACAAACATCAAGAGGATCGTTATCCCACCAAAAGCAAGAGCCGCCGTGCGAGCGCGCATTGGCACAAAGAACATGGCGATCGATGCATTGGGATAGAAGACTGCAAGCGCCCCCATGAGACCGACGATGGCTCCGGATGCACCCACTGTGGGCACAAAAGGCATACCTGGCAGCACAAGTACTGCAAGGGCTCCGGTGAGACCGGAAGCAAAATAGAGGAGTGTAAACTTTACGGCACCAAGCTCGCGTTCAATCGCCGGTCCAAGGCTCCAGAGCGCAATCATGTTGAACGCCAGATGAATGAATCCGCCATGGAGGAAGAGACTTGTCAGGGGTTGCCAGATTTGAAAATCCCCCGGGACCAATCCCAGGGTTCCGAAGATCTCCTGTGCATAGGGCGTGTACGGACTAAACAACACGAACGCCAGAACGTTTGCACCTATCAAAGCACGCGTCACAATCGGTTTCATCACTTCCTAATTAGCAAACTCTGTGCCGCTTCGGCCGTCCTTTCCTCGGCCTGTTTCGCCCTGCAAGGATAGGGCGGCCTGACGATTTGGCAGGTCGGCTGCCAGTTAGACTTGCAGGCCAGGGGTTCAGCGAGAAGCATCGTAAAATGCGACTCGGGTTCAAACTACTCGCACAGGCCACGGGCAGTTCCGCGCGCGCAGGGGAATTTAGCACTCTACATGGGTCGATCAAGACACCACTCTTCATGCCGGTCGGCACGAATGCCACAGTGAAGGGACTGCGGGTAGAGGATCTAGCCAGCACCGGGGCGCAAATGCTCCTCGCCAATACATACCATTTGCTCTTGCGACCCGGCCCAGCTGTATTTGAAGCGTTAGGCGGTATTCATAAACTGATGAACTGGTCCGGATCGATTCTTACGGATTCTGGCGGTTACCAGATTTTCTCTTTACCCCATGCCCGTAGCATGAGCGAGCAGGGTGCTTCGTTTCGCAGTTACGTTGATGGAAGAATGATTCTACTGACCCCTGAGCTGAGCATCGCAACGCAAAAGAGTATCGGAAGTGATATCATGATGGTGCTCGACCAGTGCATTCCATCTACTTCAGATGCTAAGGTTGCCCGAGAGGCAATGGAGCTAACTCACCGTTGGGCCAGGCGCAGCCTGGCTGCGCGGGGTGATAGCAACCAGGCGTTATTCGGCATTGTTCAGGGAGCACTTCACAAAGATCTGCGGCGAGAAAGCGTTGAGACTCTGGCAGAGCTTGAATTCGATGGGCTGGCCATCGGTGGGCTGGCTGTGGGTGAAACGCGCAATGAGCGCCAGGATTTTACGGAGTTCACCGCTGCGCTGATGCCCGCAGACAGGCCGCGATATCTCATGGGCGTGGGGACCCCGATCGATCTCCTCGAGGCAGTGCATCGCGGCGTTGACATGTTTGATTGCATCATTCCGTCTGCGCTTTCTCAGCAAAGTGTCACATATACTTCTAAGGGCAGGCTCAGGCTCATGCGAACGGTTTATAAAACTATCAATGAACCGCTCGATCCAAACTGTAACTGCTATGCTTGCAAGAACTATAGCAAAGCGTATATTCATCACCTCCACAAGGCGTCAGAGCTTCTGGCATGGCAGCTGACTTCGATCCACAATCTGCAATTTTATCATTCGCTGATGAGAACCATGCGAGAGCAAATTCTTTCAGATACGTTCGAAACCTTCTACAAGGAACAGCGCGAGCTTCTCGTCCGACAGGACGAAGAACGGCCTCCAGCCAAAATGCCCAAACCTCGAACCGCAAAGAATTATGATGTTCGAGGTGCTTTCTCCGTGCGCGAGTCCAGGGAAGGGTTCTTCAGTATTCAACATATTGACTCAGGGGAAGTGATGCATCCCGGTGCAGATCCAAACATTGAGGCGAGACGACTGTATGTTGAGCAATCGCGTCTACTCGGTCGCCTGTCGCGGCCGGAACAAGGGGAACTGGTAATCTGGGACGTTGGTCTTGGTGCAGGATACAATGCAATGGCCGCGATAAGCGCCTACGAAGCTTTCTGTAAAGACAACGAATCGCAAGTTGCAGCCTTGCGTGTGATTAGTTTTGAGAACGATCTCGACGCCTTCCGTCTGGCGCTCATGAATGGTCGAAGATTTCCGCACCTCAGGAGCAAGGCGCCTCACATGTTGATTCGCGAAGGTTCCTGGCGCCCAAAGCATTTGCGGCTGTCATGGGAGTTACTCGAAGCCGATTTCCTTTCCTGCATCAAGGACGCCCCACCGGCCAATTTCATTTTCTACGATCCTTTCTCTTACAAGACCAATCAAGATCTCTGGAGTCTGACTGCATTTCAGGAAGTCTTTCGTGCGTGCAGCCAGGTTGATTGTGAAATGTATTCATACACGGCATCAACGCGGGTTCGCGCCGCAATGCTCGGTGCTGGTTTCTATGTAGCAACCGGTCTCTCAACTGGAAGCAAGTCAGAAACGACGGTGGCGTTCACAGACGAAGCGCTGAAGCGGATGCGCGAAAGCGGTCAGGCGCCTTTGCTTTTGAATCAAAGCTGGTTGCAACGCTGGGAAAGAAGCGATGCAAAATACCCATTTGCACTTGTTTCCGAATCGGAAGACGCCTTTGATTCACGGATCCGGCAGCACGTGCAGTTTCAGACCACTACCTGGCGTGCAAAGGACTCGGATTGAGCCGCAAATCCATGCGCGAATCGGAACGATCGATTGCATTCCTTTCTTTTTGAGACATAATAATGGTTATCGGAACCATGACGTGTGAGCGGGATTTGCACCGATTACCAGGCTACCGACTCGAATGATGCCCGTATTCGGCGGTTGTCGTCTCCCGCCCAGGGAAACGATTGCCCCGGTGGCATTTTCGCCGAGCATGGCAGCGCATGTCAGCTTACGCAAAACTCGACTCACCGTTAACCGAATTTGTGGCCCGTCAATACGACGACTTCCAGTTCCTTCTCGAGGATTTGAACAAAGAGCGCAAATATCTGAATTACGGGTTTCGGCGCTCGTCGCAGGATAGTTACGAAACCAAGCAGGCCAATCTGTGTATGCTGGTGTTTGAAGCCGCTGATATTAAGCCCGATTCCGTGCTCGTGGATGTGGGTTTTGGCAGCGGAGAACAGGACTTCCTGCTCGCCTCAAAGTTCAAGTTCAAGGAACTGATTGGTTTCAATATCGCTGAATCGCAGGTCCGCTATGCGAATGAGCGAGCCAAAACAGAGAAGCTGCAAAAGAAGCTGAAGTTCAAGCATGGCCAGGCTGAGAAGATGGAGATGCCGGCAAAAAGCGCGGATCGTGTCATGGCAGTGGAATGTGCGTTCTATTTCGACCGCCCAAGGTTTTACAAGGAAGCTGCGCGGGTCTTAAAAAAGAACGGGCTCCTCGTCCTTGCTGATATCACATTTCATGATTCACTTGCATTCTTGACCAGAAGAGCACCGGATCTGGCGCGTGTGTCGCATCGCTCGGCCAATCAGGCATCGTGGGAAGAATACTTTGAGACTGTAAAGATTCAGAGCATCAACCGTGAGGCACGCCCGGGCGCGCAGGAGACGGTTAGTATGATCCTGAAGTGGCTCTTCAGGCATTTCAAACGTTCGCAATATTCGGCATGGAAGACCCTCTGGAATATGGCCGTTTCTACCCAGATCACAGCGCTCGGTTTTGCAACCGGTCTCATTCACTATGATTTGATCGTACTGCGAAAACGCTGAAAATCCCCGCTGTTTTGGTCGATTTACGCGCTGCGGACTGGGAATCAGCCCTCCTCTGACCCGATAATTACTATCGATGGCATTTATAGAAGCAAGCCACATGCTCGGCGATTTCCTCGTCCGGAATCGCGCCATTACCGCGGCTGATCTTTCACGGGCGCTTGAACTACAAAAGCGCGTTGCCGCTAAGCTTGGGCTTTTGAGCCTCGCTCAGGGCTTGCTTAGCGAAGACGAGCGCCTGCTGCTTGATACACGGCTACAGATGAATCCAGAGGAGACTCTTGAGGAAGCCCTTGCTGGCCTTGAGCTCCTTTCTACAGCTGAACTGGCCGAGCGCCGTCCCTTGAACTCTGAATACAGAATCCCTCTGGGTAACGTACTGCAACAGCTGGGCATCATTGATCGTCGCTCCTTTAAGCAATGGCTGTTGCGCTTCGAACGACAGAAATTTGATCGTTCCAAATTGAAGCAGCAACTGAAGAAGATTTCGATCTTTGCGGCTCTGCCCCCCGCAGCTTTATCAAGACTTTGCAATGAACTTACCTACAAATACTTTACTGCCGGCGACTACGTCTATCGTGCCGGTGAAAAGAGCAATGGGATTTATGTAATCGAATCCGGCCTTGTGCGCATGCTCGTCGAAATGAAGGGAGAAACGCGCATAACGGGCTCCGCGCAGAATGGGGATATTTTTGGAATTCCCGGAGTATTGACGGCATCGATTCGCGAAGAGAATGCCCTGGCTATCACCGACACCGTAGTGTGGCGACTCACAAGCACGCACTTTCTCCGCCTGATCAAGGACTATCCAGGGTTTGCGGAGCGCACGGCCCGGCAAATCGGCGGACTGTACCAGAGTTCAATTCATAATCTGCGATACAAGACGCGCATCAACGAGAGCAAGCTATTTGCGGTCTATCTTGCTCCGGGTGCCGACGAACATGACGAGCTGGCCAATACGCTGTTTGAGAGTCTCTCCGCCAACTTGCCCCCGAATTCGCTTATCATAAATGCCCTGCCCGATTTTTCGCCCACAGGGATGCGTCAGATCAAACGAAGCACATCACTGGCAAGAGCCAGTGTTAAACCAGTCAAGCCTCGCAAAGACATCTTTTACACGCAGGTGCATGGGATTGAAGATCATGAAATTGTAGACAATGCCTCGGTTGAATGGTTGCGCCGGGCAACGGGCCGCTGTGCTGCCATCGTTTTGCTTGTTCTCCCGGGAACGCGTGGTTTCCGACGCTTTGTTATGGGTCTCAGTCGTAGAACTGCGACGCTTGTCAGACATGAGTTTCCTGGGTATCTAAATTTCCTGAAACCAGGACGTGATCGTATTTATCAGCTTTCAACCGGGTCTGTTGAAAACGATCGCAGAAACCGCGGTGACCTGCAACGCGATTGTCCTGGGACTTTGATTCCAAATCTGATTACACGAGACAAGGAGAAGACGACTGCAGAACGAATTGCACGTTGGATTGCCGGAAAATCAGTGGGAATTGCATTTGGCGGCGGTGGAGCACGGGCTCTGTCACATCTGGGCGTTCTCGATATTCTTGAGAAGACCGGGCTTGTGATCGACATGATTTCCGGCGCAAGCGCGGGAGCTCATGTGGGTGGAATGCTCGCGACCGGAAAAACCTTGCCCTGGATGCATGAATACTTTCAGAAACATGCCATTGCCAGGAAGGGGCACCCGTTCAACGATTACACATTCCCGTTTGTCGCTTTTATTCGCGGAAACAAGTATCGCAATCTTCTCAAAACCGCTTTCGGCAATTCCACCATTGCGGACGTCGAAATTCCGTTCTTTCCCGTTGCTACGGACTTGAAGACGGGACTTCCTGTTACTCTAACGTCAGGCGACATGGCAGAGTCCATCCTGGCATCGGGTTCTGTTCCGGGTGTCTTTCCTCCCATAGTCAGACGCGAAGGCGTTCTCGCCGATGGTGGAATGCTGAACAACATTCCCGCGAATATTCTGAAAGATTGGGATACCAGCTTCGTAATCGGGATTAACACCAGTATTGATCCCTCCAACACTCCTTTCAAACCACGCTCCATAGGCAAGATCATGCTGCAGACCCTGGATATCTTCATGTTGCAATCTGTTAAGAGTCACGAAGAGCACACGGACTTTGACATTAAGCCAGACGTGGATGCGTTCAGTGTGACCGATCACAACCGTGGCCGCGAGATCATTGAAGAAGGGCGACGCGCAACCCGTCGGGTGTTACCGCAGTTACTGCGGGCGCTCAAGAAGGCAGGGATACAGTAAATCAGGCAGTGGGCTGCGGTGTGGTTGAACGGGCAGCCACCGCAGATCGTTTCACCCGCGCAATCGCATAATGGGTCCCGAAAACTCGATCCCAGAACGACGTGGTAAAGCCAAAGTTTCTATCCGGAAACTTGTGGTGAAGCAAATGATGCGCGCGCATCTTCTTCCAGAGTTTCAAATCGATTTCCATAAAGTGGGAACTGTGATGTAAGAAACCATAGTAAAGATAACTAATCGCATACGCTGTAGTGAAGACCGCGGCCAGGCCATCTCCAATCAGGAAGCGAAGCAAAAAGAACATTACCAGATAGATAGCGGGGCCGGTTGCGAATGGCATACTGAGCAATCGGTCCGCATCATCATGATGTTTGCCGTGCCCGAGTGCGAGCGGAGTAGATCCATGAAAGATCCAGCGGTGGAAGACATACTCATACACTGTCCATGTAACGATACCAGACACAAAAGCCAGGATATACCACCACGCGGTTTGCCCGGCGTACGTGAGATAGGTAGTAAGGATTAGTATTAATATGGCGAGAGAATCAGCGACGAAGCTGGCGACATAGTTCCACTTCTTCTCGGAAATTTGCTGGAAAAACTGAAACAACTGATTCCCCCAACGTCGCGCGCACCGCAACGCCGTTAGTCAAGGAACTAACGTTATCAGTGAATGACAAGTGCAAATCTTACTTCATCACCATACGACTAACGCCCCGCCATCCACTGCCTGGCGGTTCTGCCAGGAGTTTCTGGCAACGCCGGACATACATGGCATGGGCAGCATCGTCCGGAAACTTTGCCGCCAGACTCTCAAAAATGCGCATTGCTTCGTGGAAATCGCCCTGTTTGTAGAGGCGAAGACCTTCAACGAAGTCGTCGAAGGCATCGTCTTTTTGCTGTCGCAAGGGTTCCGGATCACCATCGTACGCTTCGTAGATGATTACGGGTTCACTGCGTCCCTTCACGCGAACAGTGTCGATCTCTCTGAGCTTGAAATTGTGCCCTTCGGGTAACCGCTGATACACCGCCTGGGACACCAGAACGGAGATCCGGAATGTTTTGGTCAATGATTCCAGCCTGCTCGCCAGGTTGACCGTATCACCGATGACAGTTGTATCAAGACGAGCTTCCGATCCCACGGTTCCAAGCATCAGGTGACCCGTGTGAAGTCCAATGCCAATGTTGATTTCTTCGCGCCCTTCCCTTTGCCGATGAAGATTGTACCCGTCGAGCTCGCGCCGCATGTCAATGGCAGCTTCGAGTGCCTGCTTGGGCGATTCTGGAAACAATGCCATAATTGCATCACCCATGAACTTATCAATGAAGCCGTTGTTCTTATGTATGACCGGCCCCATGCGTTTCAGGAAAGAATTCAGAAAACGGAAATTCTCTTCTGCCGTCATCTTCTCTGAAAGCGATGTGAAGCTCCGGATATCTGTAAAGAGAACTGTAAAGTCCTTTTCTACGGAGTCCCCGAGTCCTACGTCCACAATACTCTCTCTACCGAGCAGAGTCAGAAACTGCCGGGGAACAAAGCGCGAGAAGGATTGAAGCATTACACGGCGGGACTCCAACATTTCTGCCTGAGCGATTTCCTTTTCTCGCTTCATAATGTTAATTCTATCTGCAAGACCAAGCGACAGCAAAATCACCTGGATGGCAAAGCCCATCTGCTCGGCCTGCTCAGTGAAGAACGTAAACGGCACGATGGAAGCGCGCACAAGCACCTGCAATACACCTGCGGCAAAGTAGATTGTAAAAGCGATGTTGAAATAGCGCGCAGGTCTATATCCCTTGAAGAAGCAACGGTAGCCGGTGATCGCCGCAAGAATAGCGAATAGTCCACCACCGATCACCATGGCCCTTGACATAAACTCATGACTGAAACCGAGGAGAGAGGCCCCGGCAATTGCTATCTCAAGCACCAGCAATCCAAGAAGGACTTTATCGAGGACCGGCGCAATCTCTTTGGTATTCAGGAAATGCCGCGTGAATTGAGCGCCAAAGGCCGCAAAGGTTCCAAGAAAGAATCCCGCTGATTGATGCGCCCACCAGATGTTTTCCGGCCACAGATACTGAAATGCGAATCCGCGCAGATTCATCTGAAAGAGAGTATTGCAGAAAATAAAACCAACGTAGTGAATGTATCCCGTGTCCCTGGTTGAAACAAAGATAAAGAGATTGTACAGAACCATCGCGATCATGATACCAAAGTAGAGGCCATAACCGTATTGTTCATTCACTGCGCGGCTGGTGAATCCGCTGTACGAATAAAGAGTCAAAGGCATGTCCGCAGTGCCACTCGTCTGGATGCGAATGTAGATTTGCTTTTCGCCGGTGAAGTGTGGAATACGAAACACGGGGTTACGGAAGTTGAACTGACGCGAATCGAACAGATACTTATCACCGCTTTCAAACTTCATATAGCCGCCCTGTTCGTCGGGGACATATATGTGCACGTAATCCAGGGAAGGATAGCCCGCTTCAATTAGCCACTGCCGTTCTGTTGGTCCCAGGCTTTTGATATTCTTGAGTTTGATACGCAACCAGTAGGCGGAGCTCGAAAAGCCAAAGGTTGGGCGACGCATGTTGTTTTGGACAAAGGCCTTCTGATTCTGCGACTTGAGTTTTCTGATAAGGTCAATGCTCTTCTGGCCAGGCTCCGGCACGATTGTTGTTGCGTAGGCTGCGGAGGCCACGTTTTCTATCGTCAGAGCAGCCTGCGGATCCTCCAGGATGTCAAGGAAGGTGGACATATCCACGCGCTCGGCCGCATCGTGCAGGTCTAGAACCCGATCCTCGGGGTTTACGGCGCTGAAGGTGGCGAGGAGGATTGCTATTGAAATGAGTAAGCGAGCCATTGTGACGTGTATATTCCGAACTCTGGCGCTCATTGGTCTACGATAAAAATTCGAGCCCGACAGAAGGCGTTTTCGCGCTGTTGGTTAGAAGCTCAAAACTAAGGCAAAAGGACTAGTGTAACAGAATGCAGGCCCACGATTTCTTACTCGCTCTTACAATCGTCTTGTGCGTGGCCGCGATCACTACGGTCATCTTTCAACGTCTCAGGCAACCGGTCGTTCTCGGGTACATGCTTGCGGGGCTCGTGGTCGGGCCACATGTTCCGATCCCGCTCGTGGCAGACTCTGCAATTGTCCTGACTCTCTCAGAACTCGGCGTGATTTTGCTGATGTTCTCGCTTGGCATGGAGTTCAGCCTACGAAAGCTCCTGTCAGTTGGTCCCTCGGCAGGAATTACAGCAGTGGTTCAGTGCAGCGTGATGGTCTGGGTGGGATTCGCCGTTGGCCAGATGTTCGGCTGGACCACATTGGAAAGCGTCTTTATGGGTGCTATCATTGCAATCTCAAGCACCACGATCATTGCCAAGGCCTTCGATGAACAGAAGGTAAAGGGCCGACTCCGCGAGTTAGTCGTGGGAGTCCTCGTAGTAGAAGACATAATCGCGATTCTACTCATGGCGATCTTAACAGCCATAGCTTCCGGAGGAAACCTTGAGGCACGGACGCTGTTTATTTCAACGGCTCGTCTTCTGGGCTTCCTGGTCGCGCTGGTCGTTGTAGGACTTTTTATTATTCCTCGCGCGATTCGTTTTGTACTTCGTTTGAGACGGGATGAGACAACGCTCGTTGCCTCGATTGGAATTTGTTTTGGCGTTGCCCTATTGGCCCTGGAAATGGGATACTCGGTGGCGCTCGGAGCGTTTATTGCCGGCGTACTCGTTTCCGAGTCGGGTCATACGGAAAGAATAGAACATCTGATAGCCCCGGTGCGCGATATGTTTGCGGCTGTGTTTTTCGTTTCAGTCGGCATGTTGATCGATCCGGCTCTCGTACAGAAGTACTGGGTTGCAGTCGTTGTCTTTTCTCTCCTCGTAATTGCAGGTAAGTTCGTAAGTGTATTCATTGGTGCGTTTCTGACCGGGAACGGGACGCGCACATCAGTACAAACAGGTATGAGTCTCGCACAGATTGGTGAGTTTTCATTCATAATCGCCGCTCTGGGCATCTCGCTGAAAGCTACGGGAGAATTCTTATACCCGATTGCTGTTGCCGTCTCGGCAATCACAACATTGACGACTCCCTGGTTCATTCGGGCATCGGGTCCCGCAGCCAACTGGGTGGATAGAAAGCTGCCGGCTGCGCTTCAAACATTTGCTACTCTTTATGCCAGTTGGATAGACGGCCTTAAGGTCCGGCAGGTTCAGAAGGCGGAGGCAAATATCCGTCTCGCCCGATGGCTCCTCATCGACGTAACGTTCCTGGTGGGCCTAATCATTGCTGGTACGCGGTATCTCGATCAAATCAACCGATTGATTGCGCCCTACTTTAATCTGCAGACCTCGACATTCATTGCCCCGATCACGATTGCAATTGTGATTCTTCCGTTCTTGATCGGCATCTTTCGCGTGGGCAGATCCCTCGGCACATCACTTGCGGCGCAGGTATTCCCACCGAATGATGCCGGAAAATTGGATCTGGCCCATGCGCCGCGACGCGTCTTCGTCGTTGCCCTGCAACTTGTATTGCTACTCCTCGTCGGGCTACCTGTGGTTGCATTGATTCAACCTTTCTTGCCAGGAATTCCTCTAATCGTGGTACTGCTCGGGCTTTTCCTCGCCCTGGCATTTGTCTTCTGGCGAAGGGCTGCAAATTTTCAGGGCCACGTACGGGCCGCTTCTGAAATGCTACTGGAGATACTTGCCAGGCAAGCTCAGAATGTGGGGCATCGCATTCCGGAGGCCGAATTTCTCCCGGGCCTTGGCCCACCAACGCAAGTGATCCTTACAGTCGAAGCGGACGCAATCGGTAAGACATTGGCCAGCCTGAACCTGCGCGGATTGACCGGGGCAAGCGTCCTGGCGATTCATCGCGGGCAACAGGGTATGGTTGTAGATATCGCCCACGAGCCACTTCAGGCCGGGGACGTGCTCGCTATTGTGGGTGCAGAAGAATCCGTGCGCATGGCAAAGCGACTGCTCTCCGGGAATTGATTTCTGTAAGAATTGACACGTTAATTGCAACCATGCCACCGTGCGACAATGCTGAGAATTACGGAATTGGCCGCTCGATCCTTACTTCTGCTGGTGTTCGTCGCCTGCTCCGGCGCGGCCTCTCGCCCTGGCCTTAAGCCGCCAGAACCGGGACTCCACACGATTGAAATCGCCGGAGTGCCATGTGATATCGTTGTGCCCCAGAATCCGCGCGGAACGCTGTTGGTTCTGCCTGGCTGGAACTTCCCCCGCGAGAGCTGGAGAAAAAATTCCAGGCTGGAGAAGCTGGCAGCCGAAAACGGGCTAATCCTTGTTCTTCCGGAAATGCTCAAAACATTGTATGAGACAAGCTACTATCCCGAAACCCGAATGAAATGGAATCCTGTACCGGGTGGCGAGTTCATCAAAACTAAGCTGATACCGGAACTTCAGACCCGTTATTCGCTCTTCAAGCCGGGCCAGTTCAACTTTCTCCTTGGTCTATCAACCGGAGGCCGCGGAGTAGCCATGCTGGCGCTTGAGAATCCCGGTCTCTTCACCGCAGGAGCCGCTTTTTCAGGCGACTTTGCCCAGGAAAAAATGAGTGGGGAAGCCATCACGATTGCGGTGTACGGCACGTACGCGCAATTTCCGGATCGGTGGAAAGGTCGAGACAATCCAAAGGCTCGGGTGGCCGAATGGAAGATGCCTTTGTACCTCTCACACGGACTTTCCGACACTGTCGTCCCGCCGGACCAAACGCAGTCGTTTGGTGATGCTTTGCGCGATGTGGCACCCGGCCTTGTTGAGATGCATCTGAAGGCCGGCTACGGACACGATTATAAGTTCTGGGACGCAGAACTCACGCCGGCGATTGCTTTCTTCGCCAGGCACATCAAATGAGCGCCACTCGCTTTGAATTGCTCCCGGATGAGCTACGGGTCTTCCTGAACGGGGACGTTACAATGCAAACAACGGGTAAAATTTGGCCCGAAATGGCCCGATTCGTGGCTCACAACAAATTGCGCGTCGTTGTGGACGCGGCCTCTGTTTCAAGGATGGATTCGACGGGAGTTGCACTCCTGGTTCATGTCCGCCAACACCAGCAATCAATTAACAAGGAATTCGCGGTTGTGGGTCTGCCTGAACCTTACGAAAAGCTGTATCATTTGTTTGATCAAGGAACGCTTGAGCAAACCTGGGAAGATGAGGAAATATACTGGCATCTGGATCAAATTGGCCGAGCCACACTGTCTGCATGGGAACGATTTCAGAGTCTTGTTACCTTTGCCGGGGAAATAACCGTCAACGTGGCGCAGAGTCTGCTTCGACCAATGGAAATTCGCTGGAAGGACTTTTTTAAAACCATTGAGCATGCCGGTGTCTATGCCATCCCAATTACCATGCTCATTGGTTTCCTTCTGGGTTTGATACTTGCGTTTCAATCCGCCATTCCCATGCGGCGTTTTGGTGCGGAGATTTTTGTCGCAAACCTCATTGGTCTTTCTGTGATTCGCGAGCTTGGTCCATTGATGACAGCCGTTGTTCTGGCAGGTCGTTCAGGATCAGCCTTTGCCGCGGAAATAGGTACTATGCGAATCAATGAGGAGATTGATGCCCTCACGACCATGGGATTCAATCCAATCAAGTTCCTTGTCGTCCCACGTCTCTTAGCCGTGGTCTGTCTTTCGCCTCTTCTGACTATGTTCTTTAACCTGGCCGGACTTGCCGGTGGGGCGGTCGTTATGCTATCGCTCGGGTTTCCGCTGGTAACGTATGTAAATCAGGTCCAGAGTACGGCAGACTACAGCGATTTGCTGGGAGGACTGTTCAAAGCGATTGTGTTTGGATGGCTGGTAGCCGCGATCGGATGCTATCGCGGACTTCAAACTCGCACCGGAGCCAGCGCCGTGGGAGCATCCACGACAAGTGCTGTCGTGAGCGGTATCGTCCTAATTGCGGTGTTCGATGGAATCTTTTCAGTAATGTTCTTTTTTATGGGCTGGTGACATGAGCGACGCCATTCAGGTTCAGGGATTGCACACCGGTTACGGCGAAACAATCATTCACAACGATGTTTCCTTTGAAGTGCGCCGGGGTGAAATTCTGTTTATCATCGGTGGTTCGGGGTGTGGTAAGAGCACGTTGCTCAAGCATATGGTCGGGCTAATCGAGCCGTTTTCCGGTAGCATCCTCTTTGATGGTGTGGATCTGGTTACGGCTCAGGGCGCGGAACGGCAGGCAATACTGAAGAAATTTGGAGTCATGTATCAAGCAGGTGCCCTCCTCGGCTCTTTAACCCTTCTTGAAAACACCCGTTTGCCCCTGGAAGAACATACCGACTTGCCGGAAGAGGCCTGCGATTTCATCGCGCTGATGAAGCTCAAATTGGTTGGTCTTCAAGGCTTCGATCAGCATTTCCCGTCCCGGATCAGCGGTGGAATGGTGAAGCGCGCGTCAATCGCGCGCGCAATGGCATTGGATCCTTCTATTCTCTTTCTTGATGAACCATCGGCAGGGCTGGATCCAGTTACGTCGTTTGAGTTGGACCGACTTATCTGGTTCCTTTCACGGAATCTGGGAATCACCTTCGTAATTGTTTCGCATGAGCTATCAAGCATTGTCAAGATTGCTGACCGCGTCGTGATGCTGGACAAAGGCGCGAAAGGTGTCATAGCTGTTGGTGATCCTCGCGAGCTCGTTCGCACAGCCACCAACCCCAGAGTCGTTCAGTTTTTCACGCGCGGGGAAGCGTAAGAAGACATAAGTCGTGCGATAAAAGCCTCAGCGGAGGCATGATCATGCTCGACAATACCACAAACTGTTTGATAGCTGTCGGCGAATCCAGAACTTACTACGATGCGAGCGTGGCGAGAGCTGCGTCCGCTCATCGGGGGAAGCATGACACAGACCAGGGACCGCTACTATAAAATTGGCCTCTTCGTAATGATCGGTTTTGTATTGTTGGTAGGGGGATTACTACTCCTCGGAGCCGGTTCTTTTTTCAAACCCATCATCCATATGGAAACTTACTTCGACGAATCGGTGCAAGGCCTGGACATTGGATCTGCAGTGAAGCATCGCGGTGTGCAGATTGGCACAGTCGAATCAATCAGCTTTGTCAGGAACGAATACAAAGACCTCTCGGAAGAAGATTACTATAGATATGGTAAGTACGTGCTCGTTCAGATCGCACTGACCAACCCGCTTGGACTGAAAGGCAAAGACGATTCCATTTTACAGAAGATGATTTCAGATGGCCTGCGTGTTCGCCTGACTTCGCAAGGTCTTACCGGGACGGCGTACCTTGAAGTGGATTACATCACAATCGATCAAAACCCCATGCTACCGATTACATGGGTACCCAGGAACGTGTACCTGCCATCCGCGCCCAGTACCATCACGCGCATTTCCGCCAACGTAGAGAAGTTCTTTCGCCGGTTGGATGAAACAAATGTGGAAAACATTGCAGTGAATCTTGACAAGTTCCTCAGCACATCCACTCGCGCAGTGGAAGATGCGCGCATTCCCGAACTTCGCTCGGAGGCCGTTTCGCTTATGTCAGAGGTGCGAGAAACGAATCGTTCGCTCAGGGAACTGGTAGCCAGACCGGAAACTAAATCCATGCCGGAAAATCTCAGTGCATCGCTTCAACACTTGAACAAGACAATGAGCCGGGTCGATCACCTGTTGACGCGCAACCAGGGAGAACTTGAAGAAACCCTGGAAAACCTGCGAACGGCTTCCCGGGACATGAAGGAGCTTACCGGAACCGCCAAGCGTTATCCTTCGCTAATCCTGTTTGGTAAGGCACCAGATCGCAGCAGCGTGAATCAATGAGATTATTTGGATTCTCAACCTCTCCAAAAGGGAATCACGCTTGATACGGATTGCTGCCACCCTTGTGTCCTTGATCCTTGCAGGTTGCATTTCAACCGAGCGAGACTCTCCGCAAAAGCATTTCTACATTTTAGAAACGACCCGCCCAAAAAGTGAGGCCGGGCCGACGCTCGACGCGGTATTGAAATTCAGGAAATTCAAGGTCTCTCCGCGATTCGATACACGAAACTTGATCTATCGCACAGGTGATGTAACGTACGAAACCGACTTCTACAATGAATTCATTTCTGATCCAGGCTCGATGATTTCAGAGAGTACGCGCATGTGGATGACGGAAAGTGGGAATTTCAAGGCCGTGGTGGATGGATCATCTTCGCTTGCAGAAACCTTCGTACTCGAAGGAACAGTTCAGGAGATTTATGGGGACTTTCGCGGTCAACCTGCCGCTGTCATCAGCCTGCATGTCTTCTTGCTCGCAGCGGACGATTCAGAATACCGGATTGTGTTTCAAAAAGTGATTACAACTTCCCTGCCTCTGCAAGGTAAGAATTCTGAATCACTGATTCGCGGATTTAACCAGACGCTGAGCAAGCAACTTACTGAGCTGGAGCACGAACTTGTCGGCGCAGCCAGAACGTATATATCGCAACGCAAATCACTTCAAAACCCAGCGCCGAATGGCTAATCCAAAGGTGATCAATCTGCATATTACGTTTGATGCTCATAACATTATACGTCACAACTGCAGCTGCAGCGCATAGCACCTGTATTCCGATCAAGCTGCCAAGGTTGTTAGTCTGTCTGTCTCTAAAGCGTAGCCACAGATAGAACATTGGAACCCCGGCCATGACGATGGAAAGCGCAAAGTTACCTTCGTGCGGACGACCAAGGTAGCTTGTTAGCACAATCAATGCGGAGAAGATGATGAAAAAGATTGGGAGCAATGGAAAGAGCGGTGACCGATAGCCGCGTTCCATCTCAGGATGGCGTTTGCGGTGCAGGATCAGACCAAACACAGTCAGGACCGGGAACAACGACAGCGAAAAGCCCATGTACGTCTGGATGTCTTCATAAGTTCCGAGCAGGATGTACAGCAACGAAATGGCACACTGAACCACAATAGACTGAACCGGAACCCCGTTGCTTGAAACTTTGCTGGCAAAGCTAAAGAACAGGCCGTCGCGCGCCATTGCGTAGTAGACGCGGGGGCCAATCATGACGCAGGCGGACAATGTAGACAATAGCATGAAGCTGAAAGCCACGTGAAATACGCTGTTTACACCGGAACCAAAAAGGCGTGTGGCAGCCTGTGCTGCAGGATCGGGTTTGCCGGCCAGTTCACTTCCTGGAACGGCAAGATAGTACACATAGTTCATTACAAGGTAAATGAGCATTGTAAACAGAGTTCCTGCGACAAGTGAGCGCGGCAGGTTCTTAACTGGATCTTTGATCTCTTCAGCCAGATAGGAGGCTGCGTTCCATCCGCTGTACGCGAACATAACGAACAATAGCCCCACACCGAGCCCCTCTGGTTTCAGGGTTCCGGAAAAATGCTCAGCAATTGGCATGGAGAGGCTTGCATGCGCCATGATCAAGCCGCCGCCAGCAAACAACAGAATGACCAGAATCTTGGCTCCAGTGAGAAAATTCTGAAGCCGACTTCCCTGCTTCACACCGAGCGAGTGAAACACACCAAAAAGAATGACGAGTCCGCAGGCCAGGAGTTTGCGATTGGTCGCGTCGAGGAAAAATGCACTGGCAGCTGAAACTGGATAGATGAGGCGTAAAAAATCACTTACATACACGCCCGAAAGGAGCGCTGCGGCTGCGGCGGGAGCTGCAAAACCAACGAGAAGCGAAATCCAACCTGTGAGAAAAGAGGGAAGTCCACCAAAGATATTCTTGAGATAGACGTATTCACCGCCGGCATGCGGGTAGATGGTTGAAAGCTCAGCGTAACACAAAGCACCGGCCAGTGCTATCAGCCCTCCCAGGAACCAGAGGGCAAGCACCATGAGCGGCGAACCCACCATCCCCTGGATGAACCCAGTGTTTCCGAAGATTCCGGACCCGATCATGTTTGCTACAACAATGATTGTGGCACTCCAGAAGCCGAGTTGTCTCTTCAATGCGTCTGATGTCATGGCTTGTGAAAGGTAGAGGCAAACTTTTCATCGGCCAGCCCCCCGGCAAATTATAATTGACTTGAGGACCCTTTTTTTTCCTTAAACAAATGCTTCGTTTACACTTTCGCTCAATCATAATTGCAATTGTTACCGCAACCGTACTTTTCACTTACTGCAAGGGCGCTTCCACAACTGCAGCTCCCAGAGACGAGTCTCATCGCGAGTGGAATGATATCGCGCGTTTTCTCGCCGGAATGGAGCCAGAAGCAGGCAGCACCATTGGAGAATTCGAATCCCTCCCGGAAGCCCGGAGTCAGCAGCAATATTTTGCTAAAGTCTGGCCGGAAGTAGAGAAGAATCAACTGGTTCCGCAACGCGAATGGCGTGACGCAGAACTGGGCAAACAGGAAGGCTTCATCTTCTACCCGTTCAGCGGCGCTGACTTCTTGAATATTTACACGTTCTTTCCTGACGGAGCGGAATATGTCTTTTTTGGGCTGGAGCCACCGGGCCCTCCTCCGGCGCTGAAGCAACTTGAGAAGAAGGATGTCGGAAACTCACTCGCGGCCTTGCAGGTGTCGCTTCGTAGCATTCTGAATTATTCATTCTTTCAGACGCTTCACATGATCAACGATTTGAAAGCCGCTAAACTTTCTGGAGTTGCGCCGGTTCTCCTGGTTTTTGCGGCGCGCACCGGGAACACTGTCCATTCAGTTCGCAACATTCGCCTGCATGCAGACGGAAAGCTTGAACTACTCGACGATCCGTACAGCAACAGTCAAACAACACCGGATCCTCGAACTGATTTTGTTCCCGGAATTCGCATGGTTATCCAGAAACCAGGCAAGAAGGAATTCACAAGCATTGACTATTTCTCGGTGGATATTTCTGATCAAGGCATCGCTCAAAAACCATACTTCCTGAATTACATCAAGAGTCGCGGTACCCCTGCCACTTACTTGAAGGCTGCGTCCTATCTGATGTATAACCGGGAATTCAACGGCGTCCGTGATTTCATCCTCAATCAGAGCCGAATCATTTTACAAGATGATTCCGGAATTCCACTGCAGTATTTCAGTAAAGACAAGTTTGACCTGACCTTTTTCGGGACGTATACGACTCCGATTCCGCTCTTCAAGGCGCGCTACCAGGCCGACCTGCGTGCTGCCTACTTAAGCGCAAAACCAAAGCCCTTAAGCTTTGGGATTGGATACCAGTTCGGCAAAGGTATGTCGAATCTGATGCTGGCTAAGAAGAAGCCCTAATCCTGAGCCGTCTCTGTGCGATAGGCCAGCGCAATCTGGCCCGTCCGCGCAATCTCCAGAATTCCAAAGGTCGCCAGAATCTTGATCACCGCTGTGATCTGTCGGCCGCTGCCGTGTAGCTCTATGAGGACAGAATCGTCCGTTACTTCCGCAACCTTTCCACCGAAGACTTCCACAATTCCAAAAATCTCATTGCGCTTTCCGGCTTCTGACTTAACGCGCAGCAATACCAGTTCCCGAATCAATGATTCATGATAGGGCAAGCTCTTTACTTCCACCACATCGGGGAGTTTCAATAATTGGCCCTGGAACTGAACGAGCGCTTTGTCATCACCCTTTAAGACTATGGTAATAATGGAAGTGTCCGGATTTTCAGTGACTCCCACGGCGATGCTATCTATGTTGTAACCGCGCCGTGTAAAGAGACCGGAGACATGACTCATGACACCTGGTCGGTTCTTTACAAGTATTGATAGAATATGTCTCACGCGTTGGCTCCAGTAAGCTTGCTGCAGCCGGAAGGGCATATGTCAAGCGTGATTCAGGGAACCATATGATTCGCATCTTGCTTCAGCTTCTTGTTTTACCTTTGCGGTTGATCTACTTCCTCTACTGCAAACTGCGAAACCTTAGCAAACCGGGCCCACTACTCTTTCATCGAATACCCGGGAAATTCACCATGTTTCAGGCCAGCGGCATGCTCAGCTTGTTCGTGCCAAACGACGACGTGCATTTCATCGAGTACGCGCAGTTTCTGGGGCTCGTGGCTGAATCACGCCATGTGCAAACGTTTGTCTATTCACTCGGTCCGGTGAGCTTTGGAATGGCAGAAACAGAACAGATTGGGGCTATGCTCAAGCGGATTTCCCATTCCGGGAAGAAACTGATTGCCCATTCCGAGGGTGGAAACCTGCGAACACTTTATTTAATGAGCATGGCCGACGAACGTTATGCGGCACCGGCTGCGGACTTCCAATCCTTCTTTCCCGCCTCAGAACCGCATTACGTAAAGGGCCTGCTCCAGAAACTGGGAATTCGGGTGGAAGCGTTTGCTGCGGGGCGCTACAAGAGCGCCGGAGAGATGTTCAGCAGAAGCAATCCGTCGGGAGACGCTCGTAAGAATCTCGAAGAGCTGATCAAGAGTCTTCGCACGTCGATTAGCCAGGTGCTGGACAGAGTCACAATTCGCGGCAACAAATCGTTCTCACGCATGCTAATCGATCAGTCGCTCTGGTCGAGCTCACAGCTGATTGAGATTGGTTTCCTACGGGAAGAAATCACAGAGTCGGCATTGCTGAAGCGGCTTCAAAACAAGCAAGAGGAAGCAGTCGTTCATGCGCTGAGCGAACCGGCCTCTGCAGTGTCAAAAAGTGAGCCCGATCGACAAAACAAAAAGGAGATCAAACTGACACGGGATGAAAAACTTGTAAGCTTCACGCGGCGCTCTCGCTATCCGCTCATCCGCTTGCAGAGGAGACGCAGCGTCGCCCTGGTCGCCATGGAAGGAGCCATCTCTGCCGGCCACCACGGGGATTCTACAAAAGCGGGTTTCATAAATGGCCATGCATACCGCGAAGTGATCGAACAACTGGCAGACACGATTGAAGAAGCGGTCATCCTGTGCATCAATAGCCCGGGCGGAACACCGGACGGTTCGGAAATGATCTATCAGGCAATATGCGAACTGAAAGAAAAGAAGCCCGTAATTGCCTTCATGACGGGGGTTGCAGCTTCCGGCGGGTACTACATTGCCAGTGCTGCCCACCGAATCTATTCGCCTGAAACAACACTCACGGGGTCAATTGGGGTGGTTAGAATCCAACCCGACACCGCTGGCCTCTATAAAAAACTGGGTGTTGACACAGCGCGCATCGGATTCGATAGAACACAGGATATAATGTCGCTCACCGCACCGTTAAGCGGCGACTCTCGAAGACTATTGCGCGATCAGCTTACGTCAACGTACGATACGTTTCTGGATCGCGTGGCACGGGGGCGCAAGCAGGACAAAAGGACCGTTCATAAGTTTGCGGAAGGCAAGGTTTGGTCAGGTCGAGATTTTCTGGCCACGGGGATGATGGATGGAATTACAGACGTGATTTCCTTGTTTGAGATTCTAAAGGAATTGCTGGGCTACAGCAAGCAGACGCGCCTCTCCATCCAACTTTATCCGGAGGTAAAAATGGATTTGCGGAGTTTCGTCTCCGGCAAGATTCCATTGTCAGCCGGGATCAGTTCACTTTTCGGAAACCTGTCGCCGGAGAGCCTTGACCTGAGTGCGTTCAGGTTTGCGAGCACACTGCTCTACTCACTCCTGCCCCTGGCTATTCGAAATCGGTGATCAACCGCCTGATTCCACTGCTCTGTATTTGCTTCTGGAGCTGTGCCGGACCAGGAAAAGAATCTCCGTGCCCGGGTTCACACGCCGAATGGGAGTTCACGTACGACCTTGCCGGTGAAAGCGCGTTCTGGCAGGCGACATCTGTTCCGGGCTATTGGACAGAGACGAGCCAATTGCCAAATACCGGATCAGGCCGCTACAGAATGCAGATCCCTTGCACGTTACACGACATCGACACAATCTACATAGCAGAGATCAGTTCGGCGGCGATCATCTACTGGAACGGAAACGAAATCGGCCGATCCGGCACTCCGGGCAAGAATCGAACACTCGAGACGGGTCGGATTGCTCCGGTGTATGCCCGGTTACCTGATCGTGGCCCCGGAACCCTTGAAATCCAGGTTTCTAACTTTCATGCCAGGGCCGGGGGAATTCTGGGGCTTTCGTTTGGAAAAGAAGCCGATTTCAGAACCTGGCGGATGCGCTCGCTTCTGGCAGAGGCACTGGTACTCGGTGCACTCAACGCTGTCGGCCTATTCTTCTTGCTGCTCTATGTCTCACGAAGACAATCGATTTCGCATCTGCTCTTCTCTATCCTAATGATTGTCTGCACGGTGCGCAGCATCTCTTCTAACTCATTGCTCGAAGAGTTCTGGCCGGGACGGGATTGGACAGACGTTCGCCTGCTCCTTGAGTACCTAACGGCGGTTGCCATCATGCCGCCACTCTACTTCGCCGTCGTTTATATGCTACTCGAGAAGGATCAAAACCCGCGGACATTCCCGGGACTGCAAAAGCTAGCGGCGCGCTTCATAGCCGCGGTTTACATTCCGGGAGGGTTGATACTGAGTCTGTACTTTACGTTATCCGGCGATGCTTCGCAGTACGGTCGCTATCAGCCCTATTACGTGCAATTCTATCTAATTCCCGGCCTGGTATTTTGTTTACTCTTCCTGTTGCTTGCTGTCGCCGGCGGCCAGCGCGGGGCAGGCTTTCTATTGGCCGGGTTTGCCGGCGTCCTGGGAGGAACATTGCTCGATGCCGAATCCACTATTCGGGGCCAGGCAGGTAGCCTGTACGTGCCTGCAGGGCTACTTATCTTCGCCGTGGGATTTTCAATCAGCGTGGGAATGCAGATGTGGAGTGAGCGAAACGAATTGTCCGACTTTCGTCGCGGCCAGGGTCGAGCCCTGGGTATTGCTCGAATCCGAAGGGCCCGTAAGGAAGCAACAGATCAGACAATGATTCTCACTGCGACCAATTCTGCCAGGAGAATTCTGCTTCGACTCGAAAAACTACTCAGAGTCGGGGCTATTAAACGTGACGATGCTTTGCCGCTGATGGGATTGGTTCGCTCGCTCACCCGGAGGCTGGAGCGAATTTCAGCACGCAGCCCAGGCTTGAACTTGAATGTTCTGGACGTTTCTGCCTACTTCGCAGGGCAGAAGACCGCCCATCAGATGAGAATCAGGGTTGAGGGAACGGGAATTCTCTGGCTGGCAGACCACCTGGCTCTGGATGAGGCCATGCGCCAAATCCGTGACGTCGAACCCGACATGGAGATCGTGGTCAGAGAAACATTTCTGACATTGAACGCTTCTGAAAGAAAGGCGCGGGCTCTCACCTCGATTGCAGAATCGCTTCATGCCGCCGGGGCGCAGGTGCTCAACAGGAATGGGAACCTTCGAGCCGTATTTGCTCCGGCTCCCGGAGAACTGGCTGGAGAATCGCTGGCGGAACGACACCGCCAGTTGCTGAAGAATCTTGCTCGGATGAACTGGTAGTTGTAAACGCAGGAGCCAACGAATGCAGACGCGGTTTATAAGCCTCAGCGTTAGAATTTAAACCCAATCGAAAGATTGCCTTTCCATTTTGAAAGCGGCAGCGCCCGCTTTGTGTCATAGGGCGTGGCCCATTCAATCTTCATAAGTGCGCCAGGCACAAGGAACCAGAGAAAATTGGCCCAATGAATTCCCAATCCAAAGGATAAGTGCAAATCGCGTGTGACGCCATACTTCCGTGAGTAACCCTGAAAATCTTGATGCCGGTCAAATGCGGACCCCGCATCAAAGAACGCCGTACCCCGGATCAAACCGGGACTCCAGGAAAACGGAACTCCAAATTGAAGATATTCGATAAAGTTGAAACGATATTCCAGATTCAACAGAAAAGCATTTCGTCCTTCAAACTCAAGATAGCGATATCCGCGCAAAGTCTGATAGCCGCCAATTTGAAACGGGTAAAGATCCGCGTCCCGGCCAGAGGCCCGGCCAGCGAAGAGTCGCATTGAAAAAGACGAGAAGTTGTCGAACAAGTGATGAAAGACCAATTGCGAGGTCAGGATATTCAGTTGTCTGTCGTCAGCTTTAAGTTGCACCGGCAACGAGTACTGGAGACCAAAGGAATGACCGTCTAACGGCCCGTACGCAGAATAGATCACATTGTCGTATGTATAGCCGAGGCCTAGCGACTGATGGTTCTGGAAGATGTCTTTCGTTGGTCGTTCTTCAGGCCGTTCCGTTTCAAAGATTCGCTCTTCGCGGCCTGCGTTGAACGTGGCCGACACTGCACCAAAACTATGCAGCGGGTATTCCACGCCGGCGTAAAGGCCTGAGCTCCTCTGATCGAGGATCCGAAAGTACGGGTTGTAAAGCAGATTGTTCAAGCTGAAATCAAAAAAATTGAAAATCGCAAACGTTCCTGTTTGATGATACGCGCCAGCAAAGAAATCGGCGCGATATTTCAGATACGCATACTCCAGGTTAAAATTTGTTTCAACCGGGTCCTGATTGTAGCTCACAATTGTTGATAACTGATGGTCCCCTGAATCGTCTGCGACCGATACAAAGGCTATCCCGGCTGCCGAAGTTTTATTGTCCGGACCGGCACCCACCGTAATGAATACGAACGGAATCCCCTGGATAGAGAGAAACGGGCTGTAGTCCTGACCGGATCCTAGAACTCGAGGCGTCCGCGTGAGCTGCGCCAGAGGAAACGTTCCTTGATCTTTGAAAGTTAGCAGGTCAGAATCAAGTCGATCTACGTCACTTATCTGACTCAGCACGCGTATCTCATGTGCGCCCTCCATTTGCTCCGTGAAAGCCAGGCCCTCCCCGGCCTTTGCAAAATAGAACACGCCGGTTGAACTACGAGTGATCGGAACGTCTTTTGTTGCCGGTGCGGAAAGGGAATCCGCTGCTTCAATCCTGTAGGCATTCGAGACACCGTCCTGGGTGCTCCGGAAGATTATGCTTCCGTCTTCATAACTCACCGGCGTATCGTTTGTGCCCTGAAGGTTTGAAACTTGCGTCGCCACCCCTCCCGAAACCGGGACACGGAAAACGTTTGAACCCGATTTAGACAGTTCCTTTGTGGCATTTGAACTGTAGTAGATAAACTTGCCGTTAGCCGCGAATGTGGGCGTCGACTCTGCAAATAGATCGTTTGTAATGCGACTCACTTTCCCGCTCGGTCGGGAAAGGACAAACAGATCGGTTTGTCCAAAAGCAAGCCCCGTGAATACAACAGACTTTCCGTCCTGCGAGATCGCTGGGAATCCAATCGAGTCAAAAGCAGGGCTGTACGATTCTGTAAGATCACCACTCTCCGCATCAAAGAATAGAAGCGATGCACGCCCCAATCGCCGACCGGCAACCAGGAGGGATTTGCTGTCCGGCGTAAACGATAGCCTGGTCGTGAGTATTTGTACCTCTTCATAGTCGCTCGAACGAAGTGCGCGCAAAACCAAACGCTTTTCTCCCTGGCGACGTCTCGTTACGCCCGGGCCGGGCACAGGACGAATGACGATTGCAGGAAAAATTCCGTCTACTGTAAGATAGGCCAGTTGTGTTCCGTCCGGGGATACCGCAGGATGCAACTGAAACCCGGTGTGTGATTTGTATCGATTGGTTGCGTCTCTTAGCCTCTCGTCTTTTTCCTTTGCGTAGGCAGCAATAGCTTTGCTGTAGCGCGCACGAATGAATTTGCCAAACTCCATATTTAGTTGCTCGGGAGGAATTCCGAAAGCGGCCCTTGAAGCCCGATCCAGGGAATTTTCATTTCGCAGCTGTTTTAGAAAGAACGCAATCCGTTCGGTGCCGTAACGCTCTGCAATAAAGAGCATAACAGCCTGACCAGCTTTGTAGTATGCGTACCCGTTTTGTACTTCTTCATTGTGAAGCTGAATCAAATCCGGCATGCGGTCATTCAGAACGGCATCGCGGACAAAATTCTCAGCCGACTGGTCCCAACCCATGGACAGGTATTCTGCCATACCTTCCATTAGCCACAGCGGATACGTGCCGAGTCTGTCACCCTCGAGCACATCAAATTGGAATGCATGCGCCAATTCGTGATCCAGTACGTGCCTTAGAACAGCGTAGTCGCCCTGGAATGGCAGAACGACTCGTCTGCGATAGAAGTCTGTGAATCCACCCGTGCTTTCATCAAGCGGGAACGGCAGCACATTTGTTTGGGCGAAATCCTGGGGCGAAGCGTAGAGAAAGACCGGAATTTGTTTGGTCAGCCTGTGGGCAAAAAGGTTCTCATACCTGAGGGCTGCACTCTCTGCCATATTCACCGCTTTGAAGGCAGTGGTTTCAAGCCCCTCCGGATAATGGATCAAGAAGCGTTCCGTCTCAAGTATTTTCCAGTTATGAACAGTTGCGGGAATCTTCCATTGTGCGAAAATTGGACACACTGCCATGAAATATAGAAAACCGATCGTGATCACCCTGGCCCTGCTGGCCCTGATCATCATCTGCAGCATGCTATTGATGCGTCCTCTCGAGCTATATTTGAGCAAGAGTCTTCCTCTGAATCAGCTGAGGTCCGAACTGATTCGTCATGCGCATGAGAAGGCCGGAATCGAGGTTTCCATAAAGGGCGCCCGGTATGAGTTTCTTCATGGTGTCGTAATGAGCGGTGTCAGCGCCCGGATCGGCACAGGGCCCGTGTTTTTTCATGGGGACAATTTGATCGTCCGCATCTCACTTCTGGAAGCAATGAAAAAAAACTTTCAGCCCAGGATTCGCCTGCTTGGCGGCCGCTTACTGCTCAGCCAGATTGAGCGCAACCAGATGCTGGAGTTACTGAAGCGCGGGGAAGCGGCAAAGAGCGGCGACTGGCTCCTGGAAGGGGAACGTATTTTGCTCGAGAAACCGGCGGATTTGATGCTCCACTTCAACATCGAGCCTGGTGGTAGCGAAGTTACCGGGCGCCTGGCTCTCGTTCGAGAAGGAAAAAAGGTCATGCGAGGTGACCTCCGCGTCACCGGAGCCCGCGCGGGAATGAGCTACCGAATCTTCGATTTACCCATTACCATGATCGATGATTTCCTGCCCAACCTCTTGAAAGATTCGCATGGCACACTGGACGGAAAAGGCAGTTTTTCTGTGGATGAAACCGGGCTTGCTTACGATTTCAAAGGGGAATCCGATCATTTTGAGACTCCAATCGCCGCCGGGTGGACGATGGATCCAGAAATCGCAATCAACGGCGGGCAGCTCTGGAAAGACAACATTCGCCTGACGGCAAATTTTTCTCTGAAACACGCAGATCTCGAATTGCAGATGCAAGAAAAGTTGCTTCTGCCTGGCCTCGCATCTCGCGAAATCAAAGGGCACTGGAATCGAGCACCATGGTTCGAAGAAGGCAAGCTGGAGTTTGAGCTCAGGTCCAGATTCAGGGCCGCTTACCCAGGGACTGAACAATTTGAAGAAGCTAAGTTTCACCTTACGAAAGCGAGAATGGAACCATTCAAGGGCCTTGGCATCGAGGTCGAAGACGCGTCGCTTAGCCTCGGAACAGAGATTAAGTTCAATGGATTTGGAAAACTCACAGGGCATCCCTTCAAGCTTTCGGGATTGGGCGCGTTTCGTTTTGGCGATGCCTTTCCGTCCATGGGAAGCGGACCAATCACGCTCGAAGGCGAAATCGATACTTTGCAACCACAGGTGGTTATGGACGCGGCCACAAGTGTCCATTCTGATCTAATGCGCCGTGGTTTTGCCGAGGATGCAGAACGCGCAGAAGACACAGGGCCCCTCTGGACGCAGCGCAGAAAGCAAAACACACTCGTGGCAACACTCCTGGCAGGATTTGCGGCGCAGGGCAACATTCAAATCAAAGGAATCCAGGGCATCACCACAGATCCAATCCCCCTGTTTGTACAGAAGAATGCGGGGAGCATGTCTGCGCGCATGGCGTACGAAAAAGAAGCAGTTGCCTTCAAAGCTGAATACTCGATTGGTTTTGATGCTGACCTGCCCCATCAAAATGTAAAAGTCAACCTGGCCACGCAGAATCCAATGTCGCTCGCATACTTTACCGGCAATCCGGAGCCTGTTTCAAATTTTTCAATCGACTACAATGCGTCCGCGGATGGAATCTTTCCGGCAGATCTCGTTTACAAATCGCAAAGCAATCTTCTTTTTAGAATGAAGGGACTGAATCCAAAGAATCTCAATCCAGCCCCGCTTCTGCTTTCGATAGCCGGACTAAAGGAAATCGTCCTTGATGACTTTGAGATTCAGCGCGTAACGGAGGGCGGAAGAACCGTTTGGTCACAGATCAAAGCCACCAGGCAGGATATGTCCGTCATAGGCTCCGCAGAATTTTCGAGTCAAGAAGGCGGAAAAGGTACTTTCTTTATTCAAGGACCTGCTGCTTATTCAAAACGCATGGATCTAGGAATCACGGAGGCGGGCAAATGGTATCCCAGGGAAAACTAAAGCCAGGCATGCAATCTAAATCGTTCGGCCTGACTGTGACCTGCCTGCTTATGGTTGCCCTGGGCCTGATCTCGTGCTCTGAAAAGAAGTTAGACGACCGTGGGCTCTCCCAATCGCCGGAAAAAATCACGGCATCATTTGAGCTGCTGCCCGCCGCCCAGCCGGAGAAGTTGAGCTTCAAGGCCGATGGCACAGTGCAATTCGACTCGATGGACGGCAGCAAGCGCGGGCTCTACAACCTGAACAAATCCAGCCTCAGGTTTCGCCTTGAAGACGGCAGCTACGGCGTGTTCCTTCGCGAGACCTACAATCCGCTCGAATGGCGTGGCTTCTTTCAGGACGAGACTCGAATCTTGAAGCGCACAGACGGCGCGAAAAACCTTTGACCCATAGATTTCACACAGGAGCATACACCAGCCAGCATGCGATTCGCCGACGCCTTTAAAGAGAATTTTTGGACTGTGTCGAACTTCCTTTCCGTAACCCGGGTGCTTCTGCTGCCCCTGTACGTCTGGTTGGGCGGTCCCTATAGAGAAAATCCTACAGCATTCTGGCTGCGGTTGCTGCTTCTACTTGTCCTGTTTGCAATCCTCTCTGATTTCCTCGATGGGTTTCTGGCGAGGTTGCTGCACCAGGAAACCATGGTGGGCCGTTACCTCGATCCAATCTGTGACAAACTCGTAACGCTTGTGGCCATGCTGGATTCGGCGCTCCACTATGGATTTCCCTGGTTCGTTTTCTTCTTTTGTGTGTTTCGAGAGATCCTTGGAGTCTGGATGGGCACTTTTCTATACTTTAAGCGCGATATTCAGGGACGGCCCAATATCTGGGGAAAAATCGGCGTTGGGGTCGTTGCGATCGCCGCGATCTGGCACGTGTCTGTGCCGTATTTGAAGGCACAGGGAGTCGAGGGCCTCTGGATTCAGCCGGTGTACTCCGCCTGGGCAATTTTTGCTGTGTTTTTCATTGGAATGATTGCCTACACAGTAACTTACTGGGACATAATCCTCCACGGAAAGAATTCTAAATCTGCTTGACAAATGTTACGTAGTTTTTACTTCCGTTTATGTCACACCCGGCGTGTATAGTGACACAATAGCTGATTCGGGCTGGTTACAGCCGCGGGAGGAAGAATGGCTCAGAAAGTTAGAAAACTGGAAGTAGTAGAAAAGAAGCAGGTGGAAAAGAACCCTCAACTGGAAGAACGTAAGAAGGCTGTAGCCGGGGCCATCCAGCAGATTGAAAAGCAATTTGGCAAGGGCTCCATCATGAAGCTGGGTGATGATAGCATCGCCCATGAAATTGCGACCATCCCCACAGGCGCGCTCACGCTCGATCTGGCGCTTGGCATCGGCGGGCTGCCGCGCGGTAGGATCGTTGAAATCTTTGGGCCGGAATCCTCCGGTAAAACTACCCTCTGCCTTACCACTGTTGCAAATGCACAGAAGACCGGTGGGATTGCAGCCTATGTAGACGCAGAACATGCACTGGATCCAACGTTTGCCGCAAAGCTTGGCGTAAACATTGATGACCTGCTCGTTGCCCAACCTGACAACGGAGAAGAAGCCCTTGAGATCACAGAATCACTGGTTCGATCCAATGCAGTTGACATCGTGGTTGTGGATTCCGTTGCAGCACTCGTTCCCAAGGCGGAACTGGAAGGCAATATGGGAGATGCTCAGATGGGTCTGCACGCACGGCTTATGAGCCAGGCTATGCGTAAACTCACCGGTACTATTTCGAGATCCAACACAACTGTAATGTTCGTGAATCAGATTCGGAATAAAATCGGGGTAATGTTTGGTTCACCGGAAACTACCACAGGTGGAAACGCCCTCAAGTTCTATGCATCCATTCGCCTCGACATTCGCCGCACAGAAACGCTGAAGCGTGCGGAAGAGGCCTATGGGAATCGTGTCCGCGTAAAGGTTGTAAAGAATAAAATGGCAGCTCCCTTCCGTCAGGCGGAGTTTGACATTCTATTTAGCTCAGGTATCAGCCGCGAGGGTTGTCTCCTGGATCTGGCTACCACCTTCAATGTGGTCGAGAGAACAGGAACCTGGTATTCTTACAAGGGAGACAGAATTGGCCAGGGTCGCGAGAATACTACACAACATCTTCGTGATAACCCGTCCATCGCAGACACCATCGAAGCGGAAATTCGGAAATTACACAAAGAAAAGGATTCCGTGGCCAAAAAGAATAAAGACGCTGTAGCCGCTCCACCGGAAGTGGATGAGGAAACAGGAGAAATTCTAAACTCGGAAGATGAGCCAACCAAATAACAGCGTAGCAGTACTCGGCGCTGCGGGATTCACAGGTAAGGAAATCCTGAGGATTCTCGCAGCGCATCCCTCACTGAGCCTCGTCCACATCACGTCAGACAAGTATGCGGGCAAAACCCTGTCAGAATCTTTTCCCGAGTTGCCCCGGCAGCCCGGAAAAGAGCTCACCTTTCAAACGCACGATGCCGTGGTTCCCCAGGGTGCATTTGTGCTCATGGCCACGCCCAATGAAGTTTCCATGGCAAGAGTTCCAGAACTAGTCCAGCGTGGCCACAGAGTCGTGGATCTCTCCGGTGCATTCCGCCTGCATGATCGCGCCAGGTTTCTCGAATACTACAAGCTCGAACACACCGCCTTTGATCTCATGCAACAGGCTGCATTTGGAATTCCCGAATTATTCAAAGAGAAGATTCAATCGGCCAGACTCGTCGCTAATCCAGGATGTTTTCCTACTGGCGTGATTATTCCTTTGAGTCGGCTCGCCGCTTTCCAGGCAGATATTCTGGGCATTTCAATCGACGCCAAGTCCGGTGTTTCCGGAGCGGGCGGGCGAACCGAAGATGGCGGCTTCAGCTACACCTCGGTTTATGAGAATTTTCGCGCTTATAAAATACTGGGCCATCAGCATTGGCCAGAGATTGTCGAATACGGCGCTCCAGATCTAGAGGATCGGATTGTTTTTACACCACACCTCCTTCCGTTGTTTCGCGGAATCCTGAGTACAATTACGGTTTTCTGGAAATCGCAGGCGCCTGACCTGCATGCGATCTTCAATAAACTGGATCATCCATTCGTGCGCGTCCTTCCCACTCCGGAAGAGGTTCAACTGAATCGCGTCCAGCACACGAACTACCTTGACATTGGTCTCAGATCGCGCGGCAAGCAAACAGTAATTGTCACGGCCCTGGACAATCTTGTCAAAGGTGCCGCGGGCCAGGCAATTCAGAATCTGAACCTGATGGCCGGAATTCAGGAAACTACAGGCCTGGTCTGAGATCTTACTGCCGCTGCTTTTGATTCCACGGTAGTGAATACGGGTTGTTCTTTCCCGGATCAGCCGAGCAAGGATTCCCAAACCCCTTGAGCGTTTGAAGACAGGTTTCCCAGGTACGCCCCAGAAACCTGGTTTGATGATCACAAATGAGAAGAGTTTGGATTGCCAGACGCGATTCACATTCCTGTGCGTCGCGATGAATATTGGTACATGCGCTGATCAGAACGAGGATTACCCAAATACGCGCAGACCTCATGAGCGATCTCACACAAAAATCCGTACCTGCACAAATACAAATTCAATTAGCCCAATCCCACCGGGCGGCGATTTTCTTCCGTTCAGTCTGAATCCAGGAGTCAGGGCCATTTCACTTGACGCATGACGTGCTTCCATTTTCTTGAAATGGAACGGGATGTAGCGCAGGGGTAGCGCACACGTCTGGGGGGCGTGCGGTCGCTGGTTCAAATCCAGTCATCCCGACAGTTCTTATCTTGATAAACAAAAAAGGGCCTTTCGGCCCTTTTTGTTTTCCTGGACACTGTGGCAGGTCTTACACTGCTACGGGTGCGGCCATTTTCAGTTTAGTCAGGTTTGCCGCAATGATTGCCAGACTGTCTACATGATACTTCTTGATCTGATCGAGTCTGGTTTCCTGGGCAGCACCCTTTTGTCTGGCTGCACTGCGTTCCATCAGCATACCAGCAATGAAACGCGCTGAGACCTCGACCAATTCAAAAGCGAGCATGTCTTTCGCTTCACCGTCTGCAATGGATTTGAACGCCACAACAGCTTCCTCAAGATTCGCTTTCACTCTAAGCAGAGTAGCACTGGCCTGGAATTTGGAAAGCTCTTCATCTATGTACGCTCTCAAATGACCGGCTGGCGCCATACCGGCCACAACACCGCCAATGGTTGCTACGACTTGAAGTTGCGTTGTTCCTTCATAGATGTTTGTAATCCGCGCGTCCCGATAGATGCGGGCTACATCGTAGTCTTCTGTATACCCTGCGCCACCGTGAATTTGCAACGCGTCGTAAGCGATTTTGTTGCACATTTCGCTGGTGTAGTACTTGGAAAGTGGAGTGAAGTAGTTTGCCAGCTTTTCCCATTTGCGAACAGTTTCGTCTTTTCTGACTTCACGGTCAGGCATTCCGCTGTGCTCAAGACGCTCGAGTCTCCACAGGTAGAGATCAACCGTGCGAGCCGCTTCAATGAGCAGACAACGCATGGCCGCGATTTCGCGCTCCATGTGTTCGAGCATCTTTTTTACTGCAGGGATCTTTTCGATTGGTTTGCCAAACTGGATGCGCTCGGAAGCATATTTGCGCGCCTCGTAGAAAGCAGCTGTTCCAATTCCCATAGACTGTGCTGCAATGGAAAGGCGGGCAGTGTTCATCATGCCCATAGCATAGCGAACCAGGCCCTGGCCTTCCTCACCAATCAATTCACCTGGAGAGTTGTCATACACCACTTCGCAAGTTGGTGAGCAATGAAGACCGAGTTTCTTCTCAATGCTCGCTACGTGTACGTCCTCTCCCTTCACAAGGAAGAATGAAAGGCCACGAGCCCCGCTGGTAGGGGTGCCAGTGCGCGCCAGAGTGAGAATCACTGAAGGCGTATCGGTAAAGCCGCAACCGTGGGTGATAAAACGTTTGGTACCTGTAATTCTCCAGACACCATCTGCACCCTTTTCAGCTTTTGTCTGAACCCCTGGAAGATCCGATCCGTAGTTAGGCTCGGTCAGAGCCATAGCTCCAGTCAGCTTTCCGGATGACATTTGGGGAACATACTTATCAGACATTTCCTTGGAAGCGAATCGCTCGATTGTTTCTGCGAGGTTTGCACAACCGACTGCGATTGCAAGAGCGGCGTCCGCTCGGCCCATAACTTCCATCATGAGGGCCTGCACGGTGCACGGAAGTCCCAGCCCACCGCGTCTGCGACTGATTCCATATGGTTGCAGCCCCGCTTCTTGAATTGCCTTGTAGGCGCGTGTCATCGCTTCCGGAAACACAACCTTCCCGTTAGAGTATTTCAGACCTTCTTTGTCCATTTCCGCAGCAACTGGAGCAATCGTTGTGCCGGCTACTTCGCCCAATGAATCAAGCAGAGTGCGATAGTATTCTAAAGCATCTTCGTAATTTCCTGGTGCATACGCCAGAGCTTCATTCCTGGTCTTTGCATACTCCTGTGCGTCCGTAAAGTTGTCCTCAAACGCATCAATGATCTCATTCCAATTGATAATATCGCTGAACTGAGCAACCAGGTCCGTGTTGGTCGAAAAGTAATTGTTCTGAATCAAAGCGTCCTCCGCCGTGCAATTACACGCTGTCAGCCGAGAAAAAGACGGTTGGCCCTACGGTCAAGATTTTTGGCCCGTCATTCCGGCAGCCAGCCGAAGCATTTCCGGTCCGATCCGATTCAGCGGAAGAACATGATCCACGCCACCCAGGCGAATTGCTTCCTGCGGCATACCGAATACTACGCAGGTTTCTTCATTCTGCGCTATGGTTAGCGCACCTCGCTTGTGAAGCGCCTGCATACCAAGTGCGCCATCGCTCCCCATTCCGGTCAGAATCACTCCGACAAAGTTTTCGCCACCAAGGTTTACGGCAGAATGGAAGAGAGCGTCCACACTGGGTCTGTGCCGATTGATAAAATCACCACTTCGCACAACAACGCGATATCCTTCAGCGGAACGCGCCACCTCCATGTGGAAGTTTCCTGGGGCAATCAATACGCGGCCGGTCAGCACAGCATCACCATCAGACGCCTCAATCACTTCCACATGCGTCAGGCTGTTGAGTCGATCGGCGAAAGCGCGCGTGAACTTCTCTGGCATATGCTGGACAATCAACACCGGTGGTGCATCCTCTGGAAGCGTAAGGAGTATTTCTTCAATTGCCTGGGTTCCACCGGTGGACGCACCGAGCAGAATAATTCTTCCGCCAGGCCGCTTGCCTTCCCGCTTTGGTGTTCCCCTGGACACATTTGGAACATTGTGCGAGCGCTGTTGCGAAAGGCGGCCCGTCCTTGCTCCTGCGGCACCTCGCACTGCTTCTTGAATGCGAGCCGTGCTCTCCTGGAGAAATTCTTTGGTTCCCATCCTGGGCTTTGCAATGATTGCCACAGCTCCGGCTCCTGTGGCCTGCAATGTTGTGGAGGTGCCTTCTTCCGTCAGGGTCGAACAAACTACGCACGGAGTGGGGTGCTCCGCCATGATCTTCTTCAGAAAATCAATGCCATTCATTCGCGGCATTTGAACATCGAGGATAATTACATCGGGCCAGCGTTTGGACATTTTCTCCATTGCGAATATTGGATCCTGAGCTGTTGCGATGGTTTCCATGTCCGGGCTCGAGTCGATAACCTGTTGAAGTACGGTTCGCACCACAGCAGAATCATCCACGATCAACACGCCAATCTTCTTCTTATCGCTCACGCTTTTCTCCGGTACACATGGGGCGCCGCTGTGACGAGCTGGTCGGTTACACTGATCAGTGATTCGGCCGTGCCAATCACGAAAAATCCACCGGGTCGCAAAACGTGCATCATCCTATCAACGATATGCTTTCGCGTAGCAGCATCAAAGTAGATCATCACATTGCGCAAGAATATGAAATCAAATTGCCCGATGTCGCCCGGCGGCGAAAGGAGGTTGATCTGTCTGAACTTCACATGATGCCGGAGCTCGGGTGAAATGCGAAATGTCCCTTCGTTTGAACGCACACCGCGCAAACAGTATTTCTTCAGATGGTCCGGGGGGAGCGTCTCTGCGCGTTCCATTGAATAAACTCCTCGCTCAGCGCGATCAAGTACTCGTTGGCTGATGTCGGATCCCAGGATTTCAAAGGCCCCTCCGATACCAAGGACCTCGGCACATGTCATAGCCATCGTGTATGGCTCCTCTCCGCTGGAGCACGCAGCACTCCAGGCTCGAATGACGCTCCGGTGGGATTTCATTCCCTCTAGCTTCTCTTTCATGAAGACAAAATGTGCGGGCTCCCTGAAGAAGCGCGTCTCGTTTGTTGTTAGTAGATCTGTCATGATTTGACATTCCACCGGATCGCGCTGAACAATGCGGAAATACTCTTCAAAGCTGCTCAACTCAAGCAACCTCAGGCGGCTCATGAGGCGCCCGGACACGAGCGGCTTCTTGCCGTCGTTCAAGGAAATGCCTGTGGTCTCGTAGAGAAACTTCTGGAAGAGTGCAAATTCCTGATCTTGAAGCGTGGGAACCTGCCAGATCACGCGCTTTTCCTGCCCGGCAGAAGGCGTTTCAAGAACTCACCGGTATGGCTCTCGCGAATCCGAACAATTTCTTCCGGTGTGCCGGTGGCAATGATCTGTCCGCCTCCATCGCCCCCTTCAGGTCCAAGATCAATGATGTGATCCGCCGTTTTGATTACGTCCAGATTATGTTCAATGATGACCATGGAATTTCCGCGATCCACAAGCGAATGCAGCACGGTTAGAAGGCGTGCAATATCTTCAAAGTGAAGCCCCGTTGTGGGTTCGTCAAGAATATAGAGCGTCTTCCCGGTACTGCGCTTGGAGAGCTCGGTGGCCAGTTTGACCCTTTGCGCCTCACCACCGGATAACGTCGTGGCTGCCTGGCCGAGGCTGATGTATCCCAGACCAACTTCCAGGAGAGTTTCTAGCTTCTTATTGACGACCGGAATATTGCGAAAGAACTCAAATCCCTCTTCAATTGTCATTTCCAGCACATCGAAAATGCTTTTGCCATGAAATTTAACTTCCAGAGTTTCCTTGTTAAATCGTTTGCCTTTGCACACGTCGCACTGGACATACACATCCGGTAAGAAGTGCATTTCGATGCGGATAATGCCTGCACCCTCGCAATTTTCACAGCGACCACCTGGAACATTAAAGCTGAAGCGGCCAGGCGCATATCCACGAACCTTAGCCTCCGGAAGCCGGGCAAACAAATCCCGGATAGGTGTGAAAAGCCCGGTATAAGTGGCCGGGTTTGATCTCGGCGTGCGACCAATAGGTTCTTGATCAATACAAATCACCCGATCGAGGGCATCGATACCCGTTATGCGCTCATGCTTCCCGGGATGAGCCCGACCCTCTCCAATCTTTGCATTGAGTGCTTTGTACAATATGTCATTTACGAGCGTCGATTTTCCGGACCCGGATACACCCGTGACGGTAACAAACTTACCGAGCGGAATTTCGACATCGATTCCCTTCAGGTTATTCTCTTTTGCCTTCTTGATTAATAGCTTTTTCCCATTCCCTTCGCGTCTGGCTGCAGGCACTTCGATCTTTCGTTTACCGCTCAGGTATTGCCCGGTAATGCTCTCCGGAAATTTGAGCAATTCGTCGGGAGTCCCCTGTCCTACAACGTAGCCACCGTTGCTTCCGGCTCCGGGTCCAATGTCAATGACGTAGTCTGCCGCACGGATCGTATCCTCATCATGTTCCACTACGATTACGGTATTGCCCAGGTCTCGCAGGTTTTTGAGCGTGTTCAGGAGTCTATCATTGTCACGCTGGTGCAAACCAATCGATGGTTCATCAAGGATATAAAGCACTCCCATGAGGGAGCTACCTATTTGCGTCGCCAGGCGAATGCGCTGCGCTTCCCCACCGGACAGGGTTCCAGCGGACCGTGCCAGCGTTAGATAACCAACACCGACATCATTCAGAAACGTTAAGCGCTCTCTGATTTCCTTGGCAATTCTACCCGCGATTTTTTCTTCACTTCCAGTTAGATGGAGTTTTGAGAAGAAGCCAAGTACATCCCGCACATTCTTGTCCGTGATTGTGTCGATTGTTTCGCCATGGAACTTGACGGACAGAGATTCCGGCCGGAGTCGCCTGCCCTTGCACTTAGGGCAGGGTTTTTCCGACATGAACCTCTCGAGCCACATTCGCATGTCATCTGATTTTGTTTCCAGGTAACGGCGTCTGAGGTTTACGAGAACCCCTTCAAACTTGAGTTTAGACCCTTCACCCGAGCCATATAAAATTGTCTGCCGACTCTTCTGGGGGATTTTCTCAAAGGGAGTTTCCGGATCAAATCCAAGCTTGCGACCAAGGTTATGAACCTGCTCAATAAACCAGTAACTCTTGGAGGAGCCCCAGGCCGACAGGGCACCATCAAGGAGGCTCTTATCGGGATCGGTGACCACGAGGTCCTCATCGAATTCCAGAAGTACTCCCAGACCATCGCAATTGGGACATGCGCCCAGGGGAGAATTGAATGAGAAGCTGCGCGGTGTTAGTTCTGGCAATGACAGATTACAGTGTGTGCACGTGCTGTTTCGTGAAAAAACACGATCCTCCTGGCCATCATTCACGAGTACCATTCCGCTGCCCTTTTCAAGCGCCGTCTCCAATGAGTCAGCCAGTCGCGACCGAATACCTGGTTTGTTTACGATTCGATCCACAACCAGTTCGATCGTGTGTTTCTTGTTCTTGGGCAGGTTGATGTCTTCGGCCAGGTCCCGCACTTCACCATTTACACGGAGTCTAACGAATCCCGTTTTGCGCGCGTCCTCAATTACGTCTTTGTGTTCGCCTTTGCTTCCCTGGATGAGAGGTGCTAGAATTTGAAGCTTTGCACCTTCTGGATACGCCTGAACCATTTCAACTATCTGGTCAATGCTCACCGATTGAATCTTTCGACCGCAATTGTGGCAGTGCTGTACACCCGCCCGAGCAAAGAGCAAGCGGAAATAGTCATACGTTTCTGTGACAGTGCCCACGGTTGAACGGGGATTTCGGTGCGTCGTTTTCTGCTCAATGGAGATCGCGGGACTCAGCCCCTCAATGAGGTCAACGTCCGGCTTCTCCATCTGACCCAGGAACTGACGGGCGTAAGACGAAAGCGATTCCACATAACGTCGTTGGCCTTCTGCGTAGATAGTATCAAATGCCAGGGAGGACTTGCCCGAGCCGGAGACACCCGTAATGACAACGAGTTTCTCCCGCGGCATCTCGACCGTAATGTTCTTTAGATTATGCTCGCGTGCACCCTGCACACGGATGGTGTTTCCACGACCGGTGGGAGAACTCATCAGCCAAATAGAAAGCGGATGACGTTTCTAAAGAGGTTTTGCTTGCCTTTTGAATACGGAAACCACCAGAGCTCTTTGGACAGACCCAATCTATCGACGCAAACAGCCTGCTGATCACTGAAGGCCCGAATGCCCTCAATTCCGTAGACTTTTCCCAGACCACTGGATTTCACACCACCAAATGGCAGGTCGGAAATGATGTAGTTCGAGTAAACGTCGTTCAGATTCATATTTCCGCTGCGTACCTTACGGGCTACGCGACGTGCACGCTTCATATCTTTACTCCAGACATAGGCGTTAAGGCCGTAAGCAGTAGCATTCGCGAGCTCAACGACTTCTTCCTCGGTCTTGAAAGGTACTATATTGATGACGGGACCAAAGGTTTCCTCCCGCATGATTTTGAAGCTGTGATCGTGGTCGGTTACAATGGTAGGCTCATAAAAATGACCTTCAAAAGCCACGTTCTTCTTGCCCCCGCTGAGGATCGTGGCCCCGTTCTTCCTGGCATCACTTACGTGATCTTCCACAATTTGAATTTGCTTGGGGAAAGTCATTGATCCGATGCTTGGAGTCTCATCGCGAAGACCCTGGCGCAATTCGGCGGCACCCTTCTGAACCAGCGAAACAAATTCCTCGTATGCCTTCTCTTGCACGAATATACGATCCACAGTGATGCAAGTCTGACCAGAGTTTGAAAAGCCACCCCAGAGCGCGCCGTTAGCGGCGCGCTGAAGATTCGCATCATCGAATACAACCATGGGAGCCTTACCCCCCAGTTCCAGGATGACGGGCTTGAGCATTCGCCCGCAGATTTCACCAATCTTGCGGCCAGTTGCTGTTGAACCTGTGAAGCATATCATGTCCGACTTGGGCGATTCAACCAGGGCTGCTCCCGTTGAGCCATCCCCGGTTATGACATGTAGTACGTCAGCTGGAAGCCCGGAGCGCAGAGCAATCTCTGCGAGCTTCAAACTGGTGCGAGGTGTAACCTCGGATGGTTTTAGCACGACGGTATTCCCGGCCATCAGTGCCTGGGTTACAGGACCTACGGACAGTACGAGCGGGTAGTTCCAGGGGGAAATGACGCCAACCACACCACGCGGAAGGAAACTAACATACGCACCCTTGTTCGCGAACAGACCTGTTGACCGTTCCTCATCTGCAAGGAATACCGGACCTTTCTTTTCTACATACTTCATGTGCTCGCAGACTGTGAAGATTTCAATGATGGCATCCATCTCCGTTTTTCCACACTCTGAGCAAATAACGTCGATTACCTCTTCCATATCTTTCACAAGCTGCTTGCGAAAGTTCTTCAGATGCTTAGCCCGAGCCTTTAGTGTGAGGTTACTCCAGCTCTTAAACGCACTGCGGGCCTTGTCCAGTACCTGGTCTACGGCAGCAGCATCTTCAATCGGATAATTTCCAAGGTGTTCCAGGGTCGCGGGGTGCAGCTTCTCAAAGAAGCGCTTCTTCCCTTTTTGAATAATCTTAAGGCCGACATGGCCGTTGCCATTTGACGGTGAACCATTCCGACCTGTTTTTGCATGCAGGACAGAGGTGCGAGGTTTTATAGATAATTTTGCCATAGCTCCCTTTAAGCAGCTGCTTCAGGAGCGAGACGTCAAGCCAAAACGGCGACGCAGGAACTCAAGTTCAGGAATCCTGAAAAGAAAGCCAGACGCGACGTAGAGTAATCCGCCACCTCCCGCCCCCACAACCACCATGGGCCAGGCTGCCTGCCGCGGCCCTGGCAGAGACCCAAGAATTCCAGCCTGCGAAAGCAAACCAACCAGATCGTGCCGAAAGTAACTGAGAATCCAGAGGAAGCTCACCAGGAGCAGGTAGCCGGGCACCTGCCTCAGGATCGATCGGACAGCTTCTCGCAGCTGAATGGAAGGAACATGCTTCTTGAGAGTTCTGTACAAGAAGGCAAAATTGACAACGGCACAAAAGGAAGTGCTGAGTGCCAGGCCGCCCTGCATCAGGTGCGGCACCAGAACCAGGTTCAAGGCAAAGTTCAAGATGACCACGCCTATCAGAATTCGCACAGGTGACTTTGTGTCCTCATAGGCATAAAAGGAAGACGTGACGATGCGATTCGCGCTGTACAATGGAATTCCAATGCAATAAAATTGTAACGCAGCCCAGGTAATGGCCGTCGACTTCAAGTCCCAGTCTCCGCCAAAGAATAGCAGGTTGATAATATCAGGACCCAGGACGTAGAGCCCAATTCCCGCCGGAACGTTCAAGAAGAATGAGAAAGATAAGGCATGGCTGAGCTCGTGTGGGATTTCCTCTTTCTTATCTTCGCGTATGGCTCTAGCAAGCACGGGAAGGATTGCGGTTGATAGAGCAACCCCGATGACACCCGTGGGCAATTGGATGAGGCGGTGGGCAAAGCGCAGCCCCGTGATTGCACCGGGATCAGGAATCATATAGCTTGCAATCGCAACGTCGAGTAACTGGTTCAACTGGAAAATGCTCGCCCCTATCACAGCCGGCGCCATGAGCGTGTATATCTTCTTGAGCGCCGGATCCTTCAAATCCAGATTGAACCGGGGCGCCCAGCCCTTCTTCCAAACGTGAGTGGCCTGGAAGATCAGCTGGGCGAATCCACCCGCGATCGTGACCGCTGCAAGCCACTTGACATTGCTAAAGTCATCTAACGTTAGCTGAGCCAGGACCAGAAAGCCGCTGATCAGTATAAGATTGAGGAGAACGGGTGACAACGAGGGAATAAAGAACGATTGGCGTGTATTCGCCATTCCCATATATATCGAGGCAAGACTCGTGGTTAGGATGAATGGAAATAGAATGCTCGCAAGTGTGATAACAAGATTTGCCTCCTCGCCCGTTCGACCAGTGTACAGAGGCAGCAAAAAAGGAAATGTGATCCAGCCAAGGATGACGACAGCCAGCAATACAAAGAACAGGTAGCAAAGAATGACGCCACTCGTCCGCCGGGCCCTTTCTTCCGATTCCTTGAGCGATCCAGAATAAATCGGCACAAAGGCCTGCGAAAGCACGCCCTCGGCCAGCAGATTCCGTAGCATGTTCGGCAACATGTAGGCGATTTCCCAGGCAGCAGAAATTGGACCTGTGCCAAAGAAGACAGCCTGATAATGATCCCGCACCAGACCGGTGATGCGCGAGACAATCGTTACGAGTGAGAGGCGGAGTGAGTTTCTTGCTGTGCTTGCCACGAAGAAGGCCTTTCAGTGAAATGCGCCGTCCCGTTCTGGTTCACGCTGAACCGCGCTGCGCATCTGGGACAGAGATGTTCCCCTGTTTTCTTAATGCGCAGGTGCGAACCGCACCGCTGGCAGTCGACTATAATTCCTTCCGCAAAGCGAACGGGTGCCATCCGGGGCTGAAGCGTGGACAAATTCTGCTCACGCAACTCGCGAATTGTATCCGGGATTCGTTCAAGAGAGTCGATCACCCGAGCCAGGCTCGCTTCCAATGTGGAGAGATTTGCACTCAGCGGGAC
>JAEUSB010000001.1 GCA_016788865.1 Leptospirales bacterium
CGGCAAGCAAACCGTCCTCGTTGCGAATCATGGAAGGCCCGGATCGTTCTACCAGTTTCGCAACTGCGGAAACCGGGATCTGATTTCCGGCGGGTGTCGGGATCAAGATCCGATTCAGGTCCGGTTTGCTTTCGCGAAAATCTCGAGCATAGCGAACCTGGATTCCATAACGCGCCCGACCATCGATGGCAGTGCTTACGATTTCGCCACCAACAGCAGCGCTAACTATGCGCGCTGCCGACTCAACCGTCAGGCCATGACTGGCCAGGGCCTCTCTATTCCATTCGTAATCAAGAAAGTATCCGGATGCCGTCCGCTCCGCATACACGCTACGCGTTCCAGAAACGTTTTTCAGAATCTTTTCCGCCTCGATTCCAAGCGATTCGATCACCGCGAGATCCGGTCCAAATATCTTGAGTCCCGCCACAGTTCGAATTCCTGTCGTTTGCATATCAATGCGATTTTGAATGGGCATTGTAAACGCATTCGTCCAGCCCTCAAGCCGCGTCTTCTCATCCATCTCCTGGACCAGTTCCTCATAGGAAATCCTGTCCGACCACAAAGGCCGAAAGATTCCGTGCAGGAATCCAGGAAGGAAAGAATACCAGCGCTCTTTCTTCCGCCATTGATCCTGTGGCTTTAGCGTAATTGTGGTTTCAATCATCGAGAGCGGTGCCGGGTCGGTGGCCGTCTCTGCTCGCCCCGCTTTGCCGAATACGGTTTGAACCTCGGGAAAGCCTGCAAGAATGCCTTCCTGCTTCTGCATTGAGACGCGAACTTCTTCAATGGATTTACCGGGATTCGTAACCGGCATATAGAGAATTGTACCTTCCTGAAACGGCGGCATAAACTCACTCCCGAGACTGAAATACACAGGCACAGTTGCCGTCATTAGTATCAGCGTTCCAAGGACAAACCGCTTTGGAGAATTCAAAACGGCGCGACAAACCGGTTCGTATTTTCGCACAAGCCAGACATTAAGCGAATCCTTGTCCTCTGAAACATAACGCCCCACAAGAAGCGCACTTGCAATCGATGCAAGCCAGGCTGGCTTGAACGTGAACGGCTCATAACGATGATAGAGCATGCGCACAGCCGGATCAAGTGTGATGGCAAGGATTGCCGCAATTCCCATTGCGAATGTCTTTGAATAGGCAAGCGGATGAAACAGTCTGCCCTCTTGCTCAACAAGCGCAAAAATAGGAAGAAACGCAACCGCAATGATCAACAACGAGAAAAACACCGAGGGTGTGACTTCCTTCAATGCCTCGATTCTGACCTCATCAAACGTCTTGTTTGACTTTGTCACCATCCACTGTTGCGTCTTATGGTAGATATTCTCAACCTGAACAATTGCGCCGTCGACGAGCACGCCTATCGAAATAGCAATGCCGGATAGCGACATGATGTTCGACGTAGCTCCGCTCAGATACAACGGAATAAAAGCGAGCATAACGGAAGCCGGAATCGTAATGATGGCTGTCGTTGCGGAGGGAATGTGCCGCAAGAATAACAGGATCACAAGGCTCACAACAATGATCTCTTTAATGAGTGTTTCGCTTAACGTCCCAATTGCCGCTCGAATCAACTCCGATCGGTCGTAGACGGATTCGAACTTAATGCCACCAGGTAACCCTGGCTCAATTTCGCGAATACGTTCCTTGATCTGATCAATCACCCGCAGTGCATTCTGACCATTTCGCATAATCGCAGTACCGCTCACCGCGTCACCCTCGCCGTTTATATCCGCGACCCCCCGACGAATCTCAGGTCCTGCCTGAACACTGGCAATGTCAGAGAGAAGCACCGGTCGCGCAGTATCCGGATGCAAAGCAACGGCACTCGAGGCGAGATCACGCAGCGAATTTGCATAGCCTCTCATCCGAATCATTTTTTCAAGATCACCGGTTTCAAGTAAACGCCCGCTCGTCTCAAAATTGCTTTCTGAAGTGGCCCGAATCACGTCCATTAGCGTTAGACGATTTCTGAGTAATGCTTCGGGCTTTACATGCACTTGAAACTGTTTCACAAACCCGCCGAGGCTTGCAACTTCCGCGACGCCCTTAACGGTTTGCAGTCGGAAACGAACATTCCAATCCTGGATTGACCGCAGATCAGCTTTACTCATTTGCTCGCGTGGTCGAAGCACATACTGATAAATCCAACCCAGGCCCGTTGCGTCCGGACCAAGCACTGACTTTACGCCAGGAGGAAGATCGATTCTGGCCAGGTACTCTGTTACACGGGACCGAGCCCAGTAAATGTCCGTCGAATCATCGAAGATAACATACACATAACTGTATCCAAAATCAGAGAACCCACGAATGGATTTGACTCCTGGAGCGCCAAGCATGCTGCTTACAATTGGATACGTTACCTGATCTTCAATTAAGTCAGGGCTCCTGTCCCACCGAGTAAGTACAATTACCTGCGTGTCACTGAGATCTGGCAGCGCGTCCAGCGGCATCTCCTTGATCAGTACCACGGAGAAACCCAGAGTCACTACAAAGCCCGCAAGTACCATGAATCGATGTCGGACTGAAAAATCCACAATTCTATCAATCATGGACGCACCTTCGCACTAAGATTGGTTTCAGAGTCCAGGATAAACGCCGCGTCCATGGCTACTCGCTCGCCCGGACTCAGGTTTTTCACAACTTTAAAGTCTTTACCAATCCGCATAACGTTCACAACACGCGGTGCGAATTGCTTCGAGGAATCGTTGCGCACGAATACAACTGTGCGGGTGCCCGTATCGAGCACGCAGGATGAAGGTAGAACCAACGAAGCCGGGACAGCCATCGATTCCACCTGCGGTTCCGAAGGATCAGCATTTCTCGATTGCGCAGCCTGCTGTGGTTTCTGGAAGTCCCCCGCTTTGAACACAAGGTCCATGTGACAGATTGGGCATTTGCCCGGACCGTCCTCATGGATTTGGGGATGCATGGGACATGTGTAATACCCGGCTTTAACCTGGTTGGATGGTGCGCCTTCTCCTTCCTTGAAGGATTTCGCATTCTCGACCTTGCAATAGCTCAGGGCTGACAGAACCATTAGGCCAAGGAATCCACGCCGCGATATCATTTGCTTTCTCCTACCAGGCTTAGCTGGTTCAATGCTGATCCGGCCTCAATTAGAAGCGAATGCAGCTCAAGTCGCACCGCAAGCTCATCTATGCGATGTTTGAAGTTTCGATCCAGAGCTACCATTACGGTCTCGGTGCTGCCCCTTCCGGAGCGATACGCATTCACGGCCGCTTCCGAACTCTGTGCGGAAATTGGTGATATCTGATGTGTATGCGTATGCAATCGCTCGCCTGTAATCGCGATGCGACCTTTGAGTCCCTGAATTCGATTTCGGAGTTTAGAGACCAGCGCATCCTTTGAGAGGACAGCAGACCGGTTCTCGTCATCAAGCGCATCCGATATCTTTTGATTCCCAAAGAAAGACCAGACGGGCACTCGAACCGTCAGACCGACCAGCCCCATCTTTTCTCTTCCCCGGGAAAGTGCCGTAAAACTGCCCTCTGTGTTGCGCGTCTTATAGCCCCCGAAGAACGCCAGATCCGGTGCATGATTGAGATACGACCGTTTCTTTTCGGATTCCTTGATTTCGATCATCGAACTTGCATAGGCTACTTCAGGAAGTTTTTCAATCGAGCCGGCTTCAAGGGTCTGGCCATTCACGCGGGCCGTGAGCGCTTCCATGAAACTCTCAAACGAAGCGTCGCTTGCCATTACGGGAGAATAGTATTTCAGGTTCTCGAGCAGCTCGGCTCGCTCTGCCTTCATTCCCTGAATTGTTTCTGCCGTGCTCAGTTTTTCTGCAGTGACCAGCTTGCCTTCCGCCGCGAGGCCACGACCTTCTCGGTAGTTCTTAAATACAAGATATTCTAGGCCGCCTAACGTTGTTTCGTACTCTGTTAAAAGCAGTATTTCCTTTTTGAGTTTGATCAACCGGGCGAACAGGGCAAGATACTCTGCGGAAATTCTATTTCCCTCAAGATTGAGTCGGGCATCCATCAGAGATGATCGCGCGCGGGTCGCTCGAGCCTCAAGGGTCAATTTTCCAGGAAAAGGGATTCCCTGCGAGACACGCACCTCCGCTTCCCGAATCTGGCTGTTCTGTACATCTTGATTTGGAAAGAACATCAGGTCTCGACCCGAGCCCGTTCCGCGCATAAACATGATCTCCGGATCGGGATAGACCAATGAAGATCCGTCCGCCTTCTTACGAGCCGCCGTACTCTCTGATTCTGCGGCGAGAATCTCCGGGTGAGACTTTCGAATGGAGCTGAGAATATCCTCCACTCTGGCCTCTTCAGCAGCGAGCGCAGTGGCGCTCAATGCCAGCGATAATAGTAAAAAAAACTTCATAATAACCTCACTAAAGTTAGGAACTTAGCGAGGTTATACTATACGGTGAGCACGGAAAAGAGGATGCCCAGATCAGGGCCCGGTCGATGGTCCAGGTGACTCCGAACGGCGCGGAACGATTGCAAAATGCCTATGTCAGTTTCCGAGAGGTGAACCAGGACCACCTGAAAATCAGGAAAGATATCAGCGGCCGAACCGGAGGCAGAGACCAGCTCCCGATCCATACAGCAAAACATGGTTTCCCCGGACTTATGCTGCGCGCAGTGAGTCACGGCCGATCTTGAAGCGGCTGGGCTTTCAGAATGGGAGCGTTTGTGGCAATGAGCGGACTTAGTGGCCACCGGGCGCATGTTCGCAAGCGCGATGACGCAATATGCTGGCCGGACTGTACAGGAAAGTGCGGTTGTTACGGCAGCAGCGACGATCAAGAATTGCAACGGCTGCCTCACGATACGAAGGTAGCCCCATTCGGTGGAGATTTCAACCAAAAAATGCAACCCCAGGGCCCCGGAATGGTCAGCTTGCCGTTCCAGCCGACCCTTTCAAACGGCAACCCACTACCGATCCCTGGCGGGTGGCATTGGGACAAGCAAGCTGGTGCGACTAACGTAGGATCGCCAGGCAGGGTCACTGCCGTACTTACGCTCATGACTCTCCTCAAGCAACGGAATACCGCTGACCTTGATCAGAATCCATGTAATGCAGACAGGTCCCACAATCGTAAGCCAGGTCAAACCCGACAACGCCGGAGAGGCCAAAAGGAAGATGCCCCACCACAGCACGATCTCGCCAAAATAGTTGGGATATCTAGAGTATTTCCAGAGTCCAGACTGAATCCACTTCCCGCGATTTTCTGCTTTGTTACGGAACGAGAATTTCTGCGCATCGGCAATCGATTCGATCAGTAGCCCCGTCAGGAATAACGCGAGCCCGGCGTAGCTCAGTGGCGTGGCCGTCCAACTAAGACTGAGAGCCACAACAACAGGTAGCATGGCGACCCAGATCACGGCTCCCTGGAAAAACCAGAAAGCTGCAAATCGCCAGAAATTCTCCCGGCGTCCGTCGAATCGTTCATCCTGTTTGATCTTAAGAATGCGGAGAAATAGATAGCCCGTTAGCCGGATACCCCAGATGACCACGGCGATACCTGGAAGAATCTGATCGATCCCGCTCCGCCCGGCAAGAAGGAGTATTGCGAGCAATACGAATGTTATACCGTACGCAAAATCCGTCAATTTATCTGTCTTGAACGTCGCAGCAAAAATGAAGAAGAATACTTGAATGCCAGAAACGATCAGAAGGCTCGAAAGCAAATTTAGCGAATCAAACTCAAACATGGGAAGTATTTGCATGGCTTATACCTTTTTGAACAGATAGTGGTTTACAAGCCACTCTCGACCTTGATTCCAGTTGAACAGTTCCTCGCAGGCCATAAAGAAAATTCTCCAGTATTCAAACCACTTCACTGCGGCCTCTTCTCCACCGTAACACTGCGCGAATATCTTCATTATGTCAGTGCGATTGCGATCTTGATTTTCAAGCCAGGCCCGGGCCGTCTTCCCGTAGTGCACACCATTTACTGCCCAGTGCTTCTCCACTTCAAAGCCGTGGCTGAAATAGAATAACAAGCGACTTGAAGGCATGGCGCCGCCGGTGAAGAAATATTTGGCCATCCAGTCTGTATCATCTTTGATTTCAAATAGATACGTGTGCAGCCTGTGGACAAAGATGTGAACGAACAGTTTCCCATCGGTCTTGAGCCAGCCATGAATCCTGGCGAATAGCGCCTCATAGTTGCGCATATGCTCAAACATCTCAACGGAGACGACGCGATCGAACTTTTTTTCGATCGAGAAATGATTCATGTCCGCCGTGATAACAGTTACGTTGCTTAGCCTTAAAGCCTGAAGCTTTGATTCAATAAACTCACGCTGGGGTCTCGAATTGGAAACGGCCGTGATTTTTGCCTGCGGATACTTCCGGGCCATGTAAAGCGTAAGCGATCCCCAACCACAACCCAGCTCCAGGATGTCCAGCCCATCTCGCAGGTCTGCCCTGGTTGTAGTGATCTCAAGCATCTCCTTCTCTGCCTCGTCCAGGGTTTTTGCATTTTCCCAATGGCAAGAGGAATACTTCAAATGTTGTCCCAGAACTCGCGTAAAGAACTCCGGAGGTACCTCATAATGTTGCTCGTTTGCGGCTTCCGTACTCACAGCGATGGGACTCTTTCGCATGCGATCCACTAGATCTTGCTCGCGCTGCTGCTCTGATTCGGGATTGCCTGTATACAATTCAGCCAATCGAATGCGGTTCAAACGTCGAATAGCCGAGCGTATAGCAAAGTCGGGAATGCGCCCCTTTTCGAGCAAACGGTCATGCCAGGCCATACGCTTAACCACCAATCCCTGACTTGAAGCGTGACATCTTCTCTTTCAGCTCAGCCTGCGTTAAGCCAATATTCGTGGCCTCTTCAGGAATCGTGAAAATCTCCAACCTCTCCAACTTTCCCTTGGGTTGATAGAGACCAAGGCGTTTAACGGCGCGATTTCTTGGAAGCAGATCACGGAGGCGTGAATCAAAAACCAGGGTTCTGCCCACTTTACGGGTCGTTGACTCCAGCCTCGCAGCAGAATTTACAGCATCGCCAAGCAGCGTGTAGTCTTTCCGGACATCGGAACCAATGCTTCCCTCAAGCACTGGACCGGCGGATATACCAACGCCGGCGTAAAGCAATTCCCGCGGATCACCTGATCTCTGCCTCTTGCGGTATTCGCCCAGTTCTCCGAGCAGATCGAGACTGGCCTCCACAGCAGCCTGGGCTTTCTCAATTGGGAAATAAGCCATCAGCCCATCTCCGGTCAGCTTGGAAATAGTACCTCCCGCGCGAGCAATGCAACGGTTTGCAATCTCATAGTAGGCGCTCAGCATATCGGCCAGCACTTCCGCTCGCAAGGATTCAGTTAGTGTTGTGGATCCCATTATATCCGAAAAAAGGACAACCCGGCTCGTATGAAACGACGGTTGATCCAGGGGATTCAGCCCCTCCTGAATAGTCCGAAGAATTTGTTCCGGGGCATATTTCCCAAGGATGAAGTGTGTCCGGGCCAGGCTATCGAGCATGTTCCGGAGTGGAATGAGCAACTCCTCCTGAGCGCTGTCGAGAAGCACCGTCTTCATGGCCCAATCTCCGTAAAACCGGGAGCGGATGTCCATTTCGACCTTCAGGCAAAATATGTCAGTGTGGCGGTCATCGTTCAATATTCGGGCATAGCAAGCGTCTACCTTCTTGTCGTCGCCTTCGAGAATCTGATAGAAGATATCCTTAAAACAGAAGAGCGCACCCGTCAAACCGTCGCGGGTATTGTTACGGACCGACAATGCGCCAATCGCCTCAACTTCCTGCGCGGAAAGCTCTCTGGAGAATATACTGACATAGGTTAAACGTTTCATCCTGACACGGAACAGCTCCCGAGCCCGACCGACAAGATATTTTTGTCCAATGTTATAAAAAAACATTGGACAGATAATTTGCCAGCTCTCTAATTGAATTTCAGGCCGGTCGACCCGGCTACTGGATGGAGGCTATATGAGAAAGGTTGTAACTCGGGCCGTTCTGGCTGCAATTCTGGCTGGTATCCCGACTTCGGGCTGGGGCGCGGGGCCGGATAAATCCATTAAGGTTGTGGTTTCTAATGCCTATGACCGCTCCACGGGACAGTATCTGTATTCCGAGGTGCACCAGGAGTTTTACGAGAATGGGAAGCATGTATATTCGCTGGTGGATTACAAGACGCCCAGTGTAGTTCTGGCGCGGAAGCGCATCGATTTTTCAAGAAGCAGACAGGCTCCCGAGTTCCAACTGGAAGACCTGCGCACAGGTTATATAGAAGGAGCCGCTATTACTCCAACGGGCTACAAGCTCTTTACCAGAAAGGATCGAAACAGCCCCATGGAGGAAGCGTATCTGCCAATTCCTGAGCCGGCCGTTGTGGATGCTGGATTTGATTACTTCGTCAGAGACAATTTCGATCGTTTGGCCGGCGGACAGGCCCTTGCGGTCAATTTTGCAGCAGCAAACCGAAAGGATTTCTTCCGATTCCAGATTTCCAGCAGTGGGCTATCAAACGTATCCGGGCGAAAATTACTGCTATTAAAGGTCGAGCCACTCAACGTCTTCCTCAAGCAGCTTGTCGACCCGATTCATCTAGCCTACGACGTGCATTCCCGCAGGCTCGTAAGTTTCCAGGGAGTTTCGAATATCAACGATGAAAACGGACGCAACTATCGGGCCCGTATCATTTTCGAGAAGTGACCTCAAGCAGCGGGAATGGAATATCTGATTAAGGACTTATCTGCCATGACCGGTTTGTCAGCTGCACGAATTCGCAAATGGCAGGAGCGCTACGGTCTGCTATCGCCCCGTCTCGCGCCCAATGGATACTGGTACTACTCAAACGAAGATTTCTTCAAGCTCCGGCGCATTGCCGAAGGCTTGAAAGCAGGCCACACCATTTCGTCGCTGCTCGCTCCCGGCGGAGAATCTGCGCTCGAAGAAGCTCCTTTGCATTCAGACGAGGAGCTGATTCGAGCACTCAAAGCCGGGAATTTCGAGTCGCTCGAAATCTTGCTCTCACAACGCAAGAAAGAGCGTTTTGAGACCTGGATAGATCGTCTGGGAGATACAATTGTTACCGTAGGGAAGCTATGGGAACAGGGCCTGATCTCTGTTGCAGATGAACATGCCTTCTCATTCTGGTTCAAGGGTTTCTTTCGCGAGAAGATTCGAAACCTTGAGAAACAAGGGAAGCCCACTTGCCTGGTTGTTTCTTTCCCGGGAGACGATCACGTCCTTGGCGCCCTTTTGCACTATGGTCTTCTTTTGAAGCAAAACATAAAAGCCAGATTCTGCGGAATGCTTCCAGTCGAGGCGCTTTTCCAGGAATTGCGCGTGGGTAGTTACAGTTCTGTTCACGTTTCCGTAGTAATGCCAAGAAAAGCGAGTGCGCTGCAGAACTTGAAGTCGCGACTCGAAACCAGTTTCCCCGGTTTAATAGTTCAATTTGGAGGCCCAGGTAAAAAATGAAACGTCTTGGAATTGTCGGAAGTGGAATCTCAGCAATTGGCGCTGCCTATGCGCTACGCAACGATTTCGAAATTACAATCTTTGAGCAGGCACATCGGCTCGGTGGGCATACGCATACCCACACGATCAATGACCCTGATGGCCCCGTCTCCGTTGATACCGGCTTTATTGTTTATAATACGGTAACCTATCCCCTCCTCACCAGGTTCTTCGACGAGCTCAAGGTCGAAACCCATTGGAGCGACATGTCATTTGCCGTTCACAATCAATCGAACAATGTCCAGTGGGCGGGCATCAACCCGGGGACGTTATTCGGCCAGAGACGTAACCTGGTTCGACCTGCCTTCTGGTCCATGCTTGGCGATGCAGCCCGATTCAATCGCACGGCAATACAGCGACTGGAAAGCGGAGCAGCCGACTGCAGCCTGGGCGATTTCCTGAAACAAGAGGGCTTTGGTGAAATGTTCATCCGGACCTACATTCTTCCCATGGGTGCAGCCGTCTGGTCGACGCCGGCCAATCGCATGCTGGACTTTCCGGCAAATTCCTTCATTCGGTTCTTCCACAACCATGGTTTTCTTGGAATGTACACCAATCACCGATGGCGAAGTGTTTGCGGTGGATCGAGCAAATACATTGAGGCATTCTTGAAATCTGTTAGCCCCATTGTCCGTCTGAGTAGCCCGGTCCGCTCTGTAGTCAGGGGTCTTGACCAGGCCAGTGTGATCACTGACCGGGGTACGGAAACCTTTGATGCCGTTCTGATTGCAACGCACGCTGACCAGGCACTGCGCGTACTTGAGACGCCAACGGACCTCGAAAAGGAACTCCTGGGATCCTTTCAGTATCAGCCCAACACGGCGCTTCTTCATTGGGACGAGTCAATGCTACCGCCAATCAAACGCTGCCGCGCCTCGTGGAATTTCGTCGTTGATTCAAAGCAAGAAGAGCATACAACCGTTTATGATATGAACCGTCTGCAGAACTTAGGAACAAGGAGAAGATACCTCGTTTCCATCAATGAATTTAGACAGGTGGCGGATTCAAAGATCCTTGCAGAAATTCAGTACGATCATCCAGTCTTTGATTCCAGAGCAGTCCAGGCTCAAAAGCACCTTGATCGTTTGAATCAAAATGGGCCGGTCTTTTTTTCTGGCAGCTATTTTCGCTATGGGTTTCACGAAGACGGTCTCTGGTCGGCGACTCAAGCAGCGGGGAGGATTCTTGATGTCAATACATCAAAACAACTCATCGCTGTATGAGTGTCGAGTAACGCACGTCAGGCGATCGCCTGTCAAGAATTCATTCTCGTATGGAATATTCATGTTCGCGCTCGATCTCGATGAACTGGAAGAACTTGATTCCCGGGGTGTAATTGGCCTGAATCGTCCGGCTCTCTACTCGCTCTACGATAGCGATCATTTGAAATTCCTGCGGAATCCCGGGATGAACGACGCAACAGCCGGACCATCCCAGAAAAGCAATCTGCGCAAACGGCTGAATGAATATGCGAAGCGGCATGCGGGGTTTACCCCCTCGCGCATTGTATTATTGACCAATCTGCGCGTCTTTGGTTATGTCTTTAATCCCGTGAGTTTCTACTATTTGTATCTGGGCGATCACTTGCGCGCCGTTCTAGCAGAGGTAAACAACACCTACCTGGAGCAGAAGGATTTTCTGATTAAGCTTGATGCGCCGGATACTACGCACATTGAAAAGAAGCATTTTTACGTTTCGCCTTTTATTGCCTTTGATTCAAACTTTCATTTCACAGTTGGCCCATTGGAACAAACAATGCGCATCAAAATCGACACAGTTCGCGAAGACCAAACCGAATTGCATGCTGTCATCAATGGAAAGCAGGTTCCGATTTCCCGAAAACGCCTGGTCCAGTATCTATTCAAGTACCCCTTGGTCACCTTGCGAATTATCGTGCTCATTCATTACCAGGCTTTAAAACTGTTCCTGCGGCGCGTACCGCACTTCGGCAAGATTGAAACAGACAATAGAATTCGTGCACTCAAAGAAGGAGTCAACATTGAACACTAACACTCTCACAAAGAAGACCGTCCTACAAACCATCGATCGCCGTCCGCGCACGCTGGCGGAAACACTCTTCTATAAATACCTTGCGAAAGCCAAACAGGGTTCATTGAGACTCAGGTTCGAGGGAAGCGATGAAGAAAAGATTCTTGGTCAAAGCGGGGAAAGCGGACCGGTTATGATCGTAAAAAGTGATCGATTCTTCTGGAAAGCACTTCGATACGGTGAGGTGGGGTTTGGAGAGGCTTTTGTCGACGGGCTCTGGACTACGGATGACCTTACCGGCGTACTTTCCTGGTTTCAGGCGAATGCGTCGAGCACGCCAACATTCTCCGCGAATCGAAGCAGCCCGCTGGTAGCTAACCTTCTTGGTTTTGTGAATCGCATACGCCATGCTATGCGGAAAAACACACGCAAGAACAGCGTTCGGAATATCGCGGAACACTATGACCTATCAAATGAGTTCTTTCGCTTGATTCTCGATGAAACCATGGCCTACTCAAGCGCTGTGTTCACTCCGAGCGCAACATTGAGCCAGGCACAGGTTCATAAATTCGAGATGATTTGCAAGAAGCTCGCGCTTCGTCCTGGAATGAATGTTCTCGAAATCGGTTGCGGCTGGGGCGGCTTTGCTGCTTACGCGGCGGAACAATACGGGGTAAGCGTTGAGGCAGTAACAATTTCAAAACAGCAGTTCGAGTTCACAAGAGCAATGGTTGAGAAGCGCCAGCTGGGAGATCGCATCAAGGTCCGTTTGATAGACTATAGAGACCTCAAGGGGCAGTACGACAGAATCGTTTCGATTGAAATGGTTGAGGCACTGGGCTTTCAATATATGGACGCGTACTTTTCAAAAGTCAATGCGCTTTTAAAGCATGACGGCATCTTTGTAATGCAGGCCATCTTCTTCCCGGATCCGTATTATCCCCGCTATTTGCGAAGCACTGACTGGACGCAGAAGTATGTTTTTCCTGGATCGTGTCTGCTTTCATTGCATGAAACAATGAAGTCCCTGCATCGAACAGGAGACCTTATCGTCTGGGATGTTGAAAGCCTGGGACCGCATTATGCTGAAACGCTCCGGCGATGGAGAAACAATCTCTTCGCCAGAGAAGGACAGATTCGTGCGCTCGGGATGGATGATCGATTCTTCCGCATATGGAATTATTATTTCTCTTTCTGCGAAGTTGGATTCCAGACACGCTATATCAACGATATGCAGATAGTGATGGCAAGGCCAATGAATCGCAATCTTGAATCTAGAAAGTTAAGTTCGTGAAGTGGCGACTTGGCGCCGGGTATGGCGCAGCTGAAACGGGCATTGCTGCTGCGGAGGTGGTCCTTCAGCTCTATCTTTTGAATTTCTACATCGGCCTCGGACTCAGCCCATTCCTTGCGGGTCTGGCTCTGGCACTTGCAGTTGGAATTGACGCGCTTCTTGATCCCCTGGTTGGACGCATTTCAGATCGATCTCGCTTCGCAATGGGACGCCGGCGTGCATTTATCGCGCTGGGCGCTTTGTTGTTAGCACCGGGATTCGTTGCATTGTTCTTCCCGCCGGCAGCCACGTCCTGGGGACTATTCGCCTACCTGTTTGCTCTCTATCTCTTTGTGAGCCTGGGACTAACCGTGCTCTCCGTGCCTCATTCTGCATTCGCAGGGGAACTGGTTCCAGATCCGGCGCAGCGTACGACACTCTTTGGCTTTAGACTCTTGTTCAATTGCCTGGGGCTCATAGTTGGGATCCTCTCCGCCGGAAGCGAGTCCTTAAATCATTCGACTGGCAGTCTGGTTGTAGCTGCAGCTGTAATTGTCACAGCATTCGTTACAGTGCGAAGCACCAGGGGGTTGGACGTTCCCGGTGCAGCAATCACGCAACCTCCAGGGCCCCTGCTCGGCGGTTTTTTCTCAGCGCTCAGAAATCGCGCCTATTTGCCGCTGCTACTGGCATTCTTTTTTGCGTCAATCGGTCGCACATTGAATTCCTCCCTTGCTTTGTACTATTATCGTTACAGGCTTCAGCTGTCCGTCGCCGAGATCACCGTCATTATTCTGGGTCTTTTCGTCCTGGTGGTAAGTCTGTCGATCATCGCCTGGGTCCTTATCTCGCGTCGATACGGGAAAAAGATGCCCGCATTCCTGGGTATCACGGGACTGGCAACGTTAACCGCTCTTGGTTACCCACTATTTCCACCGGGTCAGCTTGCCGGACCAATTGCGGCGGCAATCCTGGGTGGATTTTTTGTAGCTTCAATCATATTGTTTGAATCGCTCGTAGCAGACATTGCGGAAGACGATAGCACGAAATCCGGCGAACCGAGAGAAGGAGTTTACTTTGGTTTCTGGAAAATGGCAACCAAGGTAGCGCGAGCTCTGGGACTGGCACTTTCAGGCTGGCTGCTTGCAGCAATTGGATTTTCCGAGTCAGCAGTTTCAACAGATCCCGGAATGGCATTCTTGATTGGGCTGATCTTTGGTCCAGGGGTGGCAATTTTCTTCTTTATTGCTGCCGGGCTATTCCTGCTTGTTCCGGCTAAACGACGCATTTAGGGCATTTTTTTTGCGGCTGGTGCGCTGAGCCTTTCCGCCAGTCATTCGATCAGGCTTCAGTCCGCTCGCGAAGCTGCACGGCGGATCAGCTGAATTGTGGTTGGACTGCATTGCCGCGGGCGATGCGGAAATTCGGCTGTTGCAATTTGGATTGATTCAGGTGAAATTCAATCATCAGACGCTGGGCGAAATAACGGCGGTGCTTGAGCGTGAGCGTTGATTGGTTGATTGATACGCACTTATGACTCACGCTCGGTTGCCATTGAATTGGGTGACCATCGACTAGATTTTTCGTTGACCCTGAAAACATTTCATTCCCATGTTCACAGCCATGGCGTCTATAAGGGAGAAGCTCAACCAATATTCCAACAGCCAGTTGCCGATCCAGCCATCCAATTCCGCGCTCGTCTCCTCTGATCCTGATTCAGGCGGCGCAAATTGAGCAGGATCATTACAAAGCACGGCCCCCTGTTACTGCTACTGCTGCCCTGGTTTCTTTCAGAGTTGATTGCCCTGCCCGCCCGGTATATCGGGCAGTCGCTGATTCGAGATTATTTATTCCGACAGCCCGGCAGTGAAGAGTCCGGAACTGGCTTCGTGATCTTTAGCATTGTCCTTCATGTTGTCGGACTGTGCAGCAATTATGTGTTTCTGAGGCCTGCATTCAAAGCAAACCACCTTCTAGGGAAAGAATCAGCACCATCGCCGGCCGCAGTCCAAAGCGGACGCGATCGGATCTATAACACACCATCGTTCTATGTATTGGTGACTTACATTGCCTGGTTTGCCAGCTTTTTGGCGCTCGCCCCGAGCCTGCCAACCCAGCAATCTGTGTTAATAGTCGCGTTCATTGTGCTGGTCCAATCCACTCTAGGAGCAATAGTTATCTTCTACTCCGCCGAGACCATCAATCGCTTTTTTCTGATGCCTTATTGGTTCCCGGATGGAAAAATCCATGTATCGTTTCGCCTTTCACGTCCGTCGCTGTTCGTCCGCTTTTTTGATTTGTTTTTTGTGATCGGATTCCTGCCCGGGGTTTCAGTAGCGGCTTTGATGTACATATCGATTGATTTCGCGCAAAGCGATCCGGATACGCTCAGGCGCCTGTTCGTGGTTAGTGTATGCATCATTGGATCATTCTGGTTCTTCGGTCTCCTTCTGCTTGCGCTAAATGCGATAACTTTTGTCCGTCCTTTGAATTCTATGGAGCACGCGGCGGGGCAAATGGCGAATGACAACTTCGACACCAGGTTGCTCGTCCACAGCGATGATCAGATTGGGCGCCTGGAGCAGGCAATGAACCAAATGGCATCCGAGATGAAAGAGAAGCGACTCATCAAGAAGCTATTCGGTCATTACGTCTCTCCGCTGGTCCGCGATATGATTCTTGATGGCAAGATCAAAACTGACGGCGAAACAATAGAGGCCGTAATCCTCTTCTCTGACATTCGCTCTTTCACGAAGATGTCCGAGATACATCCGGCCGCATCGATTGTTAAACTCCTGAACGCACATTTCTCCCGCGTGGTCGATGTGGTAAGCCAGAACAATGGATTTGTTGATAAGTTCATTGGTGACGCAGTGATGGCAGTTTTTGACGCGTCATTGTGCGCCGGCATGCACCGATACTGCGCCCTGGCTGCGGCCGCTCAGATTTTGACTTCGATTCGCGAGACCAACGCCGAGATCTCGGCTTTCAACATGCCTCCACTTGCTGTGGGCGTCGGCATCGCATGCGGCAACGTCATTAGGGGCAACATAGGTGCGCAGAATCGGATGGAGATGACCGTAATTGGTCAAACTGTGAACATTGCAAGTCGCCTTGAATCTGCAACAAAGGAAATCGGTCACCCGATCATCATCACTGCAGACAGCTTCGACGAGGCCTGCGAATCCCTGGAATCAGTCCGTATTGAAAGGCGAATGCGTCTAAAAGTCCGGGGTGCCGCGGACCCTATCAACATTATCGCTATGGGTGTGAACTAGAATGGCTCAATCGGAAATATTGCTTCCTTCAAACCGAGCGTTGAGTGAACGGATTACGTTCTCGCAGTTTCACTGGTCGTGAAACGATTCATCTGGCACCCACCCCTCTTCGTCTCTCGATGACTCCTGCTGATCCTCGTTGCTGAATGAGTTCCCGAGTCTGATTCGCAAGGGCCGTACGAGGATACTTTACAGGAAAATTTTCCTTGAACGGATCGATGAACCGTCGATGCTAAGCCATCTCCAACATGACTCGAGCGGTATCACACGTAACTCTTGCGCTTACCATCGCATTCGGGATGCAATGCGGACGTTCCCTGCCAGGCAATGAACAGCTCGGCCAGAGCCTTCTTGCATTTTGCTTCTACACCAGCTGCACGTTGCGTATCCCCCGCCGGGTTTATGGCCAATTCGGCAGCCTCACAACGGCCAACAGCAACCAGGGCGGGATATCGGCGGAGAGTCTGAATGCACCCTGGGATGTGGCGTCTGACTCAGCGCAGACATTTATTGTGGATCGTTCCAACCATAGAGTATTGCGATACGTGGGAACTTCAACGGTTGCAAGCCGAGTATACGGTCAGCTGGGCAGCATGACAACGGGCACTGCGAACAATGGAGGTGTCACGGCAGATAGCCTGGGCAATCCTCTGGCGGTAGCATTCGACTCGACCGGTGTGTACATTTGCGATATTAATAATCACCGCGTGCTCTTTTATCCCGGCACTTCGACAACAGCAACCAGGGTTTACGGACAACTCGGCAGCTTTACAACGAGCACTCCGAACAATGGAGGAATTTCAGCCAACAGCTTGAGCTTACCTTACGGCGTTGCTGTGGATTCCACAGGAGTTTACATTGCTGACCGTGGCAATAGCCGGGTTCTGTTCTACCCCGGGACATCGACTACGGCTACTCGCGTGTATGGCCAGCTCGGTAGCTTTGCTACAGCAACGTCGAATAACGGTGGGATTTCCGCCGACAGCATGCAGGCGCCGTATCGCGTCGCTCTCGATTCGTCCGGGGTTTACATTGCAGACCGCGACAACAACCGAGTCCTTTTCTACCCTGGTACATCGACTACGGCCAGCCGTGTATACGGTCAGTCTGGTAGCTTTACAACAGCCACTGCAAGCAACGGAGGGGTATCTGCGTCCAGTTTGCATTTTCCTGTGGGCGTCTCAGTGGATTCAAATGGTGTTTACATCGTTGAAGTAGGAACCAACCGAATGCTCTACTTCACGGGCAGTTCCACGACGGCCAGCGTCGTTTTTGGCCAACCGGATTTCGCTAGCTTCACGGCAAACGCGGATGGAATTTCCGGTCAAAGCCTTTCAAACCCCACGGGTACCTACGGCGGGGGGCCGTTTGTCGCAGACACGGGAAATCACCGCGTACTCCTGTACTAGCCGGGACGGCTGACCCGCCTCTTCCTCTATTGCCTATCGCGGTGCGGGGATAACGAACGGAGTCCAGGGAACACCCAGGAACCAACGAGTATCGAGCGCCGGTTTGAATTCGAAGACGGGCAAATCAAGCTCTTGTCCATTGTGTTCGATTCTGGGCCGAAAGGAAAAGGTCTTAACTCGAGCGTATAAGACTTCCGGGTAGCGGATGCGCATAAACGATGTCTTTTCAAAGCCAATCCATTCGGGAAGTGCCCCGGCATGAGTTGTTTCCGGCCCATCGTCACCGATGGACACCGCCGATGGGCGCATCGTCTGTCCATTATCCAGCTTCAAATTGAAGCTGGATGAGTGAATTTTGCCCCGCATACGGGTCGCACCTTCGTTGTATTCCGGAAAGAGAACCCACTCAAGCACCAGATATTCGTCATTGAGTTTGGAAGCCGGATCGCTGAAAATGGGAAAGATTGGACCATGCGCCGTTCTTACCAGGTCGGACATGGAAAAAGCGCTGAATGTAAACCCGCGGAGCTCTACTCTCGCCCAGACTGGTGGAAGGCGGCGCGGGTGTTCACTGCTCTGCCTTGCATCTGGCGCGGAATACCAGTACGTGTCAATCGACGAGCATCCTGCCACAAATAGACAAATCACCGCGGGCAAAAACATCTTTAAAGGATTCATACTTTTCCGCCGGTTAGATTTACGTCTCAGCAAGCTGTTGCCGAAGCCGCTGAAACGATTCATTCGGCACCCGCCCTTTTTCGTCTCTCGATAATTCCGGCCTGATCCGGGATACAAAGTACATTTCCACTGGTCCCTTGTTCTTTGCCTGAAGCTTCCCTCGGGCCTCCGTTTCGAAGAATTCTCGAACCGCAAGGTACGTTGTTTCAGATATGTTGATCTTACCGGTCTCTCCTGCGGACTCCATGCGACTCGCAGTATTCACGGTATCACCCCAGATGTCATAACTGAACTTGTTTTGTCCAATCACGCCTGCAACGAGTGGACCCGTGTGAATTCCAAGCCGCAATTGCCAGTAGTCAAAACCGAGTGATTGTTTGAGTTCTCGAGTTTGATTCATGAAGGCTTGAATTTCCATTGCAGCAAGGACAGCGTCAACAGGATGAGTTCTATTCTGAGCAGGCAGGCCTCCTGCAAACATATACGCATCGCCAATTGTTTTGATTTTCTCAAGCCCGTTCTTTAGAATTACCTGATCAAAATAGGAGAAGCACATATCGAGTTCAGCAATCAATTCAGTAGGCTGCATTCGCTCCGCGATCTTTGTAAAGCCTTCAAAATCAGTAAACACCACGGTTGCACTTGCATACGAAACGGGCGCGGCACTTCCGCTTGCCTTCAACTCTGCTGCGACCGGAGCAGGCAAGATATTCAAAAGTAGCCGCTCGGATTCACTCAGTGCCCCTTTGATGACACCATCAAAATGATCAAAACCAATTTCTGCCCAGGTCTCGCTGCTCTGATTCAGAATCGCGTGGCATTCATTTCGCACCGATGCGCTGCATTCGTCCGCAATGGAGCGAAGCAATTCACGCATGGACGATTCCGCGCGAAAGAAAAGCGCGAATGTGAAATCCTGACCATAAAATGTCCCTGTCGATAGAAGCGTCTTGATTCTGTTCTTCACCTCATTTGCAGATTCTTCTGTCCCTTCCTTGATGTCGATAATGCGAGCCAGAAACGCTCGGTTGTACAATCGAAACGAGGTCTTGCGAAAAGAAGGGAGATCGGCGCGCGCAACCCATTTCCGATACAGATTGTAAGGTGCCTCCGACGATTTTTCGATTTCCGGGAATGCTTGCAGCAATTCAGCTAAAACCTGGTTCACTGTTACACCGTAGGTCACGCCCTCTTTTGTCATTGCCTCAATGACTTCCGCAGGCTTTTCCAACTCTTCTCTTAGCACTCGCAAGAAATAGCGAGCAACATTGGTTGCGAATTCAAAACGCGCTGGCATACTTTATCCGTGCATCATAGGAAACAGGCAGCTCATTTCGCAGGCGAGACCGCGATTGGCCGAAACTCCCCATGCTCCCAAATAAAATATTCCGGCGCTGCCCATTCTGGCCGAGACCTGTCATTCTCCGGAGAATCCGAAGGTGGATTGTTGACGAGCAAAACGCTCTCCCGTACAAATGCCCGACCCAGCACTGCAGTTGGCAAGATTACTATATTACTATCAAGCGCATTGACAACAGCTCCAGACTGACAATTGCTTCCGCAACCCCATTCGATCACAATGAAGTGACCCGCAAAGTTCACTTCTGCGTTTTGTGCCGCCAAAAGCCTTGTGCGAAAGTGCGCGACTTGCGGATTGCCGTTGAATGTCAGGGGAACTTGCATAGAGTGAACGGAAACGGTGGCAGGATACTTTTTGAAAAAGGCATCCAGCCGTGGATGCTGAAGCTCTCCGCCTTTTGTGCTACAAAATGCGAACAAAACCAGAAAAGGGGCGCAAATGACGCTTCCCGGGTAACTGATTGCTACCCGCATCCCAATCCTGGCAAAGATTGAAAGGACTCAAAACTACTTATTGAAGTCGGATTCAAGATAAAGGCCTGCTGCTCCGCTTCCGATCAAGCCACAAAACAACTAGCACAATCGCAATCAGGGTAATCATCGAGCTGGAAGCAATTTGCGTGGCGGTCTCTGGCATGGGCGCAAACAATTGTCCACTAAACATTACCAACATCAGCACGAGGATGAAGCCAATCATCCCATATCGCCCGAGTTTACTTGCAGCGGACGTGCTTTTTAGATACAGAAAGAGACAAACGACCGTTAACAGGCATTCAACTACCAGCAAAAGATGGATGTTCTTCCAGAGCCCCAGACCTTCCACCGTTACACTTCCAATCACCTGAAATGGCGCTACATGAACCAACCAGTCCAGGAAGAGATGCGTTAAGGAGGCGAGCCCAATCAGCGCTGCGCTCCTGACATTTCTGAAAAACCCAAAACCAATCAGTCCAATTATGATGGCCCAACCAAAACTTGCCAGTACGCCGTGAGAGATCGGAAAAACAAACCGCATGTAGCGATTGGTTACGAAGTCCTCTGGTACAATGACTTGCTCCGTGCCAACCATGATCAACACCCAGAGGAGCAGATCCGCGAACAGTGCCGCGGCAACGAACCAGGCGGCATTTGTCTTACTATCGAGTTTCTTAAAGGCGATCCCAACTGCGACGTGACCAATTCCCATAGATACCTCTTATCAGGGTCCAATCTTTAAAGAGAAGAGAAAAATGTTCTTCTGTCAGGGGAGAAAGCGCTTCCCAGAAAACGAAAATAGCAATCCCACGGCTCCCATCAAGAAAAGGAGCACTCCCCCACCACCAAAGAGATACAGGTCTTCATAGTTCACGTGCGAATAAAGCGGATCTTTCAGGTAATCTTCAAAACTCGCATACTCGTCGAATTGCAAGTCCAGCAGGTTCAAAGCAACGCCCTCTGTTTCCGGGTCGTGGGATCTTGTCAGTTCTGTACCGCTCTTCTGGATGGCCATTACACCCACCGGCTGAGGAATCAGTGCTTCAAAGGAGACCCGAACGTCGCCATCCTGACGAATGGTCGGGCCGTCCTTATAGAGAATGATAGCCGAGGATTCGTCAGGATCTACAATCGCGCCCTTTAGTTCCAGTTTCCTCATGAGCCCTTGCAATCCCGCACCTTCGGACGATTCCAAAAATGCGCGAAGCTCGGCATTGCTAAACGCTGGATAGCTTTGCTTACCAAAAACTCCGGGCCTGATCGCTTCTGGTTCTATTACAAATTTTCCAAGCGTAATACGCGTTGCATAGACCGCTACATCGGGAATAAGATCAAGTGTACGCGTAACAAAAGCAGGTGGTTCCGCATCATCGGCCGAATCCGCACCAAACTGGCTGATAGGTCCGGTCCGGATGAATAGTCTTCCCTGATTTCGGATGAATGTATTTCGAGCGCGGATTGTCTCTCCACCCGTGCGTTGATACCGGGTTTGGTTTCGCACATAGTAGACCTCGACGGTGCGCGAGAGGATGAGTGCCTCCAATTCAAAGGGAAAGACCGGATCTGCGATCTTTTCTCCCTGCCCTGAGAGTATGCCTTTCGCAAAGATGTCGGCCCCGTTGTTCGTGGGGTCTGGACGATCCGCATCGATGGTGATAGCGTGTCGCCTGTCATTCATCGCGGCCAGTATATTGCCCGATGCATAGTATATGGACGCAACCCCCGAGATGAGAAGCAGAGATGATGCAAGCATAAGCATTCTGGATTTCAATTTTGTTGTTCCCAGGACTGATTTCATTTGATGAAAGCAATGACCTGGGGCATCGTGCCTCTGCGAGCACATGACACAAGGTTAAATCTCGCACACAAATCACATAAATGGCATAGGTAGAATGTGAGCAAGGCTAACTACGCGATGCAGATCTTCTCCATCTGGAATGATATCGCAGCATACAGGGGGCCGTCATTCGCTACATCACGACATAGCCATTTCTTCGCGCAGATCTGCCTGGCTTCGGAAAAGCCTCTTCGCTTGCGCGGACGAAATGGTGTCTGGAAAGAGTATCGCGTTGCATATATTCCATCAGGCATAAGCCATGAAACAGAGAGAACAGAGTTTCCGTTCACAATCATCTTGATGGATCCGCTGACGATTGGTGCGCGAATCTTCCAGGATCTCATTCTGCCCACTGGAGAGCCGGCTATTGACGTAAGCGACTATCCTGGCATGGAAGAGTTTGGACGCATCAACGAGGCCCTGGTCCAACCAAATCGGGAAACAAGATGGAAGGTGCTTCAGATGCTTGATCCTTTCATGCTATCCGTATCACAGGCCACCATCGATGAGCGAATCAGAAGCAGCATCGAATACGTCTCGTCAAGCGATGATCAGATATCCCTTACGGATGTAGCAAAACGATCGGGCCTGTCCGCGGGCAGGTTTCGCCATTTGTTCCGGGAGCAAACGGGGATTGCATATTCTGGATATCGACTGTGGATCAAGACCAGAAAAGCAATCCTGTTTCTGGCTGAGCGACCTGACCTGATTTCCGCGGCCCTTGAGGGCGGATTCTCTGACCAGGCGCACTTCAGTCGAATTTTTCGCAGATCGTTTGGAATGGCGCCCTCTGAACTCAGAAAGAACGATCTGTTTCGCATTCAGATCTTTACTTGATAGCCCTTTTGTTCAAGACTCCTTGAACAAAGTGTGCTATACTCTGGCTCAGAGGTATCAATGAACTTTCGAATGCCAGAACAATTCCGGAACGCTTACTTCCATGAATTAGAGCAATATCGTGTCGCCATGAAAGAGAACAATTTCTCAGACGCATGGAGATTTCTCGAGCGGGCACATGTGATTGGTCAATACCATCCAGTTTCGCATACGGGAATTCACTTTCGAATGCTTGTCTTTGCTTTGCGTAGAACTGACGCGCACGAAATCCTGGGACAAATCCTGCGCCTGTCTGTCGGATGGTTCGGCTCGCTCGTGAATCGAATCCCGGTTGGCAATACTGGGGGTGTGAATGTGCCAATCCTTGCATCGCTGCCTATTCCCGAAGATCTGCGCGGGCTACTCGTAGCGGCGGATACAGAAACCAGGGGATTGGCAGGCCTCAGGAAGTAGTTACCACCTGGCATTGTCCGCTCAAGCGGGATGTGTTGAATCAGACCTTGCGGGCGTGCTATTGTTGGGCGCATGCGGTCTCTCTCGCCTTCCAATAAATCCTGGTTTCCAAGAATTTTCTTTTGACTGCAATCCCGGATTTCGAGTCCAATCGTTCAGATGAATCTCCAACTAACGCCATCGTTTGTAAAGCGTTCCTGCTCACCGCTGCTGGTGGGAACAGCCTTAATCCTGATAGGATTCGGCAGCCTGACAGCCCAGTCTCGAACGCTTGAAATTATATCCGGGAACGGACAGAGGGCAGCGCTCAAGGGAGATTCGCCGAGCTCCGGCGGCCACGTTGGGAGGGCTGTATTCGGCCCGTTACAGGTAAGATTGCTTGAGGGAAACAAGCCAGTCTCTGGTGCAGAAGTTCGATTTACTGCCCATAGCAGCGGTGGTGCAGCAGTG
>JAEUSB010000020.1 GCA_016788865.1 Leptospirales bacterium
TAACAAAGAGGGTGTGAATATTGCACTGAATGGAATTGTCCCAAAGGTATACAGAAATCTACACCGGAAGGACTATCCTACGTTGCCGCCGGTTGGATACGGCGACAAGGGAACTGACGGTGATGAGAAGGCAAATGATAACATCTACACCTTCTTGATTCGACCCACGCAACAGGATTGGGGCGATATGTTTCTTGAGGTCGATTTCGAAGTAAACGGACTCAAGCACAATCAGCGGACCAGCTGGTTCAGTACGCCGCAGATCGTCGCAGAGTTTCGCGATGGGGTTCAGGATTCTATCCGCAACGGACATCTCGTTGTGACGGTTCCCGTTACCATTCACAAGAAAGGCTATTATTCCTTTGATGCAAACCTTCAGAGCCAGGGCGGATCAAAGGATTTTGTATCGAGTTCCAGCGTAGAGGGGGATTTTGATGTTGGGGCGCGCACGATTGAGTTTGAGTTCTGGGGCAAAGTGATTCGCGACTCAGGCGTCGATGGGCCTTATGTGGTCCGTGAGATTCGCGGGCGCCGGAACAACTCACCGGTTACTCCCTCCATGGTCAAAAAGGCAATGGAAGAGAACCGTGAAATTTCTGGAAATCATACCGAACCGCTCTGGGAATACATAACCCCCGGGGCAAACCACATTACTCGCAGCTATACAAGCGACGAATTCTCTAAAGAGGAATGGAATTCCGAAGAGAAGCAGCAAAGAATCGAGTTCCTCAAGAAACAGATAGAGCAAGAATAAGCCCGTCGGGGTCCCTGTTTTGAGGGACCTCAAGCCTTTCTCGCACCCTCGAAAAACGCTTGCCCCCTATGAAACTGGTCGTCATTATGCGCCAGTTAGATAGGGGGATATCTAAAATGAAGAAAATAGCTATTTTGGGAGCCTTGCTCCTGGCTTGCAGCGTGGAAGCTGCAACCTACAGACTGTTCGTTCACGGCAGATCCGACAAGAATCACTGCCAGACCATCTCAAGCACTGCAAGCGCCACATCGGACCACAACGGTTACTGGGGTGGAACTGTTACCGGTCTCGCAAACGTTCGTTACGTTGGCTTTGACGGCACACAAAACGGTGGTGCATACAGCTGGAATTCATGCGGCGCTCAGAAACAACTGAACGACGCACTGCGCGTTTTCTGCACTTCCGGCAACTCTTGCGAGATCTACACGCATTCAACTGGCGGTCTCGTTGCTGCGGCGTATTTTGGACTCAACAACCCATCGGGTGTCAGTGTTTCCCGGATTCAGCTCCTTGCATCGGCGGCGGGCGGTTCTGAACTGGCCGACATTTCCACAACCTACCTTGCCTGGCTTGGTATTAAGACGTTAGGCGGTAACCTCGATCAATCCGTGAGCACGCGCGGTGCTAGAAACGGATTCAATCACAACAATGCAGGTGGCCGCACATACTACACGACTTCTGGCGAAGGTTCTGACTACTGGAACCTCACGAGTCCTTTCCTCCCTGGAAAAGATGATGGTGTTCTGGCTAATCACAGTCTTTGCAGCGTCAACAGCGTAACGGACGTTGGCGTTTCCTGTACCCGGGGAAGTGCGGCAATGCGCGAATCGTATCGTTGCGGGTTTCTGTGGCTGTCAACTTGCTACAAGAACTACTCACGCTGGACTCCGTACTACACTGTATGGCAGGGTGGAAGTGGTGAATCGCATGGCGACGCCAAGAAGGATTACAATCGCCGCTAATCGCGGACAGGTTCGCTTCGAAAAAAGCCGGCACATGCCGGCTTTTTTTTGTACCGACAAAACCCGAGCCTGAAATCAACTCGAGACTTCTCATCAGAGCGTCAGTTGCTAACGGCCTGTTTGTTGGCCGTTTCTTTTTTAATTTAACTCCAGCCCCATTTGCGGATTAGTGGTACTTGAAGCGGAGAATCTGCTTCGGTTTCGCAGACGTTATGCGCGATGAACACCGGTACGAGACGCCCATTGAGTTTGACTGGATCGAGCCGGAAGATGGGAAAGCCTTTGTAATAGATTTGCCTGAACCTCCGTCGGGTGATAAGAGCGATCAGGCATTTTTCTATCGATTGGCTTCTGGACGCATCGTTGGCTACTTCAATCGGTGCATGCACGTGCGCATACCGCTGGACTATGACGACAGACGGTTCCTTGATTCCAGCGGGTTTGTTGTCTGTCGTGTGCACGGGGCGCGTTACGATCTTGAAACTGGCGATGCTGTCCTTGGTCCGGCTTACACCGGATTGACCAGGGTTGATCTTACCATGGACGGGAATCGAATTCGGGTGACTGGGTGGAAAAAAGGAAAGATGGCATGAGTACAGAAAAGGCTGCAGTTTTTTATGATGTGGATGGAACGCTCGTTCACACAAATATCCTTCACGTTTACGTCTATTACGCCCTGCGTTTGCCAAAGATTTCCGATAAGGCGCGCAAGTTACTACTGATGATGTTGTTCTCTCCTCTGTATCTGCTCATGGAACAAATGAGTCATGTACTTTTCAGTAAACTTTTCTATAAAAACTATAAGGGCATTCCAGAGGAGCGGCTTCGGATTCTCGGCCGCGAACTGGTCCGCGACGGACTCATGCCAAACGTTTACAAGGATGCGCTCGATCGCATCAAGCAAGCAAAGAAGATGAAACTCACTCAGGTCATTGTCTCCGGTTCCCTTGATTTTGTAATGCAGCCGTTTGCAAAGGAAATAGGCATAGATCATGTCATTGCGAACTCACTGGAAATGAAGGCAGGTGTGGCAACGGGCGCCTTGATTCCACCCGTGCTTCCGGGAAAGGAGCGGCTCAAACTCATGAAGGATTTTGCGGCCCGTGAGAATATTGATCTTTCAAAGTCGTACGTTTTTGCTGATTCAAAGTTTGACCTGGAGATGATGGAAGCTGTTGGGTACCCTGTCGCAGTAAATCCTGACAACAAGCTCAAGAAGATCGCCGAGCAACGCGGCTGGCCGGTTGTAAGTTTTGCATGAGGGAAAATTCTATGGCTAAAAAGAAAGTATCGCATGCGGCTGAACCGCAAACGGGGCAGGATGCCTCAGCAAATCTGAGCGGTGCCCCGTTTTCCGTTCTGCAAACGTTGAAAGGGAAAACAATCTTTGTGATTGGCGGAACGGGATTTCTGGGCCGCGTGATGCTCTACTATTTTGCAAAGCACATTCCGGGTGTTCGCCTGATTCTACTCATTCGTCCAACACATGGTAGAACCGGTCAGGATCGTCTGGAAAAAGAAGTACTGAATTCGCCGGTCTTCACGAACAGTCCTGAAGATAAAGATCTTGGGAAGCGAACACTTGAAATTACAGAAGTAATCGATGGTGATGCAAACCGCCCCAATCTGGGGATGACGCCAGAGAAGTTCGCCGCAGTCGCCGCGCGAGTCGATGCTGTCTTGAATACGGCTGGAAACGTTGAGTTCAATCCGCCGCTCGACTTGAGTTTGAATGCCAATACGCTTGCAACCATGCAGGCGCTAAACTTTGCCGAAGCTACGCGTGGAAAGAAGTACGTGCACATATCAACCTGCTATGTGGCCGACCGCACAATTTACAAAGATTTTGCCCCGGAGATTCCGGTTTCCGGGACGATTGTTTCCGCCAGAGGAAACGAAATCAAGATTGATGTTGAACAAGAGATCGCCGCCTCGAAGGCTAAGATTGAAGAACTTCGCGTTGAATATGAAGGCGAAGCGAGGATGTCAGAGTTTCGCGAGCGTGCGCGCAAAGAGCTCAAGAAAATGGGCCGCGACAGCGGTGATCGCATGGTCGACAAGATTGCGAAAAATATCAAGACCTTTGAACTCCGTGAAGCTCTGACGCGCGCAGGTAAGGAACGCGCCGAGCGCTTGAATAGACCCAATGTGTATACATACACCAAGAGTCTGGCGGAACTGATGGTACAGAGCCGAGCAGGTAAGGTCGACTCGACTATCGTGCGTCCGTCGATTGTCGAGGCATCGGTCAACATCCCATTTTCGGGTTGGAATGAAGGGATTCAGGGATCGGCACCGATCATCTACATGATGCATCGGGGTCACAAGATGATTCCCTCGCTTTCCAGTAATCCAGAGGAGCGTGAAGATGCAGTTCTGGATCTTATTCCCGTCGATTTTGTTGCCGCTGGGACTATCCTGGCCTTGGCCGCACTGCTGCGCAAGGAACACAGACCGGTTTATCAGCTGGCGGCGGGTCCAATCCGGACACCAATGACAATTACGCGTTGTTTGCATATTTCGCAAACAACGTTACGCGACCTTGTCAGGACGGAAGATACGGGCGTTAAGCGCTGGGCCAGACTGAACCTCCAGGCTGTCACAGTATCTCGCAAGACATTTGAAAAATTCTCAAGCCCGCGGACACTTAAGGTTCTTGAGAAAGTAAAGGCCAGGGCTGAGTCATACGAAGAACGGGCCACGGGCCCGGCTGCGAAGTTTCTTTCGCGGATGAATCAGAACATTACCAAAATGTACAATGTGAGCATGCTCAAGAATCGCATGTTCCAGGAATTCATGCCGTTTATCAATCATGGATTTCCGGTTTTTCAGAACCAGAATGCAATTGAGCTCTGGCGCGATCTTCCGGCAAACGAACGGCCGATTTTCAGATTCAATCCGCAGGACCTGGATTACATCGAGTACTTTTCCGAGATCCACATCCCCGGTGTCGTGAAGTATGTCTTCCCCGTACTGGAAAAGCGTTTCCAGGCGGTCTTGAAAACAGGCGCAGTCGATGAGTCGCAGGGCGGTGCATTTGAAGCCTTTAAAGCAATTTTCACAACAGAGGGCGATTTCAAAGCCCGACTGGAGAAGCTTCGCGAAGCTGTTCCGGCTGCTCTTAGAAAAGCAAGATCATCGTTTGAAGGGACTGCGTCGGGTGTGAGCGATCTTGTAAAATCGCAGATCGGTGCGCCAGCACCGGGCGCGACCAAATCCGACGCGGAACCAGAACCGTCTTTCGTAAAGAAGCATGCTGCTCGCTTTGCCAGGGGCAACTTCAAGGATTGGGAAGAATCGCAACTCGGCGATTTTGCAAATCACCTGCGCTTGATCACGGGTCTTAAGATTGCGGCCGCAGATCTGCAAGAGCTTCGCACGCCTGCTCGACTTGAGACGCACGTAATAAAGACTCTCGAGGAGAAGGCAAAGACGCCTGGGCTATTGAATTTCAAACTTCCGCGCGAGGGCCTTGACATTCCTGGCTGGGCTGCGGATCCAACCCGGAACTTTCTCTATCGCGTGCAGATGTGGTTCTACAAGAACGTGCTTCGCACTACAATTCGCGGTCAACGAAACGTTCCTTCGCATAAGCGAGTGATTGTCGTATCGAATCATGCAAGCCATCTCGACTACGGGCTGGTTCAGTTCGCACTCGGTAAGTTTGGTCAGGACATGGGAATCCTCGCGGCGCGCGACTACTTCTACACCAATTTCTGGAAGTCAACTTTCTTTACCCACTTGATGACAACGATTCCAATCGAACGCGAAGCGGGCAGCGGGTATTCGGCTGCATTCAAGAACGCAATGGAGTACCTCGACGACGGCGCACCATTGTTAATCTTCCCGGAGGGAACTCGGTCAGCGGACGGGCAGATACAACCCTTCAAGCATGGACTCGGATATCTTGTGGCGCATACAAAAGCAGATGTTTTGCCCGTTCACATTCACGGAACGCACCTGGCACTGCCCAAGGGAAAAACAATTCTTCGCGGACGCAAGGTTTCGGTTGAGATTGGCAAAGCGATTCCGTTCGGAAGCCTGGCGGAAGAGACCAAAGGCCTGTCGCCAACGCGAACCTACGATATGATTGCGCGCAAGATCGAAAAAGCAGTCCGGTCGATAGACGTCTGAGAGCAGTCCGAGGACTCCGGTCTGTCAGAATCTGAGCGCTTACCGCTTCCTGTGTGCTTCGGGCGCGTTGTGTTCATACACGAGCTTTCCCCCGAGATGAGCTGTATAGACGGCCAGGCCTAGAATTGCGCAGCTGACGACGAGGCAGGCAACTCGCCCCATGTGGCGCCATTTTCCCTCGCCGGCGGAAGCAAAGGCCAGGGCGAAGAGGGCCAGTAGCAAATTAAAGAGTGAAGTGGCGGCGTCCTCGTGTGCTGTGATTGCAGCCTCCCCGGAATGTGGGCGAACTATGTCTGCATCGACGTTGCCTGTGGCCATGGCCGCATATGCGAGGGCAAGAAAGCAGAAAAGCCAGAGTATGACCCAGACCCATCGTTTTGTGCTGAGACCAAGCAAGCAAACGAGGGGAGTGAATAGCGCGAAAGCCAGCGGTAGGTGGACAATGAGCGCATGAATCGGAGGCATTTGCCTTTTTTCCGTTGACAGCATTAGGATTCCATTTTTTTTAAAGGGATGAAGCGAATTCTCGGCATTTTCACCCTCATGGCATTGGCAGCTTGCGCCTCGTCGCAACCGGCGGGAGAGAAAAGCACGGATCAGTATATTGCTGATCTGAGTTCCGGGGATTCGGCGCTTCAGATTGATGCGGCTCGCAAGCTTGGAATGAGAAAAGAAGAGAAGGCGATTCCAGCCCTGGTGCAGCTCCTCGATTCCAATCCCGGTCCGGACGTTGCCTGGAATGCATCTGCCGCGCTCGGCGCAATTGGCAAAGCAGGGCCGTCTACAACAGCCCTCACAAAGTCCGTTTCATCTTCCTCAAACAATGTAGTTAAGTACGCCGGTGTAGCCGGTCTTGCAAACCTGCGTGATTCCGATAAGAAAGCGGAGGTAATTCAGACTGTCAAAGCCGCCGCAGACACAAACGATGATCTACTTAAAGATCTCGCCACGCGTGTTGCAGATTTGCTTTCAAAGTAATCTGATTCCGCGCCTTGCTTTCGCGCGATGAAATAACTCGTTATTCTCGAAACATCCTGCTGCCTGAAGTGCGTCGCGCCGGGCAGGAGCGACTGCGTCAATCCAGCGTTCTAGTAATTGGTGCCGGTGGTATTGGCAGTCCTGTTTTGCTTTATCTGTCTGCCGCCGGTGTGGGGCGGATTCGGTGCGTTGACAACGACTCGCTCGACCTCACGAACCTGCAGCGTCAAGTTCTCTATGCAACGAGCGATGTTGGGCAGAGCAAGATTCTGCGTGCCGAAGCGCGCATCAAAGAACTGAATCCTGATGTTGAAACGGATTTCAGACAAGTCCGTTTTGATGAGAACACGGCCGGACAATTGATGGAAGGTGTGGATCTCCTCCTCGAGACTTCGGATAACTTTGAGACCAAATTCCTTGCTAACGATACGGCGGTACGCTACAACAAGCCTTTGATTGCCGGTGGCATTCTCCGCTTCGATGGGCAGGTATTGTGCATTTCACCCGGAAATTCCGCCTGCTATCGCTGTCTGTTTCATGCTCCTCCGCCGGAGGGTTCCGTGCCCAACTGTGCGGCAGCCGGTGTCATCGGTGCTGTGGCCGGCGTCATTGGATCGGTAATGGCGGGCGAAGCGGTGAAGATATTGCTCGGCCAAACGGGAGCGTTCGGACGGCTGCAGCAGTACAGTATGCTGGAAAGCGAATGGCGGACAATTCAGATTCCGCGCAATTCTGGTTGTTCTGTTTGCGCGCCCTCCGCAAGATAGAAAGCACCGTTTGAAGCCGTGTGTTTCAATTAAACCCTGATATTTGGTATTCCCCGCAGCTTACCGGAACTTTTTTAGAGATTCGCAAAAATTTGGGTCGCAATTCTAAACTGCAATTCTGGTTTAGCGACTTATTCAATTATGTGGGACCGCGACGAAGAAGATCTAGATGAAGAGATGGACTGGGATGAAGATCCAGAGGACGATGAGGACTCAGAGCATGCCAGTTTTGTATGCGAAGATTGCGATTATCGGTGGGACGAACCTGCGGAAGAGGACATGGATACTGGAATGCATGTTTGCCCCATGTGCGGCAGCGTCAACGTGACGCAGTTGTAATACGTGCTACCGCTTCGTCTTACATTCATGCTCATTGGCGCGGTAATCCTCGCGCTGATAAGCTTCGGGAATCCTGAGCCTGTACAGGTCAGACTCCTTTTCTGGACTGCGGAAATCGAACTTTACAAGGTGATCCTGGTTAGCAGCGTTTTTGGCATTATCATGGCAATCCTCTACATCGGCCACGTTCGCTACATCCGCCGCGGGCTCGACCGGTTCCGTCGCTGAGGCGACTCATGGCGTTTCGAGTGCAAAAGGGACGCTTCCGTGGGCGGCCCATCCCAATGCCGCCAGATATCCGTGGTCAGAGCCACTTTACACCAGGAATCGTCAAAGAAGCCCTCTTCCAGTTAATTGAAAACGAAGTCGGGGATCCGGAAGGCATTCCGTTCTACGATATGTGCAGCGGATCGGGCCAGATCGCCATCGAGGCGCTGAGTCGGGGATTCGCGCCCGTCCATGCAGTCGAGTTGGCACCGGAACGCTTCGCGGCGCTCCTTTCGCACGTGAAGGAAGAAAATTATGACATACGATGCCATCGCAAGGATATGCGCAGGATGGCACATCTGATAGCAGCGGAAGCCACTCCTGTGGTTTTCATTGACCTTCCGTACAGTTTCTGGGAGCCAATCCCGGCCATTCTGGGGCGATTTCTGGCGGAATTAGGCCCGGAAACCGCGGATTTTCGACCGGTAATCTTCGTTCAGGGCCCCGAGGCCTACCCGGGGGGGCAGAACCATACCTATGGTGGGACAGTATTGACCAGAATTGACCCGTTAACCGGAATTCAGAAAACGGAGCAACCCCAGGGAAAGTCGACATAAAACATTTGACCGTAGAGGGTTCTTAAAAATCATGCTCCGAAACCAAAAAACGTGCGGTAATAGCACAAGGAACGCGTCATTTTCCCATGGATTTCATAGCAATTGCAATCATCGCGCTCTATTCAATCGATATAGCACTACTCTTTTTCTTCGGGATACACTCCTATGTGATGGTGTATCTCTATCGGAAGAACGAGAAATACTGCGTTTCTACGGAAGATGCAGTAAGAGAAGCCATCGATATCAACAAAACACCCCACGATCAGATTCCTATTGTTACAGTTCAGTTACCCGTATTCAACGAATTCTACGTTGTAGACCGCCTGATCGAAGCTACAACGCAAATGGTATGGCCTCAATCGCGCCTTGAGATTCAAGTTCTGGACGATTCAACAGACGAATCGAAAGAAAAGGCCGCCATGCTCGTGGAGATGTACAAATCCCGGGGCTTTGACATTCATCATCTACACAGAACGGATCGCACGGGTCATAAAGCCGGAGCCCTCAAAGAAGGCCTGAAGGTTGCGAAGGGTAACTTCGTCGCCATCTTCGATGCGGATTTCATGCCAGCTCCAGACTTCCTGATCAAGACAGTTCCATACTTCGATGAGGCAAAGATCGGAATGGTCCAAACTCGTTGGGGCCATATCAATGATGACTATTCTGTCCTCACCAAGGCACAGTCCTTTGGAATCGACGGTCACTTTATGATTGAGCAGGTCGCTCGCAATTGCAACAATCTCTGGATGAACTTCAATGGAACGGGTGGGATCTGGCGGAAGCAATGTATCCTGGATGCAGGTAACTGGCAATCAGATACATTGACCGAAGATTTTGACCTGTCTTACCGCGCAGAACTGGCCGGCTGGCATTTCCGCTATTTCAAGGATATCGTGAATCCAGCGGAACTTCCTGCAACCATGTCAGCCTTCAAGTCCCAGCAATTCCGCTGGTGCAAAGGCTCCATACAGACCGCCGTTAAACTGATCCCGACTATCCTCAAGTCAAAGTTCTCCTGGAAGATTAAGTCAGAAGCCATTGTGCACCTTCTCAATTACTCTGTGCATCCTCTCATGGTAATCAATATCCTGTTCTGCTTGCCATTGCTCTTGATGGACACATGGACTGGGTACAGCATTTACGATGTTTCGCTGGCTGTGCTTTTTGGCGCGGCTACCCTGATGAGTCTTGGAACCTTTGGTCCTGTAACGTTCTATATCTATTCGCAACGCGAACTCTATCCAGATTGGAAAACCCGGATTGTTTGGATGCCAGTCCTCATGATGATTGGAACCGGTATTGCAATTGTCTGCGGTCGCGCATGGCTGGAAGCGATTCTTGGAATTCAGTCTACATTCAAGCGCACTCCAAAGTATCGCATTGAGAAGAAAGGCGATAAGCTTGCGGAGCGCATGAAGTACAAACTTCCACTCGACAAGACAGTATTTATCGAATTCTTCATGGGCTTTTACTGCCTTGCCTGCATTTACTTCTCCGTGATCCGTGAGAAACCGTTCGTCGTTCCGTTCATGCTGATCTATGCTGCCGGATTCTTTTACGTAGCACTTAGCTCATTGTCCGAGACGCTCGTAAAGCCGGATCGCTCCAAGGCAAAAGCATTGGATGCTCCGGCCAGAGTCTAACTCCTGGCCCATCCTTCAGTTTGAACCAGGAGGCACCTCTTTCCTGGTAAATGGGGAATGCATTCGCATTCCCATCTCCGCCACTTTCCCGCCTTCACGCTTTTTGGCTCTTGAGCAGGCAGAGCGGGACCTAGCACTTGGCCGTCACCTTGACAATGCGGATTCGCTCCTCTGGAATCCACCCGAACGCTTACGAGAGCTACTCGCGTTTGCTTTTGAATGCGCAAATGCGTCGGGAGGCCTTCGAGTCAGCAGCAGGGTCGGATGTCCGCCAATTGAGGCAATATCGACTGCCAATCGCGTCTGGTGTGAAACCTTTCCCATTCTCCATCTTTCGAATCTCGGGTCGCTCGATGGATTTCGTCCCGCTGAACGCGCCGATTTGCATACGCTGGTCTACTTTAACCCGGCGGGGGAGCCACTTCCAATCGCGCGCAAGGAGGCAGAGCAGTTCTGTCGCGAAGGGGAGAACGTTCGCGGGATATTCCGTACAATTTCGGAAGAGGAATTGGCCGCTGAGATTCGCAGTGCCGATCGCATTATCTACCTCGGGCATGCGAAATGCGTGGCCGGTCGACCGGCGGTTCCGGGACCCGAGGGATTTATTCCATTCGTTCCGCGGGAAGCGGGACCGGTGGCAACCAGGAGTTTCTTGCTGCTTGCATGCCTCGAAGCGGCGGAGCAACTAATCATACCAGGTGGAAGATTCATTCGGCCCGTCTGCCGGATTGCCGATCGTCGCAGTGAATTTCCCTTGAAATTGATGGCTGACAGTGGTCCGGCAGGCTTCCTGGCCGCCTGTCAGAATGATGCGCTTGCCGGCGACGTCCGTCGTTTCATTTACCGGCTGCAGGGCAGTATTTGGTTTTGACATTGGGATAAACCTGCGACAATTTTGACCATGGCCGAGTCCACCTTCAACGACTCACTGAAGATCCGAGATCCCTCTCAACAGAAACGCAAGAAAGCACGCACTGCGGTAAACATTCCCTGTGAGTTCAAGCTGGCCGGTCAGAATGACTTTCTCGAATGTCTGCTGACAGATGTCGGAGCCGGCGGGGTCTCTATCGTAACAAAGTCCTCGCTCTATGTCGGGGACAAAGTGGATGTGCAATTCAAGATGGGACTCAGGCCTTTTCGGGCAGTGGGCACAGTGGTGCGGGTCATTGGCAAATCCGTGGGGTTGCAGTTTGAGAGCCTCCCGGAGCCTGACGTTGATCGGCTGCAGGAGTTCATCCACCAATCCTTTAAGGATCGCGACCGCAAAAAGCCTTGACCCCAGGACAGCTCGCCAAAAGATGTGTCGGTGGAAAAAGTTTATTGTGCAAATTGCGCGCATTGCATCGTAGTGCGTCAGTACGAAGCGGAGCAAGACAAATACATCCTGCGTGTTCGTTGCGACAAGAAGAAGTGGTCCAAGCGTTCGGGTGAAGAAAAGCTCTACAAATATTTCACCGTAGCAAGACGGATGCAACCCAACTGCGAATACTATCGTGACATGGGTGATCTTCTTCCATACATCAAGAACCTGAAGAAAGAACTTCCAATCAAAGACGAAATCTACTCCGTTAAGAAAGCCGCGCGACCCTGATCCTGGTCCTCCAATGGGATCAGTGCATTCCATCATATGGAACTGAATCAGATTATCTCGGAAGAAAGGGTTCTTTTCCTGGACCGGGAGTTCGCTACCAAGAACGAACTCCTGAGTGCGCTTCTTGACGTTCTCCTCAAGATAGACCATCTATCGGAACACCGTGAAATAGTTCTTGAGACGCTCCTTGAGCGCGAAGCGTCTATGTCCACCGGGATCGGGCAGGGCATCGCCATCCCGCATTGTTCCTCAGAATTCGAGAAAGATGTATCTGCTTTGCTCTGCGTCCTCGCAAAGCCAATGGAATATCAGGCCGTAGACGACCAGCCCGTCCAGATTGTAATCCTGTTGCTTTTACCAAGGGATCGATTCGAAAAGCATATCAAGACGCTCGCGGCGATTGCCCGCCAGTTCAACGACGTTGCGTTCCGGAATCGTGTGGCAAATGCTAAGAGCAGCGCAGAGATATTTTCAATAGTCAATGAAGCAGGCGGCGCCGCGCCTGCCTCCGCTACTTAGAGTCTGTCAATTACGCCGTCGATCAGGCCGTATTTCACGGCTTCGCTTCCGCTCAGGTAGTAGTCACGATCCGTATCTTCTTCGATTTGTTCGAGGGGCTTCCCGCTTGCTTCCGCAATGATCCGGTTGATTTCATCACGGGTCTTTTTGATTTCTTCCGCGTGGATCTTGATGTCAATGGCCGGTGCAACGATCTGCCCGGAAATCAATGGTTGGTGAATCATGATCTTGGCATGTGGGAATGCGAGGCGTTTTCCTTTTGTTCCGCTGCAGAGGAGCAGGGCTCCCATGCTTGCCGCGAGTCCCATACAGATTGTAGAAACATCTGAAGATATCATTCTCATGGTATCCAGGATGGCCATCCCGGAGGTAATTACCCCGCCCGGGCTGTTAATGTAGAGCTGAATGTCTTTGCCCGGATTTTGAGCCTCAAGGTAGAGCATCCGTTCCACAACATACCTGGCGGACTCGTCTTCTACGGCACCCCACAGATAGATCTTGCGTTGTTCCAGGAATTTCTTGTCCAGTTCGTTTTGAACGCTCTGGCTTTCTTCGGTTTTGCTCATATATTCAAAGGCCTGTGTTGGGTCGCTGTGTCAAACTTTTTGCTCAAGTAAGGTAAAAGTTCATCGGGCGTCGCGCGAAATTCTGGGAAAGAACATTTGCGTCACGATCATTGCGGACGCGGCCAGGAAAGACATGATCAGAAAGAAGATCATTTCAGGATCGGACAATTTGCGTTCCATGTGGTCCGTGAACTGTACTTCCGGTTTGTTTCGGGATTCAAAAGTAAGAATGGTCGCGCCGGATTCCGATTCCGGGAGAGCGGCCCCCTTGTCTTCCAGCTCTCCATATTCTTGCTGGAGGAACGCATTTTCATTCTCCAGCTCTTCCATCTGGCCTCGTATCGCAACCAGCCTGTCTTCAAGCTTCTGCCTTGTGAAATAACCAGAATCACTGAACAGGAAGATGTGGAGGAGGAATGTCAAAACGACAAAACCCCCGGAAAGGATCAATTGGATGCGTAGCCTGCTCACCCCTCTAACATCGGACGGATGGACAGGCTACTGAATCAAAGTCGTTCCAGGACCGGATGATCCGGGCTAATCAAACACCGTGGCCGGGCAGGCAGAAGAATGCCTTTTTCCCCGGGTATTTGGCAGTTTTTTCCAGGTGTTCCTCAATCCGCAGTAGCTCATTGTACTTGGCCACGCGATCAGTCCGACTGAGCGATCCGGTTTTAATCTGAGAAGCTCCTGTTGCCACGGCAATATGGGCAATTGTCGCATCCTCGGTTTCACCGGAACGGTGGCTGATGATTGCCGTGTAGCCCGCGCGGCGAGCCATGTCCACGGCTGCAAGTGTCTCAGTGAGACTTCCAATCTGGTTCACTTTGATTAGAATAGAGTTTGCAACACCTTCGCGGATGGCGCGGGACAGCTTTTCTGTGTTGGTCACAAGCAGGTCATCACCCACCAGCTGGACTTTTTTCCCGAGCGCGTCGGTGAGCTTTTTCCAACCTGCCCAGTCGTTCTCATCAAGCCCGTCCTCAATGGAAAGAAGCGGGTACTTGTTCATGAGGCCTGAGTAATACTCTATCAGTTGTTCAGCGGATTTTTCCTTTTGCGCCTCAGCCTCGAGTATGTACTTTCCATCCTTGTGAAATTCTGACGCTGCGCAGTCGAGTCCGATGAATACATTCTCCCCGGCCTTGTATCCGGCTTTGTCGATTGCCTGCATGATCAAATCGATTGCGTCCTGGTTGGAGGCCACCATGGGGGCAAAACCACCTTCATCGCCGACTGACGTTGCCATTCCTTTATCATGGAGTACTTTCTTAAGGGCATGGAAGATTTCCGCGCCGCAGCGAAGTGCCTCACGGAAGCTAGGGAACTCACGCGGAAGGATCATGAATTCTTGAAAGTCTGCATTGTTGTCTGCGTGCGCACCACCGTTGATGATGTTCATCATAGGGACGGGCAGGGTGGAGGCAGTGGGCCCTCCTAGATAACGGTAAAGAGGAACCCCGAGGCTGGCGGCCGAGGCTTTGGCCGTTGCCATTGAAACCCCGAGAATTGCGTTGGCGCCCAGTCGACCTTTGTTGGCCGTTCCATCGAGCTCAATCATGATGCGATCGATGTTAGCCTGATCGAATGCGTTCTTGCCGGTCAGCGCCGGGGCGATTTCCCGGTGCACATTGTCCACCGCTTTGGTCACGCCCTTGCCGAGGTAGCGCTTTGCGTCCCCGTCGCGCAGTTCGACTGCTTCATACTGGCCAGTGGAGGCACCGGATGGGACGGCGGCCCGGCCAAGTGTGCCGTCACCAAGGATCACATCTACCTCAACAGTAGGATTGCCACGCGAATCCAGGATTTCGCGGGCTTGAACGGAGCGAATTGCTGCCTGAGTCTCTTTGTGTACAATTTGTTTCACGGAGACAGTTGAAGGCCGGCAGAGCGAACGTAAAGCATTCTTCGAAAAAAAATCTGAGCCGACTGCCTCGAGTGGTTTTTTGATTGAACTCCCGCTCACTGGCGTTTACGTAACGGTAGATATGACTCGTTCCGAGCTCAAACTGGAGACGTTGAATACGGTAGAGACCAGCGTGGAAACCTGGACACTCTTCTGTGCGGAAAGCCTGAAGTCTGAATTCTACAAAGTCGCTCGCGCCAAAGGCGCAAGCCTTGAGCGGGCAGCCAGTCTTACCCTCCTTCGCAATTACCTGAGCACGTTTTCTGAAACTGAGCGTGAACGCCTTGAGCGTGACGCGGAGTTCTTTTACGGATACGCGCGGGGCTTCATCGAAGAGCTTTCTCCGTTTCGTTACAGCAAAGTCGGCTATGACCAGGACGTCCGCGCTCTCTTTCTATCGAAGATCAAGACCTTGCTCCGCGCGCATCGCAATCCGGACGGATCCATCAAAGATGAGGAAGGTTATGTATTCATCCGCACAATCGTGCGGATTTGCTCATCGCTGGATTTCATCATCAAAGTTCACGATGATTATAAGAAGTTTCTATTTCGCGAAATGCCGCAATTTCGTACCGCGCAACCAGTTCCTTAGAGTTGGCTACAGGCGGAACGTTCCTTTGACCTCAGCGTGCGGCCACGCAATCGATTAGATAATTCTAAACGACTTCAGTGAATTGTACATCACTTCAATCGTTACAAGTAGAATGCCAGCCAGCGGTATGGCAATGATCATGCCCACCACTCCGAAGAGTCTTTCGCAGGTAATGAGTGCAAGGATTGCAATCAACGGATGCAGCTCGGCGGAGCGCGCAAGGATTACGGGCTGTGTGAACACGTTGTCGAACAGATGCGCGATGCCAAAGACAAGAAGTACGAAGAGCGTGGTATTTCCCCCCTGTTGAATCGCGATTGCGAGCGCGGGCAGAATTCCAATGACGGGTCCAATGTAAGGAATGAAGTTCAAAGACCCTGCAACGACGCCAAGTGTGAAACCGTAGTTCAGCCCAATGATCATGAACCCGACCGAGAAAAGGGCCACGTTTATCAGCAACTGAACCGCCAGACCTCTGAGGTAACCCGTGATCTGACTTTTCACCTTGTACGCTACAGACAGGGTCATTTCAAAGTACCGATTGGGAACCATTCGAATGATGCGCTGGTAAATTTCCTCACCCTGCAGCAAGAAGATGAAGGTGATAATTGGCGTTATGATCAGGTTACTCACGATCACACCAAGATTGTCTTTGATGCCCTGTGCCTGATTCTTGGCGCTCGTTTCCATCATGGTTGTAAGTGTATCCATGCGGAGCCGTTCCATCTTTATGAACGATGGCAGCGATGCTTTGGTCATCTCATTGAATCGCGTAAAAAGGGCGTTTGATTTCTTCTGAATATCCGGCCATGCCTGAACGATTTCCTGCACTTGCATCTGGATCAGCGGCACAACCCACGACAGGATCGTATACATGAATAGAATGAACAGGATGAACACAATAAACGTGGCCAGGAGTCTGGGACAATCGAGCCCTTCAAGAAAATCCACAAGGGGATTCAGCAGGAGCGTGAGCAAGAACGATATGGCGATGGGAATGCTGAGCTCTTTGATTCCGTAAAGTGTCAGTAATAGAAAGGCAGCAGTCAGGCCAAAAAAGATGACCTGCACAATTCGTGCGGAAAGGTCGAGCGAGGATTTTTCCTGGTTCTCAATCATCTTGCCAGATCTTCTTCCGTAGACGTGACTTATCGCGGGCTCCCATCTCCTGGTCCAGGCGATCCAGTTCCTGATTTGCTGAAATCAGTCGGGCCCCAATGAGCCTTGCCATGTTCAGCATGATTTGAACTCCGATACGGGGTTTACGCTCAAGAATGCTCAACAGGTCCGGTCTGAAGAAACCAATGATTCGGCAATGGCTCTGCGCCATGGCAGAGGCAGTGCGGGGCAAATCTTCCAAAAGCGCAAGTTCACCAAAGAAGTCGCCAGGTTCCAGTGCTGCAAAGTGCCGCTCGCGTCGCTTGTCCTTCTTGTAGATGTCCACTGTTCCCTCAAGGATTACGTACATCCCGACACCAGGTTCACCCTCGCGAAAAATATGCTCACCGGGTGCGTAATCGCGCAAGTGGCAAAGGTCACGAATGGCCTTCATGCCTCGATTGGAGAGATCTCGAAACATGGGAGCGCTCTTGAGACGATTCTCAACAGCGTCTTCATCCCGTGAAAAAAAGTTCAGGTTGGACCAGAATGGATGCATCCGGTATCAGCATCGGCCAGGAAATGCACATAAGTCAGAACCTGTTTTGTTTTTTTGTGGACTCCAGGCCAATTTTCAATTTTTCGTCATTTACTGTTTAAAAAACGGGATGTAGCGCAGGGGTAGCGCATCTGCTTTGGGAGCAGAGGGTCGTTGGTTCAAATCCAATCATCCCGAGAACAAGTGCCAGTAGCTCAGCTGGATAGAGCAACTGCCTTCTAAGCAGTAGGTCGGGGGTTCGACTCCCTCCTGGCGCACCAGACACGGCGGATGTAGCTCAGTTGGTTAGAGCATCAGATTGTGGCTCTGAGGGTCGTGGGTTCGAAACCCATCATTCGCCCCACTTATTGCTTTTGTCATCAGTTCGAGCGTCCAGAAAGCAAAGACTCTGGTGAAGCTCTGGGCCTCGATGGCAACTCTTGCGGTCGGAGGTATTTCAAATTGTGAAATTGCCAGGTCTCGTCAAGTTTTGGATACCGAAATCTGTCATCACACTCCTTTTCATCCTTGTCTCCTCCTGTGCAGTCAGGTCGGAATGCGCACCTACTGACACCAGTTGCTCCTGGTTACTAGCAGCGCTTGCATACCAGAGACGCGGAGTGGAGAATCTCTACACGGTAAACTACGATGGCAATGACCTCTACCATTTTACAATTGGATCCGGCGGCGTCCCCGTTCTGAAGCGAACGTACTCTGGCCTTCCGGCGACACCAAGCGCTGTCAGTTCCGACCAAACCGGCCGGGCGATTTACGTGTCTTACAATTCGCCCGCCGCTATTCAGGTGTTTCGTGTGGAGGATGCATCGGGCGATCTAACGCTGGTCCAAACCATAAGCGCCGGGCTTTCCGCCTCTCGCGAGCCGGCAACCATTGACATGCAAAATCGTTCGCTTTACCAGGTGAACGGGAATGACACGATTAGCGTCTTTGCGCTCAACGATCGCGGATTGCTCTCGACAGTTGCAAATTCCGCAACCACCGCCGCGGGCGCGGCTCGATTTGGAGCGATGCATCCTTCCAATCAGTTCTTTTATTCTGCAAATCTGGTGGCAACAGGAACGATTTCGAGGCATGCTGTGAACAGTGATGCGTCACTGGCGTTGCTGGGCACTACTGCGGTTGGAGGACAGAATCCCTCGCAGCTTGCGTTTGATCGAACCGGCAGCAATCTTTATACAACAGGCTTTTCTGCCGGGGAGAATATCTACTCGTTTCAGGTAAACTCGGCCACAGGAAACTTGACGGCTCTTACTCCGGTAACCTGCGGAAACTCATGTTATCAGACCTGGGTTCATCCCAGCAATCGCTTCGTGTTCGCCGGTGGAACGGCCGGTTTGCTCCTTTACGCTCGCGATGGAACAACCGGGCAGTTGAGCAGCCTTGGAGTAGTGTCAGGGCCATCGTTTCGAATTCTCACGGCAAATGCCGCTGGCACTTTCTTGCACACAATTGCCACGGGTAACCCCGGGACGCTGCGGACGTTCTCGGTTACGCCCTCGGGCGACGGCATTGCGCTACTATATACCCAGAATCTGGGAAATTGCACAACCGCCTGCGGGGGAGCGCTCGTAACTTCATACGTCTATTAGCGTTTCTGTTGACACCAGGCTCGCCGTTCAGTTTTATGTCTGCCAGGTCAGAACCTGAGAGCGAGCGTGGTGGAATTGGTAGACACGCCAGACTTAGGATCTGGTGCCGAAAGGTGTGGGGGTTCAAGTCCCTTCGCTCGCAGAAAAAACGCGGGAATAGCTCAGCGGTAGAGCACCTCCTTGCCAAGGAGGGGGTCGCGGGTTCAAATCCCGTTTCCCGCTTATTTGAAAATCACACGGTTGGGGCGACGACTCTGGAATATAAAACAAAACGCCTGGACAACGCTTCCGTTCAGATCATTCTCAAGAACACAGCTCAGGAAGTAAACGATGCGTACGCGAAAGCCTATGAAAAGGCTTCTGCAAAAGTACGGATCCCCGGTTTTCGAAAAGGTAAGGTTCCGCTCGAAGTGCTCGAAAGAGAGCTCGGCGATGCCGTTGCCGGTGATGCAGCACAGATCCTTGTGGCTGAGAGCATGGAAAAGCTACTCAGCGAAATCAAGCCGCCTCCAATCAGCGTTCCCTCTTTTGAGGTGGAACAATTTGATCGCAAGCAGGGCGCAACCTACAAAGGAACGTTTGATACATATCCAGAAGTTAAGCTGGGCAAGTACAAGAAGGTTAAAGCCACGCAAGACGTTGCAGATATTACAGATGAAGACGTAAAGAGTGAGGCGGATCGCCTTCGCAAAGAAAACTCTATCATGCAGAGCAAGGATGATGCCGCTGTCATGGCCGATTACGTGACCATGGACATCGAGATTCGTCATATCGATTCTAAGAAAAAGTTATACTCAAACAAAGAATATAGAATTCAACTCAGCGAACCTTCGCCCTTTCCTGGACTTGTGGAGCAGCTCGTCGGTATGAAAGCCGGTGAGTCAAAGACCTATGAGCAACAAATGGAAGAGAGCTTTCCTGATGAGAAATTTGCCGGCAAGAAGGTCGCGGTTGCAATCAAACTTGAAAGCGTTCAGTCCGCGATCCTGCCAGAGCTGAACGATGATTTTGTAAAAGAGGTTTCTCACTTCGAGAACGTAGCGCAAATGCTTGAGCATATCTCCAATACGCTCAAGAAGAACGCAGAGGGCGTGCTCAAAGAGCGCGCCATGAAGACTCTGTTGGATCAAATCGCCGCCGACACCAAAACAGAAATGCCGGCCTCGCTCGTTGAGATTGAGATTAAGGAACGTGTCCGGCAAATCGCGAGAAAGATCAATCGCAAAGATATGACCCTGGAAGAGCTGGCCCAGCTCATGGGGAAGCCCGTGGAAGATCTGAAGAAGGAACTGGAAGAGACGGCTAAGACCTCAGTCAAGAAGCGTCTGATCCTTGAAGAGATTGCAAAGAAGGAATCCATCAAGGTAGAACAGGCAGACATCCTTGCCGCGGCGGAAGAACGCTTTGGAACCCTTGGTGATGAGCTCAAGCAGCAGCTCCTCGCCAATGAGAAGTTCGTTGAGGAACTTGAGGGAATGGTGCTATTCCGTAAGACCTTTGACTGGATTCATGAAAATGCCGATATTAAGACTGGTGCCAGGATCAGCCTGAGCACGCTTAATTCGCAAAATATAGACTGATTGGCTTGACGAGCGGACGCCGTTTCGTTTGTGTTAGGGAGAGCATTCCATGATTGTACCAAACATTACAGAACAAACACCGCGCGGCATGAGCCGCGATGATATCTTTTCTCGTCTCCTCAGGGATCGAATTATTTTCCTTGGTTCGGCAATTGACGACATGTACGCCAATGTGGTTATAGCCCAGCTGTTGTTTCTCGAAGCGGACGATCCTGAAAAGGATGTATACATGTACATCAATTCGCCCGGTGGCTACATTGCCAGTGGACTTGCAATTTACGACACCATGCAGTATATCCGGCCCAACATTCGGACCCTGTGCATTGGTCAGGCCGCGAATATCGCGTCGCTTCTGCTGGCCGCCGGGGCCGCGGGCAAGCGCTCTGCGTTGCCCAACTCGCGCATTATGATGCATCAGCCCCTGGGCGGCGTGACCGGCCAATCCCGTGATATTGAGATTCAAGCGAAAGAAATCCTATCTATCAAAGACCGACTGAACGAGATTTACGCGAAGCATACGGGAAAACCCCTGGAACAGATTGAAAAGGATACGGATCGTGTGAACAACCTGACGGCCCAGGATGCGAAAGCCTATGGAATCATCGATACGGTTATCGAATCCACCCGCGAAGTTGTCGGAGAGAAAAAGTAGCGAACTTTGCTTGCCCAAACCGGGCGGGCAGGAATCCTATTCCCGGGTATGAAAAAGAAGACCACCGATAGAGAGCGCCTCCATTGTTCGTTCTGTGGTAAGGAACAGGACTCGGTCAAGCGACTTGTTGCGGGCCCGGGTGTTTACATCTGCGACGAATGCATTGAGCTCTGCAATGAGATCATCGCAGAAGAAGCGGATACAGATCGTTCTGTAAGTACCGCGACAGGGGCAGAACTGCCGCGTCCATCCGAAATCAAGAAAATCCTGGATCAGTACGTCATCGGTCAGGACGGTGCTAAGAAGGCCCTGTCGGTTGCAGTCTACAATCACTATAAGCGCATTGAGCAGAACGCAAAGAAGTCTGATGTCGATCTCGACAAATCGAACATTCTACTCATTGGACCTACTGGTTCCGGTAAGACGCTGCTTGCCCAAACGCTGGCGCGCATGCTCAAGGTCCCGTTTGCAATCGTTGACGCAACCGCACTTACAGAAGCGGGGTACGTTGGGGAAGATGTAGAGAATATCTTACTCCGTTTGATTCAGAACGCAGAGAATGACGTTAAGCGCGCAGAGATTGGAATTATTTACATTGATGAGATTGATAAGATCTCACGTAAGGGTGATAACCCTTCTATCACGCGCGACGTTTCTGGAGAGGGCGTACAGCAAGCCCTTCTGAAAATCCTGGAAGGAACGGTTGCAAACGTTCCGCCGCAGGGTGGTCGCAAGCATCCGCACCAGGACTTCATTACGCTGGACACCAGAAACATTCTGTTCATTTGCGGTGGGGCATTCGTTGGGCTCGAAAAGATCGTAGAAAAGCGACTTGGAAGTCGCACAATTGGATTCAATCGTGATGATGAGGGCTCAAGAAATGGCAAAGCGGCCAAGAGCGAAATCATGGGCCAGGTTTTGCCCGATGATTTGATGAAGTTTGGCTTGATTCCGGAATTCGTGGGTCGTCTGCCCATCATTGCGACTCTTCAGGATCTCGATGTAGAAACACTGCGTCGGATCTTTACAGAACCCAAAAACTCACTTCTCAAGCAATATCAGCGTATCTTTGAAATCGAGGGCGTGAAGCTCAAGATTACAGATGAAGCAATCACTCGGATCGCAGAGCTGGCTATTAAACGCGAAGCTGGCGCGCGTGGGCTTCGCAGCATTGTTGAGCATCAGATGATGGATCTGATGTACGATATTCCATCGCGAGACGATGTGGAACAGGTCGTAATTACTCCTGGAACCATTGAGAAGGGAGAAGAACCTGTCCTCATGCTCAAGAAAGAGAATACGCCGCGTCCGGTTCAAGAAAAGAAGAAAGAAAAACTGGCCTGAGTCGCTCCGGCAAACGAACGCGGTCCTTTTCCAGAAAGGCAGTTGCGCGTTCGCCCTCGCCCGCCGTTGCGGACGCTCGGGACGCGGTGAGTCCGCTCGATACGCGCAATCTGCCTTTCCGGATACATCAGCGTTGATCTTGTCGCGACTGGAATTCGAACACTCGGGCCGTTCATATCCAATTCGCTGCGACCCACAGGAGGTGGGAAGTGTCGACGCAGGCACGGATGCCGAGAGTCGACCACGGCTCGCCGCACACTCGCCGGATAAATCCGTGTTGATCTTGTCGCGACCGGAGAGGATTCCGGGGAATCGGATCAACTACGAGATCCGCTCTTGATGTCCTTGGTGATCCTGGTGATTACCCCGCTGCGGCTTTCAGGGCTGCGATGTCGATCTTGCTCATCTTGAGCATTGCCTGAGTGGCGCGGTCTGCCTTCGCGCGGTCCTTGTGCGAGATTAGCTGCAGTAGAATCTTTGGAGTTACCTGCCAGCAGAGCCCGAATTTATCCTGAACCCATCCGCACATGAGTTCTTTGCCTCCGCCTGCCAGGAGTGCATTCCAGTAGTAATCCACTTCCTTTTGCGTTTCCACGCTGATCATAAAGGACACACCCCAGTTGAATTGAAATTGGGGGCCACCGTTATAAGAATGAAACTTCTGGCCATTCAAGACGAAATCAGCCTGCATCGAGGTTGAACTGAGAATCTTGGATTTCTTGAAGATCGATACATAGAACTTTGCTGCTTCTTCCGGGTTCGCATTGAACATTAGGAACGGAGTGATCGTGTGCGACGGAGAACCCGTGTATTTCAGGCTGGTTCCGGTACCCTTATTTCTGGGCGATGTGGCTTTCTTTTTTGTTTTGGGCATTGTCTACCTCAAAGGTCTACTTATGACTAACTCTACCAACTGGCTGCGGCCCTGGCCGCTTCCGCTTCTTCTTCCGCTTCGCGGCGGCTCCGGGTCTTCTCAATCAGATAAACTATCGCAACGGCTAGCAGGTAGAATACGAGCAACGGCCCGGCGACGATGAACATGGAAACCGGATCTCCTGGAGTTACGGCCATTGCAATAAATAGCAGCCCGAGAATTACGAAGCGCCAGGACTTAACGTGCATCTGAAACTTTACTACTCCAAGCCCGCCGAGCACAACAATGATTAGAGGAATTTGAAATGTGACACCGGTGCCAATGTGCAGAATAAAGAAGAAACTGTAGTACTTGTCGAGGCTAATCAAGGCCTGCGTATTGGGGGGAAGCAGAAACTTAAACATCATCTGCACGGAAATTGGAAATATGAAGAACCAGCAGAATGCTACTCCGCTCCAGAACAGTATGCAGGAGAATCCCACACTGAGGCGCGATAAGAAAGCAGTCTTTCTCTCAAGTGCAGGCGTTATGAATTCAAACAGCACGAAGAAAACGAGCGGGAGGCCGATGGTCAGGCCAATCGCTATGGAAAGGATAATCATTGTATTGAGTGCGTCCATGGCGCTCCCAAGAGTCATATTCAAACCAGTGATGGCCGTGTAGGGCGCTGAAATGTAGCGGTGAATTTCGGTTACAAAGAAACCGGCGCCAATGGAACAAACAGCTACAATTGCCAACGAGATGAGGATGCGTTTTCGAAGTTCCTCAAGGTGGTCACCAAGGGACATTACCTTTTCGCGCGGATCCACCATTTCCGGTGGCTCGGGCGGCGGCGGTGGGGGAGGAGGAGTTGTCGGCCTTGTGGAAGACCTGGTGGCCGACTTCTTCCTGGTGGCCATCAGGCTCTGGCTTTTTTCTTGGCAGCCTTTTTAGGGGCGCGCTTCTTTGGAGCCGGTTCTTCCGCCTCGTCCTCCAGCCGGCTTTGAGGCTGGTGTTCAATTACCTGCGTTGTTGTCTGCGAAGAATTCATGAGTCCCTGTCTGAATTCGCGGATGCCGCTCCCAAGGTCCTTGGCCAGCTGTGGGATTCTGCGCCCTCCGAACAAGAGAAGAGCTACAACAATTATGATCAGCCAACCCATTTCACTGTTAAATATGAATAAATTCACGGTTGCCTCCGCCTGAGTCCAGTAACCCTGAAACTCGTCCGAAAACAAGTGATTTTCATTTCACATTGCTTTTTTGACCCTTGTCAGGAACCGAACTTATATTGATACCATGGGCAGTTCCAAGGAAAACAAGAGTCTCTACAACGATCGCGTCAAGGCGTACAAGCAGGGGCTCGACGATATCAAGAAGGAGACGGCCATGGTCAAGGGCATGGCCAAGGTGAAGACCCTGCAGCCGTATGCCCAGGTCCGAATCGCAATCGAGAACCTGAAGAGCGCCTCCATCCATGCTCAGATGTCAAAGCTGTCCTATCGAATCCTGAGGATCAGGCGCGACGAGGTTCTGTCCGACGCACGGAAAGAAATCTTCGCCGCCCTGAACGATCTGTTGAAAGTCATTGGCTCTGATATCGATGATTCGCTCACAGAGAATAAAGACCGCTTACCGCTCATCTCGGCTATGACGCCCAAACAGAGACTCGAATTGCTGAAGGGAATGCGTGAAGTTACGGACTACACCCAGGAAGCCATGGGCGCCAGTCACAAGATGCGCTGGTCCATCTCTGAATTGCATTTCAAGATCGCAATTCTCGGCAAGAACATCATGGATTTCAAGGAGTATGAACGCTCCAAAGATCCAATGGAAGAGCACTACCAGGATCGCCGCGCCCTCTTGCAATTCATTGTTGAGCAATGCCAGTTTGCCGCACAGGAATATCGCTCAAAACACGAGCTGAGCACCAAAGACGTCAACGACTTGCACAATGTGCGCAAGCTATTTGAGCTAATCAAGAAAATCCACGTGCTGACGAACAACCGCGCGGAGCTCGAGAAGATAACAACTTCGCTCGACTCAGTCAACGAGAAAATTGAAGCACTCATGGCCGAGAAAAAGGACAAAAAGGGAAAAAAGTAGTTTCCGCACTCCTCGTTTTTCTGATCTATGGAATCAGACCGTTTGCAAATGCAAAGGTTGGAGGAATCATGTCAGTTGCAGTAATGAAAGACGAATCCTTTTCCCAGGATACCAAGGACGGCCTGGTGCTCGTTGACTTCTGGGCAGAATGGTGTGGTCCATGCCGCATGGTTGCTCCCATTGTTGAAGAGCTTGCGGGCGAAATGCCACAGGTGAAGTTCGGAAAAGTCAATGTAGATGAAAATCAGGGCATTGCACAAACCCTGGGCATCACAGCTATCCCCACTCTGGTTCTCTACAAGAATGGCCAACCAATCGACCGAGTGGTCGGCCTCCTTCCCAAGCCTCAGCTGAAGAATTTCATCAACAAACATCTCGGTTAGTTCCCAACTTGCCGCCGACCTCAGACGGGTCGGTTGGCACGTCCGCTCACTCCTGCAATTGCAGAGTGACCGTGTGCGTATGCCCGGCAGATAGCGACGATTCCAGGACCACCGGTAACCCGAGGTTGAGCAGGGCTGCCTTTTCCTCGGTTAGTTGAATTACGTGGCTGTGGCCTTCGCGCTCCTCCAGCGGAAAAGTCCGAACGCCAGATTGTAACAACCTGTAGGTGATGGAAACGAAGTGATCGTGCCCGTTGACGACGCTTGTCGTGGAAGCAACTCTTAACTCGTTCGAGTCACTCCCGCACGCCCAGGTGACGATAAGGATACAGATAAAGATTTTTGGATTGATAAGGAATCTCAGGTTGGCAAATATAGGCCGGGTTCTTTGTCGTTGTTCCCTTTGAGAAAAAAATAGCATGGCTAAGATTGAGCTGACCGAGCCCTTCACAACACTGCCCCGGGGCGGTTACGTAACCGAAACGTCGGCCGGGTACATTCAGGTGGGTTCGCCGCCAGAGACAATCAAGGACACCATGTTCTTGCCGCGCAGCACACCGCAAGTCTTTGTTCTCCCCAACAAGTTCTTTCACGTCACCAAGGGCATTTCTGTTGCCGAGCTTGAGTTTCCAATCTACTATAACCACTTCCTCAGACAGAAGAAAACATACGTTGTCTGCACGGAAGAGCAACGCGAGCAATTGAAGGTTGTGTTGAATGAGGCTGTGTTTGGGCCGGAAGTGGTGGACCTTCGGTCAGAATATGTTCAGGGCGAACACACATTCGGCTATCCTGCGATGAAAGCGGAGATGGATTACTTTCGCGGGAATCGCGAGCTCGAAGATCTTGTCCGCTTCGTCATCTTTAAAGACAACCGCGTCAGAGTGAATAACGTCGTTATTACCAAGAAAGAGGATGGGAACTTCATCATGCATGATGAAGACTGGAACAAGACGCTTGAGGTTCCAGGTGAAGTTGGATTCAATATTATCTACGATACCGGTGAACGTTTACCAGAGCCTTATCGCCCGCCGCTCCTTGGAATTACATGCCTTGGGCCTTCGCACGGATTTGATACCGAGGACAACACCAGTGGGTTCTTGCTATGGATCAATCACCAGGGTGTCATGGTGGATCCGCCGGTCAACTCAACCGAGTGGCTGAGAAAATCCAATGTAAACCCCAAACTGATCAATACAATTATCTTAACGCATACGCATGCAGATCATGATGCGGGTACGTTTCAGAAGATTCTAGAAGAAGGCAAGATTACGATCTACTCTACTGAAACCGTAATGCACTCCTTCATCAACAAGTATCATGCTCTGACGCAAATCCCTGTAAAAGAACTCTTCACGCTGTTTGAGTTCGTTCCGGTCATTGTCGGGAAAAGCTATATGATTGATGGAGCTGAATTTCGTTTCAGCTACGCCTTGCATTCTATTCCCAGCCTGAGTTTTGAATTTACGTTCCAGGATTCCTCTTTCGTGTATTCGTCGGATCACCTCAACGACCCGGCAAAGTTCAAGGAGATGTATGAGAAGGGGATTCTAACAGAAACACGCTACCGTGATCTGTTGAACTTCTCCTGGCATCATTCGATTATCTATCATGAGGCCGGAATTCCTCCGTTGCATACCCGCGTTGATTACCTGAAGACTCTGCCGGAAGAAATCCAGAAGAAGATCACAGTCTATCACATTGCAAAGAAAGACATGCCCAAGGATACCAAGCTTACCCTTGCTACTTTTGGGATGGAAAATACAGTCTACCCTCCCATTACCCCGCCCAAGCACGAAGAAGCGTACAGGCTACTTGACGTGCTTTCAAATATTGATATTTTCCGCGGCTTTCCAATTTCAAAGTCCAAAGAATTTCTTACTCTCGTAGAAGAAGAACACTTCAAGCGCGGCGAATACATTATTCGCAAGGATACCCCTGGAGATAAGTTCTATATCATCCAATCCGGAAACGTGAAAGTGGAGGGAATGGAGCAGGAAGAAGAATCAAACGGAACCTTCAAGCGTTACGGTTCCTATGAGTATTTTGGCGAAGCGTCGCTTATCCTGGACAAACCCAGATCGGCCGATGTGATTGCAGAAACAGACGTAATTGCCCTAACAATCGAAAAGTCCCGTTTCCTGAACTTTATCAAGGGTTCTGATCTCATGGACAAGTTCGCCCGTCTCAACGAGATTCGCAAAACCGGAACCTGGGAAGTCCTCAGCCAATCGCGTCTATTGAGCGGCATCACATCAGCCCAAAAAACACAGCTTGAGCTCATCATGGACAGACGGAATTTCAGATCCGGATCATACCTGATCGAGCAGGGCAAGAACTTCTATGAGGCCTACATTATCAAGCATGGTTCCGTTGATGTAATCTCCAACGGTCGCGTGATTGAAAAGCTGAGTCGCGGTGATTTTATCGGTGAATTGTACAGCTTACAGAAAGAATCGCCATCCAATTTAACGTTTAAATCGCAAACCGAACTGGATGTTTACGCAATCGATCGTACGCGTCTCATCGCATACATTGCGGACAATCCGGGCGTTTACATGCGTTTGAACTACGTCTACGGCGCAGCATAAAGCAGATAAAGTACGCGGATCGGCAGGATTGCCATGGTAGCAAGGCCAAGGCATGCGCCAAACGGTGCGGCCGCTTCGCGGGATCTTTTTATCACCATCGTGTAGAAGATCGATCCAGACGCGGCCAGGACAAACACGGGCATGCAATCTGGAAATCCCATGAAGAGCGAGACCGCCCCCGCCAGCGGGATATCGCCAAAACCCAGTCCCTGGATTGACTTTTGTGAAATGAGATAGAGGAGCAGAAAGATGGCGAGCGTCCCACCCATGGCCGCGAGCGGCAGCCATGTTTCATCGGTCCAACGCAGATAGGTTAGAATTCCAGCCCAGAGGTACAGGAATGCAGTGTTCTCATGATCGAGCATGAAGTGACGCGCGTCGGTTACAATGCTGATGATCAAATGTCCGCAGAAGAGCGTGTAAAAGAAAGCTACAGGCCAGCTATACCCCGCGTACAGCAGGCCAGGAAGCAAAAGGCCCGGATACAATTCTGCGGCCAGGTGCAAAGGTGAAATGCGTGTTCCACAGGCCTGGCACTGTCCGCGTGCCAGAAACCATCCAAAGATTGGCAGTAAATGCAAACGCGAAATCGGTGTTTCGCAGTTCATGCAAAACGACGGCCGCGCGAAAAATTCCTTCCACCGCCTTCTGTTGTCGCCGCGATACTGTCTGCGCGAGTCGGAGTAAAAGAAATACGAAACGCGCGTTGCAGTTGCGAAGTAGAAACTCCCGAGGACCAATCCAAGGATTCCTGCAAAGACGTAAGCGAAAGCAATGGGAATACTTGCCGATTCGGGCGTAGACGGCTGAAAGATCTGACGAAGTGTTTCGATCACAACTTGCCAAGCAGTTCGAGAAATGCCTGCAGCCCCTCTTTCAAATTCTCCTCGGTAGTGGCATACGAGATGCGAATTGAGTCTGTTCGCGAACAGAAGATGCTTCCAGGAACCACGAGCAATTGTTTTTCAGCAATGGCGCGCTCCACGAACGTGTCTTCATTTTCTCCGATTTGCGGAAAGATGTAGAAGGCACCACCTGGCTCCGGAAAAGTCAGTTTCCCGGTGAACGCTTTGACACACATGTCCCGATTCTTCTTATACATTTGAACATACGAACTCATGTCAAGATCCAGTGCTGCGATCCCGGCCCATTGAACGGGCGCGGGGGCGCAGACGATCGTATACTGTTGCAATGTGGTCATAGCCTTAATGACATCAGTTGGGCCGTGCGCCGATGCGAGGCGCAGTCCTGTCATGCTATATGTTTTTGAGAATCCGCTTAACGTCAGTGTATTTGGATAGATAGACGCAGCGCTTACGAATTGTTTTTCATAATCAAAGAGCTCGTATATTTCATCTGCCACGAGGAGCGAATTGCGGGCTTCCGCAAACTTTGCGAGATTCTGGATTTGCTCGCGTTTCATCACGTATCCGGTCGGGTTTGAAGGCGTACAAAAAACGATGAGCCGGAAATCTCCCGGGGGAACTGCGTCGAGATCTGATTGCGTGAAGGTTTCCGGGATGGTGCTTACGCTGGCGTTGAAGTATTTAAGCAAGCTCCTGTAGATTAGAAAACAGGGTTCTGTAATGAGCACCCTCGTGCCCGGATCGATTGTGGCGAGGAGGATGAGTTGAATCAGGCTTGAGATGCCAGAGGTGACAAGGATGTCCTCGGGTTTAGCTGTGAAGCCGTTCACTTCTTTATATTTTTGTGCGAGCCGTTCCCGCAAGGGAAGGATTCCCTGTGTAGGAGTGTAAGCCGTCTTCCCCTCGCGCATTGCCTTTGTGATTGCGTCGAGAATTGGCTCAGGAGTGGCATAATGGGGCTGTCCAATGGATAGATTTATCGGACGGGTTAGTTTTGCCGCCAGGTCAAAAGCCCTACGTATCTTGGAAGTATCAATCCTGCTCATCCGCTCGGAAAGTGGGGTCATGAAATGCTCCAGAAAATTTCTTTTCAGTCTTTATGCCAGGCGCGGGGATGGCTCAGGCAGAGGTCCTCTTTAGAAAATGAGCGTCGTGCGTATAGCCGGAATTGACGTGCCCGTCAGCGATCGCAATGGCGAATGGCTGCCAGATACAAGTCTTGTACTGACCCCAACTACGCTGCGCAATTTGCAGAAGATACTGCATCCGCTGAAGGCTGGAATTCCCATTCTGCTCGTGGGCGATGCCGGAGTCGGAAAGAACGCTCTCATTTACTATATAAACGCACTGCGTCGTCATCCAACCATTCGCTACAGCTTCAACGAGGATACACTTCCCGAGGATATGGTCGGAGCCTACCGCGTAGATCCAATGCACTCCTTCATCTGGTCTGACGGTCCACTCACAAGAGCCTTGCGCACCGGCGCCGTGTTCGTTGCAGATGAAATGAACCTGGCTCCTCCGGAAGTATTGAAGCGTTTCCTTTCCGTGTTTGCAGAGCAGAACATTCAGATTCTCGAGGGTGACTCTTCAACTCTGCCAGCAGCTGAGGGTTTTCACTTTATCGCAACGCAGAACCCGGCCGAAGGTTTTGAAGGTAGAAAGAATCTGCCGCGGGAAATTCAGAAGTATTTCGCAACCATCTACGTTGATCCATATCCGGACGATGAAATCATCCAAATTCTTGCCGGCACCCATCCAACGGTGGATGCTGAATGGATTCGTTCGGTAGTCGCCATCAACACAAAGATTGAAAATGCAATCCTGAAGCGTGAAATCGGCACGCGCGATCTTGAGCGATATCACTTCAACCTGCGAAATATGAATCGCTTGTGTTTCCGGTTGGCTGCAGCTCCAACGGCAGCGGCAAAACAGCGCGAGCTGTACGATATCTACGTGCATCCATTCCGCCAGGCAGAGGATAAGAAATTTATCCAGGAGCTAATCCACAGCGTCATCGCTGACAAACATGAGGAATCGGACGTTAAGATCGCAGTTGCAAATGATTCCATGAAGCTCGGACATGCGGTTCTGGTTCCGGGATCCGGTAAGACAGAAAAATCTGACATTGATTCGGCCCTTCAAACGTTCCCACCTGTAGTTTCGCGCCTTCCATTCCTTGCGTCGATTGGTCGAGCAATCGAAATGCGCGAGAACATTCTGCTCGAAAGTGATGCCGATGTTGAGCCGGAAGAATACGTTGAGTTCTTTGCTCGCCTGATGGGTGCGAAGCTTACGGTGGTTCATCTTTCCAAGGGCATGCACACGTCTGATATCCTGGGCGGACTCAAGCCGGTGCGCGAACGCGAACTGGCCTGGGTGGACGGGCCTATTACTCGTGCGGTCAGAAACGGTGATTATCTGTTGATTCGCGGCCTCGAGGCTGCCGGTCCAGAGCTAGTAGAAAAGCTGAACATGCTCCTGGACGACGCCAAGGCGCTTCTGCTTCCGCCGGAAGCAGGCGAAAAGGATCCTTTAATCCTCAAAGAGAAGGCAGTCATCTTTGCTCTTAAAGTCTTTAGAAACACAAAGAGCACGCCAACCATCTCGCGTGCCTTCCGAAATCGATTCAGTTCGATCGTAGTGCCTGCAATCACGGATCCAGAAAGCCTGGAAGAGATTGTCCTGGTGGCCCTCGAAGCGGGCGAAGAAGATCCGGGAATGCGTGAGCTTGCATCGCGCATGGTGCAGTTCCATTTGAAGATTCGTTCGCTTGCAGAAAAAAGAGAAATAGGGTCCGGCAATATTCAGCCGTATGCCTATGGCCTGACAAATCTCCATCGCTGGGCGGACTTGCTTTCGACAACGCTTGCTGCCCTTGAAAGCGGACAGGATCTACACGACTCAATCGTCCGCACTGCCGGGATTTCTTACCTGAACGAGATCAGCGATCCAATTGAGCGAGAAAAGGTTTATCAGATTCTTGAGCGCCTGCTTGCAAGCATGCCACTTGATGAAGTCGCAGCCGATGTATCGGCCCTAAAAAAAAAACCGATCGTCAAACAAAACAAGTTCGGTAAGCGGATAGACTGGAATCCGGAAGAGCATTTTCGCGAGGCTAACACAGGTAGAGCCAAGCGAAAAGTAAACGGAAACGATCTCAAGAAAGGGATCAATATCAACACGCCAGAAACCGGCGGCGGCACCAAGGAAGGGCAGGATGCCTGGTATGGTGAAGACACACAAGGGAATCGCGGCCAGGGTCCGGTGGGCAGTGGTGGCGGCGGCTGGGGCTATCGCACCGAAGAGTTGTACCAAGAATTCCTCAAAAAACGTCGCGCGCTCTGGGAATACAATCTCGGCGTGTCGCTGAAAGATTTTCATGAGATTTTCGGTCCTGAAATTGAACGCGTAGTAATTGATTTTGATCGGTTGTTGGATCCAAGATCTGATATTCATCGCAGATATCAGAGCCACGGTTCACGCGTGGACGGCAGACGTTATCTGGCATACATTTCAGGCAAAGGCGACGGTCGTGTATTTGACAAAACCACGGTTACGCTGGAACGAGATCGACTCAAAGGCGTCGAGATTATTTTCGCAATGAACAAAGGTCGCCGGATTTTCAATTTCGAATACTCGATTGCAACCCTGGTTTCGATTCTGAGCAGTTGTATCATTCTCAGCAATCACAAGGTACCTGTTGGGGTCGTTGGTTATTCTGATCTTACAAATGGCAAGAAAGACATTGATCTTTCCTGGTTCAAGAATCTGGAAGAAGACTACACCAACCAGACAGAAGAACACCTGTTCAATGGCCTTTCGCGAGACTGGCATGGGGACACTATATCAGAATCAGAAACTCTGATCCCTCTGGCAGATAGCTTCTCGCCGGCAGCCACCACAAAGATTCTGGTTATGCTCTCAGACTTCCGGGGAGCCCGGGCCAAGCTCAAGCCAGAGGACACCGTAAGTTCCCGTGAAGGAATGGATCTCCAGAGCACGATTGAACAACTGGCACGGCGCGAAATTCATTTCCTGGGTGTGGGCCTTGGACCGAAGTCGCTGGCGGATTATTTCTTTCCCGAGTACCTCAGCGTCAGCGGAGAGAACTACGCAAACCTGCCCGTCCTGCTATCCAACAAGATTTCCGAGATCATTCACCGCCACCATCGTTCATGAAATCAAAAAAGAAAAGCGCTTCGCCAGGGAAAAAAGTTCCGCAAAAAGGACGAGCGCTGGTTTCTGGGGCTCTGGCTAAGCGACGTGCAAAAGCACCAGAACCGCATTGCTATGTACATCCCGATGCAACCGTCATGGGTGACGTAATTATCGGCAAAGATAGTTCAATTTGGCCCGGTGCCGTGCTGCGGGGCGATATGAATCAAATCACGATTGGTTCCATGGTGAACATTCAGGACAATTGCACCCTGCACGTGGACAACAAGGCCGGTCTAAGCATTGGAGATTATACCCTGGTCGGGCACAATTGCATGATCCATTCCTGCACAATAGGACGCGCCTGTCTCATTGGGATTGGGAGCATCATCCTTGAAGGTGCGGTGATTGGCGATGGCGCCATGATTACGGCTGGTTGCTTGATTCGGGGGGGGAAGAAAATTCCTCCGTTTGCTCTCGTTGTGTCCAACGGCGGTGAGCTTACCGTTTATGAGAACAAGGCCAAGACTGTCCTGACGATTGCCGGGAGCATAGAGTACCTGGAACTTGCGAAACGCGCGGTCAAGGAAGTCTACGGGCCTTTTAGCAAGGAAGATGAAGAACGATTTTTGACTCAGGCGAAACGAATTCATTCAGAATTGTTTTCATCCCGGTCAGTTTGAGAGGAGTCCCTGATATGAACGCAAAGACAAGAACAGAGCAGGCGATCGAAGAAATCCGCAGCGGAAAGATGATCATTCTCGTCGATTCGGAAGACCGGGAAAATGAAGGGGATCTTGTAATTGCCGCCGAATACGCAGATGCGGCTGCCGTAAACTTCATGGCAACGCACGGTCGCGGGCTAATCTGTGTTCCCGTTCCTGAAGACACGGCAGCGCGTTTGGACCTGGGGCCAATGGTTCGCAAGAACACAGATCAGTATCGCACGAATTTTACTGTTTCTGTTGATGCAGCACATGGAACGACAACCGGCATCTCGGCTCAGGATCGGGCCGTGACCATTAAGGTACTGGCTGAGCCTTCTTCCCGGGCAGAGGATCTCATTCGCCCCGGTCACGTCTTTCCTCTGATCGCGGCGTCGGGTGGTGTGTTGCGTCGGGCAGGACACACTGAGGCGTCCACTGACCTGGCTCGACTGGCGGGTTTGAAGCCAGCAGCCGTCATTTGTGAAATCATGAATGAAGACGGCTCCATGGCGCGTATGCCGGACCTCCAGGAATTCGCAAAGAAGCACAGTCTCAGCATCTATACAATTGAAGATTTGATTCGCTATCGCAGGCAACACGATTCATTGATTCGTCTTGAAGTGGACGCAAGGATTCCAAGCGAGTATGGCGATTTTCGCGTCTTTGCATATTCAACGACGGTTGATGATAAAGTTCATCTTGCAATGGTCCATGGCGATGTACATGGCAAGGAATCAGTTCCAGTTCGAGTTCACAGTGAGTGCCTGACGGGTGACGTGTTTCATTCGCTTCGGTGTGACTGCGGAGAACAACTGGCGCGCGCACTGTCGTTTATATCCACGCAGGAATGCGGCGTGTTGCTCTACATGCGCCAGGAAGGCCGCGGTATTGGTTTATTGAATAAACTTCGTGCGTACGAACTACAGGATGGTGGTCTGGATACTGTTGAAGCAAATGAGAAACTCGGCTTTGCGGCCGACTTGCGCGACTACGGAATTGGCGCACAGATACTATCTTCGCTGGGCTTAACTTCAATGAAACTCATAACCAACAATCCCAGGAAGATCGTGGGCCTCGAGGGGCATGGTCTCGTGATCACGGGAAGGATTCCGCTCGCCGTTAAGGCAGGGGATGAAAACCGCAACTATTTGAAGACCAAGAAAGAGCGATTGGGACATTTACTGGATACAGTCTAGACTCCAGCAGCCGGGCTTGCTATGTCTTTGATTTGGGGACAACCAGAACGGAAATCCCGATGGTCCGAATAATCCCGGCCACGGCTTCTGCGTCCGACTGATTGCCCTCGAATACTTCTGCCTGCCCATTCTGATCGACGGCCAGCGCAATGTCGTAGGCCTCTGCGAACGATATTGCCAGTGCCCGCATACAAACGTCTATCACCTGTTCGTACGTGTTCACATTGTTATCTAGAATGATTACAGAATAGTTCTCAGAAGCGGATTGCCCTGAATTCGGGAATAGCTCCCGGTTCGCCTGTCGCAGCTCTAGCTCAAGCATTGACTCTAGAACGCATCTCAGGCTGGCCGATGCAATAAAAATAAATTGATTCGCAGGCGGTATTGGGGGAAGTGATAGTATGGAAGAGAGCAAGAGCACTCCCTTGCCCCAATTCCCGGAATTTGATCTGCACCTGGAGTATCTGATCCAGCAGGATCACCCGCGGATCATGAACCTTGAGAAGCCCATCCCTGCGGATTACAACTGGGAAGTTCTACTCGAGAAGCATTTTGCTTCGCCGCCATTTGATCTTGATAAAAAGGACTACGAAGTCGTGATCGAAGTGGGCAAGAAGGTTTTTCGCATCCAGGAAACCAGAAAGCCTACCACGTTCTATAGCCTGTTTCGTTTTCTTGAGTTCTTTCGCGCGAACATGCAAACACTGCACACAAACCTGGTCCGCATAGAAGAAAAGTATGATCAGGTGCATAAGACCAAACATGAAAGCACGGGCATTCGAGGGCTCTTGCGCAGACAATGGACATCAGAGGAAATTGATCGTAAGCATGAAATCATAGCCCAGGCGTTGAAGCGGGACACCAATGTGGACTCTGTGCTCTCCAAGTTGGAAACCATCCTGGCGGAGAATCTGCCCATTACTTCGCGCTGGCAATATCTTCTTGAACCGTTCGTTCGTGACGTGATTCAGTATGTGAACAATTCTCTCAAAGAGGGCCCGTTTAATCTGCGTATGTACTATCCGGTGCGCTCAATGGAAGAGAAGCTCCGGCCACATTATTCAAATGCGATGCGTTATGCGGTGGAATTGATAGATGCCGTTCAGATCACGACTACCTTTCTTAAGCATATATGATCGACTCCCTCAGGCGAAACGCTTTTAACATTGTGCTCTTGATTTGTGTGATTGGCTTTGTTGCATGGCAACGGGTGCCGCTCATGCAGCACGGTCAATCGCTTGAGGGTATGACTCTGCCGGACCTCACTGTAACCTCACTCGACGGAAAGGCGCTTCGTCTGTCGGATTACCGTGAAGGCACTGTCCTGCTTTCTTTCTGGGCCACGTGGTGTTTACCATGTCGCGTGGAGCGCCCGGCGCTCATTGGACTCAAGGACGAATTCAATGATAAACAATTCGAAATCCTGGGCGTTTCCGATGAGGAGCCTGCCGTTCTGAAGAAATTCCTGGAAAAGAACCAGAACAATTTTCCCACAATTGTAGATCACCGCTCTGCGCTGCATGAACGATTTGCGATTTCGAGCTATCCTACGGTAGTCGCGGTTCACAATGGAAAGGTCGTTTCGGTTTCGCACGGAGTGAATCCATTTCTGAAATTTATGATTCGCCACCAGGTCACGGGCAGTTATTTCTGACCATGACGAGCAAAATCGGTGTACTCGACTTTGGTGGTCAGTATGCGCACCTGATTGCTTCGCGCATTCGCCGCCTGGGAGCACTGGCGGAAATCGCTGATCCTGAAACACTGACCGTGGAAGAAGCACGCTCCACGTACGCAGGCCTCATTCTCTCCGGTGGTCCTTCTTCCGTTTACGAACCCGGCGCACCCGCCTCTGATCCCGCCCTTTTTTCGGCGGGCCTTCCTGTTCTCGGCATCTGCTACGGGCATCAGCTGATGATGCACCAGCTGGGCGGGACTGTGGAAACCGCAAACACCCACGAATTTGGCCGCGCCGTATTGCATGTGAGCAGAGGTGAAGGTATCCTGACCGGTGAAGCCGGGCAGACTGCTTCCGTTTGGATGAGCCACGGAGACGAGGTTGTGCGACTCCCGGAAGGTTTTGAAACCATTGCAAGTACCGACGACTGCAGGTTTGCCGCAGTCTGGAACGCCGCGCGTCGGCTTTACGGAATTCAGTTTCATCCAGAAGTCACGCACACAGAACACGGAGATCTTTACTTAAAGAATTTTATAAAGATTTGTAATCTTGAAGGAACTTACCGCCTTGAGGATTTTCTTACCCAGGCCAGGTCTCGGCTGGCGGAGCAAATAGGGGATCGCAGTGTTTTCTTCCTGCTTTCTGGCGGTGTGGATTCCACGGTTGCATTCACAATGCTGACGGATATCTTGCCCCCGGATCGTCTGTATGGCCTTTTTATTGACACTGGCTTCATGCGAAAGGATGAGGGCATCGCGGTTGAAAGGGCACTCAAATCGCACAACATCAAGCTAAACGTTGAAGATGCATCGCAAGTGTTCATGGAGCGTCTCGCCGGTGTGGTAGATCCGGAGAAAAAACGCAAGATCATAGGAGATCTGTTTATCGAGGTGCAGGCCGCACGCGTACTCAAGTTAAACCTGGATCCCGCGCGCTGGATGTTGGGTCAGGGGACTATCTATCCCGATACGATTGAATCCGGCGGCACAAAAAAAAGTCATCTGATCAAGACGCACCACAATCGCGTGCCTGCGATTCAGAAGATGATCGATGAAGGCAAGGTGATCGAGCCTATCAAGGATCTGTACAAAGACGAGGTGCGCCAGGTTGGAACCCTCCTGGGTCTGCCGGATGAACTTGTATTCCGACATCCATTTCCTGGCCCCGGTCTGGCCATTCGCTGTCTTTGCTCTGATTCAGTAGAGAAGGTTGGATCGTTGCCGGTTCCTAAAGCTTTTGATTCATTGCTGAAAGCGCATAACGTTAGTTGCGATATTCTACCGCTGCGTTCGGTGGGAGTCCAGGGAGACCAGCGTAGCTACGCGCATCCAGCGGCTCTACATGCAAGTGGAGGTGTTTCGCGAGCCTCGCTGCTTGAGATTGCACGCGCGCTCCCTAATCTCGACAGGTCGGTGAATCGGGTGCTGTTTCTTGTGGGTGGGCAAAGGCCGTCACAGGTTCGAAAGAGCACGCTCACAATCGACCGAATCAATCGGTTGCGGGAAGCGGATCATGCAGTGAGTGCTTTCCTGTTCGAAAAACAAATCTATGATACTATATGGCAGTTTCCGGTCGTACTCGTCCCACTCTCTACGAAGGCGGAAGATGGCGACAGCGTCATTCTTCGACCGGTTGTTTCCGCGGATGCAATGACTGTTTCGCCCTATCCAATGACGGAAGAGCATTTGGCCGAGCTTTCGAAGCGATTGCTCGGTATCCCGAGAATCGAGTCTGTGTTCTTTGACCTGACTACCAAGCCACCTGGCACGATTGAATGGGAATAAAGAGGGCCCACCCCAGGGTTCGTAGTGGCCTGGGCGGGTCATTGTTAAAAAGCTATTCCGGTTAACGTTCCTCTCAGGAGTAGAAGTCCCGCATCACGGCACCGGGCAGAGTGAACGCCTTCTTGTGGAAGTCTACGGACCAGAATCGAAACTCGTCCGGCTTGATTCCGGATGCAGCAAACCGCGAATCCACCAATTCTTCCTGGGTATGTTTGCGCGAGAAGAAGGTGAATCCAATCATTCCTCCAGGGTAGGTTGGAACCTGCGTGTAGTAATAGCGGGCAATAGGGAAGAGTTTCTTGCCAAACGAGAGAAGTTCCTTGATAATCTTTGCGTGAAGAAGGAAATTCTCTGCCTGGGTCGCCAGGATTCCGTTGTCGGTTAACGCGTCGCGGCAACTTTCATAGAAGGGGAACTGAAACAAAACTTCTGCCGGCCCAATTGGGTCAGATGAATCTACTATGATCACGTCGTAGGTGCCCGGATGATTTTTGGCCCAGGCTGCACCATCTTCGTAATGGCAGTGAACTCGCGGGTCGCGAACCTTTCCGGCCATAGAGGGGATGTGCTCAAAACAAAGATCAACAACGCGCTGGTCAATTTCACAGAGGTGAACTTCCTCGACACTTTTGTGTTTCAGACATTCGCGAACCGATCCACCATCTCCGCCACCGATGATGAGTACCTTCTTTGGATTTGGATGTGAGAAGAGGGGTACATGACAGATCATCTCATGATAGCTCTGTTCATCAAACTCTGTGCATTGGATCACATCGTCGAGGACAAGCATACGGCCCATGGCGGTAGTTTCGTATACTTCAAGCTTTTGAAATGCAGAGCGCTCGCTGGCCAGCTTCTTCTCTACTGAAATTTGTGCCCGCATTCCCGGCACAATTGCCAGCTGCTCTGTAAACCATTCGCCCATCGTATGTTCCTTGCCCCTCGAAAGGGAGTGCGTATTTTTATCGGTCAAAAAAGTATGTCCGTCATGAGTGAAAAGCCATTTCGAATTCTGGGTTTGCAACAAATTGCCATCGGCGGACCAAGCAAGAAGGCCCTACTGGGTCTCTGGGTGGAACTGTTCGGGCTGGAAGTTACGGGAACATTTCGTAGCGAATCTGAAAATGTCGATGAAGAAATCCTGAGACTGGGCTCTGGCCTGACAGCCATTGAAGTCGATGTAATGGAACCAATCAATCCCGACAAAGCCCCAAAGGTGCACGTTCCGCCACTGAATCACATTGGTCTCTGGGTAGATAAACTTGCGGATTGTGTCAAGTGGTTGGAAGGTAAAGGGGTTCGCTTCACTCCGGGCGGGATTCGCAAAGGAGCCGCTGGCTACGATGTTTGTTTTATTCATCCAAAAGGCAACGAACAATCTCCGATTGGCGGGGAGGGCGTACTAATAGAACTGATTCAGGCTCCTGCAGATGTGATTGCAGCGTTTAGCGGGAAGTAGGTCTGGAGTTCACGGGCCGCCGCCTGATTGGGAGAGCGCTGCAGCTGTGGATTCAAAATAAGAAGACGCAGGCGCAACCTATGTGCGCCTGCCTTTAAAGGATTATTCGCAGACGCGAATTGCCATGTCGTTCTTTTTTGTGCTACCGGCGCTGGTCCACCATCCCATCGCTTCGCCTTCTTCTGGGACCTCGAATTGGAACGCGCCACCTTGTGAGCCATCCTGGATCCAGGTTCCTTTGACGGTACCATCAGGTTGCACCTGGCCTGTCATCACTCCATTTTTCCAATCATAACGAATAATAATGGTTGAGCCACGTTCCGAGAGCTTTCCCTTAACCCATTTTGCTCCGCTTCCTGCTGCACCACCTGTCCATCCGAGTTCAACACATTGGGGACGGGCAGACAATGATCCTGCTGCCAGCAATGCGCCAGCCAGTATAAATATTCTAAACTTAGTCAAAATTCTTCCTCTTGCGTCGAATCGGACGCTGCACTTGAGACGTGGCAAAATATTAGTTGGTCAACCTTTTTTATCTCTGGTATGCTTTTTTGAGACGTTTTCCGCGCTTGCAGTGGCTGAGCATGACTTCGGAACTGCGGGCTCAGAAACTGCTTGCGCTTACTTCATCAGTGCCCAACGAATGCCCCTGCGACGCGAGTCTCGGAAAAACCGGGCAGGGGAAACGTGTGAAATGGAAATGGGTACCGGGGATATCTCTTATATGCGTCGTCAATTGCGGCGCAGTTAACACAGAATATCTTACAACCGGTTGGGAAATTGCGAGGTCAGATATCCGTCCCGGTGATTCCGACCTGGCGTTCAAAAAGCAATCCTTCCCTTTGCGTTTCGAGAACGAAGTTCCCGGTAAATGGATCGTTGCTCGCCATCCTCTGGACAAAGGAAGAATACAGTCGCTGCGGAAAATGGGCCAACTGGCGCTCTTTAGCGGTGCTGTTTCCGACGTGGCAATTTTCTATGTAAACGAAACGCTTGTAGGTCAAGTGGGAAACCCGGATCCCTATCGATCCGGGCATAATCGGCATTTGCTCGCCCCAATTCCTGAAACAGCCTGGTCGCCTGACGGGAATGATGTTGTTCAGGTACGCTTCCAGTCAAATGCGAACATTCCGGCTTTGCTAACCGACCGGAAGATTTCTGTAGGACCACTGAACGATATCTACGGCGAATACAGACGAGAGGAGATGACGAGCCTGAGCCTCATTTCTCTCTTTGTAGCAGTTGGGTTGTATCATCTCCTGCTGGCTATTCGACGTCCTGGAGAGCTTCACAACTTCTACTTTGGGATATTTTGCATTTTTGTTTCGGCCGGGTTCTTCTTTCGCAGCTACACTGCCGCCGATTTGTTCGGTGACTCCACACTATTGAGATCAAGGACTCGGTTCATAAGTTTCTACCTGATGGGCACGCCTTTGCTTCTTTTCCTTTCAAAGTATTTAGAAAATCGAACCTCACGGTACGCGCTCGGCATTGGTGTCCTGTACCTGGGGCTCACTTTTGCAACCGCCTTTGGAAATTTTCAAATCATTGAATGGTGTCGCACCATCTGGACGGCGACGGCCATACCATCTATGGGTTATATGGTCTTCATGACGGCAAAACATGCCCTGCGCGGCAACTCGGACGCACGCTATATTGTCCTGGGATTCCTGTTCTTCATGCTGACTGCCGCATACGATGCCCTTGCCTCCAAAGGATTCTTCAATCTGCCGGATTTCCTGGCGTCGCGCTATTCGTTTGTACTTTTGATCCTGGGAATCGCTGGCCTGCTGGCCTCGCGCTTTGTCCGGCTTCACAATGAGGTGGAAGAGCTGAACCGAGACCTCGAGCAAAAGGTGAAGCGGAGGACCAGTCAACTCCAGGAAACGCTGGAGCAGGTAGAACAGCTCAAGGTGCAACAGGATGGAGATTATTTTCTAACCTCAATTCTGATGCGCCCGTTGAATGGGGCCTTTGTGCAGAGCGATAGCGTGAGAGTGGAGATTCTGACCAAACAGAAAAAACAATTCACGTTTCGAAAATGGACCTCCGAGATTGGAGGTGATCTTTGCGTTGTGCATTCGATTGAGCTACGGGGCAAACGGTATGTCGTATTCTTGAACGGCGACGCAATGGGTAAATCCATGCAGGGAGCTGGGGGAGCGCTCGTTCTAGGAGGGGTATTCAAATCGATCATTACAAGAACGTTAAACGCTCTACCATCGCTTTCGAGGTACCCGGAACGCTGGTTGCGCGACTGTTTTGTGGAACTGCAAGAAGTGTTCGTCTCGTTTGATGGACATATGCTCGTCTCAGCTGTACTTGGAATGATAGATGAGGAAACAGGGCTGGTTTACTACATCAACGCTGAGCACCCGAGCATCGTACTCTATAGAAATGGTTCTTCCCGATTTATCGGCCAGAAGTTGATGCTTAGAAAGATCGGGGTTTCCGAGCTTCAAACAGGAATCGTAATTGATGTCTTTCAAGCTGAGCCGGGTGATATCCTTTTAATAGGCTCCGACGGGCGCGATGACATCGAGATTGGAATGGATGGGGCTGGAAACCGTATCATCAACGAAGATGAATCCCTGTTTCTCAGACACGTGGAAGAAGGGCACGGAGAGCTAAAGCCCACGTTCGAATCAATTCTGAAAGCGGGCAGCCTCATCGACGACTTAACCCTGATTCGAATCGCTTTCAGGGAAGATGCATCGGGTGTTGTCGGAATCCACAATGATGAGAATAACAGAAAGGTTTCGGATGCGATCAGTCGATTTGAATCTGGCGACGTGGATGGAGCCCGGGTTCTGCTAGAAGGCGTATTGAAGGCTGACCCGGATCATCCGGAGGCACTGCGGCGACTAGGTAGAATCTACTTAAAACAAAAGTCCTATCCAGCAGCCGCAGAGAAGTTTCTGCGAGCAAGCGATCTGTGTCCGGCGGAAACGAGTTTGTTGTATGAGACAAGCTACGCGCTCAAATTCGCCCGGAACTATGAGCTCGCAATTGATTTTGGCGAAAGGGTAAGACTCAGAGTTCCTGAAATGAACAAGAACCTAATAAACCTTGCGGACGCGTACCGAATCTCCGGAAACGTGACCCGAGCTAAGTTCATTCTAGCACAGATAAAGCAGCCAGTTGAAGAGACATCTGGCTTTAATAAGCTGCGAGAATTGCTCTCCGTTTGATCCGTTATGGATTTCGAGACGATTGGGATCCTCTACGTCTGGAACAGCCGGGTCATGTTTGCGACTAACGCCATGCAAACAGATTTCCATACGCATTACGCAGCAACCCTGGCCGTCTCTTTGAAGAAAAACATTTGCATCGAGACCAACAAAAGTCGCGAAGAATATCGTGCGGCCCTTGTGGGTCCCAATACCTTTCACAGGACTATCTCACCCGGGGTGGAGATGATTGCCCTTCTAATCGATCCGGAAACCACAGACTTTTTGGGAATTTCAAGCCTGGTCACACCGGGGGAAGTAAAGCGACTGGAAATTGAGCCCTTCCAACCGTTGATGCAACGAATGTGTGACTTGTATTCCGGGCAACTCAGCAACTCTGCCGCCTGGGACTTGCACCTGGATATGCTCGGATCGGTTCTTCCATTTGCCCGTCCCAGGAAGCGCATAGACGAAAGGATTGAAACGATTGCCAAACGCATTCGCACAGAGCTACCGGACAGCATTCGAATGAGAGAAATTGGTGCTGACTTTTCAATCTCTGAGGACCGCCTCATTCGACTCTTCAAAGAGAACCTCGGGATTCCGCTGCGACGTTATTTGCTCTGGGTCAGGCTGCTCAAAGCTACCAGACTTCTCAAAGAGGGGATCAATCTAACCGAAGCGGCGCATGCGGCCGGTTTCTCGGATTCCGCGCATTTTACGCGAACGTTCAAGGAGAACTTTGGGTTTGTTCCATCGCTGTTTTTTGGTCACCTGAAGTCGATCGAAGTGCGATTCTGTGAGCCCGAGGATTGATCGAATTTTCACGCCCGCACCGGAATCGTTCAAGCGCGGTTCCTGCATATGAGGTAGAATGTGTCATGGTTGTAGCTCGCTATTCGGTGATAATCTGGTTGTCTGTTATGGCTGCTTGTGCCTCCCCGGAGGTGCATTTCAAGCGTCAGATTAAGGCCCCCGTAATGCTCCCATACAACACAGAAGTTGAGAAGGTTAAGGCGGCTGGAGATCCCATTAAGGAGCATGCAAGGCTCATTGCCCCCGAGATTCCAGCTCAGGATGACGTAGTCTTACAGGAAGGTGCAGGGCGCGCCTTCGTGACGGCCATGGATGGTTGGATCTGGAGGCTGGATCTAAAGACAAACGTCGCAGAACGGTTCGTGCAATCGCCGCTTCTCCCGGCTGGAATGGTGCAGCATCCCGGAAACGACGATGTTCTTTATTTTTGTGTCTCTCGTGGAAAGGGACAGGAGGCATCCAAAAACGAACCGGGAATCTATCAGCTAACTGTATCCACGCGCGAAATAACCAGGATTGGAACTCGTGTTCCTCTTACAGAACCGCGGACACCGGCAACCGGCCAGATTGGAAACACGTATCCCACTGCACAGCAAACGAAGTTTCAAATTTCTAAGCTTGACACGTCGAATAGCCGCGTCGTTGAAAAGGCTGACGACCTGGCGATCAGCCGGGATGGTCAGCGAATCTACTTTACCGAGCCATACGATCATGCTGGCGCAACCCTTGGAGCGAGCGTGCAATCCCGAAATGAGATTCTTTCCCTGGGGCAAAATGCGTATCTCTGGAAATACGATCTAAAGGCCGGCACGGTCAGCCTTGTGGCCGGCCAATACTCTTACCTGGACGGACTGCTCCTTGAGTATTCCGGAGGTGACACGGAGACAAGCGTACTTGTGGACGAACTTTCAAAATCGCGACTTCTTCGCCTCCATTTGACCGGCCCCAGGGCTGGAACCGATCAAGTGGTGCTGGAAGGTTTGCCGGGACTGCCTGACGGTCTCGATCGTGACGCGCAGGGGCGGGTATGGATTGCCCTGGTGGCAGAAAGATCCAGGCTTGCGACCTGGCTGCATGCCAATCCGTTCTGGAAACGCCTGCTCTTGTATTTGCCAGATAGGCTTGTTCCGCTTTCGAAAAGAACGGGCGTGGTGGTTGCGTCACCGGACGGATCAATTCCGTTGTATTATACAATGCATGAGGGTGAAATATTCTCATTCGTCGTGGCGATGCTGCCAGGGAAGCACGGACTGTATCCTATTGTTTACAAAGAGGGTTTCAAGGGCCTGTATCTGCTGCCTTATCCGGACGCACTGAAATAAGGATTGGAATCTTTTCGATAGTGCACCGGAATCGTTCAAGCGCTCGTTCCGTAGCTATGTTACAATCGTACTTGTCCAGGTAGAATCAGCAAAATAGAAACAGCCGAGGTTCAATATGCCAGTTGAAACAAAACGGGGTCTTTTCTCCAAACTTGCCGCGAGGATGTCCAGATACAGTTCCCGGTCGATTCACGTCCCGGGCGAAGAAGAAAAAGCGGGCTTTCTCAAGGCACAGCGCCTGGCCTATCAGTGCGTCACAGAAGTAGAAAAGGAAATGCGCGAAGGTTGGACTGAGATTCAAACAGCCAGGCTGATGAAGACATTCCTCAGAGATCATGGCGTGAAAGTATTCCTGCACAGACCGTTTGCCTGGTTTGGCGAGCATGCACGATTCGACGGGTATCGTAGATTCACTCAGTTTCATCCGGGGAAGAAAGTCCTCCGCGCAGATGAACCATATATCCTGGATGTGTCTCCCGTTGTTGATGGCTACATCGGCGACATCGGATATTCATCTTCGCTTCAGAAGAGCCCGGCGCTTGATGAAGGCATGCAATATTTACTGAAGCTTCGCGCGGAAATTCCGGGATACTTCATGTCATCGATGAGCTCGTCTGAAATCTGGTGGAAGATCGACAGCGATGCAAAGGCTCACGGGTTTGACAATGTCCATTCACTCTATCCGTTTGCCGTTCTCGGACATCGTGTATACAAGATGCATCTGCCAAACACTTCCTTTCCAATGATCCCTGTGAGTTTTGCCAGCTGGTTCAGTCTTCAAGCTCAGTTTGAGTTCCTTTCCCACAAGATCATGCCGGAACTACTGACGCCGGATCATGAAGGCAACAAGATTGGCGTATGGGCAATTGAACCGCACTTTGGAAAAGGCAAGGCTGGCTTCAAGTTCGAAGAGATTCTGGTAGTGGAGCCGGACCGAGCGTACTGGCTCGATGATGAAGTTCCGCATGTGAAACGCGCCAGGGGATTTGCGCAACCGAACGGACAACCGGTGGCGGTGGGGGCAGCATGAAGAAAGTTGGGATTGCAGTACTCGTACTCTTTGTTGGTTGGATTGGCTTTCTCTTTATCTATAAGGATCCTGCCAGGAAGCACCTGGTCATCTCCGAGAAGTACGAAATTCAGAAACCCGCAGAATCAATCATGAAGGTGGAGGACAAGACCGCTTTTGACAAAGTTGAGACCGTGGCCCCGGAAATTCCCGGTCACGATGATATTGTCTTTTTTGAGGAGCGCAAGACCGCATTTGTAACGGCCATGGACGGATTCATCTGGAAAGTGGATCTTGATACAAACAAAGCCGAGCAGTTTGTTAAGACTCCGCTGGTTCCGCCTGGAGCCAGGCGCCATCCGGTTCAGAAGAACAAGATCGTCTTCTGTGCTTCAAGGCTCCATGGCAGGAAACATCCAGACTCGGAAAAGGTGGGCCTTTATTCCCTGAACGTTGACACGAAGACAATCGAGCCCATTCTTCAGCGCGTGTTTGATCCGGAGCCAGTAAACCCGCCAGCCGACTCCCGGGGAATCGTTTATGCTGAAAAGACAGCCCCTTCCATGACGTTAGACGAAATATCCGGAAGCAAGGGCAGGGACATGGCCTTCTGCAATGATCTCGCAATCAGCGCGGACGGAAACCGAATCTACTTTACGGCTCCATACTCCTATGCAGGAGCATCCATGTCTGGCGGAACGTTCGGGGAGGCAATCACGCTAGCCCGCAACGGCTTCCTCTGGAAGTACGATGTTTCCTCACGGATATTGAGCCTGGTGGCGCGTGATTTCAATTTTATCGATGGCATACTGATCGAAGAAATACCCGGAGCACGTGAAGAGTCAGTATTGATCACAGAAACTACAAAATTTAAGCTCGATCGTCTCTTTGTTGGCGGCAAGAACGCAGGTACGCATCAAGTAGTCTGGGAGTATTTACCTGGGATGCCGGACGGAATGGACCGAGATAGTCAGGGTCGAATCTGGATTGGGTTTGTGAAGAAGCGCACGCCTATTGTAACCTGGGCGCATGCGAATCCCTGGATCAAGAATCTGTTCTTGAATCTGCCATCGTTTCTGCTGCCCGTACCCAAAGAAACGGGTATTCTCGGCCTGAGTAAGGATGCTTCGACGCCGCTGTATTTCGCCATGCATAACGGATCGCGCGTTCAAGATGTTGCTGTTGTTGTGCCGTACAAAGGCCGGTTGTATCTGCCCGCGTTCACGGAACATGGGCATGGTTTGCACAGTATCCCGGTACCCGATTCGTTGAAGTAGTTAGTTGGCTCTGATACCCGGAGCGGGACTTGAACCCGCACAGCTTGCGCCGCAGGATTTTAAGTCCTGTGTGTCTACCGATTCCACCATCCGGGCTGCTAGAATGAGGCGTCGCCGGGATTTGAACCCGGGATCAGGCTTTTGCAGAGCCTTGCCTTAGCCACTTGGCCACGACGCCGTGCGCTCCCATCCTCGGAAAGTTCGCCGACGGGTCAAATGGTTTTTACTTTGATCGCGCTTTCAGTCGTCAGGATGCGGTTTGACTGATCAACTGCATTGCTTCATCGGCGGTGTGAACGGGATACGCACACGCCATATTCTTGCAAACATAGAAGGTACTCTTCTCGGAGATCGCAGGGCGACCGGCAAGTAGCGGGACTGCCGCGTCCGTCTTGCTTCCGGCGAAAATGCCAAACATAGGCCCCTCATGGCGAAGTCTGTCTAGCAATCGCCGGGTCTCTGTGTCGTTGCCCGCAAGGAGAGCCACTTCCGAAGGTGGCCTGTGAAAAAGGTCCAGGCCAAGCAGCATGAAAGAGTGCGCCGGTCCATTTGTTTCAAGCGTCTCCGCAAAGCGACGGATTGATTTTTCTGCAACTGAATGAAACTCCGTAAAGCCGTAGCCTGCAAGCATCAACAGCAGAACAATCGTCGCGGAATTGCCGGACGGTTCCACCCCATCGTAAACATCGGAAGTGCGAACAATGAGATCCTTTGAATTGGCCATTGTATCAAAGAAACCCCCTTCTTCTGCTGCGAATCGGGTCAGGATTTCCTTTGCCAGGTTCTCAGACCGCAGCAGCCACTCAGTTTCAAAAGTTGCCTGATAAAGGTCGACAAAAGCCAGACCCAGGCTCGCATAATCGTGTAACGTTGCGTCGAAGCGGGCCTCTCCATCGCGGTATCGGCGCAGCAGCCCTTTTTCGGTAAGAAGATGCTTCAGTAAGAAGTTCGCGGCTCGCCTTGCTCGATCAATAAGTTGGCTGTCATTGAATACAAATCCAGCGCGAGCCAGTCCAGAAATCATGAGTGCATTCCAGGACGTGAGCACTTTGTCGTCGCGCAAGGGACGGATTCGGATGGAGCGTTTTGCAAGCAAGAGTTCGCGAATGCGCAAAAGCGTTTTGTCCCAGACATCAGCCTCAAGGCCAGCGCCTCTGAGAAACTCTTCGCGGGTTGTGGGCTCGTGCAAAATGCAATGATTCTCAAAGTTTCCGCGCGCGCTCAGTCCCCAGAATCGGGCTATACGTTTGCGATCCTCAAGATCGATGCCGTGTAACTTCAGTTCGTCATCGATTTCCTGGGACTTCCAAACATAGAATTTGCCTTCTTCACCTTCGCTGTCTGCATCCTCAGCTGAGTAGAATGCACCCTCCGGAGAGGTCATATCCCGCTCGATATAGTTGAATATATCACAGGCCCAGAGTTTATATCGCTCCTTTCCGGTAATGCGAAAGAGCTCGACGAGCGTGCGTGCAAACAGGGCATTGTCGTACAGCATCTTTTCAAAATGCGGCACCAGCCAGTCGTGATCGGTTGAATACCGGCATAGTCCGCCACCGATTTGATCGTAAATTCCCCCGCGCTTCATTGCATCGCAGGTGGTTTCTACCATAGCCAGGAGTTCCGGATCCTTGCTGTGGTCAAATTGCTGCAATAGAAATAGCATGTTCATGCTGGGCGGAAACTTGTTTGGACCATTGGTGACAAAGCCGCCCCTGATTTCATCGAATGAATGCTTTGCGTGCTGGATCACTTTCTCAAACGACGAAACCCCCGGAATATTTCCAGGCTCTGCCTGGGATGGGCCAAGAACAGATGCAAGTGAATCCGCAGACTCGAGCAACTTACTGCGATCGGTTTTCCAGAGATTGGATATTGTTTCCAGTACTTGCAAGAATGACGGTCTTCCGTAGGCCGGCTGCGGCGGAAAATATGTGCCACCGGTAATTGGCTTTAGGTCTGTTGTGAGGAACATGTTAAGCGGCCAGCCGCCGTGCTGGCCGGTGGCATGAAGTGCCTTCATATAGATTTGATCTACGTCCGGTCTTTCTTCGCGATCAACCTTGATCGAGATAAAATGTTCATTCAGGAACTTTGCCGTTGCTTCGTTTTCGAAGGATTCGCGTTCCATGACGTGGCACCAGTGGCACGTCGCATAGCCTATGCTCAGTAGGATGGGTTTATCGCCGGTGCGCGCTGCGGAGAAGGCTTCTTCTCCCCAGGCGAACCAGTCAACAGGATTGTGAGCGTGTTGTAAGAGGTAAGGGCTTTTTTCCCTGGCCAGCCGATTGGGCGGATGCCCTGATGGACTCATCAGGGCGTAGGAATCACTTGAACTCGCTGGAAGATATCAAGGGAAATGAAACCAACCATGATTGCGAAGATGATCGCAGGATAGATGATCCCGTAACCCCAGACGAACCTGTCTTCATATTTCATGTGCATGAAGAACAGAATAACGAGCGACGCTTTGATTGTTGCGATGAAGAGCGCAATCAAGACGTTAATCAGCGTGCTTCCCCAGTCAATGTAGGAAGCTCCAACTGTAACGACTGTTAGCACCAGAAGGGCTGTGCCAACGAGATAGTATACCCGTGTTTTGCTTATGTGGCCGCGGCTTTCTTGATCAGGTATATGCATTTCAAAATCCTCACTTAATCAGATACATCAACGGGAAGAGGTAGATCCAGATCAGATCCACAAGGTGCCAGTAGAGTCCACCGTTCTCGATTGGGGTATAGTACCAATGCGTATAGCGCCCTTGTGCTGCTTTCACCATTACAATTGCAAGAACAGTCATTCCAATTACAACGTGTGCACCGTGAATGCCCGTCATAACGAAGTAGAAGGTAAAGAACAGGTCAATCCCTTTGGGGCTAATGATCGCTGCATGCTTCTCATGGAATTTTGCGCGCTTCTCTACGTCGCTGAGGTTCTTGTCTGCAGCAATTGCTTCAAGCGAAGCCAGGAGCGTTGCATCCTTGATTGGCATGAAATGATGGGTGTCTACAAAACGGGGAATTGGCCCGTAGTTGTGGTGGTCATCAATCACAACCTGTTTTGCATTTCCGGGGAAGATGTCATGATGGAACTTGCCAGTGTACTCAAAGTATTTCACAACAAGGAACACACCCGCAAGAGAAATCGTGATAGCCAGAAGTGCCACGCAGAGCTTGCGCTTGCCGCGTTGGATTGCGTCGATTGCAAGTGCTACCGTGAGCGAGCTGACAATCAGCACAATTGTGTTGATACCACCCATTACCTTGTCCAGGGAATGGTGCGCGAGTTTAAACTCGTCTACATACTTGGCGTGAAACAGAGCGAATCCACAGAACATAACTCCGAATAGTAGAAGTTCCGTTCCCAGGAAAAGCCACATGCCAAGCTTGGCACCCTCATACCCACCGAGCTCTTCATGAACCGGGTGTTTTGGTTGATCTACTTCTTGATGTGCGACAGCCTCTTGCATTGACTCCTCTCTTAGACCGCTTTCTTAATTTCTTTCTTTGGATGCATTGGATCATCGTCCATTGTGCCGTAATCGTAGATTGAATCCGGGAATTGCGGAACATGGGCAAAGTTCGTGAGCGGAGGTGGAGAAGGTGTCTGCCACTCCAATGAAAGTGCATTGTGCGGATTGTCTGTTGCCTTGCTACCACGCATAGCCGCCCAGATGAGATGTCCAAACGTCAAGAGGTAGCCAAAGCCATTCATCCAGGAACCGATGGTTGATACCACGTGCAAATTGTGGAAGTGCGGAAGGTAGTCGTAGTAACGACGCGGCATTCCCTCAAGGCCCAGGATAAACTGCGGTATAAAGGTTGTGTTGAATCCGATAAAGATGAACAGAAAACCAACGGTAGCCCAGGTGTTGCTGTAGTTTCTTCCAGTAATCTTTGGAAACCAGTAGAGCAAACCTGCCAGGAGAGCAATTACAGTTCCGCCCTGCATTGTGTAATGGAAGTGAGCCACAACAAAGTATGTATCATGCAGGAACAAGTCTGTTGAAAGCACTGCCAGGTGAACCCCGGTCAATCCAGCAATGGAGAACAGGAAGATGAAGGCAAGTGTGTACTGCATGGGTGGAGACTTATAGTCCACCGAGCCTTTCCAGAGGGTTGAGATCCAGTTGAAGATCTTGATGGCAGTCGGAACGGCAACGAAGAACGTTATGAAGGAGAATACCCAGCGCGCCCAGTCCGACATACCGGACACAAACAAGTGATGTCCCCACACCACAAAGCTCACCAGAGCAATCGAGAGTGTGGAATATGCAATTGCCTTGTATCCGAAGATGGGGCGTCTTGAAAGCACGGGAAGAATTTCACCGATAATTCCAAACGCGGGAAGGATCATAATGTAAACGACCGGATGCGAATAGAACCAGAAGAACTGTTCAAATAGAATTGGATCTCCGCCTTTCGCAGGGTTGAAGATCCCGATATCCATGAGGCGTTCGAACATGAGCATCACGAGTGTCATTCCAACGACTGGTGTTGCGAGAACCTGAATGATTGCTGTTGCGTAAAGTGCCCAGACAAAGAGCGGGAGCTTATCCCAGCCGAGTCCCGGAGCGCGCATCCTGTGAATTGTTACAATGAAATTGAAACCGGTCATGATGGAAGCGAATCCCATCACGAATGCGCCCAGCGTTAGCCAGATCACGAGGCTGTTGGATTTCATGCTGTATGGAGCGTAGAACGTCCAGCCTGTGTCAGCAGGTGAGAGGAGTGATACGATTGCGATGGCAGCACCAACAAGGTAAACATAGTAACTGGCCAGGTTAATGCGAGGGAAGGCAACGTCCTTGGCTCCAATCATCAGGGGCAGGACAAAGTTACCCAGCGTGGCCGGGATTCCAGGCACAATGAACAAGAAGACCATGATGGCTCCGTGCATTGTCATGAGAACGTTGTAGGTATCCGGTCCGACGATCGTCTTGCCCGGTGCAATCAGTTCGATCCGGAAGAGGATCGCGCTTGCGCCTGCTACAAAGAAGAAGATCATGATCGCGTAGAGATACATGATCCCAATCTTCTTGTGGTCTGTAGTGGTTGCCCAACCCCAGAAGCCCTTGTTTACCTGTAGATAATTCAGCGATGAATCTGCAGACATAATGTTCCTCCGCCTTACTTCAGCGTTTTGAGATACTCAATCATGGATGAAATTTGCGAGTCAGTTAGTGTTTGTGGTGGCATCAGGTTCTGATAGCCTTTGGCGATCTTGGCCCCGGGTTGGAGAATGGACTCGCGAACATAGTTTTCGTCTCTGGCGATGGATTCTCCGCTTTCAATAGCTTCATTCTTACCCCAGAGTCCTTTAAAAGAAGGTCCAACGATCTTGCTGCCGTCGATTGAATGACAGCTCTTGCAATTGGATTCATAAATCTTGGCACCGACAGCCGGGCTGACGTTGGATTCCTCTTTTTCAAGTTCCAGCATCTTGGCCTTGAATGCCGCGCTTGGAAGAATGGTAACTTTACCGAGCATGCGGCTATGGTCACGTCCACAGTATTCAGCGCAGAAAATATCATACACGCCGAAGCCATTCTTCTTCTGCTCTTCTGAGATCTGAGGCGTGAGCGTCATGTAGGTGTACATGTTGGGAACGGCATCTTCCTTCACCCGGAAAGCAGGAACGAAGAAGCTGTGGAGAACGTCAGTTGCTTTAATGATGAATTTTACGGGCACACCATCTTCGAGATAGAGTTCGTTGGTGGGTGATTTCAACTGTGAAGTCTTGGTTTTGTCCGTGCGAAGGTTGGCAGGATAGTAGAAATCCCAGCTCCACTGAGTTCCATACACATTGATCTCGCGGATGCCTGCTGCTGCGGCGCGCATCTGGCGAAAGCCCACAAGGCCAATTGCGAATAAGGTAAAGAATACGATTGTAGGAATGATTGTCCAGGTAACTTCAATCCAGGTGCTGTGGGCAATGGACGAAGTCTGGTCCTTGTCGCTACGCTTTCTGTAGCGAATCACGAAGTAGATTAGCACGGCGTTCGTTAGAACGAAGCAGACAATGGTCACTGCATTGATTATATTCATATGCAAGTCTACCATCGGTGCAAAATTTGAAGCGCCTTCAATCCACATAACAATCCTCTACCGCCAGATTTCAGCAATCGGTCCCTTTCTCAAGGATTTCTTGGAGTTTTGCCCTTGCGAATGAGTAAAAAAATCAACAAAACGAGTGTGGCAAGAATCGCAACGCTGGTGATCCGCACGAAAGCCCAGGCGTAGGGTGTATAGGCACCGGTCTCATCGTCGTATCTGAAACAGAACAACATTACACTGTCCGTGGCCGATCCGATCCTGCCCGCCGAAGCCTCTACAAGGGAAAGGCGAAGCGTGCGTTCTGGAAATTCGACGCCGTACATATAGCGCGAAATGGTCCCATCCGGCGTAATCAATACGATCGCAGAGGGGTGGCTGTAATCGGCTCCATCTTTCTTGATCTGATACCCAATGGCGGCATTCAACGCTTCAATGCTGGTGGCATCTCCCGTGAGGAATGGCCAGGCCGACTGTTCAACCGTTCCGGTCTCGATTGACTTCCGATAGTTGCCCCCCTTCATCCCGGCAATGGCGACCTTTTCTTCGGGATTAAAACTGTAAGAGACGATCTGATAATCCTTTCCGGGTTTGAGACCCGATCTCAAGTTGGCGGCCACGGAGTCCCTGAGTCCATTGTACACGTAGGTGCAGAGCCTTGGACAATTGTAATACGCAGGGGCCAGGACAACCGGTCGCCCTTCCTTGAAAAAATCTGCGAGTTTGCGCGTACTGCCGTCCTCGTCCTTGAATTCGAGATTCAGAGGGATTTTCTGATTCCGGTGATCAATAACACCCACCCCAGGCGGTGTCTTTTCCCGCTCGGCTCGCAGATCGGACGCAAGAACGGACATCAGAAGCGAGAGAATGAGGAATCGAAGTGACATGCTTACAGGAAGGGAGCTGGTGCGGTTTTACCGCGACATTTTTTCCTTGCGCTCGTCGTTTCGCACGTCATGAGGGATACACAGGAGTTCACACACAATGTTAAACAGACTAGCCATCCCGGCCCTCATACTTTCAAGCGCGTTGCTCTATTGTTCATCCAGTCAGGAACAATCCACAACCACGGACCGTGGAACCACAACGGCGCCAACCACTGGTTGCGTTCAGGGAACCTGTGAAACAGGTGAAGGCGCTTTTGTTTATCCCGGTGGAGACAAATATGCCGGCACTTTCAAAGGCGGTTTGCGCGACGGGAAGGGTGTACTCGATTATGCTTCCGGTGATCGTTATGTTGGCGAGTTCGCAGGGGATAAGCGCTCCGGAAATGGAACCTACACCTTCGCAAACGGCGACGTGTATGTGGGGCAGTTCAAAGATGGGGAACGCTCCGGCAACGGTGTATATACTTTTAAAGAAGGTCCAATCTTCGAAGGAATGTTTCAGAACGATGGCAAGAGCGGTAACGGCAATCTGAAGATTGCAGAGAAGATTCGCAAATGCGAGCTGCAAGATCGGAAGATCCTCTGCGAAGCAGAAAAGGCTCCGGAGACAAAGACCGAGCCTGCTAAAACTGAACCCGCAAAAACAGACACCAAGTAATCTCGCTCAACAGGTGCCGCGGCAATGCGGCACCGTTCCATTCTCTCGCATTTTCCAACCTTATTCCGAACTGATTCTCGATCGTTCGAGATCTGTGACCAACCTATCGGACTGGTTCGTCCTTCCGGATCGCGCGATCCGCACAGACTTTCCCATCTTACTCTAACACGTACCTGGGACAGTGCCCGCTTGACGAAACCGAACGTGTCTGCTACAGCGGCCGGCGTCTGATCCGACGGGCCGCCCCCGCCGAAATTCCTTTCCTGCTCCCACCTCCAAAAACCACCCACGGGGGTGGGGAACGTGTGCCCGCTGGGTGGCGCTCATAAGAGCGAAGGCAAAAAAAAACCGGCCCCCGGGGGACCGGCTTCTCTGTTCCGGCGAACCCGGAAGTTCGGATTAGTGGTGGGCTGACGCGGTCAGCTTGGAGAATCCACCGGCCGTTACAGGGCCAGTTCCATTCTTCATTCCGGCAGCGACGAGCTCGGCCACGTCGAGAACCTTAACGTGTTCCTGCATTCCGGCTGCTTTGACACCGTCAGTGATCATCACGTTACAGAAAGGACAAGCGGTCGCAATCGTATCAGCACCTGTATCAGTCAGTTGACCGGTGCGCTTAACGTTTACGCGATCGTATTCTTCTTCCATCCACATCTGTGCTCCACCGGCTCCACAGCAAAGTGAAGTCTTGTGGTGATCGGATGCTTCTGCGAGGTCCATTCCGAGAGCAGCCTTAACGATAGAACGTGGCTGTTCGTAGATGTCGTTGTAGCGACCCAGGTAGCAAGAATCGTGATACGTTCCGCGACGTGATTTCATTTGATCCACTGCCGCTGGATCCATTTCGATCTTCTCTTCGCGGAGGAGATCGTCGATGAAATCAGAGTGATGCTGAACATCGTAGTTTCCGCCCAGTTGCGGATATTCGTTTTTCAGCGTGTTGTAGCAATGCGGGCAGGCCGTTACGATCTTCTTCACATTGTACTTGTTCATTGTTTCAATGTTGGTTTGAGCCAGCGTCTGGAACAGGTATTCGTTTCCACCACGACGAGCGCTATCGCCCGTGCAATTTTCCTCGGTTCCGAGGATGCTGAATTTCACGCCTGCATTTTGCATAATTTTCACAAAAGAGCGCGCTACTTCTTTGTTCCGATCATCGAATGATCCGGCACAACCTACCCAGTAGAGTACGTCAACATTGGCGTTTTCTTCCATGGTTGTAACACCAAGGTCTTTGCACCAATCCGCACGTGTATGAGCGCCCACACCCCAAGGATTGGAGTTGTTTTCCATGTTCTGGAAAGCAAGCTGCAGGTGCGATGGGAAGCGGCTTTCGGCCAGAACCAGGTTCCGGCGCATTTCAAGAATTGCTTCGAGCTGGTTGTTTCCAACCGGGCAGGCTTCCACGCAGGCGTAGCAGGACGTGCAACCCCAGAGCTCTTGCTCGGTAATGTACGGGTCACCAATGACTGGAGCCGCTGGATCTTCTGTTTTGAGCAGAGTCTTCGAATTCTCGATCATGGAATGTTTGATGTCTACCATGATCTTTTTTGGATCGAGTGGTTTGCCTGTGCGATTTGCAGGGCATTCAACGGTACAGCGACCGCACTCAATGCAGGACAAACCGTCGAGCATGCTTGTCCATGGAAGTTCGCGGACGTTGCCAGCTCCGTAGACAGTGGCATTTTCCATATCCATTGGAAGCATCGCGCCACGAGGTGTGTCGCGAATCAAAAAGAAGTTCATTGGAGCAAAGATCAAATGCGAGTGTTTGGAGAGAGGAACCACAACCATGAACGCATAGACGGTAACGATGTGCGTCCACCAGGAGAAGTTGCGCACTGCAAGGGCTTCTCCCTGACCTTCCATTCCCATGAGCTGCAGGATTTTCAGCGTGGCTGCGCTTACCCAGGAAGCTGCATGCTTGCCTGATACGATTTGATCCGCGGCCGCCGAGGCAAGCGTTGAGACCATCAAAGTTGAAATCAAAAAGAGGACAATAGCCGATTGTGCAGAAGGAATATCAAGTCCGGTGGCGCGGCGTCCCCATCTCCGGTATGCAAAGAATGCAAGACCAATCAATACCAGCACTGAGAAGTTCTGAACGACCGCTTCGAATACTTCTGGTCCAGAACCAACCAGCAACGCTCCAATCAAACCAACCTGGCCCAGGAGGAGCAGGAGGAAAGCCCACTGTGCGCCGGCACTGCGAGTGGCTTTGAAGTTCTTACCAATGCTGAGTGAGTTATAAATGAAGAAGGTGACCGAGATCGTGAACACAAGGCCCAGGATAGCAAGGCCTGTGGCAGCTCCAGCGCTCAGCCACGATTTCTTATCTACGAGCTCGAGCCCGAGGTAGGTGTACTCTGGCAGGAGGAAGGTGTAAGGTTCAATGCCGCTCGATTTCAGGAACGTCCAGGCGTTGCCTGCAATCATCTGACTGACAGTGTGCATGCCATAGACCAGGAATCCGTAGAAGATAAACGAGTGCATGATTCCGCGAACCGGGTGCTTGAAGAGCTTCTGCTGCAATACTACATTAAACAGGAAAGAGCGCAGGCGGGCTTCCATTGCTGCGAGCTTTGGAACCTTTTGGCCTTTCGCAACTGTCTTGAGCCTGTAGACAATGGCCCCAACAAAAATGCTGGCAGCAGTTAGAAAGAGTAGTACATGAAAAACGTGGATCAGTATATCTTGACTGGAAGGCATATTCCTCGTCCCAAAATGGAATTCCTGGTCAGGGAACCCGAATATGGTATTTCGTCCAGAAAAAAGCTATTCCGGGGCGTGTTGTGACACTTCCTGGGCCTGGTAGTTTCAAATGAACCAACCTGCGGACAAAATCCTGGAAAAGGCGCTCGATGGTCAGCGTATCTCTCCTGAAGAAGCACTGATCCTGTATCGGGACGGGGACTTCCTGAAAATCCAGATGGCGGCGCGCGAGCTGCGCAACCGCAAATTGCCGCCTGAAATCGCCACGTATACGATGTTCCGCGTAGTGAACTATACGAACTTTTGTAACGTGGAATGCTCCTTCTGCAGCTTCATGGACGAGATCGGCTCGGGCAAGGGGTATGTCCTCACAACGGATCAAATTCGCGAAAAGATGCGCGAATCGCTTTCCATCGGCTGCAACCAGATGTTCCTCCAGGGTGGGGTCTACCCTGATCTCAAATTCGACTACTATACCGACGTGATGTCGGTCGTGAAAGAGCTCGGCGATGTTCACATTCGCGGGTTTTCCCCGGTAGAACTCATCTCTATGGAGAAAACGTTCGGAATGCCTCTGCGCGAAGTGCTGCGAAAGCTCAAAGCGGCTGGCCTCGACACTGTCCCTGGTGCTGGCGCTGAGATTCTCACCGAGCGCATGCGCAACATCCTCTCGCCCAAGAAATCGAGTGTCGAAGAGTGGGTGAGGGCCCTTCGCACATGCCACGAAGAGGGCCTTCCGGGAAGTGCCAATGTTGTATTTGGTTCCGACGAGACTCAGGATGAAGTGATTGAGCATTTGCGTGTAGTGCGGGACCTCCAGGATGAGACGGGCGGATTTCTGGCATTCATTCCCTGGACATTCCAGAAGCAGACCAAGAAGTTTTACGTTCGTAACGTCGCCGCACCCGAGTATCTCAAGGTGCTGGGTATTTGCCGCATCTTCCTGGATAACATTGATCACATTGAGACATCGCTCATGGTGCTTGGAACCGGGGTTGGCTCGATTGCATTGCATTCTGGCGCAGACGACATCTCAAGCGTCATTCTCGAAGAAAACGTGCTACGTAGCTACGGCCTGAAATCAGAAGAGAAGGCAGTCGAGTTCATCAAGGACAGTGGATTCACGCCGCAGTATCGCGACTTGTTGTATGTGCCCAGAGCTCGCTCGCTTGCCGCTGTTTAATCTCGTCGTCAGGGCATGAAAAAGCCGGATGATTTGCATCACCCGGCTTCTCGAAATCGAATTTGGTCGATCTCAGTTTGGAGGCGTAATCGTCTTCAGATGTTTCAGGTCCGTACGGTTGAAAGCCTTGATGGTTGTTGCACCGGCTCCCTGCGCCTTACCTGTTACATAGATCTTCTCATTGTAGAAAGTGATGTCTGAATCGCCGCTGATTGGCTCGCTTGAACGCGCATCCATGCTCAGATCTGGATTGAATCTGGTCAGGTAATACTGGCCGTCTTTGATTTCGATTCCATAGATCTTGTTGTCGCGCAGGATCAGTGGAGATCTCCAGTAAACACTCTCTTTTGAGCGGGTTTTGAGGCCCAGTTTGTCCTGGTCCAGCATTGCCAGAGTGTGTGCGTCAGAGCCGTTTTCGTAGCCAATTACAAGGATTCCCTGGCCCGGAACTACAATGAATTCACGGCCGCAGATGTTTGTAAATGGACTCTTGAACAGAGTGTCGTCCTTAACCGGATCGAGCATCCAGAGTTCATTTGAGTAGTGACCTTCGCTGTGGTACTTGATAAAGCGGAGGAATACGATTTTGTCGCCAACCACGTTATCGCTTTTCTTCTCTTTGTCTTCAGCCTGCTTTTTCAGGTCCTGGTTTTCTTGCTTCAGCGTTTCAACTTTCTTGGCTTCATCGGTCTTTGCAGTGTCTGTCTTGGCCGTGTCAGTCTTGTTTTCCTTTTGGTCTTTGACTTCCTTGGCTTCTTCTTTTACCTTCTGCTCTTCTTTCTTGACATCCGCTTCTTGCTTCTTCAGCTCCGTTTCTTGCTTTTTGATATCTTGTTGCTTGGCTTCTTCTTTCTTGATTTCAGCCGCATTCTTAACCGGATCCTTGTTCAGTTCCTGGAGTTTTTTTCCAGTATCCTGCTTCTGTTGTTGTAGTGTATCCTGTTGTTTTTGAATGTCCTGCTTCTTTTGATCGATTGTCTGCTGTTGTTTCTTCAGATCCTGTTCTTTCTGATCGAGCTTGGTGGTTGTTTCTTGCTTCCGACGGTCTTCGATGTCTGTGAGTTTCTTGGTATCATCCTTCTTTGCGTCAGTTGTTTCTTTTTTGATTTCGTTTGTGTTAACGTCTGTCTTACCCGGACGCACCACGTTCTTCACCAGAGGAATGATGATTTCAGTTTTGCCGGCCCAGTTCTTATAAGAGCGATCAATCCCAACTTTGTCCGGTGTCAGGGCGCTTATTACCTGGTCCGTGTACTTGCCCTTTAGTTTTTCGATTCCGCCGCGCTGCTTTGCATTGTAATAGAGGATGAACTGACTCATTGTCACGGAATCATTCGCATTGTATTCAAAGGCCTGTTGCGCATAACCCTGGATGATACGTTGAACGGCATTGATATGCGCAAAGTTCGCATTGGCATCGATGGTAATAATGTCAGCACCAAATCCAGCCGCGTCCTTGTCGTATACGCGTTTGATCTGAACTCCGTCCTTTGAACCCTGTCCGGTGGTAATAACGGACGTTGCCAGCGCCTTGCCCGATTCAATACTCTGGCGCCGGGCGGCGTCCGTTGCAGGGAGGTTGCTTGCGTTGATGAATTCAACACGACCCGTCCGAATCTCCTCTTCAGAGAGTTTGGGAGCCGGCGTCTTCTGATCGTTCAGATCAGACTTGGGCTGGCTAAATACGATAACGGGTGCTAATAGAAATGCGAGCAGGAGCAGGGTCTTTCTCATATGCCGTACGATCCTTCTTATTTTGTGACAGTCAATGTTTAATTTCGGTCCCCGGAGTGGCGAAAATGAGCATTCGGCAGAATTAAGCGACCTCCGTTTCGGGTCTCACGGTGTCTGGGAGGCCGAAGGGTGCGACGACTGGGGGTTCATCCGTTCTGGCGAGGGAATAAGGCATGACGCTGTAAGCGGCCAAAAAAACTGGACTCATTGGATTCGCTCGTCAAGGCCTATGCGAGCCACTACTCCCCCTTCCAGGCAACGACAGTCGAGGAACTGCCGGCTGCAGGGTTCTCCCTTGTCCTGGCCGCCTATCTACAGAATAACAAGGACCAGCTCATCGTAGTGGCCCCTGATGAGAGCCAGGCCCGTCGGGTTGCCGACGAAGTGCGCTTCTTTGGGTTTTCCTCGACATTCCTGCCTTCGAGACAGGTCCTCCCTTACGAGGATGTTCGCGTCTCTCGAGACGTGGAAAGCGAGAGGCTCCAGGCAATCTCAAATCTCGCGTTTGCCCGCCTTGTGACCACAACCCCGGCCGTCCTTTTCGAAAAGTTCTATCTATCCAGCAAGACGCTGAAGGTCAAGACCGAACAAGAGTTCGCGCCTGAGTTACTGGCGAGACAATTGGTCGAACTGGGTTATACACCCGTCGATAGAACGGAGGTTCCAGGAGAATTTACGCGCAAGGCCGGGATTATCGACGTGTTTCCGTCGAATCATGCTCAGCCCGTTCGCATTGATTTCTTTGATGAACTGATCGAAACACTGCGCCAATTCGATCCAGAAAGTCAGATTGGATCCAATCGCTTAGAGAATCTCATCATCGCGCCCGCGACTGAGATCATTCTAGATGAAGAGCAATCGATGTCTTTGCGCGAAATACTCCACAAAGAATTTGCGGGAAAGATTCAACCGGTTTGGTCGGATCCGGAAACCGGACTGCTCAATTCGCGCGACTGCGAATCCCTGCACGAGTTCGTCTCGCTCCTTTTGCCGGGGCAAACCTTGCAGGATCTGGTATCAAAGAAATCCCGGCTGGTTCTTGCGGATTCAGGGGCAATAGAGGAAAAATTTGCACTGATCCGCCGAGAGATATCGGAGTGCTTTGAGAAGACTTCAAAGACCCATGCCTGTGTTCCGGCAGCCCGCGCTTTTTCAAATCTGGAAGAACCGACAAAGCCCTTTGGCCAGCATCTGTCCCTTGAGCCCGGTGAAATTCTAGGCGTTACGGGGATCCAGCGCGTGGAAGGTGTGAAAGGCAGAATTGCGGAAATCCAGAAGGGTATCATAGATCTGGTTCAAAGCGGACAGATGATTTGCATTACGGCCGTTGACCGTGCCCAGGTGGATAGAATTTCCGGGATCTTCAAGACACAGAAAGAACTCAAGACTCAGATTCTAGAAGAATTCCGCCTAACGTCAAAGAAAGATCAGCTTTCGCTCGTAGTATCGCCTTTGCTCGAAGGCATTCGAATCCCGGCGCTGAACGCCCAGATTCTGACCGACGCCGACCTGTTTGGCCGCGGGTACAAAAAGAAGTCGTACTTCAAGCGACGGAAATCCTCTCCAATTGAATCCTTCCTGGATCTCAAGGAAAACGATATTGTAGTTCACGTGAATCACGGGATTGGTCGCTTCCTCAAACTGGAACGGGTAAACGCGGCCGGTCGTGAAAGGGATTTCCTTGTTCTCGAATACGCCGACAAAGATCGGCTGTATGTTCCGCTTGATCAAATCGCAATGGTGCAGCGCTATTCTGCACCCACGGATTCTCCAAGGCTCGATTCGCTTGGTAAGGCTTCGTTTAAGAAGGTTCGCGAAAGGGTAGAAGCCCGTGCAGAAGAACTGGCGCAGGAGCTCATCAAGATCTATTCCGCGCGGATGAACACGACGGGCTTCTCATATCCTCCCGATACAATGTGGCAGGATGAGTTTGAGTCCGCATTTGAATGGGAAGAAACGCAGGATCAGCTCGTAGCAATCGAGGCGGTCAAAAAAGACATGG
>JAEUSB010000021.1 GCA_016788865.1 Leptospirales bacterium
ACGTTATGCGAAATGCCGCACCCCTCGGGGCCGGACGTCCATGTCCGGCCTTTAGCAAGTCTCGCAGTTGTCCTGTCTGATTTTTTTTGAAGGCATCATTCCCAAAGCGAAGGCTAGCGCTGCAATAAATCCGCCGGTGTAAATCACCAAAGTGTTCGACTCAGTCAGTTTTCCAATGACGATTATCGCAATCCCAACCAATCCCGTGACTGCTGGAAGCCACTTTCGCGTCCGGTTCCAATAGTACCCGATTCCGCCGGCAGCCATAGCCGCAAATGCAATCATGACAGGTCCGATGTACGGTGTATAATCAACAAAGGTTAGGCCCAGACTCGCAAGAACACTGGCATAAAGTGGCCAACAAGCTGGACAAGATACTACAGGAAGAAGCGCAGTCAGCACCACAGGTATGAACGCGAGCAAGCCCCATCTCTGTTTGCGCTGAGACTTTCTTAGTGCGTCTAAAACTGCCGCTCTCGGAGGAATGCCTGTCATCCTGCCATCCGGTGTACGGTAAATCCTGCATGCGTTTCCACCGCCTGACCCGTCTGCAACCACATCCTCGCCGTCAACAAGGAGTGTTGGAGAGGACAACTGCCTTGCATATTCCGGTGCGTTTGCATCATCCTTGTTCGTTTCAGTCACGTTCAATTGTACGCCGAGTTCCGTACTGATCGATTTCAACATTTCTCGCACAGCCTGCGCATTCGGGCAGGTTGTTTCGAATATAAGCTCAATCTTTTTCATTGCTCTACCTCCAGAGTCGTCAGCAAAGGACAGTCGCCCGTAGATTCCGCGCTCGCGCATTGCCTGTTAATCTTAATCAGGCCTCGCTCAATTTTCTGCAAATCCTGAAGCTTCTTGCGTGTTAATTCAAGCTTGTGCTCAACCTTTTTTTTCACGCGCGCGCATTGGTCGGGTCGTTCAATCCGCAACTCCAGAAGCTCTCCGATCTCCTCCAGGCTAAACCCCAGATCCTGGGCTCTCTTTATGAATCTGATTCGCGCTGAAGCCTCTTGTTGATAAAGCCTATATCCAACTTCGTTACGCACAGATTTTCCTAGCAAACCCAGTGAATCATAGTAGCGGACAGTCTGGACGGATACGTCTGCTTTCCTCGCGATTTGTCCTATTTTCATACTCACTCTCATACTAGTATATGGTCTATAGTATACTATAGAGTCAATACCCCAGAATAAAAAAATTGAAGAAAAAAATGATCGGGCTCCGGCCTCCATGCCTCCGCCCTCGGGGTGCGGCACTTCGCATAACAACAGTGTAAGCGCTCCGCCCTCCGCTGCACTGCGTTTCGCTACGGTGCTCGGTCCTGGCACTCTCAGCAAACGGCTCATTATCATTCGCCTTTTTGCTTCGCGCGGGTGCGCGCGGATTTTGGAATATTAGAAGCGCGCGCACCGCGCCGTGCTGCGGACAAATTGACGCTTCGCGTCAACTTCGCTTACACGAACACGTTATGCGAAATAACTGGCGCAACATTACTACTTGATGTCAACAGAACCTACGCCCGATCAAATCCTTCAAGCTCTCCATGAGTCGGGATATCTTTTCGAACAGGAGATGGGTAATCTCGTGGAGTCCTTGGGTTACACGGTTTTCCCGAACTGGGCCTACAAAGATCCAATTTCCGGCAAGTCACGAGAGCTGGATTTTGTGGCCAGCAAGACTTTCACGGTGAGCGATACCTCAGACATTGAAGTTATTGTGCGCCTGATGTGCGAATGTAAAAACTCCTCGACCCCTATTTGTTCTCTCTCCCGTCTCAAAAGCCCCCGCGATGGTCACGAAGAAGCGAAGGGCTATGTTTTTCCGAAACGAGATTTTAAGATTCCGCTCAAGACTGAAGGCAACTCAAACTCGTATCGCTTGATTGGTCCTTTGGAAGGTCTCGATCTCCGCTCCAAGCACTACTATTACCGTGCCGCCCAAAAATCTGTTCAAATTTGCAAGATCGTGCGAGAAAAGAAATCCTTCCAAGCCACTCATGCCGATTTACATGATTCGGTCATTTTACCCCTCGCCCATGCGTTGTCTCACGAGATTCACCAGTTCAGCACCGGGAACTATTCTAAAAATTACGTCTTCCTCTTTGTCCCACTAGTCATTACTGCGGCACCACTTTATCGATTCGACACCGTTTCTGATAAGTTGGAAAACATCATGCATGAATCACTTCTGCGCGAACTTCAGTCGCAGACAGCTGCCGGGACATTTCTTTTTGATTTCGTAAGCGGTTCTGCCGGACTACAGCAGTTTCTGTCCGAAAAGATCGAACCTTTCGCGTTCCAGGTTGCGCAAACCGCGAAGAGCAAGCCAGAACTTTTTAGGAAACGGTAGTACCGCGCCAGTTACTTCGCATAACAACAAGTAACCGCTCCGCCCTCCGCTGCACTGCGTTTCGCTACGGTGCTCGGTCCTTACACTCTCAGCAAACGGCTTCGCCTCTTTGCTTCGCGCGGATGCGCGCAAGGTTTGGTATATTTCAAGTGCGCGCACCGCGCCGTGTTGCGGACAAATTGACCGGCACGCCGGACGTCTCGCACATTCTTGATTTATCAAAATACAGAGTGAATACGGGGGCCAGAGCTATCAGTCGCTTTCGCTCCCAGGAATTCGGCATTCGGAAAACTCCTGCAAATAAGGGCTTTTCCGGGATTTCGCTCGCCGCCCGGCTCTCGCTTCGCTCGGCCGGTCAACTTCGGTTACTCACACACGTTATCTGCAATTGCGGAGGCTTCATTGCCTCTGAGCCCGCCATCCGTGGCGGGCGAGTTAAAACCGGTTTGAGCACATTTGTCTTGCAAAAGCATTGGACAATTTTTAAGCATCTGATGATGGAGATTAATATGGATT
>JAEUSB010000067.1 GCA_016788865.1 Leptospirales bacterium
GTATCAGATTCGTATTCTTACCCTGAAAGCCAAGGCCGGCCAGGCGTCCGAGCACCCGCTCCGGTGCGGGAGCGGAATCAACGCAGAAACGCATCTTTTCTCCCGGCAGGACGGATCTGAGCTGCATCATCAGTTGTTTGCCGCGTTTTCGTAAGACCGCGTGGTAGTCAGGCCCCATTGCGTAGCGCGAAATCCTGGTTCGAGCTTTGCGCAGTAGATCGTCACTTTCGGCGGTGCGGTAAAAAGTCCCGAGCACCAGTGCGCTTCTGGCTCCAGGCAAGAGTAGCGAAGGATCCTTCTTGAATGGCAAATGACGTTCCATCCAGGCCATGCTTCCATGACGCCCCTGCGATATGAAATTCGCGAACTCGCTCAGGTCACGCTCGGGGATTTCAAGCGACGTGATGCCGGCCAGATCAAACCCGGCGGCCTGGGCACAGGAAAGAACCTGGTCTCGCTTAGCTTCCTGTGCTCCCATAGTGTCGAACGGCTTTGCGCCAGAACCAGATTGCAAGCAACATACAGAGTGCACCCACCGGGAACGTCAAATAAACAAACACGGGATGAAACAGCGAAGCCGTATCCTTGCTCAAGAAATAGTGAGCCGGGTAGAAATTGATAAATGCGAGGGGAAAGAGGAAGGTCAAAGCAAACCGCACGGGCCTGTTATAGATATCCACCGGATAGAGCAGAAACTCACGCGCGGAGAAGACAAACAGCTGCTGCATTCCGTCGTTTGAAACCGTGAAAAAAGCGCTCGCGGCCGTAACGATCCGAATGGCGCCCTGAATCATGACACCACCGGCCAGAACCAGGAGGAGCATTCCCACAGCCTGGGACGTCCAGCGAATCTCGGTAAGCGAATTTGCAACTGCAAAGCCAATTACACCGAGTGCAATGTTTGCAAGTCCGCCTGGCTCAAATCGCATGCAGAGCACCGACAGCAACGGAGAGAGAGGCCGCAACAGTACGCGATCAAAGGTGCCCTGCCTTACAAATTCCGAAAACTCGAGGAAACCGGAAAAGATCGCCGACACCAATCCCGTAGAAATTACAAGCAAGCTGTAGAGGAAGGCCATTTCGCCCTGCTCCCATGTTCCAATCTTTTTGAATTTGTAAAGCATCAAGACGACTACGCCGATCTGGGCCGAATAAAACCCGAGTACCGTTAAAATGTACATGATAAAGCTACCGCGGTATTCCATTCTACTTTGAATAGCCGCACGAATCATGGCTCCGTACTGCGGCAGATCTTTCCAGGCGCGAGATATTCCAGACAACATCTTAACCTCCGGCAATCGTCAGACGACGAATGCCTCCGCGGTACGACAGTGCGACGAGAGTCCCCATGACAGCGATCAGGATCACATACCGCAAGAGGAACATGTCATAGCCCATGGCCAGAGGTTTACCCAGGAGCAAGAGCGTTGGAAAATAAAACAGATATGGAAACGGCGTGAAGAGTAAAACCTGCTGCAGGGTCGGTGGAAAAAAATCAATGGGAATGATGGCTCCACTCAGCAACGTAATGAGAGCCGCATAAAAAATCCAGAACGGGAAGATGTCAACAAAGTAGAATGCCATGGAACTAATCAAAAATGAAACCAGAAAAAACAGAACAAACGACAGTGCATACGCAGGCAGAAAGCGCAACACGAGTCCGGTATCCACCGGAATGCGAATGTCAAAGATAAAATAGCAAAATATGAACAAGGGCAATGCCCGACTCATCAACTGGTAGAGACTTGCACCGAGCGTATCGCAGAGATACATGAGAGGAAACGAGAACGGCTTCAGCAGATCGGCGGCGATTTCCCCGCTCCGCACCCTGCTCGCCAGGAGACTTTCATTCCGGGCAAAACTGGCCTTGATCAAGGTGGAGAGCACGGCATAGGCAACCATCTGGCTCTTCGAGAATCCGCCCTGCTCGGCCGTTTCCGGAACGAGCGTTCTCCATACAGAGGTAAATATAAAGATATAGAGAAAGGCGTTTAAAACGGACAAGAAGTATTCCACGCGATAGCTGATCGATCGCTGAAACGACATGGAGATGAATTTCAGGTATGCCATTACAGTTCCACGTTTCTGTTGTTGGAGTACATCAGCTTCAGCGTATCACCCAGATCTCGCTTCCGCATATTGATTTCATCAATGCGAATTCCTTTCTCCGTTAGTTGCTCAATGAGTAAAGCCGGAGTTTCTTCCGCACCCAGGCGAATTTCAAAATTCCGATCTGAAGCTGCGCTGAGGACTTCATATCCCAGGCCGGTAAAGAATGAAGCGCCGCAGGGTGGGTCTACCTGAATGGTAAGCACCTTTTCTGCCGCATAACGTTGAACAAATTCGTGGATGCCGCCATCGTAATGCACTTTTCCTCGGTCCAGGAGGATCAGGCGACGAGCAAGATACTCAATATCCTGAATGTCATGTGTTGTCAGCAGGATCGTGATTTTTTCCTGCTCGTTTATTTCTTTGATGAATTTGCGCACAATGTCACGCGTCAGAATATCCAGGCCAATCGTAGGTTCATCCAGGAACAATATAGGGGGTCTGTGTAGCAAAGACGCGGCCAGATCCGCCCGCATTCGCTGCCCCAGACTGAGTTTGCGTGTTTGTTGTGAGAGAAAGTCCTTCATATGAAGTAGTTCAATGAAGAAATCGAGCCGCTCTTGAAACTCCTTCCGCGGGATGCGGTAGACGGCGCGCAGCAGATCGAAGCTTTCTTCCACCGGAAGGTCCCACCAGAGCTGCGTTTTCTGACCAAACACAACACCAATCTTCCTTGCAACTGCTCGCCTATCCTGTTGTGGATCAATCCCATCCACAAGCACCTGCCCGGATGTGGGAACGAGAATGCCCGTCAGCATTTTGATCGTCGTGGACTTGCCGGCTCCGTTTGGCCCCAGGTAACCCACAAGGTCTCCTCGCCCAATTGCAAAGTTCACCGCATCGACTGCCGTCATCTCCTCCGAATGCGTGGAAAACAATGAAACGAGCGAACCTACGAAGCCTGGCTTTCGCTTTTTAACCGTAAATTTCTTGGTCAGGTCTCTAACTTCGATCACGAACCAGTTTCCCCCCACGGGGTGCCGGGCCACAGCAAAATTCCAGGTAAAAAGTGGACAAGCGCATGGCGTTCCTTACCATTTCGCATGCCTCAAAAGCCTATCGCGGCCATGGATCTCGGGACAAACTCGTTTCACCTGGTCGTAGTTCAGCCGGATTCGCAGGGACGATTTGAAATCCTTTCAACTGAAAAGGAGGCCGTGCGCCTCGGAAGTGGTGGTGGTGATCTCGATCTAATCTTACCGGATGCAATGGAGCGCGGGCTTGTAGCACTCAAACGGTTCACGGCCATCTCCAGGTCAATGCAAGCGGAGATACGCGCCGTTGCGACCTCGGCCGTTCGCGAAGCCAAAAACAGTGCTGAGTTTCTCAGACAGGTCAAGCGCGAATGTGATCTTGACGTTGAAGTCATCCTGGGCAAGGAGGAAGCACGTCTGATCTACCTGGGCATCCTGCAATGCCTGCCGGTTTACGATAAGCGAGTTCTCACCATTGACATTGGCGGTGGCTCGACGGAGTACCTGATTGGAAAATCTGGAGTACCCGAATTCGCAAACTCTCTCAAGCTCGGCGCCATTCGGTTGAAGGATCGTTTTTTTGAGAAAGGTCAAGTAAGTGAAAGGCGCATTGCAGAGTGCAGGCAGTTTATCCAGATTGCACTTACCGGCGTGCGCGAAGAAGTCCTG
>JAEUSB010000070.1 GCA_016788865.1 Leptospirales bacterium
TTGTGCGCCGTTTCGCTCCGCCAGCGCGTCTGGTTTGCCAGGACCATGGCCTGGCTCTTACTGCTACCGTCTATTCTGTCGCTGCTCCTGGTGCTGTTTGGGGTCCGGCGCGACATGCTCACCACAATGCGCGAGCCCTACGATGCAATCTTCATATCCTTCATAGAAACTGTGCTACTGTTACTGGGAACAGCGGCGCTGATTCGCTCAAGCGCCTTTGGAATCAAGGCCACCACGCCCTTCCTGGATCACCTCCAGACCAGACAACGCCAATGGTTCGACTATGTTCGAAGGGCGCCTGTTGCTGCTTTCCAGGTAGCGGTGATCAGTGCGGCCTCTGCCCTCATTGCTAACTTTGTCGTGCTTCCGGTCTACTATCTGCAGATGAGCTTTCCCACCTTCTTTGCTTTTTTACTGTTTGTTTCGCTTGCAGGACTTGCTGTTTTCTATGTTCGAGCTTATGGAAAAGTGGCCCACTCACAGAATCCGGATCCGCAGATCACAACTGCTGTTTCTTTCCTGGGATTTAGGATTCTCACGAACACAATGTTTCTCACCGGCGTAATTGCAATACTCACGTTTCTGATTACGTTGGTGGTCGTGATGTCTGTTGTGAATCTCGACATCTTACAAACAATTGGCATTCTAAAGAAATCTGCCCGGCTGTAGGGCTCGGCGCGCACCAGACTCCTCAAAACGGAAAGGAAAGTGCTTGGATTTGTAGAACGGCCACGCAATCTCTGCCAATGCGTGGAAGTCTTTTTCTAGCTTTCTTTCTTGTCGCTTCAGGACTGAATGCGCGGCAAATAGACTATGCTAGATCCTCCATCACATTTGAAGCAACTTCCCGTCTCATGTCTGTGCGCGGCTCATTCTCTGAATGGACGTTCAAAGGCGCGCTCGATCCGGAGGTGCGGGGTGTCCTGGAAGTAAAGACGGCCTCCATCTCAACATCCAATGGCATGCGCGACAATCATTTGCGATCTGCCGACTTCTTCAACTGCGAGGAAACTCCGCTTGCTCTCTTCAAAATACAGAAAGCCGAACAAACTCCGGACGGCATAACGTTAGACGGCATACTTTCGATCCGGAACATCGAAAAGCCAATCCAGTTGCGCCTTACACGAACCGGGAATAACTGGGGTGGAAGTTTTGTAATCCGTCGCCAGGACTACGGAATGAATTACGCAAGCACATTGAACCCCATCGGTGACAACGTGCGAGTGACTGTGTCGCTTGCGCTTCTGCCATGAGAATCCTTTTGGCGCTGCTTCTGATCGGGTGTGCGCCTAAAAAGGAAATCTCGGAGCTTGGCTTTTCAGCCGGCATTCATCCGGTTAGGTTCCGGCCCAATGATTTTGCCAGAGCGGCAAACGGTGAGACCCTGGAAACGGCCGCTTCCTGTGGAAAATGCCATACAGTACAACATGCGAACTGGCTCAAATCCAGGCATCGCGTTGCCTTCACAAATCCACTCTATCAGGAAAGCCATGCGCGCGAAAACATGGTCTGGTGTGTCAATTGTCACGCTCCACTCATGAAGCCAGAAGGAAACCCTCCGAAAGTCACAGACCGGTTGCTTGTAGAAGAAGGGATTTCTTGCAATGTCTGCCACGTTCGCGAGGGGAAAATCATCACGGGTAAGATGCCTGTACCAGCGCCGGACAAAGCACCGGCGCACACCTACACTATCGTTCCGGACATGAAAAATGAGAAGATGTGCGAAAGCTGCCATCAGTTCAATTTCCCAACCCATGAAAGTCTCGCGCTATCCGCGACCCAACCAATCGAGTACGCGAGCCTTCCCATGCAGGACACTGTCGAAGAATGGAGACGAGGGGGACTTGCGAACTTGAGTTGCCAGGGTTGTCATTTGCTCGGCGGCGATCAGTCACACCTTTTCCCCGGGGGCCATGATCTGGCGCGCGTGAGCGAGGCGATCGATCTGGAATTTCAGCAAAGCGGAGAGCTGGTTAAGGCATTCGTACACACGCGCGGAGTCGCGCACTCGTTTCCAACGGGCGATCTATTTCGGGCAGTTCGAATTCGCATTTATGATAAGATGGATCTGGTGCACGAAGAGATTCTGAAAAAGGACTATGGAAACGTTACTCCCGAAGCGCTTGTCCCCGGAGGGGCGGCCAAGCGCCTGGTGTCCGATACAACGATTGCACCGCCTGGGCCCGGAGAATTCACCTCTTACCGGACGTTTCTATTCAAGGCTTTGCCTGGTACGGCATTGCGGTACGAGATTCACATGGACTATCTGCACGGAATGAATCACGTAATCACAAGGCTTCCTCTACAAGAAACAATGCCGCTGGTTCGCACCGGTACTGTAACCATTGGCCGACGCGAAAACCCAAACTGATGCCGGCCCGAGATGAGGAATCAATTCTTTCGCGGGACGCGGCTGATGGGAGTGAAAGTAATCTTTCCGCCGCGATACTGAACGAGTGACGTTACAGTCATGTAAGACCCCGGTTGTTCGGGGTCTTTCGGCTGCACGTACTCATCCGCCTGCGCTATGATTTGCCTCCCAACCTGTTTGAGCCAGAAGGACCCCACCATCGGTTCACCCTCCGAGCGTAGAGGAACACCAACAAATTGCTTTTCATCCCCCTGCCACGTGTAGAGCTCATACGTTGGACCACCGCGCCCGCCCAGCTGTGTGATTACCTCAACCACGCCGTTGCCGTCCATGTCGAGTATCATGGGGTCAGTGAAGCGACCGATCAGTGAATATGTATCACCCTTCTTTTCAAAATAGAATCCCTCACGGCACGTAACGCTATCGCTTGCAACATAGCAGTGTCCTCGCCAGGCACGCACGAGCGTTCTACCGCGCCCATCGGAGGATGGAATCTGCCAGACCTCCATGTCACGAACGTCCAGGCCACCCATGGCTTGATTGATCTGTTGCTTGAGTGAGCGAGGAATCTCGGGCCTGAAGTTCTGCGTGTAGGCAAAAATGTCTGAGATCATTCGCGCCTGCGAAGCTGGAATCCAGGGCGTCACTGAATCCTGGTTTCCATTGGTATCTTTGCTGTCCTTGCAATACACATTCGCCAGACTCAGGTATTTCCTGGAGTTCACTTGCCGAAAAGCATTCACGAGAATGAGCGCACCGGGGCCCGGTAAGGTGGTCGCCTCCTGTAGTTGCACCGTACACAATCGGCTGTCGATGGGCCTGGGTTTTCCGTCTTCTTGAATTGCATATGTTTGTGGATACGCGGCGAGCATTGCAGGTCTTTCGGAAAGGCTAAGCGGAGCTCCTGTTTCATAAGCCTTCACGTCAGCCTCACTGCCCATCAGGACTGCAGCTGAAAATACGTATCCTTTTTTCGATTCGCTGTTGTCGCGCTTTGAATTGACGCCATGCGATGGAGTGTTGGAGGAGGAATCCGATATCACTGCCACCTGCAACCATTGTCCACGTTCGGATCCTATGGATTCGTCGAGATTGGACACAGCATCGATCCGTAACCTTGCATCAACCGGTAACGTCCGAATAACGTCAGCGTCTGGCATTGGCTTTTGTCGCATAACGGTAGCAGTGTGAACGATTCCTGCGGCCGCCCAGCTCTCAGCCCGAAAGACCGCAACGTTCTTACGCGCCTCCGCTTCCTCCTCCGGGATGTAGCCAGTCTGGCCATTGGCGAGGTCAACGTGCATATACCCGTTGCTCCGGCCCCGCATCATGATGCGGTCACCCGGCTCGGCAACAGCAAGCGAAGGACTCTTGGTACTCGCATACTTTAAGACGGGAATGGCGGCGCGGGTCACGAACGCCAGAAACCCCGGAGAATCAAGGCAGGTAAGGGACATGGGCAAAACCAGCAAGGGTAAGAGGCGGCGCATGCTCCATTGGACGAAGCGCTCCGGACGTGCAGCGCCATTTTTTGGAAAATATTTAGCTCTAATCGAGCCAGTCCGATCGGACATTTGCTGCCTTTCCATTACTGAACTACCTCAGTCTCATCAGGCGCGGACCCTGAGTATTTGAACCAGGGCTCTTCCCGAAACTCAGAAACCTGACTGTTCCATTGCGTGATGCGACGCTCGGTTACAAGTGTTAGCTTGCTGAACTTTGCGATGGCTTCCCGGAAGGAAACCCCGAGCACCTGGAAGGTTGATCGATGATCCCAGAGAACGGAGGCGCATGCCGCCAGGGCCAGGGCTCGCCAGAGAAATACAAACAGCAAACGAGAGAATTCATTTCGAACGCGGATTCCAAAGAATTTTGCGTGAAATCTCAGGTGCTTGCGCTCATCGGAAATGATTTCCATGAGCGCCTTTCGAATAGCTCCGGGCGGCAATTTGTCGGCGAGCTTTCGGTAAAAACAGATGCCGACAACTTCTGCCACAAGCAAGACCAATAGCTTGAGGCGGATGCCCAGGAGTCGTCTGCCTGTCCTGAAAAGGCGCTCCGTCCAGTTCGATTGAATAAGCTCTCCGCCCAGTTGAGTTACGCAATCGCCAAGGATACGAGCGTGTCGTCCCTCCTCGCGAACAAACAGTTTGAGAGCCTCTCTGTAATTTTCATCCACACCAAACAGACTAACCGAATCGATTTCTTTTGCGATCCTCCCTTCCCCGGCCTCACCGAGTTGAAATATGGCAAGCGATCTAGCGACAAAGCAACGGGTTTGACGCGTAAGTCCAAATGCTGGATCGCGAATTTCGGGAAACGGGCGGTTGGCGTTGCGTCGAAAATGGCCGGCCCAATGACCCCAGTCAACTTGCAGGGATTCGCACTCGAAATCGTGAATGGCTAATAGGGTTGTCTGATCCATACTCTTGTCTCCAGGGTCAATTTGAGACAATAGTAGGGATTCGCTGTGGTCGAATTATGAGCTTTGAGTGAGGTTTGTGTGAGGATGTAGATTTTTCTGCCCCGTTGCGCCCGGGGCTTTACAGCGTGATATCCACGCGCACCGTCGTTTTCTCTTTCTCTGGTTCCGGGAAGATGTTACATTTGTACTGAATCCCCTCACCGCGACAGATGTCCTCAAGATAGGAATTATAAAGCAGCCCCAGACCTGCACCCAGCTTCTGCTCATCGCCGCTGTCTTGATAGAAACTTGCGATGTTGATTCCCTCGACGTTGGTCTTCATCTTCTTTGCAAGATTTGAACGCGTGCGTTCATCAATAAGCCCGTAATTGGAAACAATGATTTGAATGCGATATTGTTTACCGAATGAGTTGCGTTCGGGGTTCATGTTCCAGGAAATCTCAACGAGCTGTTCCGTGCGGAGTGCTAGATCCACGACTTTCTTTCTGCTGGGTAGATCGCGCAACAGTCGGTCAACGTCTTCTCTTTTGGCAATGTTTCCTTTCACGATGATGCGCTCAAGACTTGACTTTTCCGCATTCTGAATGAATTCCATGAGCATGTTAGAGAGGTGCGTGGCAATCTTGGTGTGCTCCAGATACTGCGCGATCATTCCGGCAAAGGCGGATTTCATTTGCTCCTTCATGGGAGTCTGGTAAATAATGAAATAGAGATACCAGATTCGCTTGTCGATCCAGTTGATGAACTTGGGAAGACTGCGCGCGCGCGTCATTCTATCTTCATCCGTGAGTTGAGCTGCACTCATAATGCGCGCTTCCACTTCTTCCCGAATTTCCTGCTCCATCTGTAGAAAGAGATCTCCCTTCAACTGACGCAGCGTATCCACTTTCTCTGGCGGGATGTGTTTTAGATCTACAATTGAGTTCTTTGGGTTCTTCCGGTTAAACTCACGCACCACTACCGATTCAAATAGCATCCGACCGAGCGAGGGAGAGAGCTTCTTGTAGAGTACGGCATACACTACAAGATTGTTTGTGCTGATTATCTGGGCGCGCCGACGAAGTGGATCCGGGAGACGGACGTAAATCTCCTCAAGAAAGGAATTCATGATGAGTTTCTGCACCGTGGGCGCACTGAACTGATCAGATTCCAGCCCTTCACGGGGCATCCCTTCGCGGTTCTTTACTTTTTTGATTGATTCAGGGTTTTTGGCAAAGAGTTGGATGCCTTCACGCGTGAGAACCATGCTTGCCGGCAGCGCAATCGACGCGTCGGTGCGTTTTGTGTCCTCCCCCATGCCCGCTAAATCTTTTTGACACCCCATTCAAGGTCAAACGAATTGTTATCCCTCCGCATGCACCTTTTGGCCTAAAAAATCATTGGCCCCAGACCTTGTTTGGAAAACTCTGCAACATGCAGATAACGGTAGTTGGATCCGGTTACGTAGGCCTTGTGGCGGGCACTTGCTTCGCTGAATACGGCAATCAGGTGAATTGCGTCGACATCGATGAGAGAAAGATCGACAATTTGAAGAAGGGAATCCTTCCGATTTACGAACCGGGGCTCTCCGAGATGGTCCTCAGTAATTTTTCCAAGGGACGCCTGGTATTCCTGACGGATCTGAAAAAGGCCGTTGAGAGTTCTGATATCGTGTTTATTGCCGTCGGGACTCCAGACCGCGGGGATGGCAAGCCTGACCTGAGCGGTGTGCTGGGCGTTGCCGCAAAAGTGGGCGAGTTCCTGAACGAATACAAAGTCATTGTTACAAAGAGCACGGTCCCGGTTGGGACGGCCGACCAGGTCCGGGAGGCAGTCAAGAAAGCTGCGAAGCATCCCTTCGATGTTGTGAGCAATCCGGAATTCCTGCGCGAAGGCCGCGCCATCGATGATTTCATGGAGCCAGAACGAATCGTAGTGGGCTGTGATTCAGAACGCTCCGCAGCGCTCATGCGCGAGCTTTACAATCCCTTTGTCCAGGAATCTGGAAATCCCCTGATCGTTATGAGCATTCGATCTGCGGAGTTAACAAAGTATGCATGCAACGCTTTTCTAGCGATGAAGATTTCATTCGTGAATGAAATTGCCAATTTGTGCGATGCCCTGGGCGCAAACTACCTGGACGTTCGCACTGGAATGGGTACTGATTCGCGCATCGGGAAGAAATTCCTCAATGCTGGAATCGGCTATGGCGGCTCTTGCTTCCCCAAAGACGTGCGAGCACTGGTGAGTTTCGCGGAAGGTGTGGGACTCAAGGTTCCGCTCTTTGACGAAGTGGAACAAACAAATGAAAAACAAAAAGGAAAACTCGTCGATAAGATCATTCAGAAATACGGACAGGATCTCAAGGGCAAGAAATTCGCTGTTTGGGGTCTTGCATTCAAACCCGGCACCGATGACATGCGCGAGGCACCTTCGCTTACAATCTTGAATCGCCTGGTAAAGATGGGCGCAGAGATTGTCGCAAGCGATCCCGTTGCCGTTGAAACCGCTCGCCCACACCTTGATCCGGCCATCCAGTATGGAGAAATGTATCCCATTCTTGAAGGCGCAGACGCATTGCTGCTTTTGACAGAATGGCCTGCCTATCTGGAGCCAGATTTTCGCAAAATGAAGGCTTCGCTTAAGTCTCCGGTCATCTTTGATGGAAGAAACGTTTATCCGCACGATACCCTGAACAAACTTGGCTTCACTTACTATGGAATGGGTGTAGCTTGAAACCGCTCGGCCAGCGTGTATTTGGAAAGTCCCATGCAGGGCTGGATATCTCAACCAATCGCTACGGAACCGGACAACTCAGCGTACTTTTGATCGGTGGAGTCCACGGCGATGAATCGGAAGGCTACATTTTCGCGGAACGTTTTGAGTCCGAGTTACAGAAAGATAAGATCAAACTCCCGGATGAAGTGGTCTTGCATGTATGCGCCAGACTGAATCCGGATGGTTGTAAGGCTAATCGACGCACCAACCATCGTAATGTGGATCTCAACCGCAACATGCCTACTAAAGATTGGACCGGCGAATTTACCAACGTCCGCTATTATCCGGGGCCTCATGCTGGAAGTGAGTCCGAAAACCAGGCATTGCTTGCAATGATTCAGGAAACCCGGCCTTCTGTTATCCTTTCGCTTCACTCCTATGAAAACCCCATGGTAAACTTCAACGGCGAGAGCGAGGATCTGGGCAAGGCCATGTCAGAAAAGAATGGGCTGCCGGCCAAAGGCGACATTGGTTATCCAACTCCGGGTAGCCTCGGAACCTACGCTGGATGGGAAAGAAACATTCCTACCATAACTCTTGAAATTCTCCGTGGGCAGGATCCGGACACGGTCTGGAGCACTCATCTTGGTGGCGTAGAACTCGCCATCGGCTATTATTTGCATCACAAACTCCCTCGCCGCAAGGGATGACGCATAACGTCTGGAGCACCAAATGGACCAAATGAAAATGCAAGAACTCATTGAACGAGCGTTTGACGATCGTTCACAACTGCCTCAGGCTCGCGAAGCCGTGCTCGAAGCGCTTGAGCTTCTGACACACGGCAAGATCCGGGTCGCAATTCAGAAGAAACAGGGTGATTGGGAAGTCCAGGCCTGGGTCAAGAAAGCCATCTTACTGTATTTTGGAATCGCGGAAATGCGCGAAATGAACTCCGGGGAGCTCACCTACTTTGACAAGATCGAGCCTCGCCGCGACCATAAGGAGTCCGGCGTGCGCGTAGTTCCACCTGCCGTTATTCGGTATGGCGCGTTTGCAGAGAAAGGCGCCATCCTCATGCCATCCTACGTCAATATCGGGGCATACGTTGCCACAGGAACAATGGTTGATACCTGGGCCACAGTCGGTTCCTGCGCCCAGATAGGCAAAGGCGTTCACCTTTCCGGCGGTGTGGGAATTGGTGGCGTTCTTGAACCACCGCAGGGCCGGCCAGTCATTATTGAAGACGGAGCTTTCCTGGGCTCTCGGGCCATCGTAGTAGAAGGTGTGATGATTGAAGAGCGCGCTGTGATCGGCGCGAACGTTACCCTGACTGGATCAACGCCAATCATTGACGTAACCGGACCCACTGAAGTAGTCTATAAAGGGCGCGTTCCCCGCGAATCTGTTGTAATTCCGGGAATGCGCGAAAAGAAATTTGCTGCCGGTTCATTCGGTGTGCCCTGCGCCCTGATCATTGGAAAACGCAAGAGCTCCACCGATGAAAAAACATCGCTCAACGACGCACTTCGCGATTTCGAAGTGAGCGTTTAGCGAAGGTCAAAATCTCAACCAGCACTCATAGCAGGCGTTTGACTCAGCGCTTGCAGCTGCGCAAGCACTCGTTTCAATTCGTCCAGGTTGAGCTTGCGGAAATATTTTCTATCCCGGGCCAATTCCGGAGCTTTCGCGTCCGCGGCAGCAATTAGAAGTGCCGCTTCTTCCACGCTGAGTTTTCTGAGCGTACGCGCACCAACAAGTCCGCGTGCCGTTTTCTTGATCCGATCGTTTTCGCGTCCAAGAGCCAGGATTCGCTCGGGTGGAGCGCCCATCTTTGTGATGAGTCCAAGGCCGCGCATCAGACAGAGTCCATAATAGGTAATGTCATACTCATACCAGTAGAAGCCCGCTTTCGCGCCGCCCTGAAACGCATGATGGTTGTTGTGCCAGCCTTCTCCGAGTGTGAGAATTGCCAGGAGCCAGTTGTTCCGCGAATCGTCCTCGGTCGTGAAACGCTTATTCCCAAACACATGCGAAAGCGAGTTGATGGTCCACGTCCCATGCCACAGAACCACAGTTGAGACGCACAAACCCCAGACGAGGTACGGTGCGCCACCAATCAGAAATAGTGCTACTCCAAGCAGAACAGGACCTATAACAAAATACCTGTCGAGCCAATGCAGTTCCGGATACTTTGCGAAATCCTTGAGTTCCTGGCGCTTGTAATGCGGGCTCTGATACATAGTCAGAAACCAGAGCATGTGCGATTGCCAGAAACCATACTGAACCGGTGAATGGATGTCTTTCTCCGTTTCAGAATAACGGTGGTGATGGCGGTGGTGTTCGGCCCACCAGAGCGGGCCCTGTTGAACACATGTTGTTCCCAGTAAGCCCATTGCAAATTGCACGTACCGATTTCTAACCTCGTATCCACGATGGCTGAAATACCGGTGATAAAAACCGGTGATAAAGAACATGCGGACAAAGTACAACCCCGCAGCCAATGCAACAAGGTCCCAGCTGAACGGTACGGTAAACACGAACAGCGGGGAAAGATGGAGCAAGATAAAGGGAATATGTTCCACCATGATCTTACCGCTCTTTACCTTCCAGAGGGTAATTCCGGTGAATCGATTCCAAAGGTTACTGAAACTCATAGTATCTCCTGAATTCATTTATAGATTAATGCCGGGGGCGCGCCAGAAAGCGTTCATCGATTTGCCTTGATAGCAGAATCAAGCTCGATTCAAACCGACCGAACACTTTCAAAGTGAACGGTAAAAGCAGCAGGAACGCAAGTACACCATAGAGAGTATAGACAATTCCCGGAATTGGACTGTCCGGTCCCGCATACCCTATAGAAAGATAGCCGAATAACGGTGGGCTTGCAAGGAGTAGCAGCGCCGATAAAAGTTGCGTCCACAGGGTAAGCCACCCAGGAAACATTTGCTTAACGATTCGCGCGTATAAGAACGGTGGCGGTTGAACTTCCCGCGGGTAAGCGTCCTCAATGAGCTCTGCCCATTCGATTTGATGATCCAGGTCATTCGGTTTCATTTTGTCTGGCCTCGATTTTTGTTTTCAGGATCTTCCGACCCCGATGAAGATATGACTTAACTGTATTCTCATTCATTGAGAGACTGGCCCCGATTTGCGCGCAGGACATCTTTTCGTAGTAGTGGAGCACAAGCGGCAATCGATACACTTCGGGCAAGAGGTTGAGTTCCTCCCGCAAGATGTGCGGGGCCACGTTGCCGGGAGGTGTCAGTTCGGACTCTACCTGAGGGAAATCTTCTTCCTTCCATTCCTCAAACTGAACGCGCTTTGTCTTGCGAATGCGATTCAATCCACGATGCAGTGCAAACGAATACAGATACGTGGAATATCGCGAGCGCCCCTGGAAACGATCTCGCTTGCTGTACGCCTCAAGATAGACGTCCTGGACAAAATCCAGCGCGTCCTCCTCATTTCGGAAGAGCCGTTGCCCCAGGCCGTAGATCATGCGCGAAGTCTCCTTGAAGATTCGCTCAAACTCTTTTTCAGAATCCAAGATAACGTTTCCAGTGATGAGGATGAAGAATGGGTACTCCGGCTCATATCAATTTTCCCGTGCCGCAACGGCATAAAATACCAGTAGTCCAATTCCCGCACCAAGCGGAATGACGCCGCCGAGCATAGCATACGTCATCCCCTGAATCGCATAAAACAGAATGGTCATGGGAATCCCGACAAAGACCGCCAGACTTCCGAGCAGCAAACAGAAGACGCGAAAATTGCGAAATGTGGCTGGCCGGTAAAGTCCTGCTCGAATGAGTTCGCGGCGAATGGAGTATTGCCAGTAAAAGAAAAAGAACAAAAGCACGGACCCGAATACGATTCCAAAGGCCGGAATCAGAGACAGTATGACGCGCGCCGGGTCCGATCCGCCCCCATGCGCCAGGTGCTCATTCAAGCGCAGAATTGCCTCAAGGAGTTGTTTTTCCAGCTCGGGATTCATTACCCTGTGTGAAACGCCGAGCCCGGCCCGGTTGCAAAAAAAATGGGGCTATTTTGCCTGATCCAGGAGCTTGATAAGCTTCAGGGATAACGAAGAGGGCATGAAATCGGCCAGATCAGAACGGCGCAGGACCTGCCATTCAACCCCGGATTTCGGGGTGGCGGACAGCGAGCGCGTCCGGCCGTTTTTGTCCCGGCCTTGTGGCTCACAGGCCTTCACAATGGCGCGCGGTGCCTTTGCCACCAGGAGTTGCGCGTAAATATTGTGTTTGGTGATCGAGTGCTTTACGACCGGAAGGCTCGCTTCCGAGGTCAGATCCCCAAGGCCCGGACTGGCATAGCGTGGCTTTCCGGCCAAACGCATGGTTGATGGAAAAAGCCATTGGCCCTTCAGGAATGGGACTGCCGGATCTTTCAAGACACAGAATGCTTCCTCGCCCCGGGTCGGAATCTGAAATGCGAAGAATTGCCAGCGCACTTCAAGCCGCGATTCCCGCCGGGGAGACGGAACAAGCCTGGCTAGCTCCGGGCCCCCCGCACGAAAAACGGCGCATCCTTCTTGCAGCACACAGGATTCACAATCTGGCCTCCCCGGCAGGCAGACGAGAGCACCCAGTTCCATGATCGACTGATTGTGAACTGCCGGAATGTTCGTGTGGGCTATCAGACGTTCTGCTCGCTCCTTGAACCACGATCTTCCTTTGGCCTCCGGATAGAACAAGCGGCTAAAAACGCGCTCCACGTTCCCGTCAATGACCGGAACATTCTGATTGTAGGCAATACTGAGGACCGCAGCGGCCGTATACGGTCCGACGCCCGGAATCTTGAGTGCGTCAGCCAGTTGAACCGGGAAGTTACCACTGTGGTGGGTGAGCACATGCTGTGCACCTTTCCGCAAATTCCTGGCGCGACTATAGTATCCAAGGCCCTGCCAGGCCTGAACAACCTCATCCTCGGAAGATTTCGCCAGGCTTCGAATATCCGGAAATTTCTTCATGAAGGCCGCATAACGGGGTAGCATCGCGGCTACGCGAGTCTGTTGAAGCATGATCTCTGAAACCCAGATTGAGTACGGGTCACGGGTCTCGCGGAAAGGAAGTTTTCTTTGATTCTTTCCGTACCAATCGTATAGACGATCCAGTTGAAACGAAGGATTTTTTCTGGGTTTCAAACAGTTTCCAGATTGTTTCTGAATTTATCTTCGCTGACACGAGAAAGGGGGCTTTCCCGGGAAAGTTCTTCCCAGTCCTTAATTACGCCTGACTCCATCAGACTGCTGATCTCGGCTCGCGGAGGAAACCAGTTTGCGGCAATAGACTGACTTCTGTTGTACGGGCAGACATCCTGGCAGATGTCACATCCAAAACTCCAGCCTGCCCGCGTAACGGGATCGGTTGGCTCTTTGCTCTCAATCGTCAAATACGAAATGCACTTTTGCGCGTCGAGTTTGTACTCGCTCAGTGCCGAGGTTGGGCAGGCATCAATGCAAAGTCTGCACGAACCGCAACGATCGCGCTCCGGTCTGGTGGGCTCCAGCTCCACAGAAAGCAAGAGGACGCTTATAAAGAAGAACGAACCGCGCCCGGGATGTATCAGATTCGTATTCTTACCCTGAAAGCCAAG
>JAEUSB010000004.1 GCA_016788865.1 Leptospirales bacterium
AGGGACAATTCTCTAACTTTGCTGATGCGCCAGGGCATATTTACGGCATTGGCCTATCCTACGCAAGGCATATCGAAGAGACAGCACACGAGTTCGATAACGCAAAACCTGCCGTATTCAGAAAGGCGGCCCACACTCTGATTCGCGGGGATGGTACAGCCCCGTATCCAGCGAAAGAACTGTTCAATCAGGCGGAGCAATTTGAACCGGGATTGGGCCAGAAGCTCTCAAAGGAATTTCCGGACCTTGTTCCGCTACTGGACTATGAAGTAGAACTGGGATTCTTGCTCCTCCGCGATATCCATTCCGAAGATCTACAGAGATCTGATTTCGTACCAGAAGTGGGATACTTCATCGCCAACGATCTCTCCTCGCGCTCCCTGGCAGTTATGGGTGAAGGGCAAACCAATCGATATGAGTACTGGGGAATGTCAAAAAGCTTTCCGGGTTTTCTCCCTGTGACCACGCAGATCTGGATTCCTTCGAAGCATGAGGCCGACGCAATCCCGTGCATCAATTTGGAGACCCGAGTGAACGGCGCAATTCGCCAGAGCGAAAGAACTTCTGACATGATTTTTTCTCCACTCACGATGCTGCGCGCCATCCACGCGACATATCCGGAAGACAGCCTGAAGCGGGGCGATAGAATCATAATGGGAACACCGGGTGGCATAGCGCTCGAAACACCACGCTGGAAAGCAAGACTGGCCCAGCTTCTTCGGTTTGATCGATTCACCAGATTGAAATTCATTTTGAAGTCACGTCAGGATCGATTCCTCAAGCCCGGAGATCAAGTTTCGGTTAGTGGTGAATGGCTGGGCTCTATCACTACCGAGATCAAGTGACCAGGTTATGCCGTCTAACGTTAGAAATTCAGGTGGTCACACAACCGATCAAGCCTCTTCCGCGCGGCTGGCCAGCCTGCGGATTTGCTTGATGTTCTCGCGCGCGCATGCCCGACCGATCTCCCTGAGTTGCAATCCATGCGAAAAGTCTGTTGTGGCATAGCCCGCGACGGCCGGCCTCAAGTCCAGGTCAGTGTATTTCTCGTGAAGACTCACAGCCTTAAACAGCATGATATCCACGCCCCTAACAAGCGCAGAGAGAACGTTGGGCTTCTCGAATTTTGCGCGCGAGGGATCGACGGTTATGTTCAAACTGATCACTGTATTTGATCCAAAATCGCGGAGAATGCTTGCAGGGACGTTATTCAATACGCCGCCGTCTCCAAGGAGCCGGCCACCAATCGGCATGACTGGATGAAATCCAGGAATTGCCGCTGATGCTTTTGAAGCCTTCCAGATGGGACATATGCGAGGCAAGAAGATGCGCCCGGTTTGCAGATCCGTAGTAACCGGGAAGTAAGGGAGTTTGGACGCATAAACCAATCGATTGCCAAATCCCTTTCTCAGTAGGCCTTCGAAGCGCTTCCCGCTTGCGATCGAACGGATTGGTATCGTGAAATCGACCAGGGGATTTTTTTTTGATTTTATGGTATAACGGTCGAAGAAATCGAAAATCATTGCGGAAGACATTCCCAGTGCAACAAGGCCCGCAACTACTGATCCGCCGCTGGTGCCCGCCACTTCATCAACTTCGATCCCTTCTTCATCAATCAGGACATCAAGAATTCCAATATGGGCAAGCACGCGAGCGCCACCTCCCCCGAATGCAAGTCCAAGTGTTTTGCCGGCAAGCCAGCGCATGAGTTTGCGAGCTGCGAAACACTTTCTTGAGGGGTCGCCTGAAAAGGCAGACCCTGCGGGCATATCATCGTCCATGAGAAGTTGGGGAAGATACTGGCCGGCCTCTACAGTTAACCTGGAATGAATGTCTGCAATAATCGGGTGAGCACGCTGCGAATCAAGAACGTACAGGCGATCCCTGCCCACCTTTAACGCAGGAATAAACTCAGGAATTTGATCCTCGACCAGGACGATAGTCCGTGCGGAGTTCTCGACCAACATTCGAGCGTATGATTCAGAGCACCCAGCTGGCGCGATGATGACCAATCGATCAATGCTTTTCGCCTCACCGTGCAACCAGCCTGGCAACCAATCAGCATCGTTGGAAAGAATACGATCCGTGCGTACACATGTAAAGTCCGGACCCGGGGCGTTGTCCGTATTAAATGCTGCAGGCGTGCCTTCAGCTGGCAGATCTACTTTGCCACCCGCATAGAGAACCTGCGTGGATTTCCAGCCCTCCCGATAGAGTTCCCGGATTGTCTGTTGAACCAGCTTCATGCAGCGCGTTGACGTCTCTTGCGCGAAAATCGTCACCACATTGGCTTCGAAGAGATGGCGCTCTCCCTGGATGCTCTTGAAAACATAAGAAAGGCCCGTGCTGAGATGGCGCACGGCTGCAATGGAGAATTGAGGATATGCATCCACCAGCTGCCGAAAATCGCTCTGGCCAAGGCGCCATAGCCGCGACTTTGTCAATGCAATGGCCCGCTGTCCCCGTTCCCGCGCATCGAGAATTCCTGAAATGCCGAACGAGTCTCCCGAACGAAAGAAACCCAGCTCATGCTCCTCCTGTCGTGTGAAGACGCTCATACGGACGAGGCCCGACTCAATAATATACAGGCCATCATTGTCATCCTTCTCGTAGAAGATGGTTTCATCGCGTTCGTAAACCTTTAGATGCAATGCATTAGCGATTCTTTCCAGTATTGCCTGATCAAGACCCTGGAGCAGGTGAATTTGCTGCAGCAGCGGAATGAGGGCGCTCTTGTCGTGAACTTGCCCTGCAAAGCGATGCAGCCAGCGCTCCAGGGTGTTTCGATCGATGGCGCCCTGCTCCATCAAGATTGCTCCGAGCGGAATACGGTGCTTCTTCTCCGCTCTCAGCTGGGTTCGAGCTGCCTCTTCGCTGATATGGCCTAGCGAAACGGCGGCAGCTTCCAGGGATTCCCCGGTCGCAACGTGCCGGCGGATGATTTCGGCAAGGTCGCTCTCTGTCAGGCGTTCGTCGCTGAGAGCAACCATGCTGCGCAGCAACGTTCCGTCTCGCTGTGCCTCAAGTGCCGCGTTCAATTGCATGGCACTGATTACACCATTGAGTACCAGAAAATCACCAAACAGCGGGCTCGATTGCATTGGGCTATCCTGACAGCACGACGACCGCAAGCAATCAAAAACTATCTGCAGGCAGCGTGCGGGCTGTTCAGTCAGGATTGGAGAGTATTCAGGCTCTGCCAGGAAGCGAAGGCGATGGGGCTATTCGTGGGAAGATCGGATCTTGCATCGCGCTCCGAGATGAATGATCGCCTAACGTCTGCGGTTGTCCTTGAGGTCCTTCCTGTCCCGTCGATCTTCCTTCACTGGAAGCCTGTCTTTTCTGTTTCGGCGTATTTCATCCCGGCGCTTTTGAATCCTGGCCTTCGCGTTGCGCAAACGCTCGACTCTTTCAGCAAACTTGTCCTCTCGCTTGCTGCGAAACTCATCCAGGACCCGCAAGCGTTTCTTTCGGTTTTCATCGACAGGCTCCTGTCTCATTGCTTCTTTCCGGCGGGCACGGAGGAATCGGCCCGGCCGCACGCGCTCTGATTTGCCCGAGCCGTCCTGGACTTCAACTTCGCCTTCATCGACACTGACGCTGGTTTCCTCGTCGTCGGCTTCGATCAGGAACTCCGTTCCCCGAACGCTGGCTGTAGCCGTTGGCGTGCGAATGATCAAGGACGTCTTGCCGCTGGTCCTGGACAGAATGGCCGCGGCGTTCCCTTCTTCCAGGTTCAAACGCACAGAATCCGCCCCCTTTTGCGCAATTATTTCTTCTATGCTAATGCGACTATCGCTGCCTATCTGAAAGATCACACCCGTCGAGCACTGGATGGAAACCTTCCCGTTTGCCCCTGTGTGGATCGCCTCGCCTGCCCGAATCAAATCCTGCACTTCGAGATCAAAAGACTGTCCGGACTTCACGTGCGCCCGCTCCCCGGACGCAAAAACCACAACGGCCAGCGCCTGGGCGAAAAGCCCCCCCGGTAGTCCAAGAACAGCCAGTAAAACAAAGGTTCGCAGAAGCATGATTATTGCTACCGGGACCCGGATTTTTGGATAGCAAAAGTTAATACGTTACGCGACCAGTGTCCTGACTCGTCCTGACTTCAGTCCACGGAGATCGTATGACAGACCATTCACCGTCACAAAATCCCTATCAGCCTTCAGCCGTCCCGGTGGACCCAAAGCGCCAGGGAACCATGTTTGCTTTCGTGCTCTTGTTCCTTCTCTACTTTTTTGACTACGCCGATCGGATGGTGGTGAACTCACTCTTTCCTTTCTTGAAGGAAGACTGGCAGCTAACGGATAAGGAATGCGGTCTGCTGGTATCCGTGGTTTACGGCACCATCTTCGTCACAACCGTTCCCATTTCTATCGTCGTGGATCGCTGGAGCCGGAAGAAGAGTATCGCTATCATGGCAATCTTCTGGAGCATCGCAACGGCTGCCGGAGGATTTGCGAAGAATTTTCCTCAACTACTTGCAAGTCGCATCGCGATAGGCGTTGGCGAGGCTGGATACGCACCAGGTGGCACGGCCATGCTTTCGGGATTGTTTCCCCCGGAACGACGCTCGCTTATGATGGGGATCTGGAACGCAGCAATTCCTCTCGGCGCGGCAACGGGAATTGCTCTGGGCGGTTACGTAGCGCAGCATTATGGTTGGCGTCATGCGTTTGGACTCGTGGCTCTGCCGGGTCTTGTCGTTTCTATTCTTTTCTTTTTTGTTCGTGATTACAAAACCGTTGATCTCGTCAGCGGCCAGGGTGCCAATGCCGGAAAGCGTTTGTCGTTTGGAGAAATTGCAGATCGTTTCCTGAAAACACCGTCCTTGCTCTTTACCTATGTTGCTTTTGCCGCGAATACTTTTGTCACAACAGCGCTCATCACCTGGCTTCCTACATTCTTCCATAGAGTAGAAGGCCTCGAGATGTCAAAGGCCGGAGTAAAAGGAAGTGCAGTCATGCTCCTGGCTATCATTGGTGCACCGCTTGGCGGGTTCCTTGTGGACCGTTGGCTCAAGAATCAGAAAAACGCACGGCCATTATTCGCCGGTGGCACGGCTGTGCTGGCTGGAATTATCTTCGCCGTTGCTTTCATAGGGCTGCGGGGAATGAGCGGTTTTCAGTACGGCGCAATTCTCCTCGGAGGTCTCGTCGCAGTGGCATATGTCCCGGCCGCTGCTGCGATCACCCAGGATGTGGTTCATCCAGGATTGCGCGCCGTTTCCTACAGTCTTTGTGTTGTAGTGCAAAACATGCTCGGTAGCTTCACTGCACCCGTTGCGATCGGCGCCATCTCTGATGCGTATGGAATTGATATTGCCCTGGCTGTTCTGCCTGCATTCTCAATTCTTTCTGGATGTCTGTTCCTTGCTGCATCACGATTCTACGTAAACGACCTGGCCCGCGTGGACGCAGTGGCAACCGAGCTGGAAAGCTGATCTCAAGTAACGTTAACTTTCTTGACGATTGCAGGCCGGCGAACAGTGTTAGGATGAAAATTGGCCCTGTCGATCAGTCGAAGTGGCCTTTCGGGGGAGCGTATGCAACTGGACGTTAAGATCATTGGTGGAACGATCGTCGATGGGACGGGAAAGCCCCGTTTTACCGGCGATATCGGCATAAAGGATGGTCGCATAACGGCAGTCGGCAACGTCCCGGACAACGCAAATCGCACAATTGACGCTTCCGGTGCTATTGTAACTCCCGGGTATGTAGACGTGCATACCCACTACGATGGGCAGATTTCCTGGGACAACGACCTTGCGCCTTCCGTGAATCACGGAACCACGACCGCTGTGATGGGCAATTGTGGCGTGGGCTTCGCACCTGCCAGAAAAGCGGATCGTTCAAAACTGATTGATCTCATGGAAGGCGTAGAGGATATCCCTGGGGCAGCGCTTGCAGAAGGAATCAACTGGCAGTGGGAAAGCTTCCCCGAATACATGGACGCGCTCGATTCCATGCCTCATACCATCGACTTTGCAGCACAGATTCCCCATGATGCGCTTCGCGTATTTGTAATGGGAGAACGCGCTATCAGACAGGAACCAGCAACCGCAGAAGACATCAAACAAATGAAGACTTTACTTCGCGAGGCCATGCAGGCCGGTGCGGCCGGATTTACCACCGGCAGAAGCGACGTTCATCGCAGCGCTTCTGGCAACTGGACGCCTGCATCAGAGGCCACCAACGAAGAATTGACCGAACTGGCCAGCGTATTCGCGGAGCTAAAATACGGCGTAGTTCAGGCCGTCTCTGATTTCGATATGGAGCGCACCAATGAAAACTTCGATCGTGAGTTTGATGTCATCGAGAAGTTTGCTCAAGCTGCTGGCGGTCGCCCCTGCTCGCTCTCCCTGAATCAGCGCGATTTCTGGCCAGACCTTTGGAAGCGCATCATCAAGAAGTCAGAGGAAGCAAACGCTCGCGGAGTGAATCTCAGATTCCAGGTCGCTCCGCGCGGAATCGGGGTAAACCTGGGATTGCAATGTACGTTCCATCCTTTCATGGGTAAGCCCAGCTATAAGGCCCTGGGGCATCTACCGTTAGCCGATCGTGTAAAGGCAATGCGTGATCCGGAGCTCAAGAAGCGTATCATATCGGAACCCAACGACAAACTCGCCGGCGACGGAACGCCCGTGCCACCGCTTGCTGACAAACTGCTCGCCGCAATCGATCAGGTTGCGTTCAAATTATTTGAGCTCGGAGATCAGCCGGACTACGAACAACCCATGACGAACAGCCTGGGAGCGCAGGCTAAGGGACGTGGCCTTGCTCCCCTCGACCTGATCTATGATACAATGCTAAAGAATGATGGCCGCGCGCTCATCTATTTCCCCATTTACAACTACACAGAATTCTCTTACGAAAATGTTCTCACGATGATGGAACATCCGCTGGCGATTCCCGGACTTTCAGACGGAGGGGCGCACGTTGGAACAGTCTGCGACGCAAGTTTTCCAACTTACTTGCTGAGCTACTGGACCCGCGACAGATCGCGGGGCAAGCGCATCGCCCTTGAGCGAGCAGTGCAGATGCTCACGCATGACACGGCGGCGCATATGGGCTACTCGGACCGCGGCATTCTCGCCGTCGGCAAAAAGGCCGATATCAACGTCATCAACTACAACGATCTCAAGCTCAAAGCGCCTCGGATGGTGCAGGATCTGCCGGCTGGCGGGCAGCGACTACTTCAAGAGGTTTCAGGATACATTGCCACGCTTGTTTCCGGCATCCCTGTCATCGAGAACGACAAACTCACTGGAGCCAGGCCTGGAAGGCTCGTTCGCACTTCCCGGCTCAATTAGCGGATGAGCATGAGACCCGGGTCAGGTTTGAATTCGATCCATTTCATGCTCGACCGCGCCGGATTGGGCGGGGATTATGTCATGCTACCTGGATGATTGTCGCTGTTGCCTTGAGTCTTGTGCTTTTTGTATCCTACAGGTTCGCGGGAGAAACAGGCCCGCAGGATTCCTTCCAGCCGTGTAGAGAGCTCCAGCAAGACTACAAAATGACCTTTGAAAAGGGCGAGCCGGTCTGTCAGCCCCGACACGGGACCGACCAATAGCCGAAAATGGTTGACAGAGACTGAGTCTCAATATTAATTGCGCTCATGTACGTCTGCATCTGTGCCGCCATCACCGATCGCCAGATCCAGGCCGCCGCACGCGGCTGGGCTACAATCCTGGATCTGCAGCAGGAACTCTGTCTTGGACGTAGCTGTGGCAAATGTCTTCCCGAGGCTGCGCGAATCATCGAAGAAACACAGCAAAGTCTCCGGGGCTCAGACGAAGCCATCACCGCTTGATGGATTGAGAATCAAACTCAGTGTCATCTAGTTCGAGTGTCAGCACCGTTTTCAGCTTTACTGTGACAAAAGTCACACCCACTCATCAATAGCCGCAATTTCGGCACGGATCCAACACAATGAAAGGCGATAGCGAAGTAATACGTCATCTAAACAAGATTCTCTACAACGAACTCACTGCCATCAACCAGTACTTTCTTCACAGTAAGATGTATAAGAACTGGGGGCTGAAAAAGTTAGGAGATAAGGAATTCAAAGAATCTATCGATGAGATGAAGCACGCAGAGATGCTCACAGAACGCATTCTTTTCCTGGAGGGGCTCCCCAATTTCCAGGACCTCGGCAAGATCAAGATTGGCGAAAACGTGAAGGAAGCATTGAAGTGCGATCTTTCGCTCGAAGTGGATATGGCTGCACCGGATCTCAGAGCTGCCATCGCTCATGCAGAATCTGTTAAGGACTACATCTCCCGCGAGCTCTTCGAAAAGATTCTGGAAAGCGAAGAGGAACACATTGATTACCTGGAAACCCAGCTTGAGCTGATCGAGCGAGTAGGAATCGAAAACTACTGCCAGTCACAGATGGAAACCGGAGACTGAATTTGTGACCTGCAGTCGCTGGATCGGCCTGCCCGTAGCGGCGTTGGTGCTTGCCTGTGGAGGCAAGCAGATGCCCGTCCTGGGCCAGGCAAAGATCTGTGCTGAGCCCAATGATAAAGAACTCTGCCCTGCGCACGAAGAGGTTCTTCCTCATGGTGTCGATGCGATCTACTACAGTGTTGATGTGAACGGGGACCTTGAAGGACTTGAATTCCAGACTGAATTCTACAACGGCAATCGCCTGCTCTCCAGGAAAGACAGGGAACCCCTCAAACTCAAGAAGAGTTCAGACTATGCGCTCGGTAATATTAGCTCTGAAACACCTTTCGCGAAGGGTCACTACACGTTTGTGGCCAGACTCATAAAGCAGAACAACAGCCAGTACACCCACGAAGAAGTCATTCGCGCAAAGTTCGACATCGAGTAGCCACCTGGGCCTGGGCCGACAATCCCCTGATGTAAATCATATACCAGTTTGGAGCGCAAAGCAATGAGTCGATTGACCTATCGTGAACGCACCTGTATAAGTCAAATGACTCAGGTCTTAGAGTTAGCATTAGCGCCTGACGTTACACTTCGAATACAAACCATGCACGGCGGACCAGAATCTGACTTTTCTCTGGAATCCATGATTGCCGGTCGTTTTCAGTTGCATTGAAATCGAAATTACTTCCCCGTTAAGGCGAAAATCTGAGCATGGACGTGATTTGAAGGCAGAGATACGCGATAGCAATTCGCATTGCAGTCAAAGATTATTGATTTTGGAAGGTTGGACAGGGTATGAGGCAATTCGTGCTGGCGTTCGGTAATTTCTTTTTCAAGTGGAGAGACACTGCCTTCTCCTTGATTTTTGTCGGTGCTTTCTTCACTGCAGGGATCGCGATACTGAATCCAGACGGATACAACCTGGATCTGTACACGTCCATACTGGGTCTGTTTTTGGCTTCGATTGGGCAATTCGTCCGGGCTATCACGATTGGATACGCATACATCAAGCGCGGCGGTTTGAACAAGAAAATATACGCGGAAACGCTCCAGGATCAGGGAGTTTTCGCGCACACGCGAAACCCTATGTATCTGGGAAATCTTTTGCTGGTTACTGGTGCAATTGTCTGCATCAATAATCTGGCGTTTTACTTACTTGCATTGCCACTTTTTTACTTCATCTACTACTCCATTATCACCGCAGAGGAAGATTTTCTCTCACGAAAATTCGGAACCGCATACGACGCGTACAAGAAGGAAGTACCCAATCGGCTATTGCCAGGCAACATGGGCAAGTGGGGTGAAACCATCAAACAAATGGAATTCTCCTGGAAACGGCTGATTCGCAAGGAGCACGGAAGCACGGTTGTGATCTTTGGGGGTCTTTGCCTCTACAATATCACCAAGTTTCACCTGCGCTATGACATTGCGCTCACTGCTTTACAGGGATTGTGGATTGCCTTCGCAGCGTTAATGGTATTTCAAGTAGTTGCAGAGATTCTGAAACGTACCGGTCGTCTGGCAGAAAGCTGATCCGCGGCCCGGAATCCTCCGGGCCTCGTCTGACAGTCCCTTTCTAACCGCAATCTGCTCCAGCGCAGTGCGGGCAGCCTCAAGTTTGCCCTGATCTCAACCGTTCAGGAATTCCAGAATTGCTTCGCGGATTCCGTGATAGATCTCTTCGAATCTGGCGTCGTCGCGCTCCAGTAGCGTACACCGGAAACCCTGAAGATTGCAGACAAAGCTGGTCAATGGAACAACGCAGATGTTTCGCGAAGCAAGCAGGTGATACACAAACTTGCGATCGGGCTCAATCTCACTGGTGCAAAGGCCATCAATGTAATTCTGCACGGCTGCATTGTCGATGCGCATACGCATGCGATTGCTCAGCTCCTGTTTGAAAACAACGCTGAGATAAAACGCTCCGTCCGGGGGATTGACAACGATTTCAGGAATTCCACTTAGAATTTCCGCAACACGACGGCTGCGACGTTCAAAGAAACGATTCCGTTCCACCTGCCAGTTTGCATACTCAGCATGTCCCATGATTCGCGGGATAACGTACTGCGGCAACGTGGTTGAACAGACTTCGAGCATCTTTGCATCAAGAATCGACTTCACGTACTTCTGGAACATCTTGTTGCCGGTCTGATTGTATACTTCCATCCAACCGCAACGCCCGCCTGGCCACGGAAATTCCTTTGAAATCCCTTTCAGTGAAATGGCCGGAACATCACCAACGACTTCCGACAGATGCGTACATTTCTTTCCGTTATAGACCATGTTGATGTAGATCTCATCGCCCACCAGGAATAGATCGTACTCGCGCGCAATGGCCACCATTTGGTCCAGGACTTCACGCGGGAATACAGCACCCGTTGGATTATCAGGATTGATGATCATGATCCCGGCAATGCTTTCATTATACCGAACCTTGTTTCGCAACTCTTCCAGATCTGGCATCCAACCGCGCTCCGGATCAAGGCGGTATGTGATCGGCGGATAGCCGGCATGGTGGGCTTCTGCAGACGAATGGGTTGGATAGGCCGGAGTTGGACCAATCACCCGCGCTTCACGCCGCAACTGTCCGTAGACTTTGTTGACTGCATCTCCCAGGCCGTTGAAGAAAATGATATCATCCGGATGAATGCGTACGCCTTTCTCCCGATTTAGCCGCTCTGCAAGGAATTCCCTGGTTTCAGTAAGACCACGGGTCGGGCTGTACGCGTAGGTGCTATCTTCGCGGACCGCCTGGGCTATGATTTCTTTCATCCATTCCGGTAGTTTTTCGCCCTTTTGCACTGGATCACCGATGTTCTCCCATGCGATTGGCTTACCGGAAAGTCGGCTAACGTTTTGTGCGATTTCGACAATCTGCCGAATCTCATAGTTTAGTTCACCAGCTCCGATATGGACAATATTTGTTCTCATACTAGTAACGATACCCTGCGCCAAGTAGCACGCGCACGATATAAATGCTCCCTTTGCCAGGATTGATGAGCACGTCTGTGCGGTCAATGAAGCTCGAAGGTCCTGTTACAATCCAGTACCCTGTGGTATTGAGTTCGGCAGAAAGTGACGTGGTTTCATTGAGATTCCAGCGCATTCCAGCGCCCACAGTAGCGTGCACCTCGTTCAAGTATGGACCATAACCGATACCGGCAACCCAGCCACGGCCAACGCCCGCACTGGTCCGCAAGAATGGGTCCCACTCCCCATCCCTGTTGAAATGGTAGCTCATTACGCCTTCGAGCTGGAAGGAGCAGGCAAGGAGTTTCCGGCTCTGGATTTCAGGCGTAACCCTCGTGATAACGGGAACGGGCACATTGACCAGGGGGCCGGGAACGAACGATTCTGGAATCTTGAGCCCTGCACTCACATCCGTGTATCGAAATGCACCGCCGAATGAAAATCGCTCGAAGAGCCTCTCGTAGCTTGCGCCAAATTGTCGGGATGAAAGTTGAAATGGAGGGATTCTATAGTAGGGGCCGATCTGGCGAACAATCGGACTGACACGAGGCGCATACAGAGCATTCGAATTTATCAATCGTTCGAGAAGCGTGATGCCGTCTTCTGAGCTGGCAATGATGCTTCCGGATGCCGACAGCGCCACACCTGCTTGAACTTCGATCTGATTCAAGCGCGGGTCTGGTTTCTGCGCGGGTTCAGACGTCGCATCGATTGATTTGCCCTTCTCTTCCTCCTGCGCTACAAGCGCGGACGTGAGGACTGCAAAAATGAAAACGCAGGGAACGGATAGCTTGTTCAGATAACGTCGCTTCATTAGAAGCGCCAGGCTAGTTTCTTACGCGCAAGAGGACATAAAAAAAAGGGGGCTTCCGCCCCCCGCTTCCCATTTTTGCAAAGGGGAGCACATAATCAATCACTGGTTTCAGCATCGACTGAGGAGCCACATGACTTAATATGAAGCGCCCATTTTTCTTCCCCGGGAGCCTTGACTTCCGCGGGGCCAAAATTCGCTTTATAGTTCATTGCGTTGCAATCGGGTATAAAGAATCCGGGGTAATAATACGATAAACCGCGCTCTTTGCAAATGTCCATTTCAACAAGAATCGAATAGGTTCCAGGGCTGTAGTCCGCAAAGTCTGGATCGAAGAAGAAGTAAACGGAAGAAAGTGCATCGCCTACTATGTCTATGATGCCTACACCCACAAGACGATCCCCCGCAAACAGGCGCAGCTCCTCTGTGGTGGAAAGAAAACTGCTCACAAAGAAATCCTCGTAACGATCTGCGTCGATTGCTTCGCAGGAGCAGTGTTGCGTTTGAAGGTACCGCTCATAGAGTCGAGCCTTCTCCGGCGAATATTCCGGCTTCCCTGTCTCAAACCGAAAAATCGTTTTGCCCTTTTTCAAAACGCGCTTCTGCGATCGCGTAGGAACAAAGGTGGCCACGGGAACTCTCAGGATTCTGCACTGCTGACAACCGCCACAATCCGGCCTGTAAAGGTGCTGGCCATGGCGCCTGTAGCCCCGATCCAACAAGAGCCTGTAGCCAGCCCCGAGACCATTGCCATCGAGGAATTTCAGGTTGGAATCGCGTTCAGGCAGGTAGGAACACGACCCCCGCAGGTGACCTACATACAGACTGGCTTCCAGATATTCGAGGGGCTGACTCATTTCGCTTTGACTGAGGGCTATGCTTTAGAAAATCAGACTGAATGAGACGAGTCTATAACTTTTCTCCAGGACCGGCGGCCCTTCCGCTCCCCGTCCTCGAGACCATACGCGACGAAATGCTGGATTATCAGGGCACGGGGATGTCCATCATGGAGATGTCGCACCGCGGCAAGGTCTTTGAAGGCCTTCTGGAAGACATTAACCAGCGCCTGCGTAAGCTTGCGAGTATCCCGGATCGTTTCGACATCCTGTACATGACTGGCGGGGCGTCGGCCCAATTCGCCTTTGTGCCCATGAATCTCTCAAAGAGAGGCAACAGCGCCGGCTATGTGAATACTGGCGTATGGTCTGAGAAAGCAATTGAGCAGGCCAAACTTCTGGGTATCAATGCCTTTGACGCCGGAAGCTCAAAGGATAAAAACCACAGCTATATCCCAAACGTCGTCACCAAACCCGGCCTCGATTATCTGCACATTACTTCTAATAATACCATCTACGGAACGCAATTCAAGAAGTTCCCGGATCCAGGAGACACAAAGCTCATCGTGGATATGAGCTCAGACTTCCTTTCCCGTCCAATCGACTGGAACAAGATGGGCCTGGTGTACGCTGGCGCGCAGAAGAACGCAGGGGCGTCGGGAATCACGCTGGCCATCATCGATCGCGACTATTATGCGCGCGAACCAAATGAATTGCCTACAGTGTTCCGCTACAGCACGTACGGGAAAAACCAGAGCCTGTACAACACTCCCCCCACCTTCCAGATCTATGTATTTGGCCTGGTGCTGAGCTGGATCGAGAAACAGGGCGGACTCGCTGAAATGGCGCGTTATAATGAACGCAAAGCTGATCATATCTATTCCGTCATGGACGAGTTTCCAAAGTTCTATGCCGGACATTCCGTAAAGAATGCCAGATCGCTCATGAACATCACCTTTCGTCTGCCTTCAGAAGAATTGGAACAGAAGTTCTTGAAGCTTGCAGAAGAGCGGAAACTAATGGGCTTAAAGGGCCATCGTTCTGTGGGTGGTCTACGTGCCTCTGTCTACAACGCAGTTGGAGAGGAGGCCTGCCAGGTTCTCTCGGTGCTAATGCGCGAGTTCGCCAGGCAAAACGGGGGATAACATGCTCTGGCTCAGGCTTGGTGACAACGAACTCATCCAGTTAGACCACGTAATATCTATAAAGAAGCAAGAACCCCAGGGCATTGAGATGCTGTTTACCGAACCCAACGGCAAACGCATCCTGACGTTCGCAGATCAAGCCGATCGCAATCGTGCGTTCGATCGGCTGATTGAAAACCTGGTAAAACTTCGCATGGCATTGGAGTAAATAATGGCCGCCAGCAAACCACAGAAAGTCAGTGTGCTCGTTCCTGTTTATAATGAACGTGAAACCGTTAGTATAATCATCGAAAAGCTCGATAAGCTCAAGCTCGTAAATGAAATCGTCGTGGTAGACGATGGCTCAACCGACGGAACATTCTCTGTCCTGACAAAGATCAAATCAAAAAAGCTCAAACTGTTTCAACAGCCCAAGAATGCGGGCAAGACCGCGGCTATCAGACGCGCGGCAAAGGAAGCCACGGGCGACGTGATTGTAATCCAGGATGCAGATCTTGAGTACGATCCGGAAGAACTTCCTTCTGTTTTATGGCCCATCCTCAGCGGCCGCGCAGACGTTGTATACGGCAGCCGTTTCCTTGTAAAGAAAGCGGCGCGTGTGCTTTACTACTACCATTACATGGCAAACAAGTTCCTGACTCACTTCTCGAATATTCTGACCAACCTGAATATGACAGACATTGAAACCTGTTACAAGGCCTTCCGCGCGCCATTCCTCAAAAACATGGAGCTTGCCAGCAAGGGATTTGGAATGGAAGTTGAGATCACAGCTTCCATTGCGCAAATGCCGATTCGCATTTATGAAGTTCCAATTTCTTACTACGGCCGCACATATGAGGAAGGAAAGAAGATCGGCATGCGCGATGGTATCCAGGCTCTCTGGTACATTGTATATTACAATCTGATCTACTTTAGAACCGCCGCTGGCCGCAAATACGTTAAAAACGTTCGCGACGAACTAGACATTTAACTCTGGCGGCCCCCACCAGGGGTTGGCCGAAAAGGGGAACGCGTGCCTGCCCCTCGGCGCGGTGTTCCGAGCCGAGGGCCGTTCGTATCCAACCCACTGCACGGCGCGCTCTCGCTCACCAGAAGATAACCGGGTTGGATTTGTCGTGAACGGGCTGGGAATTCGGATCGGGCTGGCCCGGCGTAGCAAGGATTCGCTATTCCTTTTCCGACGTTGCCGATGAGCTGCGTTGGATGAGATTTGATGCTCGTTCCTTCCGGATCGCATCTAGATTTGGCCGATAGAGGATCGGTTGTGGATCCCCGCGCTCCTCCTGACTGACAAAGCATCCGGCAGGCGTTTGCCGAATCCTCAGAAGAAGAACAACACCCTTCGAATCCTGTAGGTAAACAAACAGCAATCTACCCTCATCACCATGATCAATCAACCAATCAAGGTTCGCGACACCAAGCAGGCGCACTAGCTCAAACTCATACCCGAAGGGAACGCGGACATTGTTGCTCCGAATGTCCGCCGCCCATTGCTCCTTGAACTTCGAGACCTCAAACCGTCCTGCAATCCGCTCAGCATAATAGGTATCCTGAACGCGCAGTACATCGGAATCGGAGAAGAGATCAAGCAACGCGGAAGGGTTGTCCATTTCAATGGCTCGAATGGCTTGTTGGGCAGCTTGACCACAGCCATGGGGATTCTCAATCGCTTGCTTGGCCCCGGGTATGCCACCGTTTGCATTGACGCGCACACGTGGCCGCCACTGATATGGATCGATACCCGGTGTGATCGTGCTTTTGGTTTGTTCCTCTCCGCGCGGTTCACAAAAAGTCACGCTAAGCAAAACGAAAACGAGAACCGCTGTCGTACGCATCTGCTACAATCTATTGATGGGGTAAGGAACAGCACAAGCCTTATTCCGCGAAGGGCAAGCGAGCCGTGGTCGGCTCTCGGCCTCCATGCCTTCGTCGACGCTTCTGGTGGCCACGGATGACCGAATGCCGCGGAGCACAGGATGTGCGAGAGCGGCCCACCTCCTGCGGGTCGCAGCGAATCGGATATGAGCGGCCCGAGGCTCGGAACACTATTCGAAACCAATAGCGACAAGGCCCGAGCAGATTTATCCGGGAAGCGTATGGGCGCACATCGAGCGCTTCACCGCGTCCCGAGCGTCGCAACAGCGAGCGAAGGGCGAGTGCGCCATACGCGTCCCGGGCACAACTCACGCGGAGCCGCCGGAGCTAATAGGGCGTTTCTTCTAACCCAAAGAACTCGGCGAGCTGGTTGCGCGCGTCCTGGTAGCCTTCGTGAATCAACAAGTCCGCCTGACGCGCTGAAAAGTTCAAGATCGATTGGAATCCAAGCATTTGCACGGGTGCCACGGTCGCGATCTTTATATCGCCTAACGTCAGAGTTCTGCGAATGATGCGCTGCATGAGCGATTGACTCGATCGCAGTTTGTATTCATAGCTCAAGTGGGCCATATAGGATTCATAGGATCCAATGAGGGACATCTCAAAAACGCGCTCAAGGCCCTGTCTCCGGGAAGACGGCAGGGACAGCCTGGATCCACCGACCGGTGAAAGCAGGACTACCAGGATCTCTTTGCAGCCCCGCTCAAGAGCCGGCTGAATGGGCGTGTTCGCCATGATTCCACCATCCCAGTAGGGCTCACCATCGATGTACTGCCAGGGGAAAAGGATTGGAATCGCACTGGAAGCCATCACGTGCTCAATGTCTATTACTCGATGCGAGAAGAACTTCAGCTGTGATTTGAGAATGTTCACGGCCGTAATAATGATTTCTGCTTCACTTCGCCTCAGTCTTGAAACGTCCAGCTTCTCAAGCAAAAGATTTTTTAGGGGCTCGGTATCCATCAGCGGCGCATAGCCGCGCCTCGTAAGCGTATGAACCAACTGGCGCCAGAGTGAGAGGCGATAGATCCGGCCACGTTCAATTGTCTTCCAGAGGGAGATCATCTCTTCAAGATTGAGCCCGCACCCGATGGCTGCGGAATTCACTGCACCCACCGACGTGCCGCAGATCAGATCGGGCTTCCAGCCCAGTTCCTGTAAGTATTTCCAGACGCCAACCTGATAGGCTCCGCGCGCGCCTCCTCCAGAGAGGATGAGGCCGCGATGAAATTTTCTTTTGCGCGCCATTTACTCGTGCGTCGCTTCAGTCCGACGAATGAGGAAGCGCTGGCTTTCTCCCGTCACATACAGCCTGGGATTTACAGCAAATGCAGCGTAAATCAGGTACGGTCCGGATTTGACAATGAACATGTGCTTATCCATTCTAAATCCCGGAATTTCCTTCTGCATTCCGCGAACAAAAGGCGAGTTTGGCTGAATCTCTTCAAACTGCATTGTCTCGATCTTGATATTGGGCAGGTAGGCCGCGCCGTGATCGGGATCTTCGCGCGGGATAACGCGCTTGAGGACCGTCACAAGATTCTTCTGCAACATTTCCAAACGTTGCTTCTTTTCGTTTGGAAGTGAATCGAGATACGCGTTGTAAAACTCTTTGTCGAGCCCCTTGACCTCTTGAGCCATCAGAGGGAGGGTGCAGGCAAAAGTTAGTGCAACAAGGAAGGGGGCAAACAATCGCTTCGTTGTTTCCATTAGAACCTGGCCGGCTTACCGAATTGATATTTCTTTTTCACGTACTTTCCGTTCTCAAGCTCCGTCCATTCCCCGTCTTTTCTATCCATCATGAATGGTCCTTCCGAGGTCTTCTGGCCTGCCTCATTGTAGAATACCCACTTCCCGTCTTTCCGATTGCTTGAGTATTTGCCTTCGCCAGACTTCTGTCCGCTGGGATAATATTCAATCCAGGGCCCGTCTTTAATCAAGCTGGTAACCTGAGCTTCGTCTTTTTTCTGATCTACTTTGAACATTCCCATTGAGAAAGGACCCTGGCCGGTTTTGACGCCACCCTTCCATAGTATTCCTGATTTTGGAAGGAAGTCATTTCCGCCGAACTCAAGTTGGTAGAGGATTGAACCATCTTTGCCCCAGAATGTCCACAGCCCTGTGCGATCGCCGGACCTCGGCCCCATTCCCATTTTTTCGCCGCTCTGATAGTAGTCACGCCAGGTTCCTGTTTCAAGTCCACTTGCCGTATCGCAATCGCCCTCCGAAGACTTCTGGCCATTTGGATAGTAGTAAGTCCAGCGCCCGGATCTTTTGCCGCAGGCGTCAATGTCTTCCTTCTTGGCTCCAGGCTTGAGAGCGGCTCTACAATCTACATCAGCGCGATATCCGCCCTCTGCCGATTTCTTGCCATCTTCATATAGAAAGAGTCCGGGACCGTCGCGAAGGCCGCTCACGTACGATCCCTGAAATGAAACGTAGTAATCCTTTTCGCCCTGGGAACATTCAGTCCACTTTCCGGTCTTTAGATCGTCTGCGTAATCCCCCTCTGAGTAGCATTCAGAATTCAAGCCGGCTTTGATTCGCCAGTGGCCCGTCTTCTTATCGTTGCTGTTCTGGCCGCTATATCGTGTACTTCCGTTGGGGAAAAATCCGACTTCCGGGCCTTCCTTTTTGCCCGCAGCGTATTCTTCCGTGCGCGCCTTAACTCCGTCCGCGAAAACAGTCCAACTCCCGGTGCGCTTGAGCTTGATGAGACCCTTGTCGTCGAGCTTGGCTGCCGCGTCGCAGGTCAACGTGCCGAGTTCGACTTTACCGCGCTCCCCTGGTTTGCCCTTTGAATCGACTTTGGTCAGAATTGCATCCGGACAACTCAGCGAATACTTCCGATCCGCTGCTGGCTTTTCACCTTCCGTTTGCGCGCTGGCGCATCCCAGCGTAAAGGCCAGAACGAGAGTTACAAATTTGTTCATAAGATACCTCAAATCCCTCAAGCGAGCACGTCGACACGATTTCCGCTCTCACCTCTGGTGTCTGAGCGATTGTCTATGCTTCTGGTTTCCGATTCCGAGCGAACCGGCTGTTCCGCAGGGACCGGAACCTGGCGCACGTCCGTAGTCTGCGCCGGGGCGGCTGTATCAGAATACAGAATCTGCCGGGAGCCAACCGCCATGTAAGCCATGCCTGCAAGGTAACATCCCGACTATGCGGGTCAAGATTATTTCTCTTGCGAATGGAATGGGATTGCAGGGCGCACGCACTTAACCAGGGTACGGCAACCATGAGCCGCCTGTTTCCAGGTTTGAAAGCCAGCCACTCCATGCGCACACGCATTGGCCTGCTCTATCTGGCACTATCAATAGTGAACATCGTCGTACTAACGGCAATGATTTTTGAGAATCAGCTCGACATGCTGCGAATGAACTTTCGCCTCCAGTCGGACAAACTCGCTGGCATTACACTGGCACAACTCGAAGGAATGGACGCCGGCAAGATTGACGAGCTAAATCGTATCGATAAGCTCTTGAGCGACAACCACGTTATCTCTTTCACAATTTTCCAGACAAACGGCAAACTCCTGTTTGAAAGAAAGGAATCGGACAAATCCGTGCTGCCTGCTTCTGGCACGGTATCCGATCACATAAGAAGAAAGACCTTGCAGCTGCGCGACGACTCTACTCTCATTCAGTTGCGCTACACATTGGATCTTGACGAGCACGATTATAGCGCAACCTACGTCATGCCTCTTCCCGCTTCGCACGTTGAAGGGGATCAAAAGGTTTTCCTTCGCGCCGTTATGCGCATTGCTGATTTCGAGTCTCGGTTCAGGCGCCTCTACGTTCAAGCGGGTTTTGCAGCAGGCCTGGTTTTCCTGGTTCATCTTATCTTCGCATTGATCGTGGGGCAAATTTTCTTCCGACGCATTGGGATTCTGGCATCCACAAGCCTTGAATTGGGAACAGGGAACCTGGACGCCAGGGCACAGTGGTCCATGCGAAATCACGATGAGATTGATCTGTTGGGCTCGACGTTCAATACAATGGCAGTTGAAATTCAATCTACTGTAACGAAAATCACAAGCCTGAATCAGGAGATGCAAAACGAGCTCAGCATTGGCAAAGAGGTGCAAGAAAAGTTCCTTCCCGATTTGACCAAACTCAAGAATTGGAATGCCGCCTCTTACTACAAACCGCTGCGAGAAGTCAGTGGGGACGTGTTCATGTTTTATGAAATGCAGGGCAAACCTGGGGTTTTCTTTGCGGATGCGGCCGGTCACGGGGTTTCGGCGGCATTGATCACAAGCCTTGCGCTCCTCAGCCTGGAGCGTATCCTTGAGCACAGCGACAACATAGCCACGGTAGCTCGCGATTTGAACCGCGCTTTTATGGCGCACTTGAAAACAGCCATGTTCTATATGACCGGTGTCCTGATTCTGTACAGGAACGGCAAATTGCACTACGTCAATGGAGGACATCCCTCTCCCCTTCTATTGCGAAAGGACGGAACCCTTATAGAATTGATGGCAAATGGCCCACCCTTTGGTATCGCGCCGACTGAAACGTACGCCTTCGAAAGTGTGGATTGCTCGCCCGGTGACCGTATCCTTCTGTACTCGGATGGTTTGGTGGAAACAGAAAATGCGGAGTCAAGAGCCTTCGGGATTGAAACAGTTCGTCACACCCTACTTGAGCATGCCGATTCCCCCGTACAGGATACGGTTGACGCACTCAGCATTGAGTTCGAAGCCTTTCGCGGATACATTCGCGACGACGTTTCCTTTCTGTATCTGGAGATCATGTGAGAGCTCGTGGAATCGCATTACTCTTTGGAACCCTGGCGCTCATGTCTGCCGTGATCTTCTATTCCGTCCTTCGAATGACAGGCTTTCTGCTCAAACAGGATGTGGCGCGTCAGCAACTACTGAACTATGAACTCTCGTCCCGACTGCTCGAAGAAAAATTCACACGAAACCAGGATGATTACTCCCGAGAAATCAAGAACCATGTTCTGGAAACAACGATCCTGAACTTTTCCGAATTTGGGAGCACACCGGGTCCCTGGGAAACGCTTGGCAGCATGACCGTCAACGCTGTTCGATCCGTTTCAGGAAAAGACCCCCTTCGAATCGCCGAAGATGAACGTGCTCTGCGCCTCCTGCAATACGCCTTTTTCCTGGAACGCAGCAAACGCATTGAAGAGGCAGCGCAGATCCTTGAACTACTGGCTCCGGGCTTACACGATGAAGACCTGGCATTCGCCCTGCTGCATTCGGGCTATTGCAGGTTCTTACTGGACGACCTGGATAATGCGCATGCAAGCCTCGTTAAGGTTACGGGACAATTTCGCGGAACGCATTTTGCGCGGTCCGCACAGACGATTCTTGATCTGATGAGACGCTCGCCAGATGCGGGACGTTCGCAGATGGAAAAGGCAGACGCACTGTACCAGTCCAGCCGCTACATGCCCGCATTGCTTGCGTACAGAAAGGCTGGCCCTCTCGATGAGGAACAATCGTTTCGCTACGCACGATGCCTTGAGGAAACGGGCAAGGTTCCTGACTCGGAATTGATGTACCGGAAACTTGTCACGGCCCGCAAACCGGAAGTCAGGGCGCAAGCTGTTCGGCGGTTACTGATCCTGGGTCACTTCCTCGGGCAGGGCAAAGAGACCAGGCAATTCGCCGTCACCCAGGCAAACGCTATAAAGGACCCGGCGCTCGGAGAAATTGACCAGGCAGAACAACTCCTGGCTCCGCAGGAATTCTTGAAGAGGGAGAAGAAGAATGTAACCGTGACGGAAATTCTCCAGAGCGCATCCGAAGAGCTGGCTCCCATTTCAGCTCCAGTGGCAGACAAACTGCGAGCACCTCCAGAGCGCGATCCGGCCGTGGCCTTAAAGGACGTGGAGAAACCCAAGCAAGACCGCGCTCCAGCCAAACCAGACCCGCGACCCTATTTGAATCTGGTTTTGACAAATGGCAGCTCGGTGCAGACATTTGAGATCCAGATTGTTGGGGAAAAGGTAAATCTAGTAGAAAACGGAAAGCCTCGATCGTTTCCCTTCCGGGAAGTTCAGGAAATCCGGGCCGGACGAGGGCTACTCGAAGTAAATGGCGAGAGGGCAATGGAATCGACGGCTATGCAACGCGATCAGACATTCTTTCGTCTCTCTGGCAAACGAAACACCTTTATACCGGTGGACTCAGTCAAAACCGTCAGGGCAATTCAGTAATTATTCCATTTCCCCTGACGAAACACTTTCACGCACAATTACGACGCTAAAAAACAAGCGATCAATCAGCTTGGCCAGGCCCGCCAATTCTTCCGGTGTGAGAATTCCGTCCCGAGAGATTTCGCCAAAGTACTTAAGAACAACGGGCAGCCTCTCCTGCGTCATGCGCTTGAGCCAGTCTGCGAAATGGTTCGTTGTCAGCTTGCGCTTGGCGCCAAGCGTTCCCGATGCCTTCCACCGATCAAAATCGATCTGAATTTGCAATCTGCGCCCAAGATCCGCAGCTTCCAGGACAAATACGCCATCTGGTTGATACTTGGCTCGAATCGAGATCAGCAAATCCAGACAGCCATCCAGCAAATCCATCAGGGCAAATCGTTCCGGCCCAATAAGCTTTTTGTCGAGATGCATGGACTGGGCGTAGCTCCGGTGCAGCTCAACGAACTTCGCGAACAGATCCTTGAACATATCGATGGTCTTGACGTCCTTAACGATTGTAGCAAGCTCCGACGGCAATCGACCCTGCCCTGAAAACTGCCCCGACGTATCGATATTAATCTCAGTAAACGACATCTACTTCACAGCCGCCGGAGTCATATCGTGAGCATTGATAGCGTCAAGCGCCGCACTTTTGTACACGCCGCTTAACGTTGGGTAATTGAAGATGTGATGAAAAAAATAGTCCACGGTACCGCCTAGATGAACCACTGTCTGACCCAGACTCAACAGCTCAGTTGCACGGTCGGATACCATGTGCACAGCTAATAGCTTGTGCGATTTCCGCTCGAACAGTAACTTGAGGAGTCCCCGCGTTTCACCCGTCATCAGAGCACGCGTATTTTCCTTGAAATCAGACCTGCCTACGCCGTAATCCACGCCCTGCGCCTTGAGCTCTTCCTCTGTGCTGCCTATGAACGCGACTTCTGGAACAGTCCAGATGGCCACCGGCATCTGTGACCGACTGAACCGGGGCCTCTCACCCAGAAACAGGTAGCGCGCAATGTACATTCCTTGATGCATGCTCGTAGAAGAGAGGGCTGGATGGCCAATAATATCACCTGCAGCAAAAATTGAAGGCACATCTGTTTGGTACTCATCATTTACTTTGAGGGTTCCGCGCGAGGAGGCGGAAAGGCCCACATTCTCCAGACCCAGATCTTCTGCGTTCCCTTGCCGACCCTTTGAAATCAGGACCTGGTCTACCAGTATTTCTTTTTCTTGCTTTGTGCGAATTTTGACGCCGTCTTCCGTCCGTCGGTATTCCACTATGTCGTCTTTAGTGTGAATTTGCAAGCCAAGCTTTTGCAGAGCATCGCCTAACGTTAGTGCTATTTCCCGATCAGCCCAGTTCAAGATTGAATCGGACGGGTCAATCAAGTGCACCTCCACACCCAGATTTGCAAATATGCTGGCATATTCGCAACCTATGATGCCGCCACCGAGCACTGCGAGTTTGCCCGGAAGCTTTCTGAGTGTGAGTACGCCGTCAGAATCGTAAATTACTTGATCCTCAAAAGGAATGGAATCCGGCCTGTGGGGACGGGATCCTGTGGCCAGGACAATGTATTCAGTTTGCAGTTGAATTTTCTCATTGTAGGGACCCGTAACCTCTACCAGGTGCGGCCCAAGGACCTTGCCCTTCCCTCTAAACACATGCACCAGATTTCGAGCTGCTTGCTCCTCGGCCAGATCCTCTTCCGTGTGCAGGATCTGGCGATTGCGGGCGAGCAATTCTAGAATTGAGATTTTCTGGGGAAGCTCGACTGACAGGCCACGATTGCCTTCTGCCCGAACGCGCCTCAGGAAACGACTGGTCTCCTGTAACATTTTGGATGGCACGGTTCCGGAATGGACCGAGGCGCCGCCGAGCCGCTCGCGAACATCTATCAGTGCTGCGCGTTTGCCGCACTTTGCGGCCTGAATCGCAGCTTTCTGTCCGGCGGGGCCGCCGCCTATGCAGACAAGATCAAACTTTTCCTGCATGTATCACTTGCAATCGTACTGCGTGTATCCCGTTCCTTCTACCTGACTTTTTGTTTTTCCGGCAGTGTCACAGATACAATTTGTTTCGCGGCGGAATCCGCCTGCCGCAAAGAGACCTTCGCAATCGTTGCGTGGCATATCTTTGATACATACGTAGCGCTGGCGAACTGGCCAGTAATAGTTGCAATCCACAAGGTCGCTATTCTGCGTTGTGGATGCAGAATTTGTTCCTTTACTGCTCTTGCACCCGGGCAAAATTGCGAATAGAGCCAGGAATAGGACGACCAACAGTTTATTCATGTATAGTAGGATGAAACACTTACCAGTATACATACAATTCTTTTTTTTCCTGCATTTGGCATGTGCCGGATGCACGCCCCCGGGGCCGCCTTTCCCGGGGCTGGCAAAGGGCGAATCACTGCCGGCCAACTTGATCTCCAGGCGCTACGTGCTGAACCTTCCCCTGACGTTCCATCGCTCGTCTCAAAGGGCAGAACTTGTATTTGATCAAGACACCCGGGGAGTGTCGCATTTTCAGATGCGAATTGCCGGGCGCAATCCCCTGGAATCCATTCGTGTTCGCTCCTATGAGGGGACTGCGCATCGATTTGCCGACTCGATTGAACTGCGAAGCAATCGCTGCTACATTCATGGAAAGAAGGAGTGGGAAGACAGACTCGTTCCCCTGGAAGGTTGGGATTGCGAACATCTGATTTTCCAGATATTGCCCCTGGCGGCAGACATGGAGATGCTGCAAAGTGTTCAGTCCGATCACACTGTATTTGCAAATTGGTTTGGCGATTTCAATGCTCTGGCGATGCCGCCGAGCACATTCGCCGGACAGGTCATCGCATCTCTGACGGAGGATAGGATTGTAATCTGGGGGCGCGATGGTGGAGTAATCTTGCGCGACGGGCAAATCCTTGAGGGCTATCAGATGGATTTGCAGGCCTTTGGCCAGACGCGAACCGCGCCAAAGCCAGCGGGCACGTTTCGTGTAATTTCAAGACCCGGCGACTTTATCATTGCCCAACGCGAAACTAAGAGCAACGTTGAAGCAAACGTAGTGTTGACCCGCGCTCCAAAGCCTGGCGCGGGCAGCCTCTTCTAAAATGCTATTTCAGCCCGGTAGAACGAATCAATTCCTGCACACGCACATCGTTCAATAGTTCCGAATGACCTTCTTCACTTACGAGTACGGTATGCTTTAAGTCTGGAGGGATTGCGTCCCGCTCCAGCACACGTCCATCGCCGGGTTCGCGGGGACTTGTATCAAAATCATATCCGCGCGTACTCTTAGGACCATTTCGCAGTACTCTTGCAAGAGTTGGAGTATTCTTTGCGAGCACCACATAAACCGGGACATCTGCGTTGACCGGTCTGGAAACGAGCCGCCGGAATTCTTTGCCATGTTTCAAGCTGAGTCGTAAGTGCTGTCCTTGCGCAGGACTGACCAGTTCCAGTGCGAACAGACCAAGCTTGTACTTACCCCAATCATCCGGGTTATAGAAGTCCAATCCAAGCTCGTCTTCGCCATCGAATACACGCGAACCTTTGACAGGAAAGAGCGTATACACCGACGGAAAGGTGAACAAAACCTCTGGTGATAAAACTGTCTTGTTGAACGCAACGGGCACCCCGGCGTGAACGTCGGGGAAAAAGCCGACTCCTCCGTTGAATGGAACACCGGCAAAGACCACCGAATGAAACAACTCCGGAGACTGCGCAAGCGCGGCACGGGTTATGAGGCCACCCATGCTGTGGGCCACCACCTGGATCTTCTTGTTTCCGTTGGCGGCGCTGGTTTCCTTTAAAAATTTTATAAATAAATCTAAATTTTCCAGATTGTCGCGGCGCCAATCGTAAGCAAATGCATAGAACGGTCGGTTCATGCCCGATGCGGCCCGTAAAAATGGATCATAGACTTTCTCCCCAACGAGACGAGGGATGACGTAGACACCCTCGAGTATCCCTGAGGGCTTGAGCGCGTCTCGCGCCTGGATGTCGTCCTTCCACTCTGTTGGAAGTGTGATCCGCGATTTGCTGAAGCCCATGGCCTGACCGAGCGTTAGCCAGTGCAGCTTCCCCTGATCGTCGGTTAACGCAGAGCCCTTAATGCCGTGAATGAATACTAGCGGCACGGGATCCTCCGGAGGCTTCTGGCAGGCAACCAGGAGAATGATCAGCAGCCCTGGACAAAGCCAGTGCGGAAGGTGTGCAGTAAGCCTCGCTCTCATGGGCGTGGAGGTTGCGAACTGCGGTTACCCGTTCAAGTATTTCTTGAAGCAAGACTCAAAAAAACATTGACCCGGCCATTCGGTACGTTCATTGGAATTCTATGCAAAGCAGGATTCAGCTGCGGGCCGCAGTGCTACTCCTGCCCCTCTTGATCGCCTGCGGCCACAGAAAATCCGCCCAAACAATCTCACTGAATTCAGAGGACCAACAGGCCTCGTGGGATTTCACTACGGATTCCGTAAACCCGGCAGACCTCAAGGACAACGTTAGCTGGAAACCTGTTCAGGTTCCAAAGAACATTGCGCTTCCGGGCGCAAACACAATCTGGTATCGCGCAAAATTCAATGCAGCCCCTGTAACCGGAACACCGGGTATCCGCCTGGGAGAAATCAGCGATCGTGATCGGACGTATCTAAACGGAGTGCTGATCGGAGAGACGGGCAAATGGGATTCGCCAGACGCCCAGGCCTATGACCGGCAGCGCATCTATCCCATTCCACCCGGATTGCTCAAGGAAAAAAATAACATACTCCTGGTTCAGGTTCAGGCCTACTTCGATTACGAAATGGGCATTTACCGAGACAATGTCGCCCTTGGAACTCATGAGGCGTTGCTCCGGGATTTTTATATTGAGAATGCAACCCAGGCGCTCTCGCTCATGGTTTATGTGACTATCTCTGGCTATTTCATGCTCTTCTTCCTGCGCAGACGGCAGGAGCGCGAGAACCTCTACTTTTCATTGTTTCTGCTGGCACTGGTTGGCTACAGCTTTTTTAGAACTCAGTATAAGTACGATTTTGGCTGGCCACTCAGCATCACAAAACGCGCGCAAGTCCTCTGTCTGTTTGCCACGGCTCCGCTCTTCTTTGCATTCATCAGGAATTACTTTCCGTTGCCTCGGAAGGGGTGGATTCGCTGGATAGATTATCCGACTATCGCCATGCACCTTATGACCCTGGCCTGTGGTGTGCGGGTCCTGTTTTCTGATTCGGCAGCACTCTATGAATGGATCATCAACAACATCGTCCAGCCTTCCTGGATTGTGTACATCGTTGGACTCCTCGTTATTGTTATTCGAGAAAGCTTCATAGACAAGAATCGGGACGCATGGATCATGCTGGGCGCCATTACGGTGGTTGTCTTAGCGGTGGTTCTTGACATTCTTTCCGGTCGCGCCATTATCAATCTGCCCACGCTCCTGACGTACGCATTCACCATGTTCATTATCAGCATGGCGCTTGTGCTTGCGAACCGTTTCGTCCGGCTGAGCCAGGAAACAGAACGGTTGAACGTAAGTCTCGCAAGCCTGAACCAGGCTGCCCAGCGGTTTGTTCCATTTGAGTTCCTGAGCATCCTTGACAAGAAGAGCCTACTGGAAGTGAACCTGGGTGATCAGGTGCAAAGAGAAATGACAATTCTCTTCTCGGACATTCGCGGCTTTACTTCGCTTTCAGAAAATATGACACCCAAGGAGAACTTCGACTTCATAAACTCTTACCTCAGACGCGTTGGGCCAATCGTGCGCGAACACAAGGGGTTTATTGATAAGTACATTGGAGATGCCATCATGGCGCTTTTCCCCGTCGACCCGGCGCTGGCCGTCGAGGCCTGTGTCAGGATGATCGACACAGTAGCAGAATGGAATGTTGCCCGGGCGCGTCACAACTACGGCGATGTGAACGTTGGATTTGGCCTGCATCGAGGTCGGCTGATGCTCGGAACGATTGGAGAGAATGAACGCATGGAAGGTACCGTCATTTCAGATGACGTAAATCTGGCCTCGCGGATTGAAAGCCTCACCAAAGCCTACGGCGCACAAATCCTACTGAGCGAAGAAACCCTTACAGGCGAGGCAAAGGGACTTTACCCTGCACGACTGGTAGACAGAGTACGTGTCAAGGGCAAGACAGCGCCCGTAACACTCGTAGAAATCATTGCCGGCGGAAACCCGGAAACTCTCAAGCCAAAGCTCGATACGCTGAAAGGGTTCGCTGAGGGCGTTGCAGCTTACCAGGCCGGGAAGATTCAAGAAGCCCGCTCAGCATTCGTAGCAATTTACAAACAGAATCAAAACGACCGCGCCGTGAAAGTTTACATCAAACGCTGCGATGAGTTCCTGAAGAACGGAATCCCTGAAGGCTGGGATGGCGTCGAAACACTTTACTCCAAATAGCGAATCAAGACTCTGCGTCTCGATAAACAACGGCCTTCACCTTTTCAAAGATAGATTGCAGTTGTTCTTTGCTCAGAGGAGAAACTGGCTCAAAGGTAGAAAACACATTCGAGAAATAGGATTCCTCAAGGACTAACTTACAATTGTTTTCTAACATCATTTGCGCAAGCGCCTTGCTATGTTCGCGCGCAGCTGCCACTGTCAGATGATCGGGCTTATCGTGCGAATGTTGAATCAAGAAACAACAAATGACATCCTGAAATCCAAGGCGATCGATTTGCTCTTTGATCTCCTGAAAATTGATGGAGCCACGCGGGCCATCCGCATTCTTGTAATTTATCAGCACTCGCTTGAAGTAGTGCACCTTCTTCCCATCACGATTGACTTCAATGCCGTTGATGATACGGCGTTCATCTGTAAGCTGCTTCATGATAAACTCGCCGCGGCCGCGGTGCGATTCAAAGTCAAAGAATTCGGACGTGATATCTCCCTTCAATGCGTTCATATCAACGTCATGCATTGTGTACTTCTCACTGGCCGGTATCTCGTGCTTGAATGACGAAACCATGCAAGGATTGGGGCCTTCGTTTTGCATTTCCAGCCGAACCTGTACCCAGCGGCCCGTTCCATGCTCCAGAATATTCTGAACGGCCTCTGTCACCAGCAGCCTGACGTTATCCGCATCGAGACCAAGGAGCCAGGCCATCCGGCGCGCTTGCTGCTTGATCTCATACATGGTCCCGTGCTTTTCGTTGATGCGCTTTCCGAGCTCGTGCTCCAGGATTGCAGTTCTGTCGAGCAAGATCTCATAGACAAGACTCTTGACCGACGCCTGCAGGAACGGGGATTCTAGAGCCGAGTTGATCTCCGCCCTGAGTTCCTTGATCTCTTTCTGAAGTTGCTTTAGTTCCGTCTCTTCCCCGACCATAACGCGCCCCCAAGACGGTATAACGGGCTGCGGTTCGAACGGAAGCACTTTTTGCGTTGTGCTTTGGGTGTCCTAGACTTCCAGCTCGTCCTCGATAAGAGGAGTTGCTTCCTTTTGAGCCGTTTCCTTTTGCGACGTCTTGAGCGCCTTCTCAAAGCGCTGGTATGGGTCTTCGGACTCGGAAACAGGCAATTCCTTCTCCTTGCGACTCAGGTACTTTTGCAAAAGGGCAGAGCGCGAATGCATGTTGATAGCCTCGTCCGACTGCATCGCAGCCGGATACTTGGCCGCAATCCGATCCAGCGCGCGCCTGAGCCGCGCCGCACGAACCCGCCATTCATGATTCATTGGGTAAATGAGCAGATCGCGATCTGCCTTTTCCGCCTTACCCTCGCGGACAATCTGAAAGCGTCCCCGGTTGATTGCATCGCGAAAAGCACCTGCTTCCATATCCGTGAGGTTGGCCTGGACTTCTGCAACCGTGGGAATCCACATATCTGTTTGGTAGAATTTATCGAGAGCGTCGATGATCTGATTGGCCGCCGAAACTTCTTGAATTCGACTCATCATCTGCCGCTTTTCCGTTTCGCGGGCTTGCTGTAATTCGGCAGCACGCTGTTGGTTTCCACTGCCCAGTGAACGCTGCTCAATCGATATCTTTTGCTTGGCAATTTGAAATGATCGGTCCTGGAACCAGCTCAGACCCAACCAGAGAAACACCCGAAAATACCAGGGGATATAGTCCACATAAGCCTTGCGAAGCAACTTACCATAATTGCGGACAAACTCTTCATCATGAAACAGGGAGGAGAAGAGTGTTTCGTAGCGATCCAACAAGAACTTCATCGCGAGAATTTTCCAGTGCTCGCTAATAGGAATGTCCGCCATTCCAATTACGAGGCTTCGAAAAACGTCTGCATCTTTTCTCAGGAAGACATGCACGGTCCGACCGCTGCGCTCCCAGGTATGATGGAGGATGTCTTTATCGTCTGAGATCCGCTTCCAGGCTTCCGTGGGGAACGAAAGTATCTCTTTGTCGTCCATGAAAACAAGAAGCTCTGACCAGGAAGTTGTATCCCGACGCAAACGTTCCTTAAACTGCGCATGAATAGTCGCGATCTCGGCTTTCCATTGTTCGGCGTATTTTTGCCTGGAGAACGGCTCGACGAGCAAGAGCGTCTCAACTGCCAGGGCTCCTGGATATCGAACTCCGCCCTTGCGTCCTGGATCAGATAGAATGGCTTTCTTGAGTAAATTGGCGCGTCGTGCAAGGAAATCAGCAGTGCGCGGCGCATTTTCATTCAGATAGTACGCCGCTTCTTCCAGCTGAACTTGTTCCAACTCCGCTTTGAGACTGCCGCGACTTTTGTATTTTGGAATTACCTTGGACAATAGAAAGTCCCCGGCGCTTTCCACACGATCCAGAACTTCACGCTCACGCACGGGCATGAAGCCATAATCAAGTACGTGAACCAGACGACCACGCCTCGCCAGGAAATCCTGGATTTCACCCAGGGTTGTCTGAATCATTTCAGGCGAAGGGACAACCTCGAAACTGGCTGCATGCACACCAGAAAACACATCGACGATGGATGCCGGGAGATCTGCAGGCATGGGAACTCCTTCCATGGCCAGGTCTTTCTCCAGGTCAGCCCAGATCATATCAGACGTTACGGGTGGAAGTGAATCGACGTATGACTCAATGGCGCGTGCAGAAAGTAGGACACCCTCATCGAACAGCTGACCAATTGATTGCTTATCTTCCGGCGGAAGTGTAATAAAGCAGGGCGTGAATCCCGGGCGGCCCTGTCCGGGCTCGTAGGAAAAGAGAAAGATCTGTGCTATGAGTCGCTCTGAGCTCAGACGAGTCAGGACATTGATTACATCCTTCTTGGTAAGGTGGAGCACATCGGGCACGTTGACACCAACGTGATAGAGATGATTGTTTCGCACCGCCTCAACAGTGGAGTTCATCTTAATAGTTTTATAAATGGCGTGGTGTACCTTCTCGTTGAGGTTTGCACCGCGCGCCAGCGCCTCCTGCTCCTTGAGCAGCTCCAGGAATGTTGTCGTATTGGCCATTTTAGTCCAGGGAACTTTGAAGCACAGGGATCAGGCTTGCGACGGCCTCATCGACTGAGTCCACTATCTTGAACAAATCGAGATCCTCCTTTGCAATCATCCCGATCTCCGCGAGGAAATCGAAGTTGATCAACTTGCGCCAGAAGTCCTTACCATAAAGAAACACAGGAATGACGTTTCGGATACTATGCATTTGTCTGAGAGTTAACGTTTCAAAAAGCTCATCCAGGGTTCCAAAACCACCTGGAAAGACCATAAGTGAGCGAGCATAGTAGAGGAACCAGTACTTCCGAGTAAAGAAGTAGTGAAAATCCATGTTTAGTTCGTCGGTGATGTATGGATTAGGGAATTGTTCCTGGGGTAACTCGATATTTAGGCCTATGGTCTTGCCGCCGGCGTCGAGTGCACCTCGATTCGCTGCTTCCATAATGCCCGGTCCACCGCCCGTACAGACCACGAAGTTTCGTTTCTTTGGAACGGCATTCTTGAGCGACCAGGATGTGATCTGCTTTGCAATTTCGCGTGCATGATCGTAGTATATTCCGTATGGTCCAATTGGACCGCTCCGATCTCCCTCTGGACCAGGAACTCGGGCGGAACCAAAGAAGACCACAGTGTCCGTAACGCCTTGCTCCGCAAAAACGATCTCAGGGTATGTGACCTCGGTCAGCACACGAATCTTTCTTGCCCCTTCCGAAAGTAGGAACTCCCGGTTCTCAAATGCCTTGCGCGGACGCTGCCTCATTAAAATGTCTCCCGAATGAAAATCGGAGTGGATGCGCGGCCTCTGGCATTTCCGCGAAACGGCAACGCCAGGTATCTATTCGATATGCTCATGGGCCTACTGTCCGCCCGGAAACCAGACCAATACGTACTCTACTCACACCGACCCATTCATTCTGATTATCGGCCTTACCTTGAGCAGCGGGGAGTTACTTTCCGCGAAGATGCTTCCTGGACTGCCGCCACCGGCCTCCTTTTTCTCAATACGCGGGTAATCCAGTGGCTACGTGATGATCAGTGTGATCTCTACTGGGGCAGCCTTTCCATGCTTCCGCTGTTCTTTCGCCGTCGGGCAAAGATCCCTGGAATGGTAAACTTTCACGATCTGAACGCATACGTCGCGCCGGAGACCATGACTCTGGCCAATCGGATTCAGCATCGACTGACCAACGGGCATACCCTGAAGAATGCTTCGTCCGTCCTGTGCCTTTCGCAAACGACTGCAAACGATATCGCCGCGAAATTCCCGTGGTCTGCGGACCGCCTGGAACTCGTCTACCCTGGAGTTGAAACCAAACCCATTAAGCCGCGCAAACCCGAGTCTATTCGGCTCAAGTCCTTCTACCTGATGGTAAGTACAATTGAGCCCAGAAAAAACCAGGCCACCGTCATCACTGCGTACAGAAATGCGCGAAAACGAAACAGGCTACTTCCTCTCGTTATCGTCGGTAGACCAGGCTGGGGCGCAGCTGATCTTACCGCCCTCCTCGCCTCGCGCCAGCTCGAAAAGGAAGATATTTTCTATATAGAAGAAGCCGACAACAGCGTCCTGGAATGGTGTTACCTGCACGCAGGGCTTTACCTCTTTCCCAGCTTACATGAAGGTTTTGGTCTACCCATACTCGAAGCTGGATTCAAGGGGATTCCCCTGGCACTGTCTGATATCCCGATATTTCGCGAAGTCGCACCTGACGCGGCGTTTGCACCACCCCTGGACGTGGCCGCCTGGGAAGAATTGCTAATTAAACCGCCTAAAAAGAAGATCAAACTAAAGCGTAACGATTGGACATTGATGCACCGCGCGGCGCGGATTAAGGAAATTGCTCAGAAGCTCAGCTTGCAACCGCGGCCACGAAAATAGAGCGGATGATCTCGTAGTTTCGATCCGTTTCTACAGCCAGCTGAATCGTAGAAGATTTCGTCAAGTTGAGCGTCCTCAAACGTCAGACGACACACACAGCTACCGGAACAACTGCCCACCTGAATCCGACGAAGCACTTCTGCCATGTCATTGTAGCGGTACGGAGGTGTGCCACCGGGCTCTCGCTCCAGGTACAGCATTTCAAGCGACACTCCCGTCATCCTGGAAACAAACGTACTGCGCACCGCTGCATCGACCGTGCACTTACCCTGCCTGGGGACAAACTCGACGTCGCATACAAACGACTTGCGGTTCTCGGCCAGGGTACAAACAGGCGTGGCAGGCTCCTCATTGACTATTGGTTTTGAACAACCCCAGATAGCTGAGAGGGCAAGCAATAAGACGTAGAGCGATCTGAACCGGAACAGAGTGCGAACGAGAGCTGGTTTCAACTTTTAAGGATGTTTTCTACGTCTGCGTCGCGAACACCCAGCTCGCGCGCTGCGCGAAGCTCTTCTTTGGCCTTATCACGATCGCCTTTGCGATGAAAAAGAATTCCAATATCGTATAACGCTCTTCCGAGATAGAGGCGCGCACGCTGAAGCTGACCAATCTCGTCGCTGATACTTTTGATGATTGCTTCTGGCTTCTCATGGATCCCGGATCTAATGACGCCATTGATCCTGTCACGGATTCCATCGAGAATGGTCTCAAGCTGCTTCGAACGTCCCAGGTCTTTCATCCGATTGGAGAGCTCAATGTTGCGGCTAACGAGAGCATCGCATTTCTGCGAGAGCACGTTGTACTCACGCTTGAGGCTCTCCATTTCTCCCTCAGCAGGCTGAGTCAGGATATGATCTGTGAGACGCTGGATTTCACTTTCCAGGAGATCCGCGCGGTTTTGCTCCTTTACCAGACGCAAGCCCAGGTCGGAATTCTGCGATTCGAGTTCGTGGATCCTGGCCTTATGAGGGCCATGGATGTAATCCGGACTTTGATAAGTTATTACTTCGTTCTCCAGTGTCTGGAGCTTTTGTCTGAGCCCGGCGTATGCGAGATACATTTCCTCGAAGGCTCTTACGGATGATTCTTTGATTTCAAAATCAGTGCGAGCACGTTTGACATAGGCCGGAACATGCAAACGATTCATGATTTGCTGAATCGCGAGGAATCGCTTTTTGCGAAGCTTGTCTTTTGGACTTGCTTGAGGACGGGCAACCTTTGCCCCTTTCTTCCTGGTTTTTCTCCCGCTGGCCTTGATCTTCTTTTTCACTGGCGGCGCGTAACTGGAGCGCAGGTCAAAGAGACTGGCGTAGGCTAGAACCGGATGGAGAAGTACATCGCCGCGAACTGCAGATTGGACATGCTCGCCGATGCACTTGATGTGAAAATCATGATCGAGGAATGGATAGGGAAACATTCTCCCCGCAACGCGCTCTAAATATTCCTTCTTGTATGCAGAGGAATGACTGCCAGGGCGCACCAGCGCATTGAACTCAATCCCCTGGATTGAATCTTTAAACTTCTTTACTTTCTCCGGATTCCCGAGGAAATCCTGGACGCTGTTTCCCTTCTTCCGTTTCAAAGCCGAATCCTGTGTAGATTATCGGTCCTTTAACCATGCACGGCTATCTCTTTTTTGGCCATGCCGAGGCCGGGAAACAGCCCTTTTGAGGCCAAATTCAGGCCCAAATCCTGTTGCAGTGCCCAATCGCGGGTTTTTACTGGCCCATGGCACCGGATCCAGACTCGAGGAGTAAGCGAGCAGGAATGCTGATCTTGTTCCTTGCTGTAGCAGTCTTCGGGATTGCCCTCGCGAGGAATGGGAGCTCATATACCTACACCAGCGACAGCTTGATCAAGTACATCCAAACGGTCTCGCTCCTGCGCTCCTCCTACCAGTCTGAAGCTCTTTTCTACCCGGGCCTATCGTTAGACCCTGGCTACCAATTCTATCCGTTTACGAAACCCAACGTTCTTGTGATCGGAGACAAGCATATCGGGCAATACCCGCTGATGTTGTCTTTCGTCATGTCCGGACCCGCTGCGTTGCTCCCGGCGGCGGCCATGCCGTACCTTTGCCTGGGCGTGGCCCTTGCCGCCCTCGGACTCTTCTGGAAACTATTCCGCTCATCGGCCGTCACGCTCGCATTCGCCGCATTTGGAACGCCGCTGATCACCCAGGGCATGGAGCTCTCTGAGAATCCCCTTCTGATTCTACTGGGACTCGTGGGCTTGTATTTCTATGTGCGGGCCGTGGAGGAAGGCCAGCTGCGCGACGCTGCCCTGGCGGGATTCCTATCTGCTGTGGGAATCTGGTTCCGATTAGAAGCACTGCTTTACTCGCTGAGCCTCCTCTGCGCCTGGATCCTCGTAACGATACGAAACAAACCTCTCAAGCAATACGCTGCCTTCGGGATTGCGTCCACGCTGACCGTTGGGGCCTTCCTGGTCTTCCAGACATTACACTATGGCCATCCACTCGGGCCTCGTTTCATAGCCAATCCAACCTCCATCGATCTCGATCTGCTCAGACTCGCTCAAGTCTTTACACTCATCTTTGGTTGGAAGTTCAAGCTCGGCCAGTTTGGCTTTTCGCCCTTGCTCTTGATCCCTATCGTCTACTTCGTACTGACCAGAACTAGAGACCAGCTTGTACGGCTTCTTGTGGTTTTCCAGGCTGGTTTCCTTTTGGCTGCGTCCTTTCTTGCCCCCAATGACGGAGTTGTTACCTGGGGAAGTCGTTATCTTTACCTGGCCCTCTATCCGGCGCTGTTACTACTCGATCGATTTTACAGGGATGCAATCCAGCATCAAAGCCGCCTTCGCCGTGTCGGCTTCTTTGCGGTCTTCACTTATTCGATACTCATTTGCATCCTCACCCTGGCCATTCAAAGAAAAGCCACGCAGGAACTCAAAGCACTTCAGACTGAATTGAAACAGGCCAAGGGAGACGTGATCATAATGCCCGGTTCTTTGCTAACGTCATACGCCGGACTGTTGTACTTCGAGAGACCAATATTATCGCCATCAGGCATCGAGGCCGTACCCGAACTGGCTGCTATTTTGCGAACTCACGGTCCAATGCGAATCACGCTGACTGAATATACGGGATGGACGGCACAGGAATTCGCAACTCGATTGGACAACTACCTTGGCCGGGATCTGGTAGCGACATCCGTAAAGGCTTTCGGTGGGTTCCAGCATCTCGAATCGCACAAACTCACGAGGCTAACGCTGCATGAGTATCAGGTCAAATAGAGGGACGAATTCGCGGGATGACGGAAGTTTACCTGTCGTAGTTTAGCGCAGGCGAAAGCCACTTTTCAACTTCCGGAACCAGCATCCCTTTGCGACGCGCATAGTCTTCGACTTGCTCGGAAGTAATTTTGCCCAGATTGAAATACTCGGCATCGGGATGCGCAAAATACAATCCGCACACCGAGGCCGCCGGAGTCATCGCAAGGCTTTCTGTCAAACTCACGCCCGTGTGCTCCGTTGCGCGCAGTAGCTTAAATAGAGCTTCTTTCTCTGTGTGGTCTGGTTGCGAAGGATATCCTGGAGCTGGCCTGATTCCTGCGTAACTTTCCCGGATCAGATCTTCGTTGGCCAGTGATTCATCCGGAGCGTACCCCCAGAGCTCTTTTCTTACAAGTTGATGTAGTCGCTCAGCGAATGCTTCTGCCAGGCGATCTGCAAGCGCCTTCACCAGAATCGAGTTGTAATCGTCATGCTTTGTTTCGTACGATTTTGCAAGTTCGCTCACGCCCTGACCGGCTGTAACAACAAACGCGCCAATGTAATCGGGTGTGCCTTTTGGAGCTACATTATCCGACAGGCAACGATTTGGCTCACCGGAACGCTTCTCAGTTTGCTGACGCAATCCGTGAAAGACAGCGATAGGAGTTCCGCGAGATTCATCCGCATAGACTTCCACATCGTCACCGACACGATTGGCCGGCCAGAACTGCGCAACGCCATTGGCCTTGATCAGCTTGCGCGTAATAATTTCATCCAGGAGCCGGTTTGCATCATCGAAGAGCTTCTTTGCTTCCTTTCCAATCCGTTCATCATCGAAAATGGACGGATACTTCCCTGGAAGCTCCCAGGCCTGAAAGAACGGAGTCCAATCAATGTATTTGCGTAGCTCTTCCAGCGGGTAGTTCTTGAATTCCTGGACTCCAGCCCGCTTAGGCACCACAACCGGTTTCGAGAAGTCCAGCCTGGTTGCGTTCGCGCGCGCATCGGCAAGGCTCAAATACTTCTTTTGATCCTGGCGATTTGCGAAATCGTCCCGGAGCTTCGTGTACTCAGCGAGTATTGACTCTGCAAATTCTTGCTTCTGCTCAGGAGTAATGAGCTGATTTACAACAGGTACGCTCCGCGACGCATCCAGGACGTGGATGACCGGAGAGGTATACTGCGGCGCAATCTTGACAGCGGTATGAATCTTGGAAGTGGTCGCCCCACCAATCAGCAGCGGCTGCTTCATTCCACGACGTTGCATTTCGCGAGCTACTTCGACCATTTCATCCAGCGAAGGCGTTATCAGCCCAGAAAGGCCAATCACGTCTGCCCCAATCTTAGTAGCCTCGTCCAGAATCTTGTCGCGCGGCACCATGACTCCCAGGTCAACAACGTCGAAGTTGTTACAGGCAAGCACCACACCGACAATATTCTTGCCAATATCGTGAACATCGCCCTTGACCGTGGCCATGAGGACTTTCGCTTGAGAGCGAGACTCCCCACTCAACGCCTTCTCTTTCTCCATGAACGGAAGTAGGTACGCGACCGATTTTTTCATCACGCGCGCGCTTTTTACAACTTGCGGAAGAAACATTTTCCCCGCTCCAAATAGGTCGCCCACAACAGACATCCCGGCCATCAGCGGACCTTCGATCACGTGCAAAGGTCGTTCATAATTTCCGCGGGCCTCTTCTGTGTCCTGATCCACAAAGTCCATGATCCCGTTGACGAGTGCGTGCTTGAGCCGCTCTTCTACCGAGCCATTGCGCCACTCGTCCGTTTTAACCGGGCCTGCGCCTTCTTTGCCCTTCACGGAGTCGGCAATCTCTAGAAGCCGTTCAGTTGCATCCGGCCTGCGATTCAAGAGCACATCTTCGACACGCTCCAGAAGTTCCGCTGGAATCTGTTCGTATACTCCGAGCATTCCTGCGTTTACAATCCCCATGTCCAGGCCCGCTTTAACAGCGTGATACAGGAACGCTGTATGCATTGCTTCGCGCACTGGATTGTTTCCACGAAATGAAAACGAAATGTTGCTAATGCCGCCGCTTACACGCGCATGCGGAAGGTTCTTCTTAATCCATTCTGTCGCCTTGATAAAATCGACTGCATAGTTGTTGTGCTCTGCAAGGCCTGTGGCCACGGTCAGAACGTTTGGATCAAAGATGATGTCCTCAGCCGGGAACCCATTGCTGACAAGCAAGTCGTATGCTCGCTTACAAATCTCGATGCGCCGCTCATAGCTGTCGGCCTGGCCCACTTCATCAAAAGCCATTACGACGGCAGCCGCTCCAAAGGAGCGAATCACGCGCGCGCGTTCCAGGAAAGCCGCCTCACCCTCTTTTAACGAAATCGAGTTAACAACGCTCTTTCCCTGCAGGCACTTCAATCCCGCTTCAAGCACAGTCCACTTGGACGAGTCCACCATGACCGGCACTTTCGCAATATCGGGTTCTGCAGCTATGAGATTCAAAAACTTGGTCATCGCAGCTTCCGAATCGAGCATCCCTTCATCCATGTTCACGTCGATGATCTGCGCCCCATTCTCGACTTGCTGGCGGGCGACGGAAAGGGCTTCGTCAAACTTGCTCTCAAGAATCAACTTCGCAAACTTTGGAGAGCCCGTAACGTTGGTTCGCTCGCCAATATTGATGAAGTTCATGTTTTCCCGCACCCGGAGCGGCTCCAGGCCAGACAAAACAAACGACGTATCTTTCCCCGCAGGCTTCCGTGGTGGATGCCTCAGGGCAGCCTCAGCCATAGCTTTCACGTGCGCAGGAGAAGTCCCACAGCAACCACCGATGATGTTGATTAGCCCCTCGGAGGCGTACGCATCGATCTGGGCAGCCATGTATTCCGGGCTCTCATCGTAGCCACCAAACGCATTTGGCAGCCCCGCATTTGGATAAAGACTCACCGGAACCGTCGCGACCCTTGATAGTTCTGAGAGGAATGGTCTCATCTGCGCCGATCCCAGCGCGCAGTTCAAACCCACTGCCATCAAGTTCCTTGCATGCGAAATCGAAATCCAGAACGCCTCAGTCGTCTGACCGCTTAACGTCCTCCCGGACATATCTACGATGGTTCCGGACAAAATCACAGGCAATTCATTGCCGGACTCTTTAGCGTACTGATCCAGAGCAAAGAGTGCCGCCTTGCAATTCAGAGTGTCAAAGATTGTTTCGACGAGGAACAAATCCGCTCCTCCGTCTACCAGCCCTCGAATCTGCTCCAGATAGGCCGTAACCACTTCGTCGAACGTAACCGCACGAAAACCAGGATCGTTCACATCCGGAGACAGAGAGAGCGAACGATTCAGTGGACCAATCGCACCCGCAACAAAACGGGGCTTATCTGGTGTTTTCGCCGTGTATTCGTCTGCAGCTTTCCGGGCCAGCTTAGTGCCCTCTTTGCTGAGTTCGTAGGCCAGATGCGACAATTCGTAGTCAGCCTGAGCGATGGATGTTGAGGAGAACGTGTTGGTCTCAATGATATCTGATCCGGCTTCCAGATACTCTTTGTGAATATTGTAAATCACATCCGGACGCGTGAGAACCAGAATATCAGAATTGCCTTTGAGCTCCTTCTTGTGATCTTTAAAGCGCTCGCTGGTGTAGTCCGAGGCCTGCAGCTTGTAACGCTGGATCATCGTACCCATGGCTCCATCCAGAACCAGGATTCGCTCAGTCAGCAGCTTCTTTAAAGTCTCAGCTCTCGAATTCATCTCAATCTCTCAAATAATAATGTATAATGACGGACTCTTCCGGGTCTCCCCGGAAGAGTTTCTCTTTCTTAGTAACGGTAATGCTCTGGCTTGTATGGGCCATCCACATTGAGATCCAGGTATTTCGCCTGATCCGGAGTAAGTCTGGTCAGCTTCGCACCAATCTTTTCCAGATGGAGGAAAGCAACCTTCTCATCCAAATGCTTTGGAAGACGATATACACCGATTTCGTATTTGTTTGTGAACAAATCGATTTGTGCTAGCACCTGGTTTGTGAAACTGTTAGACATCACAAAACTTGGGTGACCGGTTGCGCAACCCAGGTTAACGAGACGGCCATCGGCCAGAAGCAGAATGCTCTTGCCGGATGGGAACGTGTACTTGTCAACCTGCGGCTTGATTTCGACTTTCTTGATCCCTGGATAAGCCTTCAATTGAGCGACCTGGATTTCGACATCGAAATGGCCAATGTTACAAACAATGGATCCATCGCGCATTTTTGCGAGGTGATCGATTGTGATGATGTCTTTGTTTCCTGTTGTGGTTACAAAAATATCAGCGCGATCAGCCCATGCGTCCATGGTATCAACTTGATAGCCTTCCATTGCCGCTTGAAGCGCACAAATTGGATCGATTTCCGTGATAATCACGCGGCAACCAAACGCACGTAGACTCTGCGCAGAACCCTTACCCACATCGCCATATCCAGCAACAACAGCTACTTTACCAGCAAGCATGATGTCTGTTGCGCGTTTGATACCATCAGCAAGCGATTCGCGGCAACCATACAGGTTGTCGAATTTGCTCTTGGTAACGGAATCGTTTACGTTGATCGCTGGAATCATTAGATTCCCTTGCTCGAATTCTTTGACGAGTTTGTGAACGCCTGTAGTGGTCTCTTCAGAAACACCGCGAATATTCTTCAGCAATGCTGGATGCTTTTCGTGGATCCACCAGGTCAGATCTCCACCATCGTCCAGAATCATGTTTGGACCACCGTCGAATTTGAGGGTCTCGTCAATACACCACCAGTATTCTTCTTCTGTCATACCTTTCCAGGCAAATACGGGAATTCCGGCTTCTGCAATTGCAGCGGCTGCATGATCCTGCGTGCTGTAGATGTTACAGCTAGACCAGCGAATCTCCGCCCCCAATTCCTTGAGAGTTTCGATCAGAACGGCAGTCTGAATCGTCATGTGAAGCGATCCGCAGATCTTTGCGCCTTTCAGTGGCTTCTTTGTCCCGTACTCGCGGCGAAGCGCCATGAGTCCTGGCATTTCTTGTTCAGCCAGAATGATCTCTTCCCTGCCCCAGCGTGCAAGGGAGATATCCTTGACTTTGTAATCCTGTCCTTTTTGTGTTTCAAGCGTTGGCATTTAAACCTCCTGTGGTTTGCTTTGTTGCTCTATAAATAAGACATGTGAGCTTGCCGTCACCCTGACCGGCGCGCTTCTCCTGGATTGAAAATCCGGCATCCTGAATCATCGCTTCTAAACGATCGCCTGAAAATCCTGGCCAGAAATCAGCAAATTCACGTTGCATAGCCTCTTCATCGTGTTCCTTTAGATCAACGACAACTAACGTTCCCTTCTTCCGTAGGACGCGATTGGCCTCCTTGAGACCGGAGGAAGGATCTGGCAAATGATGAAGAACCATGGACGCCACAACCGCATCTGCGCCCTCATCAGGCAGTGGAAGGTGCTCAATCTCACCCAGGCGAAACTCGCCCTGTGGACAGGCGCTGCGAGCAAGCTCCAGGACCCTTGGGCTCTGATCCACGCCGATCGCCTTTCCGGCAAGCCTGGCAATCATGACGGACAATTCGCCCGTTCCGCAGCCTAGATCGACTACCGTCCCAGGTTTGGCGCCAAGCTCGTTTATGATTTCTCTTCTATAATAAGACGAATCTACGAAAGTCTGTTGCATACGGTCATGCTCGCGGCCCATCCGCTGGAAGTGGTCCACGCTCATTTGCTTTCTGAGCTCGAGTATCTCTGTTAGCTTGCTTCGATCCCGAACAATACCTCGATACAATCCATTGTTTGATTCCGTAATCTGTGTTAAGGCATCGAGCAATTCGCGAATCAAAGGTTCTACCCGCGATTGGCCAGCCAGCCCGTAATAGACACGATTGCCCAACCTATGGCTTTCCAGGAGGCCCGCATCAGCCAGAATCTTTAAGTGTCGCGAAATACGACTCTGGCCCATCCCGAGTATCTCAAGGATTTCCCCGACCGCCAGGGGCTCAGAACCCAGCACGGAAAGAATGCGAAGGCGGGTCTCATCCGCAGCGGCTCGCAGCGATTTCAGAATGTCTGCCATGGTCAGAATATCAAGATATCTTGATATAGGTATGCTGACAAGCCTAAAATTTTTAAGGCCAAGCGGCCGAGAGCCCCATTTCTCCCCACAATATCATGCCACACAAGTGGGACATGCCCAACTTGACTTTTGGAAAGAACCCGCTAAGGTCGCCACCGCAAATGACCACTGGCCTCCCATTGCCAAATCCCTCTGCCCGCCTCCAGAATAGGAAACCACCCACGGGGGTGGGCGAGGCATGCCCGCGAAAAGTCAGGAAAGGTAATTTTTGATTTTCTGCCAGTAATCTCGACGCCAGGCGGCTTCCACATCCGGGATTAGTGCCTTTGGAACACCGCGATGGGTCAGAATGAGCTCGGTGCCGCCATCCTTTGTTGCCTGAAGCGTAAACGCGGCCATTGAGAAAATGCCGGCAGGGAAATCCGACCGCCGCCATGCTTGAACAATTCGCTTCCCCGGCGCAAGATCGACTATGACCCCTGTAATCTTACCGGCAAAGACCTCGAAACGCTCACCGATCGCTTTCCCAATGGTAGCCTTCGCCCCAATACATTCCTGGTGCAATTTTGAATCCGCCAGAACCTGATACACTTCGTCCGGGGACGCTTTGAACTTCACCTTGTGCTTAATAGTCTTACACATCAAGAATTCCCTCGCGATGGGGCTGCGGCAAGATCAACGAGCGCGCGTTAGAGACGGATCGCCATGATTGTCGTGTCATCTGCAGGCTCTTGAGGTCCGCGAAACTCGTCCAGGCTTTCAAATACCCGTGCAATGAAATCCTGAGGCCCGAGCGCATTTGAACGCTCGACAAGCTCAAAGAGGCGCTCTTCGCCAAATTCTTCCAGAGCAGGATTGTTTGCTTCTGTGATTCCATCCGTATACAAAATCAGGAGATCGTCTTTCTCAAAATCGACTACGTTTTCAATGTACTCAGCGTCTTCAAATATCCCAAGGGGAGTCCCGCGAGCCCGAAGTTTTTCCAGGCGGTTTTGACGTGTGCGGTATAATATCTGATTGTTGTGGCCCGCTGAGGCAATACGCATTCTCTTACGATCAGTCTCGATCTGCACAAGCATTGTAGTAACAAATATTCCGGTCCGCGATTTGCGAAAGATTTCCTGGTTAACACGCGACAGTGTAGTCACAGGATCCAGATTTCTTGGAATATGCGACGCCAGCAAAGTCTTGGAATACTCCATGAACAATGCCGCGGGCACTCCCTTCCCGGCTACGTCAGCAATCAGAACGGATATCCTGTTCTCTGAATGAAAAATCAGATCGTAGAAATCCCCTCCAACGTCCCGACATGCCTCGTAACGATAGGCGATTTGCAATCCGGCCAATCGGGCCGGTATTTCCGGCAAAGAGTTGATTTGGATTTGCGCTGCGGTCTCAAGGTCTTTCTTGTATTGACCCAGTTCCAGCTCCTTCTGCTTCGCCTCAATGCGAGACAGGCCATCCGCCAGTTGCGTGGCCACAGTCGAAAGAACTTGCAATTCAAACAAATCAAAAGGCTCTGTGTTTCGTTTGTCCGCAGCATTTATGATTCCAACAACTTTCCCTTCGCGTACAATCGGGACGCAAATGAATGACTTCGTCTTGTATCGACCAACGCGATCGGAGAGTATTTTCAGATCCTTCTCCACATCCCGCACAAGCAAAGGGTCTCCGGTCTTGAATACGATTCCTGCAATACCCTCATCCGGATCGATCCGGTAGTCGTGATCCTCAAGGCTAAAACCGCGAAGGCGCACCAGCTTGAGCCTGTCCGCACCTTCTCCCTCGGTCTTGAGCAAAACCGAAACCCGCTCCACATCCAACACGTTCTGGATGGCTTCGAGGATTGTATCCAGTAGATCTTCCCTGTTGTTCTGAAATCCAATCTTCTGTGAAATTTCATACAGGCAGTTCAGCTCGTCGGCTCGATTCTTTAAATCCTCGTACAGCTTTCGATTGTGAATAGCGATCGCAGCCATGTCCGATAGATAGCTCAGCAGGTTGACATCGTGTTTTTCAAACTGCCTGCCGTCCGTCGTGTTCACAACTTCCAACACCCCGATCAAGCCTCCGCGAGCGATCATGGGTATCGCAAGGAGATTCCTGGTTTCAAACTGGGTCTCCGCATCAAAGCTGCGCATCACCCTGGAATCATTGGCTGCGTCATTGACTATGATCGGCTCGCGGCCCTCGGCACAGAGCCCGGCAATCCCTTTTCCTTTGGGAATGCGTCTGTTAGCCAGGACCCCACCGCGCGGGCCGCGGACAATATCAAACACCAGGTCTTCTGACTCTTCATCGTAAAGAAGCAAAGAAGAGGCCTCGGTGTTCAGCAAATACCGAGCCGTTTCCATTATCATTTGCAATAAACCCGACAAATCCTGCTCGGAGTTTATACGCGTAGTAATATCATTGATAGTACTGAGGGTTAGGGTCCGTTTTGCGGTCATTTTAGCCACGCAATCGAGCCAGGATCTGCATCGTGGCATGCGATTGATTTAGAGTGTAAAAATGAATCCCGGGCGCTCCACCGGCAAGCAGTTCCCGACACTGTTTTTCCGTAAACGCCAGACTAACCTCAAGGAGCTTGTCGCGGTCCTCGCCGCAGGCAGCAATGGCATCAAGGAGGGATTTAGGTATCTCACAACCAGCCATCTTCGTAAATCGCTCCACCTGCTGAAAAGCGGTGATCGGCATGATACCGGGAATCACAGGCACAGGAACGCCGGCCCTGCGAACGAACTCAAAATATTTCTGATTCTCAAAGAACATCTGCGTTACCAGGAAATCCGCACCGCATTTCACTTTTTCACGCACATACCCAAGATCGGCCTCTTGGGAGACGGCCTCGGGGTGGATTTCCGGGTAGGCCGCTCCGCCCAGACAGAAAGGAAATCCAGACTTCTTGATGAAGTCGATCATCTCGCTACCGTGCGCTAGCCCGTCCGCGGCTGGCGTAAAGTGCGTTTCCCCCTTTGGTGGATCACCTCGCAGGGCCATTATATTACGAATCCCGGCCCGATTCAATTCTTCCAGGTACTGTTTGATTTCAGATCGCGACGATCCTACACACGTGAAGTGCGCCATTGCTGGAATCGCATGCTTCTGCTGGATACTTTCAACCCACTCACGTGTCTTAGCCCGAGTAGAACCTCCGGCACCGTATGTGACGGAAACAAAATCCGGCTTCAGTCCGGCAAGTTCGTCGATGGCCGAATACAACCTTTCTTCCCCTTCAGGATTCTTCGGAGGAAAAAATTCAAACGAAAAGAGCGGCCTGCGCTCTTTGAGCATTTCAGAAATTAGTTTCATACTGGCATCAGCAAACAGCGAATCATGCCCTCACCCTTAGCAAGATCTTCAAGGCTTTTGGCGAACACAGACCCGGGCTTGTATTTGTCCTGGGAAACCTTCTCCGCTTTACCTGGCTGAGAGGATGAAAGCAGAAGGTCGCCTGCCTTTACGGCCTGCTTGTCAGCCATAACTCTCACTGGGACGACTCCAGAAATCGCCACCAAAACGTGCCCCTGTGGGACCACGGGATCGCTATACGAATCGACCCCTTCCGGATTTGGAACGAACTTCTCTGGAGCATTCAAAATGATTCCTGCTTTCTGGACAACCACACCGAGAACCGTCGATTCTCCCTGATTCTTTGATTTCTTGACATGCCCTGGTTTGCCGGCCACTACCACATCTCCAGGCGTGAAAACATCTCCCTCGCCTGGGAAAATGTAAGCAATGCAACTGGCATCGGGTTCTGACAAAACCACGGAGCCTTCAAACCCCGATATCCCCCGAACATGCAGACCAAACGGAGAGCCCTTCAGGCCGCGCTTCTCATGGGCGCCACCGATTACCGCACCATACCCACGCTCAGAAGTAAAGCGACCGCCTTCTGCGGTTGATGCAATTCCGACGACCCCTGGTGCTGACCCAAGCCCAATACCAACAACACCCGCAGTCTTCCCTGCTCCAACAACCCCCTCGCCTTCGCCCAGGCCCAGGAGACCTGATCCGTTTCCAGGATTTTGTCCGACAATAGGCGCATGTGACACAGGAGGGTTGACAACTTGCTTAAATTCAGCGCCAGTTTCCGCTTTAAGATGAATCAGTCCTTTATGAGAAGAGAAGTCGTGCTCGCGTGGTGCGTAGTCGTGCACATGCGGGACTGGAGTTCGCGCGTCTGATAGCCTCGGATCGTCTCCCTGAACAACCTTGCCCGCAGAGCTTGTCCCCGGAGCACACAGCTCAACAATACCCGGAGCGCTTACGGTGGCCGCGCGAATTCTCGAGTCGCTGCTCTGTAGCGCCAGGCCTTCCTTGGTTTCACCATCCCTGGCCAGTTCAACAATGCCAGGGTTTTCCGTGGTCGCGGTGCGCAAGCGCGGGTCGTTTCCCTGCACTGCAGCGTCGGCTGCAACTTCGCCGGCTCGAGCAAGGCGTGCAATTCCTCTCGCTTCCTCGGTGGCATTGCGAAGCCGAGGATCGTCTGATTGCACAGCTTCCCCAGGCTTCGATTCATTCGCTGGCGCAAGGCGCACTATGCCATATGATTTCTCTGTGGCGATTCTGAGGCGGCTGTCGCTGCCCTGGACTACAACACCAGGTCGGTTCTCACCATCTGCAGCGAGCTCTACGAGTCCTGCCTCTTCCTCGGTCGCGACGCGAAGCCGTCGATCGTTGCCCTGAACTGCATGCCCCGGACGCACTTCTCCGTCGCGCGCAAGCCTCAGTATTCCCGGAAGATCTTCCGAGGCATACTTTAATCGACGATCACTTCCTTGAACAACAACACCATCGGCGACTTCACCATCACTTGCCAACTCCACGATTCCGCGAGCCTCTGTGGTTGCATCACGAAGCCTCCGGTCGCTGGCCTGGACGGCCACCCCTTCTTTAATCTCGCCATCCATCGCAAAGCGAACGATCCCGCTTCGGAGGACGGAAGAATACGGTATTGGTTCGGGCAGACTCTTCTCGGTCTTGTCTACAAGATCAGGGACCGCAAACAACTCAATCTCGATAATTTGCGATACATGCTTACCCTCACGAGTTCGCGCACCTTCGATTATATCTATATGAAGAAAGCGAATGTTCGTAGGAACAAATCGCCATCTATACCAGGTCCCGGGCTCTGCCAGGAAGCCGGTTTCTTCTAATAAATGATGGTAAGTAATATTGTCTTCACTGTACGATATGCGAAAGGATTCCGGAAAGAAGGTTTCCCTGTCGTTCTTCGACAACAGACGGATCTCTCCGACCCTGTTAATAGAACCGAGATCAAGATAGACGTACTCAGGCTGCTTCTGCAATCGAAGGGCCGTGGACCAACCATACTCGGGTCGACGATCTATGATGTTTTCTTTGACCCAGAGACGATCAAGTTCGCTTGAAACCTCAACCTTGACAATCCCGGAGACCATTACCTGGAATGCGCCGAACGCGGCTGCATATTTGCCCGATGTATCCGCACGATCCACCAGAAAGAGAAACTTTACCATTCTGGCAGAAATCAGTGAAAAATGCCACTCACCCTGGTCCAACCAGGTTCCACGAAAGTTAGCCTCATGCAGAATTGGTTCCCAGACTACACCATCATGTGAAATCTCAAAGCGAAACGTATTTGGAAAGAATTCCTTCAATTCAGGATGCAGCTGAATGCGAATACAATTGAAAGATCTGATAGAATCAAATGTTCCAATACAGGAGACCAGACCCGGAGTATCGAGATCCGGACTCCGCCAGGAAAGAATATTGCCTGAGGTTTCTTCGGTTTTTCCGGGACTCTCCCACTGTGCGAAGAGCAGAGTTTCAGGGTGCGATATTTGCAGGAACGAATTCATTTGGCAGCAGGTTTTTCTGTAGAATGAACAAATTCTACCCGCCCTGTGTGGCGAGTCAGAATTTTTTTAAGATGCGCGGGAAGACCTGCATCAAATCGCAAGCTCGAACCATCATCGGCCAGTAACCCCTCCTCAATCAGCCGGAGACTATCCGGCGATATCATTCCAGCCAGCTTTTCCCTTGTCGCTGACCACAGCCGTCTTTTGCCGGAAAGTATCGACTCCACGTTGGCCGGATTACCATCAAGACCGGCGAGGTCGCATTCAGACAGAGCCCTGCGTACTCGTTCTTCGCCGAATCTCTTTCGCAAATTTTCCAGTTCGGCTGGAATACCAGACTGTACATGATTGGTTATAGATATATGGATCTGGTTATGGGTGGGACCCTCCAGATCCATCCTGAGGGGATGCCCGGGGACACCCTGAGGGGCTCTGCCAGCCTCTCCAGGGGGAGATTGAAGGGCTCCCGTGGGGTATCCTGCAGTATCCCCCACCCAGTCGAATCTGAACTGATAATAGGTGTTGGTCCGGCCGGTGCCTCGCGTGGCAGTGATGAGGCCCAGGGAGATTAGTTCGTTGCGAGCTTCGCGGATTGATTTTTTATGCTTAAATCCGGTCAATTCCATGAGCCGAGAGGCTCCGGGGTACACACCTTTGAACTGGCCATCGGAGAATCGCAGCAATACCGGGTACAATGCTCGCGCCGCGGCGGACATCCGAGCCCATACGCCACGATCGAACAAAGCCGTTACCAGCTTTGCAAAAGGAAGACTTTCGCCCTTCATCCCTGCCCTTTCGCTATGAAAAAAAATCAGATGGGAGGGATGCTTTTTATTGACAAATGGCCGTACAGCGCGTATTTATGTGACATAATCTTGAAACCCCGGCCTTCCGTTCCCGCGGAAGGCTTTTTTTTGCCCCAGCAATTTACTGATGAGACATCCAAGATATTATGTCTCATAAAAATTTGAGTCAACCATTTTTCCAGGGTTCGCAAGCAAAAACCACAAACATCATACGTATTACGTAGGATTGGGACGGCACGCCGTGGCAGGAGAATCTGCTTTTTTCTAGACACTTACAATAGCTTCTTGAGTCGCGCTACTGCCGCCTTTGCGTCTGATTCTGATTTGTATGTAATACGTACGATGTTCTTATCCACGGTCACAGCGGGAGCGTAGGACTGGGCCGTCTTTCCGGGGCGGGAGGAGGGCTGCCGGGACTCGCCTCGATTGAAGCCTTTTGCCTCGCGCACGGTCTGGATCTTACCAGACTGGAAGGCCTGGATAAATTCGCGATGCTCCCCTTTTCGGTACGCCTGAACCACCTGTATCATCAAATTCTTGCTTGTGATTCCGGCCTCGAGACATTCGCGGAGCAGGGCTTCCGGGAGGCCAGCGATGCCCAGGATCTCGGTTACATAGTTCCGGGATTTCCCGACCTTTTCTGACAGGTCCTGATCGCTGTACTCTTCTTGCCGTTTCAGTTTTAAGAGGGCCACGGCTTCTTCCTGGGCTGTCAGATCGACCCTTTGCAAGTTCTCAATGATGGCTATGCGCTGGAGGTCACGACTTTCCCTGGAAAGGATTCTACACTCTGCTTCCTTCGCGCCAATGCTCTTCAGGGCGTGAAAGCGGCGCTCTCCAGAGATAATCTTGTAAATATCGCCTGACTTTGTGACAACAATAGGGTGGAGTAGGCCATCGCGCTTAATGCTTGCCGCAAGCTCATCTATTTCCCTGAGTCGATCCTGCCGGGGCTGATAGTCCGATGGCTGGATTTGATCGAGCCGGAGTCGCGTGATCGACCCGTCCAGGGTTTCCCGCCGGAAAACATCTGCTAGAAGGCCAATATCCTTATGTTTTGAGCTCATTTAGCATTTCCGTTATGAAGTCCTGATACTCGCGGGCCTGCTTCGAATCCGGCGCGTAGTCGTATATGGATTTCCTGGCCAGATGACTTTCCCCAACGGCAACCCCATCGCTGATATTCTGCTCAAAGACAGGGAAAAACTGCGAAACGACCGGCAAAATAGTCTTAGTCAGGACGGTTTTGGGCTTAAGCTGAGTAATGAGGGCTCCCAGGATTTGGAGGTTTGGGTTAATCCGATTCTTAATCGAGTTGATGGTGCCCTGGAGCGCCTTCATTCCGTCGATTGAGAACTTCTCGGGCTGGGTGGGTATTACTACGTGCGTGGCTGCAGCCAGGGCGTTGATCGTTAGCAAGGCCAGACTGGGAGGGCTGTCCATGATAATGAACTTGAAGTCTTTGAGTTTGGCGATAGCGTCCCGCATTACGAAAGGTGCGTCAACACTGTTCTGGAGCGCCTCGAACTCGGCGAGACTCAGTTTTGCGGGTGCAACTTTCAGAAACGGCTCAGGGGTAGGCAGGAGAATTTCCTGTAATTGTGCACGGCCAACAAAGACGTCGTACAATGACTTTTCAAGCTGATCGGGATGTGTAAATATGCCCGTAGTGTTTGCCTGCGGATCCATATCGACGAGCAGAGTGGAGAGTTTTCTCTTGGCGAGGCCGTACGCGAGGTTGATCGCGGTGGTGGTCTTCCCCTCCCCTCCTTTTTGATTGGCTACTGCAATGGCCACGGTACTCATACGGTGATGTGACATAATCATGGAAGACAATGCGGTCAACAAGAAAAAATACTGAGCGGGAAAAATCTCTGCCTCTGGCCGTTGTCGGATGTCCGACATGGCCTGTCGCGCGCGTTTTGTCGGATGTCCGACATGATTGCGGAGTGGCGCGTGGCTGATATCGCGGAGATTCTGCGGGGCTGCCCCCTGACGCTGTTTCAGAGGAATGGCGGTGGCTTTCGGGCTGTCCTGCGCAGGGGATACGTCGGCCAGTTCGAGTACGCTTTTCTTGCTGAGCAGCCGGATCTCTGGGCTGGCGCTCTGGCCACCGGGAGTGTTCGTGTTCCCGGCATTCAGGGGAGTCGCGAGGGTTGGCAGGTTTGGGTAGTTGTCGATCCTCCTGGTGAGGCTGACCGTTTGCTCGTCATAGAGCTGCCGCCGGCCGTTGATCCGGGGTTTTTCCTTGGTGGAATCCTGGCCGCCTCTCGGCAAGAGGGCAGTGCCCTGATCCCGACCTGGATGGCCGGGTACGTGGCCGAATTGTCTGCTATGCCCTCGCCCACCTTGCTGGTTGCAGAGGCCGGATCCGGTCAGGCTGAGATCATTGCCGAGATGTTGAGGAGGCGGTTTGGCTCCGAAGTTCAGGCCGAGTATTTTCATCCGGGGCGTCTTTCTGCTGCCGTGCAGATGCGCGAAATCTTTGGGGACGCAGCGGGCGCTCGGCTGGGCGGCGAGGGCTCGGGTGTGCCTTTGCTTTCTCGAGATCTGGATGTGATTGTTCTTCAAGACGTGGCCGACCTGGATCTGGCCGTCCAGCGGCGGTTGGTGGACCTCTTTGTTTCCAGGGCAAATCGGGCGCACTGGGTCCTCGCTACTACCCGAGATCTGGCATTGCTGGTCAAAGCCGGCCTTTTCTCGTCTGCACTCGCGGACCTGTTAGGGCGCGCGAAATTGGTCCTGCCTCCGCTACGTCGAATCAGGGACAAAATTCAACCCGAATGCGACCGCCTTCTTGACGAACTGAAAACTCGCTATAGTCGGCACATTGATCTGGGTCGTCCGGCCCGGAGAGCCATCGACGAATACGATTGGCCCGGGAATTGGGATGAATTGCGGAAGACCCTGGAGTCTGCATTTCTGACCTGTGTCAGGGGAGAGATTGCGCCTGAAGACCTGCGTCTGGGGCAATGGTTCGAGCCGGACACGGATGACCTGAACCTGCGGCGGAGGTCCCGGGATCTCGAGAAGCAGATTCTGTTGAAAGCCTATGCTCTGCACTCCGGAAACCAGGTGCAGATGGCGCGCGCTCTCGGGATTTCACGTGGTTCCCTTCAATACAAAATGGCGAAATACGGTTTGCAGTAGGCGGGGCCAGGCAAGACTGGACTCGTGGGGCAGGCGGATTTTCAAGTCAAGACACCGGGCGGGTGGCTCCTTCGCATACAGCCGGAGGCATCGACCTGCGAGGTTCTGCGCGGCGGCCGGGTCGAGCCGGGGCAGGGAGGGGCCGCTCTTCATGCTATTCCAGAGGTCGTCTTTGTGGGGCAGTTTGAGTCCCCGTCCACCCAGGTTCAGTTGTTCCCCAACCGGAAGGGGAAGATCTCTATTTCCTATCGCATGAAAGGACATACCAGTGAAAATCATCTAATCATACCTTCGTACTCTGAGGCCGACCAGTTTCCGGCCCGCCTTCGTCTCGATCCGGATACCAGGGTTCTAGTCAGTCAGGTTGCTCCGCCGGGCCGATTTGCGGTGCTCGACGAGTCCATTCCCCGCATTGAGATCGTAACCCTCAAGGTAAAGAATCCATCGCTGAACGTGCTTGTCATACACCCCGAGGAGGCGACGCGACCGGTCGAGACCGACCACCAGAAAGTTCGCGCAGCCGATCTGGTCCGGGAAGGGCAGGGGGGAGACCTCGTCAAGAACCCGGTCTTCCTCGCGCGGATCCATCTACGCAATCTCGATCTCGCCCGAGTGAAGACGCTGCTTGTGGACTTCCCAATGACCTCCGAGGAAATGGAGTTTATCCGGACCTTTCTTCAGATCATGATCAAGAATGAACGTGGGCAAAAAGACTTGCAGGCGGCTCGCGACCAACTCGGCCACCTGGACGAACTGTATCGAATCGGCTCCATCTTCTCCCAGGGCCGTCGCGAGGCGTTCGATAGGGAGATGGATACCGTCTCCCCGAGCCTCGCTCGGGACCTCATGCCGCTCGTTGCCCGGCATCGTGTCGGCATTCCCAACAAAGAGGATCAGATCTACTTTTGGGAATGCGAGTTCCGGCTTCGAAAAATTGCCGAAAAAACTGCTTGAAATTCATGAGAAATCGTCCGAAATGGCACAATGGGAGCTCTCGCCACCATTGCGTTGACGGTTGCCTTGGCCGCACCTGCGGCTCACGGCGAGGGGTCGCTTGTCGCCCTGCCCAATTTTAAGCATCAGGTGACCCAGCAGCTCAGCATGCTCCGGGCGCCAGTGGACTCCTCTGCGCTCCGGGATACTCGTGCTGCAGTAGGGCACCCCTCAAAACTAAAGATCGACGGCGGGATTTGGGCGGTTCAAGATTTTGCGAAAAATGAATTGTCCGGGCGCTCTTGCCTCGTCGCGTCAATCGCGCCAGTAACCAAAGGGGAGGGATGCGAGATCCTGCCTTCCCCCGGTGCGCCACGTGACAGAGGGTCCCGCTGTTCTTCCCGGGTCACAATGCATCCCCGCCAGCCATTCTACGCTTCCGTCTCCTATGCCTTACCCGGCCTGTCTCCGCTTGCCTCGCTCCTCGACTCTTCGTTCTACTGCGAGGGGCGCTGGATCGTGAACAATCAAACCGCATCTGCGACGCGCGAAATGCCACAGCACACGGGCCCAAATTCAGATAGCTCCTCTCGCCTACCAGCACCGCTTGATTCCAGACTCTCCGTCTCCTGCCGCGATTCCCATATCAGCTCGCAGGCGCAGACGGCCGGGCAGGGAGCTGGAACCACCTTTCCCGGCACATCGCCGTTCCGCCAGATTCGCCATCCAGACGCAGCGCTCCTGCCTCCGGTGCGTCACTGCCTGTCCTAAATTTCTTCCGTTTATTACTTTTCCCCCCAGGGGCCTAACAGAATGATGGTATCCCTCTATGTCACGCTCCAAGCCAGGTATAGGCAAATTACTTTCACTCATGCGCAAAATGAGCAGGGAAGTGAACGATCAGGAAGTTTGCCGGAAGCTCGAAGTTCTGATGAACTCCGAAAAGGACGATTTCACGCCCACGCTGGCTCGCCGCGTTCTCGATCTTCCGTCTGATTTTGATCCCCGCGAGGTCCCAGAACCCTACACACAGTACGTGCGGCATTACCTCTACATGGTCCGCCGCGCAGAAAAAGACGGCCAGAAGCTTCCCAAGAAGACTACTGCACGAAAATAAGCATTTAAATCCATCAATTTCAGGCCTCACTTTGATAGTAGAGATCGGCTTTCCCCCGAATCAATATGATGATATTTAAGCACTTTATTCAGTCCTGAGGCCTGCGCCTCTCCTCCGTCCGTGGGCGGATTTTGTCCTCAGTCGGCCTGCAGCTCTCTGCGCCTTCCTTCAGTGAGACATCAGTCGCCAATCCGAGCCGGGCGGTCTTGTCATGTGTATGTCGGACAGAGTAAGCATGACGAGTTGTCCGGCCGATACATTATGCATGGCTCAAGCTCTAAATCTGAAAGTCCAGTGTCATGCTTGCGGGTATACGATGGAGGGGACGGCAAAGTACGGGCAGGGCCATTACGTCCCCGTTGGAGTGGAGTTCGATTTCATCGCTACCGGGAAGATCAAGAACGCCCAGGGGAAGAGGGTCGTGAAGGGAGAGGTGACTGTAATTTGTCCGAGTTGTACCGTGAAGAACAAGTATCAAATATAAGGCTTAAAATGGGGCGAATGAATAGATTAAAAACAGTCAGATAATCAGTCTGCTTTGATTCTCCTGGTCCCGATGAGTTTGGCTGGCCTCCCGAGTGACCTGTCTTTTGTTTGGTAATTATGGCCAAATCCACTGAATTTCCTTTGAGCACAATGCGGCATAGTGCTGCCCATATTTTAGCTCAAGCTTTGCGGGAACGCTATCCCGATGCAAGCCTTGCGATCGGTCCGGATACCGAGCATGGATTCTTTTACGACGTGAAAGTGGACCCTCCCCTGCGGAGCGAAGATCTGCCCGATCTAGAGAAGCGGATGAAGAAGATTGTGAAGATGAGTCAGCGCTTTGAGCGGTTTCACCTGCCCATGGACGAGGGCATCAAACAGCTCGAGGCGCAAGGCCAGCTCTATAAGGCCGAGATGGCGCGTGAGTTGAAGAAGAAGGGTGAGACGGAGCTCTCGTTCTACAGAAATGTTAGGCCCGGCAAGGAGAATGCCGAGAAATCGGCACTGTTTATTGACATGTGCAATGGTCCGCATGTCGAGCACACGGGGCAGATAGGTGTATTCAAATTGGCGAGCGTATCCGGGGCCTACTGGAAAGGAAGAACTGACGAACCGCAGCTGCAGAGAATATCCGGATACCTCTTTAAGACGGAGGAGGAGTTAAAGGCCTACGAGTTCATGGTGGAAGAGGCGAAGAAGCGCGACCACCGACGGCTAGGCGTGGATCTTGAGCTGTTTACTACATCTGAGAAAATAGGTCCGGGTTTGATCCTCTGGCTTCCGAGAGGAAATCTGATCAAGGAGGAACTTGAAACCTGGGCCAAGGCAACTGAGGCTCAGCATGGTTACCAGCGAGTGACGACTCCTGTGATAACCAAGGAGGATCTCTTCTATACAAGTGAGCATCTGCCGCATTACAAGGAGTCGATGTTCCCTCCGATGCGGGTGGATGATGAGAACTATTACATAAAGCCGATGAATTGCCCGTTTCATCATACCATTTTCTCAATGCGGCCGCGCAGCTACCGAGAATTGCCTCTGCGCTTCGCAGAGTATGGATTATGCCATCGGTATGAAGATTCGGGATCGCTGATGGGCCTTATGCGGGTTCGTGCTATGGAGATGAATGATGCGCATATATATTGTTCCGAAGAAGACGCCGTTTCCGAATTCTTGAATGTTCTCAAGCTTCATGAGTACTATTACAAAACACTTGGGATTGAGAAATACCACATGGTGCTGGCGCTCAGGAATCCTGAGAATACCAAGTATCACGGTGATGAGAAGATGTGGAAGCGCGCAGAGGCCCTGACCCGCGAAGCAATGGAAACGTCAGGCATTAATTATACGGTAGAAGAAGATGGGGCAGCATTCTATGGGCCAAAGGTGGATTTCCAGATTGTTTCTTCAATCGGGCGGGAATTTACAGCCAGTACCTGTCAGCTTGATCTATTCATGCCTGAGAAATTTGACCTGAAGTTTATTGATCGCGACGGGACTACGAGGCGGCCGGCTTGTTTGCATCGTAGTCCGCTGGGTACTCATGAGCGGTTTGTGGGGTTCTTGATCGAACATTTTGCCGGAGCCTTCCCACTGTGGCTTGCTCCGGAGCAGATTCGGATCTTGCCAGTTAGCGAGAATGTCTGGGGCTATTGCAGGGAAATGGAAACAACTCTCCGCCAGGCAGGTTTTCGAGTGATGGTAGATGACAGCAACGAAACCCTTGGGAAACGCATCCGTAACGCGGAGAAGTTGAAGGTCCCGCGCATGGTGGTTATTGGCGACCAGGAAAAGGACAGAGGAGTTTTGAACTGGCGAGACTATTTCAGCGGGCAGAAGTTTGAAGTTGACTTGACCTCTTTCATTGCAGAGGCCAGAGAAGAGCTCGCTTCAAAACGGATTAGGCCGATGGCAAAGCCGCAACCCGCTTCTTGAGACTGGTTCGCATTTCCCGCAAAAAAATAGGTCGCGCCCCTTTTTCTGATTGATTCTAAATCAAGACTCATTCTAATTTAGGATTGGAATGGGGCCCCCCTTTATTTTGAGGAGCTCCAGGGAGGAAGAATGTCCAATCTTAAAGGAACTAAAACGCATGAGAATCTGAAAGCTGCGTTTGCGGGTGAATCACAGGCGAACCGTCGTTATCTGTATTTCGCAAAGCAAGCGGACGTGGAAGGATATCCTGATATTGCAGGATTGTTTCGCGACACTGCAGAAGGCGAAACTGGTCACGCGCACGGTCACCTTGAGTACATGCGCAAAGTAGGAGACCCGGCAACCGGTCTTCCTATTGGCGATAGCGTACTCAATCTTAAAGCTGCTGTTGCAGGTGAAACACACGAATACACGGATATGTATCCTGGTATGGCGAAAGTTGCCCGCGAGGAAGGCTTTGGAGAAATAGCAGATTGGTTTGAAACCCTTGCGAAAGCAGAAAAATCACATGCGGGAAGATTTGAGCAAGGCTTGAAATCTATTTCCTGACTTCAGTCCTGTCCGGCATGCGCCGGGCAGGTTTGTTTTGCATTAATAAACTAACTAAACAAAGTAATATCATATGAATCCGCAGATATCTTACGACAACACATCGGATACCGTTTACGATCCCAAAAGTCCCCTGTACTGGGACCAATCGTCCGTCGATCGGGAGCTTGCGCGGGCGTTTGATCTCTGCAATGGCTGCAGAATGTGCTTCAAGTATTGCCCATCTTTTCCCTCGCTCTTTTCGCTGATGAACGAGAAAGAGTCTGTTCTGGATCTAACGGAAGCGGAGAAAGACAAGGTTATCGGTGAGTGTTATCAGTGTAAGATCTGCTACGTGAAATGTCCCTATACGGATCGGGATCATCATCCTTATAATCTGGACTATCCTGCATTGCTCCAGCGAGCCGTACACGTTAAGGCAAAGAAAGAGGGAGTGTCCATTCGCGATAAGTTCTTACAGAATGCAGATATTGCTGGCAAGACAGCTGGTTTGATTGCAGGCCTTGCCAATCGGGCGCTCAACAGCAATTTCCACAGACGCATCATGGAAGCGATTCTGGGGATTCACAGAAACAAGAAGATGCCGGAATTTCATAAAACCAGCTTTGCAAAATGGTTTAAGGGACGCATGGGTCCCAGGGAAAAGGCGGAGCTGGCTGCTGTGAAGGAAGAGTCGGCAAGCGCTGCCGACAAAGTGGCACTTTTTGCGACCTGTTTTGTGAATTACAACAATCCAGAGCTTGGTCAGGACACTGTCGAAGTTCTTGAAAAGAACAAAGTTGAGGTGGTTGTCCCGGATCAGAACTGTTGCGGTATGCCTGGCTTGAATACTGGCGATGTTGCCTGGGCAGTTGAGCGGATGAGCAAGAATGTCGAGTCGCTGTTTCCGTATGCACGGGATGGTTACAAGATCCTCGCCATCAATCCAACTTGCTCCCTGACATTGAAGAAGGACCTGGTTCCGTTTCTACCGGAGGAAATGCGAGCGAAAGCGGAAGTTGTTTCAAAGGCTACGATGGATGTCCATGAGTACCTGTTCGAACTAAAGAAGCAGGATAAGTTTAATCGCAACTTCGAAAGCACCCCAGGTAAGGTGGCCTATCATGTCCCCTGTCATTTGCGCGCTCAAAACATAGGGTTTCGCTCGCGCGATATGCTCCGGTTAATCCCTGGCGCCGAGATCGGCGTGGTGGATGAATGCTGCGGCCACAATGGAACATGGGCCATGAAGGAAGAGTACTTTGAGATGAGTCTCGAAGCCGGCAAGCGTGCGTTTGAAGGCATCAAGGAGAAAGAATCAAATCAGGTGGCGACCGATTGTCCGCTGGCCGCGATCCAGATTGAACAGGGACTGGGTCTTGAATCGAGACCGGATCATCCGGTGCAGATCCTCGCACGTGCGTATCGGAAGCCTGGAGCTGGCGGTTTTTCGGCACCTGTCGCAAAGGAGGAAGCAAAATGAACAAAATAAGTCGGAATGATATTGTACCAATGGCGGACTATGAACGTATTCGCGAGGAGTTTCGTGCGCGTGCAATGCGAGTGAAGGATTCACGGCGGATCGCTGTTGGGCCATATTTGACATTCTTGTTTGAGAACAGAGATACCATGATTTACCAGGTGCAAGAGATGATTCGCGCTGAGGGAATCCGAGGTGATGCTGCTGTTCAGCATGAAATCGATACATACAATGAGCTTGTCCCAGGGGAATTTGAACTGCGCGCCACGTTGCTGATCGAGTTTGACAACCCTGTGGTTCGCGCTGTGAAACTCCAGGAATTGGTCGGCCTCGAGAAGCATGTGTCTCTGGTGATCGATCGAGATTTTGTGGTGTCTGCAGTATTCGATGAGAAGCAGATGGACCCGAACAAACTTTCCAGCGTGCAGTATATTTATTTTCCGCTGGGACAAAAAGCTACGGAAGCGTTTTTGTCCACCAGTCATGTGGAAATCGTTACGAGTCATCCTGCCTGCAGCTATCGTCAGTCACTGGGACCGGAACAATTGGCGGCTCTCAAAGAAGACCTCAGGGCATGAAGCGTCATTCGCGGACCGGTGGGAATACTCGAGAGGAAACACAGGCCGTCGGAAGCCCTTTTCGTTTGGTGCTGAGGCCTGCCGCAAGGGAAGCATCTTTGCCTTACTCCTTGCTGGTACTGTCCTGGTTTCTGGCCTTTTTTCGGCTGAGTCTGTCGATGATGCTGCTGCGGCCCGGCGGGCTGTTGTCCGCATCGAGGTGAGTTATTTTGAATACAGTTACGATGCCCCCTACAAGCCGCCCGGGGTTCGTCGCGCAAGCGGCACGGGGTTCATTATAGAAGGAAACCGCATTCTCACGAATGCACATGTTGTCAGTCAGGCAAATACCATCCGGCTGCATCGACCTGACCGGAAGGAAGACTATCCGGCCACCGTGGCTTTCATAGCACACGATTGTGATCTGGCACTTCTCAAGGTCGAGGACACTGCATTCTTCAAGGATTCGGCGCCACTCGAAATAGGTAAGTCACCCGAGCTGAATTCCCCGGTGATGGTCATAGGCTTTCCCATAGGTGGGGACAGAGTTTCAATCACACGTGGTATTGTTTCGCGTAAGGATATGGACACTTACGCCCACAGCACTGTAGATTCCCATGCGACCATTCAGGTAGATGCGGCAATAAACCCAGGCAATTCAGGTGGCCCTGGCCTGCAGGGCGGTAAGGTTATCGGGGTTGCGTTTCAATCGTTTACTCGAGGCGAGAATCTGGGTTATTTGATCCCGCCGGAAGTGATAGGTAAGTTCCTGGAGGATGTCAAAGACAACAGATACGACGGGTATATTGACTTTGGAACCAATGAGCTATCCACGCGAAATGCGACTCTTAGAAATGCGCTCGGACTGAGTGGTCTGGTATCAGAACCAGACAGCGGTGTGCTGGTCTATGACGTCCTGGCCGGGAGCTCTGCTGACGGATTTATCAAGCCCGGCGACATACTGTTGCGCGTGAATGGTCAAAAGATCTCGCAGGATGGTGAGATTGAACTTGGCGGACATTTAAGCCCTTACGTTGAAATGCTGGATAATTTTTCAGCTGGCACGCGGATCTCAGTTCAGCTGCTGAGAAACGGGAAGATCATGGAAACAGATTTCCCGGCCAGAAAAGCAAAGATCGTGGATTTCATGAGGGTCAACTATGATTCGCCACCACCTTTCTTGATTCAGGCCGGCCACGTTTTTCAACCTCTGGATGCCAATTTGATGCAACAGTACACAAGAACCTGGACCCGGGAAGGGAGGGCTGACCTGCTGTATCGGTACAATCATTTCCTGACAGGCCAGTTGTATAAGGAAGTGAACTCGTTTGTGATTCTGACCGGTCGGCTGAATGATGCCGCGAATCTTTATAACGAGCGCTTTGTATTCCAGGTCGTGGAGACCGTCAATGGCGCAAAGGTAAAGGATTTCCAGGATTTTGCGAAGCGAATGCAAGAGGGTGCAAGAGGGTCGCAAATTGTGATTCAATTCTCGAATGGGACAGTTCCTCTTGTGCTCGACTGCTCGAAGCTCGAAGAAGCCAATGCGAGGATTCGCAAAACGTACGGATTACAGAAAGATTCGTATGTCCCTGAGGTGGCGCGATGAATCTGTTCAGGCGATTCCCGCTAGCACTGGGCCTGGTTTTTTCTCTGACTTCGGCTCTGCGTGCACTCGAGATTTCTGACGCACAAATCAAGAAGGGTATAGTTCTTGTTACAGTCACTCCCGTAGAAGAAGATTCAACGAGGCCCTGGCTCAAAGAACAAGGAAACCCGCAGACTAGACTGGGTCTGGTGCTTTCGGGGAAACGGATACTTGTGCTCGAAAGCGACATCAGGCTGGCAGCCTTGATTGAAGTCCGCAAACATTCGTCCGTCCATCCCGTCACCGCAAGACTCGTGCGAGCTGATCGTGAGGTGGATCTTGCAATTATAACGGTGGAAGGTGACTTCTTTGGCGATCTAGCCCCTTTGCCATTTGCTCCCGACGCTCAGCCGGGGGCCGCGCTCCAGTCGGTTCACATTGATGGTCTATTTCGCGTTCAGCGTTCGGCCGTAACCCTGGCAGAGCTCGAAACCGACTCTGCTACTGGGGTGACTGCGTTCCCAATTGGGGACTTTTCCTCTATTGAACCGTTTCCGCAGGGGGGTCTGCTTGTTCAGGATGGAAAGCTGGCTGGATTCATTCATGATAGAAGCAACAGTAAGAAGCTGGGTTTCCTATTTCCGTCTTTGCTACACTCCTTCGAGCAGCAGGCAGCCGGCACTTACAAAGGATTTGCATCGATTGGATTCGAGTATGAGTCGTTGATTGATCCGGCCTTGCGCAAGCACTATACAGTTCCTGAAACCAGCAAAGGGCCGCTGGTGACCCGGGTCCTCCCGGGCACCAGTGCATTCGGCCAACTTCAAAAGGGCGACGTTATCACGGCAATCGATGGAATTGCGCTCGATGAGCGTGGGCTATTTGACGCAGGTGTCTCGGGGAAGCAGCGTCTCGATTTGCTATTCTTCAGCCGTCGGGGCCGAATTCGCCTTCCAGGCGAGGTCTTGAATCTTTCCGTACTCCGCGCTGGTAAGCCGGTAGCTGTAGCCATGACACTGAAGGCCAATGAGAAAACTGCCGTTCGCGTTCCGGCACTGCGCGTAACTGAATCCAGCTATGTAGTTGAAGGAGGCCTGGTCTTTCTTGAGCTCTCTTCAACGTACTTGCTTGCTGCATACGGTGCGAACTACGCAAGCGTGGCCCCTGAGCTTGCCTATCTTGCCCAATCAAAGCACTTGCGTACGGAACCTGGCGATGATACAATTGTTGTACTCTCGCGCCTGTACCCGGACGATTCGAATCTTGGTTATGAGCAGGTGCAGGGAGCCGTTGTAAAGAAAGCGGCCGATATCCCGATCCATAATCTGAAGCATTTCAGATCCATTATCGAGAAGGAAAAAGGAAGCAAGTTTCTGAAACTGGAACTGTCGGCCGGAAGAGTAATCTATCTGGATTCACAAAACAGGTCGGCCATCAACAAGAGAATTCGGGAGCGATACGGAATTCCGGCGGATGCTCGAATTATTGGAGAAGATACTTGAGGCCGATGTTTGCCCGCATACGATCGCGGTAACCTCGGTCTTCCTGGCCCAGGTGTTTGATTGGGAAATCCAACCCGGCGCGAAGCGATACGGATCGACCTGAAAGCATGAGTCCTGGGGAAAAGAAAACTGTGCCGTAGTCAGTGCCGGGCATTTCCTCACCGCGAAAACGATCTGCGGAATACACCCTGGAGGTAACACCCATCATGAGGTTTACCGGCCAGGTTTCACCGGAGTAATCACCAATGCCCCAGCCAAACATCAGACCACCTGCAAGGACATCGCCCTGCCTGTAGTCTCCGCGCGCTTTGTTCCAGGTATGCCGGGCCAGGAGTTCCATGTTCAACTGGTCGCGTCTGTATCCCAGGCTAACGCCGGTATCCATCCGATACCCGCGCTGCAGCCCGGCCAGGCCAGATTCTTCCTTCCGAGCCGTTGAGATTCCCGCTACTTCGCTTACGTCCAGCTTAAAGCGTCCAGAATCGATAGCTCGGAATCGACCTTCCATATTGACATAATTCAACCCTTCCGACCGGCCATCTGCGAGGCCAGTAGCCTCATTTTTTGCGTATTCGAGTGAACCAGTGAGGAAGAGCCGGCCGAGAGTGGCCTCCAGGGGCAGAAACACCGGGATTGTGTAGGAGCGCAGGGTTTGAGAATCGCTCCGGCGTTCCGAATAGCGGAACCCACCCCCAACAATGCCGGAGAGCTGGTTGCCAATCTGCGCCGGCTGGGCTTGCAAGTTGCCCGAAAGGGAAATCGCGGCTACCAGGATGGTGGAGAATCGAGTCTTCAAGGTTTCTTCTCTATAAGACGGTCAGACTTTTTTATTTGCACCCTTTTTCCACGCATTTCAAGAAGTTTTACCCAATCTACGGATTTTTATTGGCCACAGAGGACCCCTGATGTCGATTACACAAATCGGTTCTTAATGTCAGACTCTAAAAGCAAAATGATGGATTTTGTGGCTAAACTCTGGGCGAATCCGGCCCTGCAGGGTGCCTCTGTGGTAAAAAAAGAAAACCAGATTCTGGGTTTCATTCGCGAGAACCAGGCGCAGCTTCAGGCTGCCTTTGACCTTCCGGCCTATTTTCCGGGCCTGGGTTGGGACGGCTCGATACGTCTGCTGTTTTCCGTCCTCAATGAGCGCATCGTAGAATCCGTCGAGCCCCTGTTAGACAAAATCTTGTCTAACGTGTTACAAGCGGAAGTCCTCAAAGAGCTGGAGTTCCACTCCAATGAGTTTGATCACCACCGAATAAAAGAGTTCATCATAAAGAATCTTCGCAACAAGGCCACGCGGGATCCTTACATTGCCGCACTCGAGACAATCTCTTTTGGGCTCTTTGAAAGGTACATTCCCAAGATCATGGCTCGCCACAAAGTCATTCACAATGAGTTGTATCGCAAGGATCGCATGCATTCGCAGCCAAACGTTGTTTGCAATTTCCTGCAACTTGCATCACTTTTCCGTCCGCTCTTCTGGCATAAGTTTCCTTCGGGCTCGCAGGAGCTCAGTCTGGCGTCCTTTGCCAAAGATCCTCGCGGGTACGAAGCTACCATACCCAAGCTTCAGGCCGTGATGGTCCAGGAAATTGGCGGAGTACCTGAGCGTTTGCTCCGGGCGGGGACGGACAGCTGTCTGAGTGCTGAGGTTCATCCCGCAACAGGTGGCTCGGCACGTCTAATAGCCATCATGATAAGCCGGGCCGGAGAGTACGATCCGGCTCGTAAGCAGGACAGAGGAGCTGAAAGCCCCGACAAATCATGGTTTCACATTCACAGAAAGACTGCAAAATACTATGGGTTTGACGCGCGCTACCTGGACGAGTTGTACCAGATAGCAAGCGAAGAAGGCTGGTAACATGAGCGAACGCTGGAAGAAGGCCTACAATCCGGATCATCTGCCCGGTTTCATAGAAACCGGAATCATAATTTGCATTATCCTCGTGATAGGTCACACGGTCATAGAGGACATTGCTGTTATCTATCACTGGAGCCATAAGACGCTCTTTTACCTGACCATTGCTTCGTTCGTGTTCGATATCATTTTTACGCTTGAGTTTGCGGCCCGCAGCATTGTCACCTCGAAGCACGGACACTTTAAGCATTACATGCTGAGTGAACGCGGTTGGATTGATCTGCTGACTTCCTTTCCGCTGCTGTTTCTGGTTTCCGGACCGGCTTTGTTCTTCTATCTGACTGATTCAGGGAGTGATTCAGCTCTCTTCAATTTTCTGGTTATCTTGAAGACGGCAAAGGCAATCCGCGTCACCCGGATTCTCCGTTTGATTCGGGTGATCAAGATCCTTGGCAAGATTCAGAATACGGAATCGGTGATGACCAATCGCCATGTGGCCACCATCTCAACCATTTCCGTTGTGTCATTGATCGTGGTGCTTGTTGCGACGCAGTTTATTCCGGGAATTCACTTTGGCGATCACGCTGATTACCGGGACAAGCGGGTGGCGGAGATTCGGGGGATTGTGGCCGCCGTCAGCAGTATGCCAGCCGGTCTGGAGCAGACACGACTCCTCCAGCAAATCATCAAGGCCGGTCCCGCAGACGTCATTCGATTGAAACGCGACAATGGCGAAGTCTTGTTTGAGAACTCAGCGGAAGTGGTGCGCGAGCTGAACTGGACTGCATACCCGGGGGAGTTGCGGGTGGCTGACGACATGAGTCTCAGACTCAGCTTCCACATTGCCGATGCAGACCACGCAAAACTCAACATAGTGATATTATTCTGCATTCTGGCGATAATTGCTTCGTTTATGTTCCTTTATACCCGAATTTTTGCCCAGCAGATTGCCGATCCTATATATGTCATGGACAAGGGTCTGCGGGATTGGGACTATAATTTTGAGGTTAAGTCGCTTCCAGGTCGGGAGAACGAGGAAGTCTTCAAGCTCAGCCGAATTTATAACGCCCGCTGGTTGCCGCTCAAATCACAGATTCATTCCTATAGAAAGGAAAAGGGGGAAACTGAGAAGTCCGTGCTCACGATTGAAGGACTTTTATGATCCATCCTGAAAACCGCGCCAAGCAGTACTGGAATGCACTTATTCTTATCTTCACCGTCTACTTTGCGGTGGAGGTTCCCCTCAGGCTAACACTCGGGTACCATCCTGAGGGCTGGTTCTTTGTCTTTGATATGTTCGTGCTCGGCTGCTTTCTGGTCGATGTCGTTCTGAATTTCTTCACGGCAACCTACATAAATGGTGTGCTCGTAACGAACCGGAAACAGGTCGCGATCTTCTATCTTAAGGGTTGGTTCCTTGTTGATATCATGGCGGCCATCCCGTTTGATCTGTTCCTTGTAGGATCTTTTTCCGCCCTTACGGATTCTGCGCGTGTCATTCGCCTGGTGCGCCTTGCCCGACTGGCCCGGATTGCGCAGTTCATGCGCAAGTTAGCCCAGGCAGATATCATCAACATCAGCATACTCAGGATGATGTTTTTGACATTCTGGGTGGTGATGATTGCGCACTGGGCTGCTTGCGGTTGGATTGCGATGGGCGGCGGGAATATCCCCGAAGCGGACCAAAGTGACGTTACGCGGCTTTATGTTCGGTCTCTTTACTGGGCGACGACGACAATTACAACGATAGGTTATGGCGATATTACCCCGCTAACCAACATGCAAACGATATTCACCATGTTCTTCCAGCTCATGGGCGCTGCAATGTATGGTTACGTGATTGGTAACATCGCAAGCTTGATTGCCAATCTGGACGTTGCGCGTGCGCAATATCTTGAGAAACTGGAAAAGATTGGGACCTTCATGAAGTTCAAGAAGATTCCAATTGAGATGCAGCATGATATTCGGAGCTACTATACCTATCTCTGGGACACGCGCCGCGGGTACGATGAAGCTCAGGTTCTAGCCGATTTGCCACGGCCTCTGGTTGAGAAGGTCTCAATGTATTTGTTGCAGACAATGATTGAGAAGGTTCCCATCTTTACCGGAGCAAGTCCGGATCTGATTCGCCAGATTGTTGTGGCCCTGAAGCCAGAAGTGTACACTCCCGGGGATTTCGTGTTTCGCAAAGGTGATATTGGGAACACCATGTTTTTCATTGCACGTGGCGGTGTCCAGGTTGTAGGCGATGACGGAACTACGGTGTTTGCAACCCTCAAAGAAGGAAACTTCTTTGGCGAGATTGCACTGATCATGAGTTCGCCCCGTACAGCAAGTATTCGCGCAATGGAATTTTGTGATTTGTACACCCTCGACAAAGACACATTCAATGAAATTGTTTCGAACTATCCAAAGTTCGCAGAGCACATCCTGGAACTTGCCCGTGAAAGGCAGACAGAAGTAGGTAAGCGTGAGGATCCAAACGCAATCCAGTATGCGAGACCATCAAGAATCAAGAAGGTTGCAGCCAAGGCCCAGAACGGCGCTGTCCTTCTAACATGGGAGCCAATGGATCATGCTGCCGTCTATCAAGTCATCCGTCGCGACGCAGGGAAGTGGCGCCTCCTCAACGGCTTCATTCAATCGGCAGGTTTTATTGATGATCATCCGCAGGAAGGATCAGGATCATATAGGATTCGCGCAGCCAATCAGGCGGGAACGGGCGATTGGAGCGATCCGATTGAAGTTGCGCTCTAGCGGGTCGTTTTGAAGATTCGCGCATTGCGCGGTTTGTTCTATACTCTGCTGTTTGCGTTGGCGTTCTATTGCGCTGACACTCTCATCTTCCGGATCGGCTTCTGGAAGCTGCCGAATGAGACGGCCTGGGAAACGGAGCCATTTTACAATTTTGAGTACAGGATGTTTCATCTGCGAGACAAGCCAGCGGATGAGTTCCGCGTTGTTATTGCCGGCAGTTCGCTGGGCCTGTACGGTCTTTTGCCGAGCCAGATAGAAGAGAAACTGAACAAATCCGGTGCCTTCCCGGGGAAGCGCGCGCGGGTGTTTCTCGTTGGCCATCAAGGCATGCATGGTGTTGAGTTGGCAGCCCTTACGCAACGTTATCTGGCGTTGCAGCCTGATGTGGTGATCTTGCCCATGAACATGGTTGACTTGCGCCTGGAGCGGCCGATTCTGATGGGCTTGATGAACAAGCTCAAGGGTCAGGAACGGCCCGCTGCCTTGCGTGCACTATATCAGGATTTGCTTGAGATGTATGGTGTCCTGCAAGTTGCAGGAATGGGTGCGTACAAAGAATATGCAGACTATCTGAATGGACAGCTGAAGGCCAGGGCCGGTCTCAGGGGAATGTGCGAGGCCTACAGGTTAAAGGGTTTTGTTGCCGAGCCACTATGGACGTTATACGACAATCGCTTCTCGCGCGGAAGATCCTACCAGAATTACGCAGGTGTGCCGGTATTCGCGGGCGCGGATTCCGGCAAGATTGCAGTTTCCCAGCGCGGCTCTGTTATCCCGGATTTTCATATTGAAGCAAGTGAATCCCTGTTGAGAGATGGACTGCATCTCGAAATGAAACCAGACGAGGCGACGGTTGAATTAGAGGGGCCGACAGGTAAGAGCGTGCTGCGTTTAAAGCGCGGTTGGAGAACGCTCGAACTCAAGGGGCTTGCAAATCCCGGCCAGAGGATCCGAGTTCGGATCACTCCAGGTGTCTACGACGAGCAACATGCTGACACGTATGGAGCCAGGCTGGCACGCAACACGGGGCTTTCCGTGCCCGCAAGAAACGGCGAGCGATTGCCGCGTCGGGAGGATTCGCTGTACGAAAGTCTAAGCGACGAAACGTACGAGAAATCGTTTCGCGCGAGAAACTTACAATTTGATCGCCCAGGGTGGGCTTACATGAAAGCATTATACGAAGCAAAGTCCGAATGGGCTCTGAACTCTTTCGACTCAGGGCTGCCAGCACTGGACGGTCTGGACCGTTTCAGAAAGCGCGTTTCGCGCGAGGGTGTTCAACTGTTTCTCTACAACGCCCCGGAGAATCCGCTTACCCTTGGTCTGTACTCGCGTTCCGAATTTTATAAGGACTATCTGACGTTTCTGGGCTCTTTCACAGAACCCGGCTATCATTTCACGGATCTGAGCAGTCTCCTGCCGATGCAGAAGTTTTATGACTATCACCACCTGACCTATGGTGGCGCTGAGATTGCCTCCGGGCGTGTGGCGGACTGGATTATCCGTGAATTCCGTTCACAGCGTCGCTGATACGGCCGTTTATCTTGAACATGATAGTGTTGATGTCATTTACGACATCTTTTTTGAATTTGGTCACGTAGCGGACAGCACGTGGAACATCATCCTCGAATAGATTCTGTTCCATTTCGCGAAGCGATTCTTCAATTTCCATCAGGATATGTTTTAGATTTCTGAATTGCGCATTGGCCTGGACGAGCGCATCGCGCTCAAGAGTCTTTGTATTGATCTCGACAGGGAACTTCTCCATGATTCGATTGGAGCCTTCTGCGAATTCACCAATGAGCTCCTCTATTTCCTGGATATATTCTTCTTCCATTTCAAGCCGTACTTCTTCCGCCAGGAGTTCCATCATCCGGGCACGCAGACGCATCAACTGCTCTATGAGTGAATTGCGCATGTAGCGCAGGCCAAAGTGCTCCTTACGCAAAGTCTTAATGGAGATATAGTCACGGCCCAGGTAGATCTTGTCCTTATAATTTTCCGGTAAATCATCCCGGCTGGTAGTATAGAGTTTTAGCTCAAAGGCTTCCGGATGATCCTTAATTCCCAGGAAGCGACAGATCAACAAATGGCCGTTTGACGCTATGTAGTACGAATTGGTCTCAAGTAACGCTGAATAGACGGAAAGATCATAAATCAGAAGCATCTTGAGCTTATCCAGTGCGTCCTTTTTCTCAGCGATTTTGTAATCGAGTGCGGCGATTTCTTTTTCATCTGCTTCGCCAGTCAGGAGGTAGCGATAGTCCGGAGTAATCAGGAAACGGCACTTTTTTAGAAAGAACTCAAGATGAAGATTTGAAAGCACGCGATTCTGAAATTCATCGAGATGAAAGCTGGGCGCTTTCATCATTTCCATGCTGCCTATTTTCTCAAAGTTTTCCATCTGAATCCCTTTTGGGCCTGTTACTGTAATTCAATCTTCCCCTTATTCATGGCCGGTCAATCAAATTCCAGGAAGAATGAGCATTGCATCGCCGTCGCTATAGAAACGAAATTCCCTTTTAATTGCATATGCATATGCACGCTGCATTAATTCCGTGCCCGCAAAAGCGCATACTAGCATGAACAGGGAAGAGCACGGCAAGTGAAAGTTTGTAACCAGCCCCTGCGCCGAGTCAATGCGGTCTGGGGGAAAAAGAAATATATCTGTAGCGTATTCCCCGGCCTGGAAGGTATTGAATCTGCGGCGGTTCGCTTCCAATGAGCGCAAGGACGTTGTTCCCACAGCGATAGTCCTTCCGGGCGTATTGAGTGCGTTTGCGGTTTCTACCGGGATTTGATAGATTTCCGTGTGCAGTGCTTTGTTCTCAAAGTTCCATGGTTTCAGCGGTGCAAATGTTCCCGTTCCGATTGTGAGGCTGAGTGACAGTATCTGAGCCTGTCGGTCCGTTATTTGGCGTAAGAGTGAATCCGTAAAGTGCAGGCCGGCAGTGGGGGCTGCTAAACTTCCCGGTTCGCTCCCAAAAACGGTTCTGTAGCGGTTACGATCGTTTTCCGTATCTTGACGCTCCATGTAGGGTGGCAAGGGAACTTCACCATGCAGCTCAAAGAACTCTTCCCACTCGCTGATGGTCCGGGTCCGTAGCGGTTTTAGTAAAACAAATTCATCCATCCGGCCTGCAGTCTGAAATTCTTCACCCTGTTCATGTACGACAATTTGTCCTTCGCGCAACTTCGAGGCGCCAAACACCAGCGTCCGCCAGACGTCTTTCTCGAAGGCGACAAATAGTGGTTTGAAAAGTTTTCCATCGCTTCGCTTGAGTGAAAGTCTTCGGAAAGAAACGCGCGTTCGATTCAAAACAAGCCTGTCGTTTGGGGAGAGCATTTCCGGAATCGATCTAAATGAGCTCTCTGAAAATGACCCGGACGCCACATCAACTATGAGCAACCTTGAAAGGTCCCGTTCAGTGGCAGGCTGACGGGCAATTAGTCCGTCGGGCAGATCGAAGGCGTAGGGGGCAAGTATTTTGTCGAATTCTGCCTGGTCCATAGTCCAATTCAGACTGTGCACTTCTGCGGGCAATTTTTCATTTCAAATCATGCGCTCCTGTTAAAAGTTGGACGATGAGCGTGTGGTCCCAGTTTGGTCGGGGCCTGGAGTTCTTCCGGGCACAACTTTCTACGCGCAAGTACCTGCGGCTGGGTCTCCTGGCAATACTCTTCCTGGCATTTGCGGTAACATCGTTTAGAATTATCAAATCCCAGAACGAGCAACTCTTTGCGCCAACCAGCCGCAGCGACTTTGAGGATTATTATCAGGCGTCGAGACTCCTTGCAGAAGGAAAAGATCCCTATCGTGCGGATCAACTTGAGGATATCAGGCAACTCTCGGGAACATTTAACCCGGCGGACTTTTTTGATCCTGTGAAGCTTCAGAAGATCATCGCAAAGTTTCGGGGCCTGGGCACCTACCTTTACCTCCCGTTCACTGCATTTGCGCTTTTGCCGATTTCTGGCCTGGGATACCACGCAGCCGCGGCCATATTTCAGGCGGTTTCGCTCTTGAGCCTGGGGCTCATGATTTGGTTTCTGTACGCCGCGGACCGATCCCGTTTGCGCGACACCTGGAGCGAACGTGATTTTACGGTACCGCTCGTCTCCTCGGTTCTGCTATTTGCCGGATTTCTTGCGGAGAACGCTGGCAATGGGAACATAGGTTTCTTTCTGTTGTGCCTTTGTCTTCCCGGGCTGTTGCTATCCATGAAGGATCGGATCTCTTCTCAGGTTCTGGGCGGATTCCTGATCGGCATTGCAGTAGTACTGAAGATTACTCCCATTTTTCTCGCCCTTGTTCTACTTGCATATTTGAGGTTGTTTGCCCTGGCCGGTCTTGCCCTGGGGATAGCGTTTGGACTATTGATCCCGGCCCTGGCGCTCGGATTTGAGCGTAACCTGGAATTGATCCAGGGTTGGTACGCGCTCATTATTTCAACGTATAACAAGTTCGTTTTCATGCGACCCTGGGCCAACAATCAAACCATATCCGGTGCCATTGGAAAATTCTTTATCTCCGGTTCAGACGTAAAGCAGGCTGCGTATGGTCTTCCGCTGTTGTCCGGCGTAAGCGACCACGGAACCGTCAGGCAGTTTGGCATGTATGTAAAGATCGCAAATCTAATCCTGATGCTGGCCTGCGTTGTCACCACGCTCGGAGTAATGTGGCGCACCTTTGCAGGAAATTTTTCACACATGATGCGAGCGGCACTTGGCGAGAAAAAGAATCCTACCGACTTCTGGTCTGACGTGACTCTGGTCAGACTTGCCTTTCTGGTCATTCTCGTATCGCTTGTCACGTCTGGCGTCAGTTGGTATCATGCGTACGGTATGCTATTCTTACCAGTGTACCTGCGTGTCAGACAGTCGTATAACGGGCAGAAATTGGCCCCACTTGAAGTATTCGCGTTCGCATTCATTGGGTTCTTCTCGCTTGCGCCAATGGTCTTGTCTGCGCACTTGCGTGAGATGCTTGCAATGTATTCGGTTTTTGCCCTTGGAATGGTTATTCTCGCGCCCGGATATATCTGGCTAATTCTTCGCAATTCGGAGGCCAGGAGTGGTATTTAATTCCGGCGTTTACGTCTATTTCCTGATCGTCATTTTTTGCCTCTATTGGGCCTTCTCGCGCCTACCTCGCGGTTCGCACCGGGCACAGAATACGCTCCTGCTGATTGGTTCTTACTTCTTCTACGGATGGTGGGACTGGTTATATCTGGTTCTTATCTTTACTTCTACGGTATTGGATTTCTGCGTTGGTATTGGCCTCGACACGCTTACATCAGAGCGCAAGCGCAAGCTGCTCATAACATTTTCGATTTGCTGTAACCTGACAATACTTGGAATTTTTAAGTATTATGATTTCTTTGTTCTGAGCTTTGTAGACATGGCCAGGCAGGTTTCTCCTGGTGCATTCCCGGATGGTGCATCGTCCATCCTGTTGAATGCAATTCTCCCGGTCGGAATCAGTTTCTATACGTTTCAGAGCATGGCGTACACGATTGATGTATACAGAAAGCATGTGCGAGCGGAGCGGAATTTCCTGGATTTTGCCTCGTTCGTTTGCTTTTTCCCGCAGCTCGTAGCCGGACCAATTGAGAGAGCCGGGGATCTACTGGTTCAAATCAAGAACAACCGTTCTTTCAGCTGGGATAACATACGGAATGGAGCCTGGCTGATCCTGCTGGGTTTCTACATGAAAACGTACGTGGCAGATAACATTTCACCACTGGTGAATCAAGTGTATCTTTCGCACAAGGGGCTCTATCTGGCGCAACCCGTTCTTGCGGAAGGCCACGGCGGTTTTCAGGTGATCATTGCAAGCATTGGTTTTGCATTTCAGATTTATTCTGACTTCTGGGGCTATTCTGCGATAGCAATGGGTTCGGCTGCGTTGCTTGGCTTTAAGCTCACGCAGAATTTCAATAATCCAGAAATGGCGGAGAATCCAGCGGACCTCTGGCGTAGATGGCATATCACGTTGAATCGCTGGGTAACCGACTACATCTACATCCCGCTGGGTGGAAGCAAGCTAGGCGTCTTGCGCAAGTACGCAAACCTGTTTCTGGCAATGCTCTTGATGGGACTCTGGCATGGAGCGAGCTGGACATTCTTTCTCTGGGGAGGATTCATGGGTGTCTGGTTGATTGGTCATCAGATACTGCGCGATTATCTTCCAAAGCTTCCGGAAACAGCGCCGCTCTGGCAGAAGCGGACCGTGAAGATTTTAAAGATGGCCGCAACGTTTTCTGTATTTGGCCTGTCAGCAACGTTCTTCCGCGCGTACGACATTCATCAGACGGGAGCGCTCTGGCAATCCATGCTCAGTTTCTCTTCTTATCATCTGAGTCCTGTCCAGGATGTACCTGCTGCGCCAGAATATTTGTTCTCCCTCTTGCGTAAAGTTGTCATACTGATCTTGATCGATACGGCTGCGTACCGATCAGGAAGTCTTTTCTGGATATTTGAGAAACCAGTCTGGTTCAGGACAATGGTATATGTTGTCCTGTTCTTCTTTGTTCTGATTCTAGGGGAGTTTGGGAAGGATGTCATCTATTTTGCGTTTTAAGTATCCGGCACTTCTGTTAGCCTGCGGTGTTTTTGTTATCCTGGAGATCATAGCCAGGATTCTGCCTCTGGAGTATGCTTCGGGAACCGGCATCTACATGACCGAGAACCGCAAGGCGCTCGTCGAGGCCTCTACGCCGGAGTTTGACTATATCATCCTGGGCGACTCGCGAAGCCTGAGCGTCAAGGGGCATGAACCGACTACGGCTGAACCGTACAGCATTTACAACCTCAGCTTGCCTGCAATGGGCCCTAGATACTTTCAATTCTATCTTGAAAAATATCTAGAAAATCGGAAGAAGAAGCCTGCTGCAGTCATCTTTGCTGGAGATCCGGGATTGTTTCAGAGAAGCTGGAACACGCCCAGTCACGATTCGAAGATGCTCTACTCGGATGCAGTCGACGAAAGTCTGTGGCATTACCTGTCACTTCGCTTTACCAGGCGCATTGAATACTTCAAGCAGGGCCAGCGAACTGCGCCGCGAGACGATTTTGGAGCTCTTCTCTGGGATGCGTTTTCCCACCGATACCTGCACATGTTTGGGCCAATTGATATGATGCGACAGTACACCGGAGCGGAACGGGTGTTTATGCTCCGCGAAGCCATTCCAAATCAGCTTCACCTGTACCGTTTCCGTGATGGAATCAAACAGTACGTGTTTGAAATTCGTGCGAATTCGTTTCGGTCGCATCCGGTTCCTGCCGACTGCTCGAAATGTTCCTTTGTTCCGCAGGCAATTTGCCACCCGGACTATTCACGCATTGAGCAGAACGTGTTGTTGCGCGAGCGGCTGAAGGCACAGTACGGCGGCATTAACCTTGGTGATCTCATTGAACCGAACGATAGAGTGAAATACTATATGATGCGGGAGAGTGCCATTAAGAAGCAGGCGCAGGCATTTGAGAAAGAACTTCCAGACCTGGCTCCGCTTGAAGCACTGATCAAGACAGCTACTTCGCGTGGCATCAAGATTGTTTTGATGGATGTTCCAGCGATCGAACCGCTTCGCCATGCTACCTACTATCGATTGTATTTTGAGCAACTCCGTGAACTCGTGAAGAAGTATCCATTGGCCAGGATCGTGCGTTTCCCGGATCCAAACTATCCCGTGCAACTGTTCGTGGAACAGGTGCATTACGAATGTGAAGGAGCCGAGCGACTGAATCGGGAGTTCTACGCCAGTGTGTTTCCTGAGATTAAGTCGTTTGCACCGCCGGGGGCCGAATGAATCATCGCTTTACTATCTACTTCCCGGTCGTTTTGTTCCTGGCATACTTCGCTGTTGATAAGACGTGCTTACTGCCAGGAATGAAACGATTAACGCAGCCTGACGCAACCTACCTGTACTTTGATCACAAGGAAAAACTCCTTGATGAACTGGAAAGGGTTCACAAGGCAAATTTGAAACCTGAAAACTTTGTCAGTGGAATGCGAAAGCGCACCGTGGTGATTCTGGGGAGTTCCAGACTATTGTACTTTGATACAGCCAGGTTCCACCGGAATCATCCAGACTGGGAACTGTTCAATTTTAGCGCGCCCGTGACCGCACCGGCCTACTATGCCTTCATTCTTGAGCGAATCCTGGATCGCGGCGTGACGCCAGACTATTTGATCATTGAGGCGGATCCGCTCCAGTACAACGACGGCGGGGATCATTTTGTCCGCTCCAATCTTGCTTACAGCTTTGACCTGGCCTTTGTACTGCGCCATCAATCACTGTTCAAGAATTCAGAAATTTCCTTTTTCCTGGCAAGGTGGATGTTTGCCGGTTACAAATATCCGCCTGATGTTTCAATCCTGATGCAACGTTTGCGCGATCCCAAAGATCGCTGGGTGCTCGCTCTCGACGAACTGAATCGATTCCAGACTGAGAATCGAGGTGCGGGCAAGTCAATCATTCCGCGTGAGAACTGGTATGAGCGAGATTTTGGCCGTCTTGAAGTTTCGGCCAGACAATCGATTGGCTGGATCTATCGTAATTATAAGCTATCCGATCGGCAGTTCGGGTTTCTGGATCTGATTCTGGAAACGGGTAAAAGCCACAAGATTCCAATCCTCTTGCTACGCCCCCAGGTTTCGCGTAGCATGCAGGATCAGCTTGATGAGGATAAGGATCTTGCTCCGGCTCTCGCAGCGTGGGAAGAGATCTTTAAGAATCGAATCAAGGCGTACGGGGTTCCGTATCTGGATCTACGCCATGATCCGGAAATCTCCTGCAATACGTTCGTTGACGGGGCGCACATGTCCCTGGATTGTTACCATATGCTCACCGTAGCCGTTATGCGGCAATACTGGGATCGCTATGGAAAAGATGGAAGTCGGCTCCAGTAGTCAGACAATCGTTTGACGGTATTTCTTGCGGCGGACTCTAATCCAGGGCGCGGATAATCTTTTCACTTTCTTCCAGGTTGCGGCCGGAGAATCGCAATCTGGCCTCGGAATCGAGGATTACAAAGAAGGGCAATCCGTGGCGAACACCCGTGTAATCCGATCGCCTGGAGAAGTCCCGGAACGCGGGATCAGCGTCCGTAATTTTCAAGATGACCGATGCCTTTAGGGCCGCGTGCACAGGGCTTGAGACCATGGCCGCTTCGAAAGCTTTGCAGGCGTCAGACCAGGGCGCTGTGAACAGAATAAAAAGAGGACGCTGACGCCTGTGGGACTCTTCCCGCGCAGCCAGAAAAGTCCTGTGAACGGTAAGGTCTCCTATTTGCTCAAGGACAATCTGTCTGCCCTCAGAATAGAGGATGAGGCTGCGCAGAACGCCCGTAGTTCCGGAAACAACGATTAGCCCCAGGACCAGATAAAAGAGGATGGGGGCTCGCCATTCACCGGAGCGGGTGCTCACAACGTTCGAATTTCTACTGATTGCAGGCTGGGACGATAGCAGATTCCCTTAACGTCGTCGCAGATCTGTGAGCGAACCTGGACCTTCTGTCCGGCAAGTTTCGGATTCCCTTCAAAGACAAAGTCTCCCTTGCCCCGCAAGACTCTGGCGCCGGATTCAGCCTCAGGCTCACCCGTTGGCGCCGTTTTCATTTTAGGAGCCACCGGAAGCCCGGTTTCTTTCAGTAGTTCATCCCATTGGAAACTGATTGGAATGAACGATCCTTCCTTTCCGGCGTCGAGGTACGCGTGGTGACCAGCTGGAACCTGAACACTAATTGTAAGCGATTGGTCGTTGAGCAATGCCGTTGATTTTGTTTGGTGCGGATTATTCTTATCCTCTCCCGTTGAGGAGGGCTTTTCGCAATATGCGAGAATCGATACAGAAAGCAGGGAGGCAATGATGAGGGGTCTCTTAAGATTCATGATTGCATATGCCGGGCAACTCCTGCCTTTGCAAGCCCAATCTGATCGCGAAAGCTTTCAATCCCCGGGAGGATCTGATAGTGTAGCATGCGCGAAACAGGCATCCGCTTGATTCCGTTGTTCAATGAAAGGGGCGGAATTTCTCGGGCCACCTGGCTCCGGCTAATTTTTCCTTTATAGTAAGCCCAGGCAGCCCGGATGAAAAGGCCACCGCGTTTCAGGGATTGGTTGATCAGGAATTGTGTATTTCTACTGTAAGGTTTCCCGGATACCGGATGGGGTGTGGTTCGTCTGGTTTCGAAATCGAGCTGGGCGCGCTCGGGCGGGTAGAATAGATTCAAAAAGAAGTCGTACCTGTGCGATGCAATCCGGTTGATTCGCTCGAAGAACCGATAAGCGCTTCTCGACACCATGAGCTTTTGTAACACGCGCGATTTGCGCAGGGCGCGAAACGCCGCAGGCTGCAACGGGAATTCAGGATTGAATGTTTCGCGGAGTGCCTCTGCAAAGAATAGAATGAGCTTTTCCTCAAAGTCAGATGGGAGCTTAAGTTTTCCAGGCATGTCAAATGCCTGGAGTTCCTTGCCCGCTTTCTCCAGGAGATACAGGTCGAGCGAGCTTTCGAATACCCGATGCCTGCACTGCGCAAGCTTCCGATCCAGTGCGGAGTCGGCGTAATAATTCCCTGTGATACTGTATATCATTGGATGAAAGAATGTATCTGCGGCCACATGCGACAGGTAACCCGCGATAAAAGCAAAGAATCGATCACCCTCATTGGTACTGCTTGCCCGTTCGAGCATCAGGTATACGTGATCCATGTTGGACTCGCCGTTACGGCCATGAATGTGCTCGGCAAACACTTCTGCGGAGGGCACACGCTCGAGCGGAAGCTTCACATCGTAGTAGAAGAGGTCGGGCGACATTGTGCCAAAATAGTAGATGTTACGGTTCTCCTCTAGAGCCCGCCTGGTCGCTGTCGGAAGCCCTTTCAGCATCTCGTCGCCGAGCAGGATATGCGTGATTTCTTTTGGCATTAGAGTTTGTGAATGACCTGCAGGTGTTCCTTACTCAATGAAAAGGAGGCCCTTGCTCCGTATGGAAAAGGAAAAGATAAATCATCATCCGAGTCTGCTACAATTTCTCCATCCATTTCTGAAACTATTTCCAGAACTTCTCCTGCGTGGACGTGCTCCGGGCCAAGTGGAACGAGCGCTTCGCGGGCTACGAAGGCAAAAAAAGGCGCGTCGCGGGGGAATACCGAGGCGTTACGTTTGGCTTCCGGCAAACAGTTTTTGAACCAGCCGGTAGAACCGGCGCCCGTTGCCGCCAGAAGCCCTGAACATTTCTCTTCTTTGAATTCGTCGGAGCCTTTCCGGAGCAAGTATCGACTCATATATTCTGCGAATCGATTCCGAACACTGTACTCAGAAGTGCACGCGCCTATTGACTTTATAGTTCCATCCGGCAGGGTGATGGCACATTCAATTCTGCTCCAGTTTTCCGTAACCTGGGAGGCCAGGTACTCCGTGCGATCGACTGTACCATCAGCGCAGACATCCACAAAACGATTGTAGAAAGCCAGGAATTGAGCGCAGTCTCCAGCCAGCAAAGCTCCACGCGAACTCTTTGGATCAGAATTGATGCCAATGATGGGACCTTTTGCGAAGCGGCTGACGTAGACGAAGTGATTGTCTCCGCCCAGGCTTACCACACATCGATAAGCGGAAAAATCAATGTCGCGAAGCTGACCACGAGATACAAAGTCCGCATTTGCGATTGCTTCTCTGAGTTTGCCGAGGGCTTCTTTCTGACGGGTGTGCGAGTCGTATACTCGATCAAATGCCGAGTTCTGAATCTTGTAGATTTTCTGGAGCGCCTCTTCAGAGCCGTACTTTTCCAAATCGCGCTCCCATTTGGTGCGCTTCATTGCTATGAGAAAATCCTTCATATCAATCCGGTTTGAAGCGCGGACGTTAAGCGACGTTTCCTGGTTTTCGCGCAATGTGAAGGGCGCTCGAACCAAACATGAAATTCACGATCTTGACTTCCACGAATCCGGCCGCTTCAAGCTCAGCTTTCATGGAAAGCTGATCGGGATACTGTCGCGCAGACTGCGGGAGATAATCGTACATTTTGTGTGCAGCTCCGTGGATCAGATGTCCAATCCGCGGCACGATTTTTTCGAAGTAGAACCTGAAAAAAGGCGAAAGGATTCGCGGTGGCTTGCCCACGTCGAGTAGCAGGAATCTGCCACCTGGTTTCAGCGCCCGCAGGATGCCGGCGAGACAGGGGGCTCGGTCTTCTACGTTCCTCAAGCCAAAGCCCATGCTAACGGCATCGAACTCCTGATGAAAATCCAGGCGCATTGCGTCGCCTTCGCGCAGCGTGACGTTCTTCCCGTCAAAAAGCTCCGGGTTTGTGGAAACGATTTTTCCGAGACGATTGCTGAGAACACCAAGCATATTCGAACTGAAATCAACGGCGGTTATCGAGGACGGATTTCCGAGTATCCTGAGGAAGGCCAGGCTGAGATCTCCGCTCCCACAACAAAGGTCCAGGACGTTACCCGGTTTCCCTGCCAGGCCGGAGGCAAGGACCGTTTTTCGCTTCCAGAGCCTGTGCATGCCAAACGTGATCCAGTCATTGAAGGAGTCATAGTTGCTTGCAATCTGGTCAAAGTTGGTTTGAACAAACCGGGCCTTGGCTTCCGGGGACGGAAGGATTCCGTTCTCAGTTCTGCTTGTCACAAGAGTGCTTTCTTTCATCCTCGCCTCAACCGATGAGCGCGGCCGCCAAACCCCAGGACGTAAACGAGCAACCCTTTGAAGTGCTGGACCTCCAGCAGTCGACCGAGTATGCGCAAGCGCTGGAAGCACGGGGTGACTTTAAATTCAAGGGCATTTTTAGAGTATTTCAGACAATCCTCGACTGGACCACAAAATTTTCTTCCACCAGCATTCTTCCGTCCGTGGATCAAATTGGCAAAGATGTAGAGATTCCCGCGGATCGATTGAATCTCTATGTCCTTGAATTGCAGGGGCGGGGTTCGTCAAAGGAAAAATTCATTGAATCCATTCCGTATGTGGATCTGGCCACGGAAGGACTTGTCCCCATGATCGTATTTGCGCGGCCGACCAAAGCAGATGGGACCTCTGCCAGGCGCTATGCGGAAGCATACCGCGACAAGAGTCTGCAATCCATAAAAAAGTACCTGGGGCTTCGCAGACCTCTGATGTACGATGATTTTGAGAAACTCATTCGTACCTATGTCGATTCGGGGAAGCTCAGCGAGCTTCAGGCGGGTTCAGAAATCTCTCGCCTCTTTTTTCAGGATCCTGATCCCAACATGCGCAAAAAGTACCACCAGCATTATGTTATTCCTATCTATCGCAAGCTCGTGGAAGAAAAGCTCCTTGTAGCTCTGCCGGAAGGCAAACCCCGCATGCTCCTCTACAATACACCGGATGAGCTCTGGAACAGATATTTTATTCTCGCCGACATGTTTCTGGTGTCCGTGGGCGATCAAGGGAAGTTCTCAGACAGGCCGGATCCAATGGAGTTCGGCGCGTACTTGAACGGATATGATGCCGGCCGGGTCGATGGCATGCGGCCTGGTTACAAACAGGCCCACGGAGAGCTGGTACTGCTTTGCGGCCTGCTCGAGAAGCGCCGTGAAGAAGAAACCGAGCGCAAGAAGAAAGAAGAACTCCAGAAGCTGATGGATGAGGTTGGCCGTCAGGTGCGTGTCACGGACGTTAGACGCTTTGACAAGTTCTCCGAAGAGTTGCGGTCGCAGATGCTTCGCTCTGCAAGCATCCTGCAGGTAGAAATGCCTGCCGGTTCAAGGATGACGCAGTTCATACTCCACAAAGCCCGCATTAAGGACGCAATCAAGAGCGCCCGCGACACATTCGATCAGACCGGTGATCCATCTGAAGTGCGCGTTCTGTCCGCGTTGTCAATTGAGGATTCCCTGAACGCGGAAGAACTGAAAGCATTCCACGAACTCGAGCAGCGCACATATCTGGAACATTTGCCCTGGCTTGTGCGTGTTTGGCGAGCCTTGTTTGGGAGTGGGAAGCTTAAGCCAGAAGAAGTTAAGAAGATCAAGCAAAAGGTGCAACGCGAACAAGCAGAGGCCAGTCTCCGTATCCGCAAAGTCGAGGCGGAACGCAGCAAGAAGGAGCTGGCATCAAAGAAGGTCAAAGGCACGGAACCCAAAGTGGAAGCCCGGCCGGAAGCAAAACCGGAAGAGGATTCCGGCGACGACGAAGACGTGATTCACAAGAACGTGGTTATGGATGAAAAGATCCAGGAAACCGTTCGTGGAATGGTACAGGAACTCGATCACGCCTGGGAGCGAGCGCTTTTGCCCAATCGTAACTTCTTAATTGAGAAATTTCCAACCTTTAACGAAGAAACCATAATCAATTTCCTGAAGAAATACGGTAGAACTGAAATTCTCTCCTTCAGGGTTCCCCACGATAAGCCTGAATACCTCTGGCCAATTCTAATTACCCGCCGATATGTAAAAGCCAAGGGAAAGGCGATGCTTGCAAAGGCTAAGCATGACGCAGACGAGCAGCGTAAGGCAATGATGCCAAATCAGGAAAAGTTTGATGTGGCCACGGCCCTTGAAGATTTTCTGACTCGAATCCTTCTCAAAGTCTAGGCTCTATGCCCGCAAAAAAAACACCCAAAAAACCCGCAAAGGCTCACGCCGAAAAGAAGTCGCGCCCTGTCAAACAGGCCCATCCTCGCGCGGAGGAAACAATAGAGTTTGCGGCGGAAGATGCCGCAGCCAGACGCGATTTCCGACTAACTAAAATTATCTGCACACTTGGGCCTGCTTCCGATTCAACTCCTATGATTGAGAAGCTTTCAAAGGCTGGAATGAACGTCGCACGAGTGAACATGTCGCACGGGAACCGTGACAAGCATCGCGAAGTGATTCGTCGCATCAAGAACGTGAATCGCAAGATAAATCATCCAATTGCAATCCTCATGGATTTGCAGGGTCCGGAAATTCGGACAGGAGAGATCAAAGAGCATATTACCCTGGGAGTTGGGGAGATATTCACTTTCACCGTGCTGCCGGAAGAAAACCCGGAGATCAAAAGCGTCTTTGTAAACTATCTCGATATGGTCAATCAGCTGAAACCCGGCGACAAGATCACGGTAGATAACGGCCTGATCAACCTGCAGGTTCTCGAAAAGCATGCAACCGGTCTGCGCTGCGTGGTTCTCGAAGGTGGGACGCTTGGTTCGCGCAAGCACATCAACTTGCCTGGCGTTCGCGTGAACCTTCCGTCAATCGCAGAGAAAGATAAGCGCGACATTGAGATGGCCATTGCTGAGGACCTGGATTTTGTAGCCCTTTCGTTTGTCAGAAATGCAGATGCGGTGCTTGAAGCCCGCAGCATGATTGAATCTGCGGGTGGTCACACTCGTTTGATTTCCAAAATCGAGAACGACGAGGGCGTAGCAAACTTTGCAAGTATCCTGGCTGTTTCTGACGGCATCATGGTCGCTCGTGGTGATCTGGGAGTGGAAGTTCCAATCGAAGAATTGCCCGTAATTCAACGCCGGATGATTCGCGAGTGTTGCATTGCCGGAAAGCCAATCATTGTAGCAACGCATTTGCTTGAAAGTATGATTACCAATCCAATGCCAACCCGTGCGGAAGCGACTGATGTGGCGAATGCTGTGTTTGAACAGGCGGATGCACTCATGCTTTCTGGTGAGACGGCCATGGGCGCGCATCCATTGAAGTGCGTGGAAATGCTAGATCGAATTGCGCGAAGAATGGAAAAGGAGTCCGGAA
>JAEUSB010000010.1 GCA_016788865.1 Leptospirales bacterium
AGGTTGCGTATTGATACGTTTCAGCGGGCACTTTCAGCCTCCCGCGCAAATCCCTGATTTGCTACACGATTGACTATGTATTCTACATACTCCTGGGGCGGATGATTCTTGAACCAGTCAGACGGAACAAGACCTACCAGCTCATTCAAGAGCGGATCTGTTACAAGCGACGCCAATCGTTCATGCGCCTCGAGAATGGAACCTGCAAATCGGATCAATACATGGTTTGAAATCGCTGGAAAACCATTCTGCGCAGACTCCGGTAAGGGTGACGCTGAGTGCTGCGCTATCAAGGCAGCCCCGTGATCAATAAGCCATGTCCGCCCATGCCAGTTCAGTAGATTTGGATTCTTTGGGGTTCGATCCACGTTGCCAATGAGTGCATCAAACCATACAACGTCGGCCGCAAAGGCAGAGGTGACGGGCGGGACAAACGGAAAGGCTCCCGGCAAGAAGTCCATTCCCAGATTGACTCCATCACTCGCTTTGATCAGATCCTGGATTTCCGGATCTGCTTCCGCGGCGGCCAGGTCACTGTCCACATGCACAAGCACAATCTCCGGCACGGGAAAACCAAGGGCACGGGCCAGCTCGCCTGCAATCACTTCCGCGACAAGGGCAAGCGTGCCCTGCCCCGCCCCCCGAAACTTCACGACATAAAGGCCAAGATCGTCTGCCTCCATTAGCCCTGGCAGCGAGCCACCCTCGCGCAACGGTGTAACGTAACGGGTAGCTCTTACGGTGCGCACACAGCAATGATTGAGCAACCGTCCGACGCGTCGATTTTTTTCGTAATCAATTGGCATACCGCACGACTCAGTGTTCGTGAAGAAGCGACTGCTAATTGCATCTACATATTCCATATTCTTTTTCTGCACATACATGGCCTGCCAGTTTCTGGGGATCTATGGCATTACAGTTGCGGACTCAGTCTTCCTCCTTGTCGGAACGCTGCTGCTTACACTCCTGACCTACCTGCCAAGAGCAATCTTCAGAATCCGGAGCCCTTATTCGGGATTCTTCTATTACGGTTACGTAATTCCGGTTTCGTTTGTCTTTATATTTGCAGTTGTATTTCGCACACCGCTTGCATTGCCGTTGATTGTCATCTTTGTGCTTGGCCTGACCGGTTACACTGCTATCAACGCACCCTTTACATCTACTCTGGTCTATGGCTTTGCAATGGTGGCGGCCTCGGCGGCGGCACTGTTCTTTTCGAACGTAGCAGATAGGCTCGGAGCGGAAACCGTTGCCCCCCTGATTCCCACCGCCTTGTTTGTGATTGCTTTCGCTCGAATAGCGGGGAGAATTCAAGCGCTGCGCGGGCAAATTGAGAGCGAACGCGACGAAATCATACAGCAGAAATCGCTCCTGGAACGCCAGTACCAGCTCCTGGATCAGGAAAGGAGCAAATCGGAAGGATTGCTACTCAACATCCTGCCGGCAAGAATTGCGTCCGAATTAAAGGAAAAGGGAACCACGAAGCCCGTACTATTCGAATCAACTACAGTGATGTTCACCGATTTCAAGGGTTTTACTGAAATCGCTGAGCGTCTCCAACCCGATGAGCTCGTGCGGGAACTGGATTCCTGTTTTTCATACTTCGATTCGCAAATGGATCGATATCACCTGGAGAAACTCAAGACGATTGGTGACTCATACATGTGCGTGGGCGGTATCCCCGTCAAAAACCGCACCCATGCAATCGATACGGTCCTTGCTGCGCTCGAGATCCAGGCCTTCATGAATCAGACACGAGAAATTAGAAGCATGCAGGGAATTCCCTACTGGGAATTGCGAATTGGAATCAATACTGGCCCATTGGTGGCAGGAGTAATCGGAGCAAAAAAATTCAGTTACGATGTCTGGAGCGATACGGTCAATACGGCGAGCCGGATGGAATCAAGCGGTGAGTCAGGTCGGATTAATATTTCCCAGACCACGTACCAAGCCGTACGAGATTTCTTTGAGTGCGAGTACCGGGGCCGTGTCCCGGCCAAGAACAAAGGCGATATGAATATGTACTTTGTGAAAGGGATCAGGCCAGCGCTGTCGCGAGACGGCGAAGCACGCATCCCAAACGATCGATTCTTCAAAATGTATGAAGCAGTCCGGGATGCTTTTGTGCTGGAACCCATGGTGCGTTCCGCTTAACCATTTGACAGTTTCCTGTCTGTTTCGTAAGACTCCCCGTGACCTTGCGATATCTGATCGTTCTGCTGCTGGTTCAAGTTCTGGTAAGCAGTCTTGCCGCAAGAGAAATCACTGTTACAGATGCACTCACCCTGACCGGGTCGGACATGGAAATTCTACAAGATGCGGGTGCGGCTCTTACAATAGAAGATATCGTGAAGCCCGAAAAGCGCGCGCTGTTCCAGGCAGACCCCAGACCAACACCGTATTTTGGATTCACCAACGCGCACATCTGGGTTAAGCTGGACGTGAAATCCGTGGGGGAACGGTCCAACTGGTTTATTGAAGTCCGTGAACCATTGCTGCACAACATTGAACTCTATTCAGTTGCGCAAAACGGCAAGATTGAAAGACAATCAGCGGGACGGCTTCGTCCTTTTGATGAGCGCGAAGTTAAGCATCGCAAGATCCTCTTCCCAATTGTACTGGAACAAACCACTTCCACATTCTACCTTAAATTTCAATCGAGAGACTATCTTTCCGTGCCACTCAAGCTATGGCCCCGCCGTGAGTTCTTCATGGCGGAGCTCGGCGATCAGCTAATCCTGGGCCTATTCTATGGCATTGTAGCTGCTCTCTTCCTGTACAACCTCTTCTTGTTCATTTCATTAAAAGACATAAACTATTTATACTACATACTATATCTTGGTTGCTTCAGCCTCTTTCAAACTGCCATTGACGGTTTATTCTTCCAGGTGGTGACTTTTAGTCCACCATGGCTGAGCTGGCGCATTCCCCTGTTCAGCGCGCTCGCCAGCGGCGTTTTCCTTCTCATGTTTGCACATTCGTTTCTGGCGCTGGAAAGCGCGCCGCGAATCGTTTCATATGCAAGAACAGCGCTGTTGATTGCCATTGCGGCCTTTGCGATTTTGTCGCTGCGCGACAACACAATGTGGTTTGCGACGCAGTACGCGAATATCGCCAGCCTTCTTACAATGCTTTTTGCCATTGGAGTGGGTATCTATCGAACGGTCAGGGGTTACAGGCCATCCCGCTACTTCCTGGCGGGCTGGCTTGTGTTTCTGTCGGGTGGAATGGCGGCCAGCCTGGTCAATCTAGGAATCCTGCCTCCAAATGTACTGACACGATACTGGATGAAGTTTGGCTTCATAGCAGAACTTTTGCTGTTTTCTTTTGCGCTGGGTGATCGTGTAACGTTGCTTAAAGCCGCCAAAGAAGAGGCGGACAAGCAAGCTCTTGAAACACAGCAACGAATGGCAGCGGATCTGGAGAACCAGGTAAGAGAGAGAACGAGCGAACTCAGAGAGGCCAACGCAACAAAGGATAAATTCTTTTCCATTATCGCACATGATTTACGCGGACCCATCGGCAGCCTGGCCGCGCTGTTTACAGAAGTAATTGAGGATGATGGAAAACTGGAATCGTCCTTGCTGGGGATAATTCGCAAGACTACAGTTTCCACGCAGCAGCTCCTGGAAAGCTTGCTCACCTGGTCGCGCAGTCAACTGGGAGAAATCGAATTCAGACCGGAGATCATCAAAGTGGACGCGGTAGCCAGGGAGACCATGGCCCTGGTGGAAGCGCAAGCACGCGCGAAGGGCATCAAGCTATCGCTCAAGAGCGATGGAAGGCTTGCTGCGCGGGCCGATGCCTCTATGACCTCGCTGATCCTGAGAAACTTGCTGGGCAATGCTATCAAATTCACAGGTGATGGTGGATCCATCTCCGTTGAGATTAAGGAAATCAACGAATCAATCGAGATCAGCGTTTCCGACACTGGAACCGGGATGCCGGAGGAGAAGGCTCGTTCGCTTTTTCGCGCCGGAGTTAAGAATTCTTCCACACCAGGAACAAACGCGGAAATGGGAAGTGGACTGGGATTGATTTTGTGCCGCGAATTTACCGAGCGAAATGGCGGAACAATCGGCGCAGAAAGCACGCCCGGTAAAGGTTCACGTTTCTGGTTCACGCTCCCGGCAGCGGAGAATAAGGCCGAGGCAAACCTGGTGAGAGAGGCTCTCTAACGTTGTTTTAAATTGCTTTGGAGACGTATCGCAAGCGTTGACAGGGCTGGACGATCATTCGGAATACGGCCATGGAAATTGTCGCCGAAACTCAAGGTGATATTGCAATCCTGCGACCCAAAGGCAAGATTGAAATGATGGGCGCCCCGGAACTCCGGGAGGCAATTCAGGCCCGGACAAGCAGCGGATTCAGCAAGATCGTAATCGACATGCGCAGCGTAACGTTCCTCGATTCATCCGGTTACGGTGTCCTTATTGAAGCCGCGCATGCACTGGCAGAAAAGGGTGGATCGTTTCGACTCCTGGGTGCGCAGAATCGAATGAAGCTGCTGCTCAATCAGAACGTGACTTTTTGCGAGACGGAAGCGGAAGCCCTTTCCTGAATCTTGTCCATCACTCGCGCCATTCGACTTCCCCGCCGCTCTTGATAGAAACGACGGCGGCTCCTGGTGTTGCATGCGCTCCCAGGCACTCCAGGACAAAGAGCGGATCTGTCCGGGACTCATCAAATTCAACGTGGCTGAACTTCTTTCCGGATTGAATGATGGCTTTTGCACCGCGCACGAGTGACCCGTACGATTCCATTCGATCGGTCGGTGCGCGCTCAAAGCGACCCGACTGCTGTGCCAGAATATAGACAAGCAAGATCCAGAGAGGAATTCGACTGCCTTTGAAAATGCCTCGAACTCCCAGCACAAACAGGAGGACAAAGCTTGCCATCAGCGTGACCAGGTGATACGCATCGAGCGGGATTTGCGAAATCGAATAGCCAGCCAGCGCAAACAGGACCGGAAGAAATCCGACAGCCATCCAACGGATATTGCTCCTGAATCTCCAGACACCCAGAGCTACAAGCAATACCGGTATGACCGCATAACGTTTGAAGACTCCTCCGTCTTCGAATAAGAGCAAGATAGCGCCATCTTTCAGGAATCGAAAGGCGCCTATGGGATGCAGCGCAGTTGCGGGATCTTGCAACACCTGCCGCAAACTGTCTTCCACGGGACTTCCAGCGGATGCTTCTTGCCCCACCCAAATGAAATACGGAATTTCGAGCATTAGAATTCCGACTAACGTTAGAAAAACAAGCTGCCTCGATTTCTTTGCGCCGGCGTCACGAAACTCAATCAGAATGGAACCCGCAAATAGCCCCAGGAAGACAAATATGGCCGGGAAATGTGCCTGAAATGCCAGCCAGGCAAACACAAGCGCAAGCAATCGCCCCCGCCATGTTTTTGCGCCCAGGAATGCCGCGAAGGCAAAGTTCACAAGGGCTGTGGCAACACCAGGATTCCAGGCAGTATTGCCTGAGAACGAGGCCTCCCAGGGAGATGAGATCAAAAACAGGATGGCAACAGTTGAAAAGACAAGAGAAGAAAATTGCAGGAAGGCCCGATACAGTGCCGCAGCGGACAGGGCGTAGAAGATTGCCACACCAATTCCGCCAGCGTGCGGCAGTTGATTGGTCAGCGGCCCAATGATTTGGCGCGAAAGCCAGAGTATCCAGTAGAAGATTGGGCCATGCGAGAATCCCCCGGAATTGCGCGGCGTTCCATGCAGCGGGAGATCCAGAAAACCCTGACCGACGATTTTCCAGTCGCGAATCTGGTCGGAAAAGAGCTGAAAATGTTCTTCAATCCCGTGAATCCGGAGCGCCAGGGCATAAGCGAAAATCAATGCAGGATAGAGGAAGCGCTTCATGAATTAAATCGAGTTTGTCGAGGACCCGGAGGCCCGTAAACCCCTGCCAGTTCCGCCAATTGGCCGCCGGCTGTCATGCAATTCGAGCCGCGTCTCTGCGCACAAGGTTTTGGTGAGCCTGCAACGAATTCGAACTTGACCCCAGGCCCCCTTGCGCGAGCCTTGTTCCCAACACTCCCCTGTAGCTCAGTCGGTAGAGCGCGTGACTGTTAATCACTAGGTCCCTGGTTCGAGCCCAGGCGGGGGAGCATTACCAGAAGGAAGCTGCGCGAGCGGCTTTTTTTGTGCGCCAAAGAATCCAAAGGGCGCCTCCGCGCGCTGCGCGGCCGGGCTCGCCCTCGCGGGGACGCTTCGGTTGATCCCTGGCGCGGGGGTCATAAAATGAAACTGACGGGATTGCCTAGACTGCCAGGTGAGGCACCCTGGTAGCAACGCGTTTGCTCGTCAAAAGCGAACGACAGAGGAATTTGCAAACCCAGGAGTCGGATGTGGATTTTGAAGGATGCCAGGGCGACTCGTTTCTTAAATCGAACAATATCTTTCGGACTCTTCCCAACCAAATAATGATAACTGGTCAGCTTAAATTTGTCTGCAAACATGGCGACGTAGTCTTCCAATTGAACTATTGCAGATTCATCCAGGGCAACTTTCTTCAGTTCGACAATCGTATGCTTTCGCCCTTTCTGAATCAATATGTCCAACCGGCCACCTTTCGCGGAAATTTCCGTTTCTGTCCTGGCTCCCTTGAAGCGTGCATCGATCAGGTAAGGATGCGCCGCGAGAAACTTATGAATATCTTTTTCCGCACTGCGGACAGGCATTAGTTGCGAATCCTGAGCCCGGTATCTCTGACGCGCGCGCTAACTAGCTGATTAGCCTGATTACGGTCAAAGGCTTTTTTCCCGGGTTTGGTTGGCGCTTTGATTTGCAGATACGTTAGCCATTTCTTCATCTCCGCATCTGGAAGTTTTTGAATCCGTGCGTCTGCCCCGGATGTTAGCTTTGCCAATTCGTAGAATGCCTCTTCAATCGGATTGGGCTCGGGTTTTGTAAGTTCGGCAACGATGGCACGCGCTTCTTTTGATTTTGCAGCTTTGGTTAAGAAGGTGGTCTTATCCTGTTTGCTTGCCGAATTAATAGCAAAGCCGAATTTCTTGAGCCTGGCATTGAGGCTGGGGATTCCCTTGACTTTTACCTTCGCAAGGGCGATCTCCATTTCCGCGAATGCCGACGGATCGGTGCCATTCCATGATTCAAGCGAATCGAGAATTGCGGTGAGTTTTGGCTCCAAGGCTTTCGCTTCTTTTCCAACGAATGCCAACGCCCCAGGATTCTTCTCCAGAAGATCAAGAATTCTCTTCAGTTTTGTTTGGAGGTTCATTGTTTTTCTCCTGTTGCAATGTATTTTGCAAGAGCCGCGTACTCCTTTTTGATTCCCGCAAGCGATGCCCCCTTCCCGGGCTCCATTATTACGGGGAGGTGATGCGTGACTGACTGAGGCACGTTTACGGTGTGATGCACTGTGATTGTAAAGACCTTTGAAGTTGCATCAAATGATCCAGAGTTCTTTTTTAGAAAATTCACTTTCTCCGTAATGTCTCGTCGCGAGTCATTTTTTACGTTAGACGGCACCGAATTGAAGATGACACCTTTGATAACCGGAAACTTGTAATCGATCATTTTCCTTTGATCCGGCTCGCTGCGCTTTCTAAATTCGCTTAACTTTCTTTCCAGAAGGCTCAGACCTTCACGACTGAGCTCATCCGGATTACAGGGCACGTAGAGTTCTGTGCTGGCAAATACAGCAGCCTGCGCCGTACTGTACAGATTTGGCGGGCAATCGAAGATGATGAAATCGTACTTATCAAAGCATGGAGCAATGCCGTTGTAGAATCGTTTGTGATAGTCTGCGGGCGTTCCTTCCACGTCCATCAAGTCATACGTGGACGGAATCAAATCCAAACCTACAAGCAGCTTGTCCTGACGATCTCCTTCCACGACTGATTTT